>NZ_JAGUCN010000022.1 GCF_018271975.1 Carboxylicivirga mesophila
GGCCTCCTCTTCCAAAGCGTGACGCCAATCTTGCCAGGTTGATGACCAGCCGGCGGTTTACTTCGCAACATTTGTCATAAAAATAGCTTTCTTAAATAATTAGTTAACATTAGATGTGGAATAGTTTGTTTAATTATCTCCAGTATTTGATGAATGATTTTATTTTTATGATGAATGAAAAAATTCGTTGAGCTTTGTGTGTTAGTATCTATTTATTTGAATGAGTGGGAGGGTGGTGGTTCAATTTAAGCGTAGGGGAGTTGCTGCTGTTATTCATAAGAGTTAGTAAAAGTACTGGCGTTTTGCTCCAGACTTGTTGATGTTACTTACATTGCTGGCGTGTGCCGGTTTTGTTTTAAACTGATAGTATGGGCTCTTCTGAATGTACCTCATGGAAACAGCTAAATTCATCACTCTTTTGAAGTGTTTGTGGTTATTGCAGGCTGTATTCTGGTGGACGCCATATACGGCCTGTAAATGCATGTCAAATAGATTAAGGAAGTTGTAGTCAACCGCTGTTATTGGAATATTCTTTTTTCGAAGTTGCTGAAAATAAAAAAGCGCTTAAACATTGTTTAAGCGCTTTAAAGTGGTACCCGAGGCGGGACTTTTGGTGTGCCCGCAACGCTTATATTTTCAGTGAGTTATGGTTGTCAAAAATAAGTGGTCGTCAAATGGTCACTTTTGATATAATTGACTACAAACAAAGGTAATTTAAATTGCTCAGGTTTAAAAGTTTCATTCTCCCAATAGTTCATCTGCCAATAGGCAGAGTTCCTTCCCAAAAGAAAATAACAGGCGAATGCCATGTTGTATTCGTCTCTTTTTAATGAGGTAGAAATAACACTCATAAACTACCAGTATGAAACTTAAAGAATTATTTAAAGCCATGCCTTTTTATACATGCTTCAGCAAAGGTGTGACCGATCGTGGTTTGATGCAAAAGCGTTCGGCATAAACGCGCCAAAATCAATCAAAGACATTTTCTTTTCCATCGCACAGGCCCGAGAGCAAAAAGCTTGGTATTATTGCGTGCCGCAAAATACAAGCCCTTTGCTCTGTCCGCTCAAAATCTCTTTGAATTGATTTCTCTTCCCAGCGCACGAGGCTTTTTATTCCGCTTCCTTTTGCCAAACCATGACTTTTAAAAATGGGTGGCTTACGCATGTAAAAAGGCCTCAGTGTATGCACTTTCAGATAAAGAAAAGGAGGTTTTGAAATATTTCTTACGAAGTGGATGCAAGATGTGTTTTTAGGTACCTAAAAACGGGAGGACTTGCCCGGTGGGACTAAAATGAATAAGAGCAGAAAATTACGTAATACCGTAATCAATGCATAAAAAGAAAATACACCGAGCAGCGTCGGACTATATTAATTAAGATATACTTGACAAAATATGCATCAACCTGAATCAAGTGGTACACAAGCTCCATTTCTATGATGCCTATATACTGACTGAGAATTATAGGCAAACCTTCATGGCGTGTTTTGAGCTTCAACTGATATGTGTCAGAAGAATATAATGAGGTACTTTTAAAAATGGATGAGCGGGCTAACGCTCTCGTATTATCAATGAACGAGGCGAAGCGGAGTCTTCACCAACGAAAACTTCAGGCTAATAAAGTCTTTGTGTTTCAGGTGTTATTTGCAATCGCGGTTTTCTTCTGTTTCTATTTGATTTATGAGAATCAGAACTTAAAAGACAGTGACCTTCAATTAAGATACCTTAAAGCAACCAATAATATTGATATGGAGGTGGCTTGTTGGCTCGATATCGTTTTTAATGTTTATCGGAATGAGGAGGAGATGGCGGTTATTCGGCAAAATGTTGGCAGAAGGTAATGTGTAGTAATAGTTATATAAGTGGTTATGTCAGTTAATATAAAGGTTTAGTCGTTACTAACTATAAAAATGAAAAAGGAAATAATTACCTACATTTGTATGGCACATTCAAGTAAGAACTTGTTCTGAGTTGTGTGAGGAAGATGGATAACCCAAAATAGCCACTATTCATTATCATGAGATTAAGATATAACCTACTAATAATCCTATGCCTTTTCATGTTTAGCGTTACTAATGCACTTGAATATACATATGTTCCTGATATTACCTCTTATGACAAGAATGATTACAGGGCTGGCAGACAGAATTGGGATATTGAAGTTGATGCTGAAAACATTATTTACATTGCAAACGATAAAGGACTGTTACGCTATATTTACGGACAGTGGATATTAAATGAACTGCCCAATGGCAAATCGTTACGCGCTATTTCTATTTACAAAGATAAAATTTGGTGCGGCGGTGACGAAATAGGCTGCTTCGATATCGATGAAGAAGGGAACTTGACTTACCACCATCTTGCTGATGTCAATGGTAATGTTTGGAATATTGAGGCAAATGGAGACAATGTTTATTTTCAGTCTAATAGTGTAATAACTGTTTATAACATTCAAACAAAAAGCATAGCACAGTTCACATTCCCTAAGACTTTATCAGGTTTAGGCAAATGGCGAAATCAAATATGGACCATAAGTGCTGAAAAAGGCCTGGGCACCTTGAATTCAGATGGGTTTACTTTAGTTAAGCCATTTGCACCTGCCATGGAGCAGGAAGTTAGAGTGTTATTTGAACATGATGATAAACTCTACATTGTATTGTTGAATGGTGAGATTTATAATTACGATGGTACTTATTTTAATACTGTTGTATTGCCCGAAAGTATGACTTGCTTTTCAGCAATTCATTACGACGAAAATACCTTTTACATTGGTTCCATTTTGGACGGAATAATTCCAGTAAAGACCGAAAATAATAGGGGGGGTATTCAACGTAAGATACAACAGCAACAAGGACTTCTTGATAATACAGTGTTATCATTGGCTGTGGATAAGAATGGAAATATTTGGGCCGGACTTGATTACGGTATTGCAAAGATTAACAAAGAGAGTCTTTTAAAGTCAATCATTAGCAAAGGTGCGACCTACGATATCTTATTAAATAATCAAACAACATATGTTGCCACCAACAAAGGATTGTATGCCAATTATAAGCCAGAAGATTTCTCAATTATATCAGGAACACAGGGACAGGTTTGGGCCTTGAATGAGTCCGCCTCCGGACTGTTTGCATGCCATAATAAAGGTTTGTTAAAGATAAACCAGGCTTCTTCCAGATTAATTTATAGCGAAACAGGGGTGATGGATGTTGCACAGTTTGGCAATTCACATCACTATTTATTTTCTGCATATACTGGTACTTTATGGATGCAAGAAGAAAGGGGCAAATTTAAAGAACGGCAAAATCTAGGTATTTGGGGAAATCCTAAACTTGATTTTGATAAAGCCAATAACTGTATATGGGTGCATGGAGGTAGTGCTGATGCCACTGTTTATCGTGTTCAGATAAATGATGATACATGTGCTGTGACAGCAACTGCCATGCAGAATGTATTTACCACGGGTAATGGCTTTTTCTTTTATGATGGCGCAGCATTATTTGAATATGTAGAGGGGCATTTTGTAAAGAGTCGGATTGGGCTAACGCGAAGTATTGAAGGGAGTGGTATCACAGCTCTTGAAGTATCTCCTGAAAACAATATTGCGGTTTATATTCAAAATGATGAATTAAAGATGATTGAAGAACTGGCGGATGGTTCTACAGTGGTTCACAGTAAACTCTTAAGTGAGGTTAATAATGATATACTTAAGCAGTTTGAATGTTTAAAAGTATTTGAAAAACTACTCTACATAGCCACTGAACAAGGGGTGAAAGTACTGCCATTAAACCTCAAGTATAATTATCAGGTTATAAAAGAGCCTGTTATATCAAAGATTGAAATAACCTATTCAGGGATACATAAGCCTAAAACGTTATATTATCCATATACCAGGGATACCTTAAACCTGGTGAGTCGGCAATTTAAAACACTTACACTCTCATTTGCAAGTGGTAAAAAGCACAATGTTGAATATCGATATAGGCTAATGCCATATGATAATGAATGGTCAGAATGGTCTTCTTCACAGATACAAGTTGCATATGGGGATTTAAAGCCACGGGAATACCACTTTGAACTTGAGAGCCGTTTTAATGGTACGGTAGAAAGAAAAACAATCTTGCCCATTTTTATCGAAGGCATAGGCTATTATTATCTGCGCTTAAGTGTTTTATTGGTTATTATTCTGTCTCTTGCATTGATTGCGATACAATATGCTAAAAATCAGAAGTTAAGATTGAAGCATAAACATTATAAAAAGGTGGCGGCAGCAGCTCAGATACAATCTAAAAAACAACAGTTATTACAATTTACCGAAATAATACGGCATAAGAATACCTTTTTGCTAGAGGTGAGAGGTGCACTGGCTCAAATGAAAAACAGTGCAGCGTCACGATGGGTGAATAAAATAGATCAGGAGATAAACAAAGAAAAGAAGGAATTCTTGTTTCATAAGCTTTTTGCAGAAGATCATCAGTATTTTATTCAACGCATATCATCCCAATTTACTGAACTGACCCAACATGATATTCGCCTGATTTCCTTTATTCGTATTAATGCCAATACCAACGAAATTGCACAGTTCTTAAATATCTCGCCAAGCAGCGTGGATACTGCCCGTTATCGCTTACGTAAAAAGCTAAACCTGGAACACTCTCAGAACTTGTATAAATTCATCAGAGAATTTTAAGATAGTTTCTTATTCAGGGTGATAGTTGAAAACTTATCATTCATCTCAAATCAAATTGCCTTAAGTAGCTTGGTTTTGTATTGAAGCATCATGGTGATGTGGCTATTGGTGTGTCATACTCACTTGGCATTTTGCTCATTATTAATCAATATAGGGAGTGCATTATAAAGGTAGCTTACTTTATACTATAGCTAATGCCTGATTTATTCTTAAGATTCGAATGATAATGAATGTTCTTTCGCTTAATATTTGTAAGTAAAAGACGCACCTGCCAGTGTAAAGTTTGGGCCTTAAAAGGTTTTGATTGTCAAGTACTAACGTCAAGCTGTCTATAAGATGTCCATATCAAATTTACTCTGTCTACCTATAGTCTATGTGCTTTCTTGGGCTTGGATACTCCGAATAAATAGTTTTACAATCGGCAAATACAAGAAATCTAAATGTCATGGAAAAGACTAAGTCTGATAAAAAGTAAAGTTACTATGAAAAGATTGAAACTATTTTTCGTTGCAATGCTGCTATGCAGTGTAACAGGTTTATTAGCCCAAACATTAGATGTTACTGGTAAGGTGGCTGATGAGCATGGGGAGGCAATACCCGGTGTAAATGTTACGGTGAAAGGAACATCAAAAGGAGTGATAACAGATATGGATGGATTCTATACCATAAATAATTTGGCAGCAGGTGACATCCTGGTGTTTTCATTTATTGGTATGGAGACGCAGGAAGTACAACTGACGAATGCGAGTGGTGGTCAAAAAATGGATGTTGTTTTAAGGTCTGGAAACATCAGCTTAAACGAAGTGGTTGCGGTAGGGTATGGAACCCGTAAGAAAAGCTCGCTAACAGCTGCCATATCGTCGGTAGGCGAAAAGGATATAGAGAAAACCCAAAATTTAAGAGTAGAACAGGCATTGCAAGGACGTACGGCCGGTGTTACCGTAACCAGTAGTTCTGCTCAGCCGGGTGCAGGTATGTCGGTACGTATTCGTGGTGCCGGTACCAATGGAAATTCCGATCCCCTTTATATTGTAGATGGCTTGCCGGTTGGTGGCATCGACTATCTCAACCCGGGTGATATTGCGAGCATGGAAATATTAAAGGATGCAGCATCTTCATCTATCTATGGAGCCCGTGGAGCTAACGGCGTTGTACTTATTACCACTAAAAAAGGAAAAGCCCAGGCCTTCACGGTGACGTACGATGGTTTTCAAAGTATTCAAAATCCTGAGCGTAAATTATCATTGATGGATGCCGATCAGTATGTGCTTTTTTATAACGAAGCTCAGTTAAACGATGGTGTCAGACCGATGGATTTTAATCGTCGGGCGAACACGGATTGGCAAGATGAGATTTACAACAAGAATGCACCAATGATGAATCATAGTGTGACATTGAATGGCGGCACGGAAAGGGCAAAGATTTCTTCAGGTATTTCGTATTTCGGACAAGAGGGGTTGGTAGCACCTGATAACTCTAACTATAGCCGTATTACCGCTCGTGTAAATGCAGAAACGAAGAGCCATAATGATAAGTTACGCACAGGTACATCGCTTTACTATTCTAATATAGAAAGCAGTGGTATTGATGTAAACAATATCTATGGCGGTCCTTTGGCTTCAGCCTATAACTTAGATCCGTTAACGCCGGTACGCGATGAGCATGGAAAGTATGGTGTGTCAGAATACGTCAGCCAGGGTATTACTAACCCGGTTGGGAAAATGGAGTACCTGCATTCACAAACCCGAACGGACAAGTTTGTTGGTAATATGTTTGTTGAATACAGCATTCTGGAAAATCTGAAGTTTAAAAGTTCGTATGGTATTGACCTGGCCTACGTAACCTGGGAAAACTATAATCCGGTTTATAAACTAAGTCCCTCTGATTTTAACCTGGTTGATGATGTGCAAAAAAGTATGACGCGCTATTTTAATCACAACTGGGAAAACGTGGTTACCTATGATCTGGAACTCAATAAACACAGTATTAATGCGGTTGCGGGTAGCACCATCCTAGAAGAAACGTCTCATAGTCTTTGGGGTAGTGGGGTTGATATTACCAAAACACCAAAAGGAGAAGATTACGCATATATTGATAATACCATCAGCGATAAAGAAACACGTAACTCAAGCGGTGGTATGGGGATACCTAACCGATTGCTATCCTTCTTTTCTCGGGTTAATTACGATTATAATGAAAAGTATTTCTTTTCTGCTACGTTCAGGGCTGATGGGTCATCACGATTCGGACCAGATAATAAATACGGTTATTTCCCTTCTTTCTCAGGAGGATGGGTGTTGACCAATGAAGACTATGCGGCTTCTCTTAAAAGTATTGCCAACTTTATTAAGCTAAGAGCCAGCTGGGGACAAAACGGTAGTAACCATATTGGCAACTTTGTGTATGTTTCAAATATATCAGATGCAGGTAGCTATGTGATTGGCAATCCGCTTACCAGCGGTATATCCATGCAGGGCCTAGCGCCTAACACCATTCCTACACCAGACATTCGCTGGGAAACCTCTGAACAAACTGATATTGGTTTAGATGCACATTTCTTAGATAGCAAATTCACCTTTACCTTTGACTATTATAATAAGCTGACAAAAGATTTATTGCTGGCGGTCAAGATTCCCGGGCATTATGGTAGTAACTCGCCTATAGATAACGCAGCAGAGGTGCGTAACCGTGGATATGAGTTTGAATTTGGTTACAATGATAAGGCAGGTGCATTTAACTGGGGTGTCAATGCCAACATTTCATTTAACGAGAATGAGGTAACCTATATTGGTAATGATGAAAAGGTACTGGGTGGTGCTGTTGTTCAAACATATGGATTGGTAACCAGGGCAGAAGAAGGCGAACCATTGGGCTATTTCTGGGGCTACCAAACCGATGGTTTGTTTCAGAATCAGACAGATATTGATAATATGCCGGTATCAGTTAATGAGAATGGTGATATCGTTAAGATGCAGCCTCATGCACAGCCTGGTGATGTACGCTTTATTGATCAGAATGGTGATGGTGTTTTAGATGATAACGACAAAATTAACCTGGGTAACTCAAATCCGGTGTATTTCTATGGCTTATCACTGTTCGCCGATTGGAAAGGTTTTGATGTATCTGTGTTTATGCAGGGCGCAGGCGGCCATCAAATTGCGAACCTTTCGCGCCGTTTAGATGCAGGACTAACCAATCTGCCTGCTACAATGCTTAACCGTTGGACAGGCGAAAATTCGACCAACAACGAGCCACGCGCATCCATTGAAGATCCTAACAAAAACTACAGTCTATTCTCAGATAGATATGTTGTTGATGGGGATTATCTGCGCATTAAAAATGTTCAGCTGGGATACACTTTTAGTCAGAAAGCCCTATCGCGTTTTAAAATTGAACATCTAAAGCTTTATGTGGCGGCTCAGAATCTATACACATTCACCGATTATTCGGGTGTGGATGTTGAGTTTGGTTCCGGTACTATTAACTCAGGAGTTGATACTGGTACTTATCCTCAGGCCAGGACCTTTACCGTTGGAATGAACTTAAGGTTTTAATGGAAGGGTTGTTTGAATCACATATTTAAATAGTTACAAAAGATTTATAAAGTATGAAACGATATATTTTACACATCACAATGGCTCTGTTGGTTTTAGGAGCTGCTGCATGTGACGATTACCTAGAGGTTGATAATCACACAGCAACTACCGAAGATAATTTTTATCAGACTGAAGAAGATGCTTATGCTGCTCTTTATGCTGCTTATAACGCAATAACAGATGACAAGGGCGGCACCAATGAGTTTGAATTTTTCCTTAATATGTGTTCCGATGATATGTTTACTGGTGGAGGCAGTTCATCCGATGGAACAGATGTCAGACGTTTTGAAAAGCATAAGATGCTGGTTACCGACTGGCAGCACGACCAGTTTTGGTGGAGAGGCTATGTGGGTATTTACCGCACGAATGTAGCGCTTGAAAAAATACCCAACATCACATTTGGAGATGAGACTGAGAAGGCAAGAATACTGGCTGAGCTCAAGTTTATTCGTGCATATATATACTCTAATCTGGTGCGTATGTATGAAAACATACCATTGATTACCGAACCTATCACATTGGCCGATGCTGATGTGGGCCAGGCCGATCCCGATGAGGTGTATGAACAGATAGCGCAAGATTACCTGGCAGCCATCGAAGATTTGCCCGAATCAGTTGAAGGGGAAGAAGGACGTGTTACAAAATATGCCGCACAGGCGATGTTGGCTCGTGTGTATTTATTCTATACAGGCTTTTATTCTCAAACCGACATGCCAGGCGTTACACTAAATGTAATTAGTTCATTGGTTGATAATATTATTGAAGACAATCACTATGGTTTAGTCGATAATTTTGCTGATCTATGGTTAGTTTCCGGCTCCGATGAATCATATTACAGCAGAGAACATGTTTACCAGATTCCTTATTCTTACAATGGCAAAGGGGCCAGCCGTTCCGATGTTCAGTTTTATGGTTTAAGAGACCTGTCCAATACATCAACATATGCGGCAGGTTGGGGCTTTGGAACCATTCATCCAGATGTATACAATATTTTTGATCCGGCCGATGAACGGCGTAATGCAACCATATTAGATGCCAATAGTGAGGTGGGTGAAAATGAATATTCCAATAGCTATCAGCATACGGGGTACTATTTTAAAAAGTATACTCCACTTAGCAAATACGTTGATGATCCAGCGTTCAGTGGTCATCCTGATGGACGGACAGTTGTTCGGTATGCCGATGTGCTTTTAATGGCTGCAGAGTTATCACTAAAGGGGGGAGCATTTACCCGAACTGCCCAAAGCTATTTCGAGGAAGTGCGCATACGTGCTGGTTTCACAACACATCCTCCTGTAAGTATTGATAGAATTTTTGAAGAGCGTAGAAAGGAGTTTTTCGGTGAAGGCCTGCGTTACTGGGATCTATTACGACAGGGTATTGACGTGGCCGACGCAGCTATAACAAATAATTACGAAAGTCCTTTTGATGTCACCTTTGATAAAGCAACGCGCGGGATCTGGCCAATAGCCGATGTGCAGATTCAACTATCAAGCTCAAGCTCGAAGCCACTAAAGCAAAATGCAGGGTATTAAGCAACTAAAAAAAACTAAAAATGAAACATATATCACAAATACTATTGTTAATCCTGGCTGTAGGTTTATGGAATTGTGAACCAACAGAAGTAGGTGTTGTAGACGACTATAAAAAACCAAATCCTGAGAGTTTAAAAGAATTGGCTGATCAACTTCAGATTAATGTGACCGAAATTGCCGCTCAAATATACGAAGTAGAGTATGTGCGTGGAGGTGGTGGTGAGGCCGATAATGCCATCCAATTTATAACATGGGACTTTGGGAATGGCGAAACCAGTAAGCAGGATAAAGACACAGTGTACTACATCAATCCGGGTGAATACACCATTACTTTCAATGCCTACACCTATGATGGCGAGCTATCTAAAGAGGCTGAAACAGTAACTGCCACCGAAACACTTTGGTGTGCTATCGGTCAGCGTATAATGCTCGATAATTTTGATGATGAGGCGACATACGCAGGTACATGGGTGCAAAAACACCCCAATGATGTTGTGCTTTTTAATGATTACCATGTAGATGGCGATGCACCGTATCAGTTTCCTGAAGATAACAATGTATTGTTAATTGGTAAAGCCGGTGGCTGGTGGACCGAAGTGGCCTATGATTTCGACACTGAGGTGTTTGACTTCTCTCATGCAGGCATGTGGCGTAAAGTGGCCATGCGTTTTTATATCCCAAGCACATTTGAAGTGCCGGAAGGCAATTTCGACTTTAACATACCAGAGTCATACCTGAACTTAAAGATAGGATTAAACGATGGCTCTGGTCGTCAGGAGATTGAGCGAAAAATAAAGTTGAACGAGTTAGACCAATGGATTGACGTAGAATTTGACTTTACCGACAACGCATTCGATCAGATTGACCCAACCCAAGTCGAAAGCATTTGGGTGATGTTTACCCATGCTTGGGATAATGACAGGGGAGCTGGCCGCGACGGGACAGGTGTTATCATGGTTGATGATATTGAATTGGTCCAAAAGGTACCAGGTTGCTTCGAATAACAGTATGTATTCTAAAATCTTTAATACAATGAATAAAATATTATATACCATCGCAATTACCTTGTTAACATTAACAGTGGCCTGCGAAGATGAAAACAAACCAAAAGACTGGAGTGAGAACATCATTGACCTCGATGTTACTTTTACAGATGTTTCCGCCGAGATTGGTATTGCCAATAGCTATGCATTTGAGAATAAGACACCTGGGTTGAGTTACATTGAGTGGGATTTTGGAAATGGAAAGACCGTACGTCAGGAGTCAGGTGTATTTATTTACACCGTAGATGGCACTTATCAGCCCAAGGTTACAGCTGTGTTCGGCAATAGGATGAATACTGAAACCTTTGATGAGATAAGTGTTACAGCCGATGAACTTATTTTAGTAAGTGATGTGTCAACTCCAGGCGTGGCCGGTGAGGAAAACTTACGACAACTTAAAATAAATGCCGATGCGTCGACTGTTTTTACAAATAGTCGCTGGGACTTTGGCAATGGTAACTGGGTGAATACTTCAACTACGGATACTACCTTACGCTATTTAGATGCCGGGACATATACCGTGAAATTTGAGTCGGCTGTTCAGGGAGCCTTACTCTCAGCTGAAGCAACTGTTACAATTGAAAGCGGGGATATTCAAAAGCAGAGCATGCTCTTTAACAATTTTGACGATGAAGCAGCCTATGCTGGTGGCTGGGGTGATGCTAATGGAGATACAAAGCTCTTGAATGAGTTTCACCCGGATACGAATCCTTATACATTTGATGGAAGCAATGTATTGCTAATGGGAAAAACAGGCGGCTGGTGGACCGAAACCCGCTATGCTTTGTCGGATGTAACACTTAACTTCTTGGGTGAGTACAGCGAAGTGTCCTTGCGTGTGTATTTAGAGGGAAATACGGTTAATATTGGCGGAACTGATTATAATTTTAATATGCCAGAAAATGAGCGTCTGCTAAAAATAGGACTTTCCACATTGGATACATGGGATGGACGTGTTGAAGTGGAGCACGCTATAACTGAGACAGATGGCTGGGTTGACTTATCATTTGACTTCTCCGATAAGGACTTTTCACACGGCAATATTGATGCCAATGATATCAGATATTTATGGGTAATGTTCAGTCATGGTAAAGGAACCAGTGGTGTTATTTACGTGGATGAGATTGTCTTAAAGAAAGAGTATTCAGGCATTAAAAAACAGAACTAAAAGGTTAGAAGAATGGAGGTGGATGCCAATTCACCTCTTTACTTCCAAATAGTAATAATTGAATCATTGTAGACGCTATTTGCTAACGTAATTTAATTATTACTAGTGATTTAAAACAAGACAAGATGAGACAGATACTCCTTTTTATATTACTGGCTGTTGGCATTGGTGCTATAAATGCCCAGACTCTTACCTCCGAAGGCCGGCTGATTAAAGATGACCAGGGAAATAAGGTTATTCTGCGTGGCATTGGAACCGGTAACTGGGTGTTGATGGAAGGGTACATGATGAAAACGGCCGGTGTAGCAGGCACACAGCATGAATTCCGCACCAAACTCAATGAGGTTATAGGGGAAGCCGCCACCGATGAATTCTTCGAGCTATGGTGGAACAACCACATGACTAAGGCAGATGTGGACTCGATGGCCAAATGGGGGTTCAATAGCCTCCGCCTGGCCATGCACTACAACCAGTTTACCCCACCAATTGAAGAAGAAAGTGTTACTGATTTAGGTGCTAAAAATTACACTTGGCATCAAAGTGGTTTCGACCGTGTGGACGATGTGTTAAGCTGGTGCAAAGCAAATAATATGTACCTCATCTTAGATTTGCATGCGGCACCAGGCGGGCAAGGTCGTAATGCTGACATCAGTGATTATGACGATAGCAAACTATCTTTGTGGGAGGATGTGAATAACCGACATAAGATGGTGGCTTTATGGAAAAAGTTGGCAGAACGTTATAAAGATGAACCCTGGATAGGCGGCTACGACCTATTGAATGAAACCAACTGGAGTGAACTCAAGGATAATGGCAATGAAATGCTGTGGAGTTTACTTGAAGAATGTACGGATGCTATCCGTTCAACAGGTGATAATCACATAATCTTTCTGGAAGGTAACGATTGGGCTAATAACTACGATGGACTACCTGATCCTCTGTGGGACGATAACTTAGTCATTAGCTTTCATAAATATTGGAATAATGTAGATGCCAACTCACTTGATTGGATCATCGAAAGAAGTGTACAGCACAATGTGCCACTTTGGTTAGGCGAGAGTGGCGAAAATTCCAATGTATGGTACACGCATCTGATTCAGTTATGCGAAAGCAAGGACATTGGCTGGTCGTGGTGGCCAGTTAAAAAGAATGGTATCAACAATGTAATGTATGTTGAAGAGCCTGAATCCTACAAAAAACTTATTGATGGCTGGCGAACCAGTGCCACATCAGATGATGTGACAGGTCAGGCAGCTATTGATGCGGTTACCGAATGGGCCAATAATCATAAAATAGAAAATGTGCGTGTGATGCATGATGTGATTGATGCCATGATTCGTCAGCCACATACCTTTGATACAAAGCCCTATAAACAGCACAATGTTGGCGAGAGAACCTGGTTTGCTGACTATGACCTGGGACGTAATGGTTATGCCTACTGGGATACCGATACAGCCAACCTAAGCCAGGTGACCGACTATACCGACTGGAATACCGGTTGGGCCTATCGCAGCGATGGGGTCGATATTCAGCACAGTAGCGACACCAATCAGGATGGCTCATTTGTGGAAGCCCCTTATAATGTTGGTTGGACGGCAGATAAGGAATGGCTACAGTACACGATTAATAATGACTTGGAGCAGTCATATACATTAAATATTCGACATGCCGGTAATACGGCAAAAATAAAATTAATGGCCAATGGCCTGGATATATCATCTGCACTGGAATTACCATCAACTGCTAACTACGAAACGTGGGCAACATCGGCTTTTGATGATATTATATTACCAGCCGGGGAGGTGAAGCTGGTGTTCTATTTTGAACAGGGAGGTGCCAATCTCAATTATTTTGAATTTGTTAATCCACAGCCAATCAGTAACGTTGAGTTTAACGCTTTTTCGGCAGCATCCAACATCGCAGGAACCGAGGTTTACCTGACGCTTAATAAGGAGGTGACATCGGCCAGCAGTCTGCAGTTAGATGATTTTATTTTAGCTGACAAAGATGGAACAAATTATCAATTAGTTGAGGTTAAGATCAGTTCTGAGAATTCCAAGGTACTGCAATTATCCACGGCTTCTGCTTTTACTTATTTTGATGAGCTATTATTATCCTATAATGGAACTAGCGTTAAAGCCGGAACACAGACCTTAGGTAGTTTTACAAATATGTCGGTGCAGAATAATTTGCCAATGCGTCATCCGGTGCCGGGCAAAATAGAAGCTGAAGATTTTCACTTTAATTATGGTTTTACTTTTGAGAATTGTTCTGACGCCGGAGGAGGTCAAAACTCATCATATGCTCGCGATGGTTATTATCTAGATTATCTGATTACGGTTCAAAACACAGCCTATTATGATTTAAGTATGCGCGTTGCATCGCAAAATAATGCGCCAAAGCTATCCATGTGGTTAAGCAGCGATAATGGTGAAACATTTGAATCGCTTGCCACAATTAATTTGAGCAGCACGGGTGGTTGGAGTACCTGGCAAACGCAAAAAGGACCTTCTTTATTATTAAATAAAGGCAATTATATCCTACGATTTAAAGTAGAACAACAAGAGCATAATCTTAACTGGTTTGAATTTAAACAGGTTGGGGAAATTATCTCCGATGATGCTGAAGAAATATTTTCTGCTAATAATTTTCAAATATCGTATGTATCCCCATCATGCTACCAGTTAGATGATGGGAGCATAACGATATTGAGCAAAGTGGCCCCTATAACGGTCACTTTAGATGACGGCAGTTCACATCCGATAAGCCAGAACATGGCATACACGATATCTGATTTAGCAGCCGGCGAATATAAACTTCTTGCTACATCGGTTAATCATTACAAAGGTCATTATACAGTTGTGTTAAATCAGGCAGAAGCTCTAAAGGGTGCCGCAACTGTCGCAGGAAACGATGTAACCATTACGATTCAGGGTGGCCAGGCGCCATACACCATTGAGCTAAATGGAGAAAAATATGCAAGTCAATCGGCCACATTCACACTAAACAAACTGTCAACAGGTCATTATGTTGCTAGTCTGATGGATAGCAACCAGTGTTCTGAAGATGGTATGCTATCATTTGCTATTAATTCCCTGGCAGTTTATCCTAATCCTGTAACAACTGGAGTGCTGTCAATCAATTGCCCTGCAAATATTGAGGAAGAAGTGTATTCATTGGAAATCTTTTCAATTAGTGGGCAGCACCTGCTATCGCAACGACGGTATGCATCCAATAATAAGATTAAGGTAAATGTGAGTCAGCTAAAAAAGGGTATCTTCCTTTTAAAGATATCTAATGATTGCATGGAAGAAACCATGCGATTTATTGTGCAATAACCCCTCTTCATACGGAAAAATTATGCGAACACAAATAATGATATTTAGTATAGTGACAGTTCTATTGGGTTGTAGTAAATCAAAGGATCCCAATTTGCCACCCACCCAACCAATACTACTTTCACCCGCTGACGGAGAAACCTGCGAGTCATTGCAACCATCTTTTACTTGGGAAGCAAGCGATCCGGAGCAGGATGACCTTACGTACACATTTTGGTTTGGAACAACACAGGATAATTTGAGTATTGCAGGTGATAATCTTCAAAACCCTGGTTATACCCTTTCTCAGGAGTTAAATATAGCCGCAAAGTACTATTGGCAGATAGAGGCCTACGATGGAACTTCGAGCACTAAAAGTGAAATTAATTCTTTTAGTACAATTGGTGAAGGAGAGAGTGGAGTGCTGCCTTCCAGACCTGCACTCATAGCTCCTAAAGCAGATATGCCAGCTGGTGATGTTACTTTTAGTTGGAATGCCTCATCTGCCGGCACAGGAACCATCACCTACGACTTATACATTCAACAAGATGCTGCTAATGGCTTTTCATTGCTGAAAGAAGGTATTGAAGGTACATCGTATACAAGCCATCTGAATGCAGGAAATCTGAGTTGGTATGTAGAAGCCAAAGATAGCAGGGGACAAACCACACAGAGCGCTGTCATCACCATTACGCTCAACTGAACCTACATTAATTACTAATTGAGTTGAAGAAACTCAATTGAAAACATTATAAAGATTCGATTTCAATTAAACCAATTAATGGAGCCTGATGAATACTTTCCGGGTTCTGTCTCATATCTAGAATTAAGAAACAATGAAAAATGTACTCGCAATAGTTACTGTCATATCATTAACTATCTCTTTTATATCCTGCGGTCAGAAAGAAAGTCATTCCCCTTATCATAAAGAAATTGAGGCGCTCTTGACTCAAATGACTATTGAAGAAAAAGTGGGGCAAACAGCCCAATTTACTCTCGATGTGATTGGAGAAGGTGAGAATGTATATTCAAGTCACTTTCCGTTTAAACTGGACGAAGTGATGCTAAATGACGTATTAGTCAATCGGAAAACGGGCTCTATACTTAATACGGCGACCAATACACCACTAACACTGGATGAATGGCAAGCTGTGGTCAGCCGCATTCAGGAGATAGCCATTGAAGCAACAGGTATTCCTGTGATTTATGGTATTGATGCCATACACGGAACCACCTACACACAAAAGGCTACTTTCTTACCTCAGCAAATTGGACAGGCAGCCACATTCAACAGAGATTTGGTACGAAAAGGTGCTGAAAACACAGCGTACGAAACACGAGCATCAAATCTGCCATGGAATTTTTCGCCAGTACTAGACTTGGGGCGTAATGCTGCGTGGCCGAGAATTTGGGAAACTTTTGGCGAGGATGTGTATCTCATTTCAGAGTTGGGAAAGGAAGTGATAAAAGGCTACCAGGGGGCTGATAGAGATGTAGTAGATGAACACCATGTTGCAGCCTGCCTGAAACACTATATGGGCTATGGTACTCCTGTAAATGGTAAGGATAGAACGCCTGCCAATATCCCATTACATGAACTGGTAGAGAAACATTACGAGCCTTTTGTGAGGGCTGTGGAGGCCGGAGCCCTTACAGTAATGGTTAACTCAGGTATTGTGAATGGAGAGTCGGTTCATGCCAGTTATAATCTGCTAACAAAAATGTTGAAAGAAGACCTGCAGTTTGATGGCGTGGTGGTAACAGACTGGCAGGACATTAATAATCTTTACGAACGTGACCGTATTGCTAAAAGCGATAAAGAGGCCATAAAAATAGCGTTTAATGCAGGTATTGACATGGCCATGGTACCTTATGATGTGGATTATACCGACTATTTTATCGAATTAATCAATGAAGGTGAAATATCAATGTCTCGTCTGGATGACGCTGTGCGTCGTATTTTGCTTTTAAAATATCGTCTTGGACTATTTGAAAAGCCCGTGTTTGATTACGCTGGTTATGAGAAGTTTGCCAGCATAGACCATCAGGATGAGGCACGAAGAGCTGCAGAAGAGTCAATCACTTTACTAAAAAATGTTGAAAACCTTTTGCCCCTATCGCCTAAGCTACGAATATTGGTGACAGGACCCAATGCGCACTCAATGCGCACCTTACAAGGTGGCTGGACCCTTTCGTGGCAAGGCGAAAAGGTCGAACAATTCATTGATAACCACAATACCTTCTTAACCTCAATTAAGAAACATGCTAATGATGTGGTGTATGCACCTGGGGTATCTTACAAAATGGATGCCTGGTGGAAAGAAGAAACGACTAATATCGCCGAGGCTGTAAATGCTGCCAGAAATGTTGATGTAATCGTCGCTTGTATAGGAGAAAACACCTATACCGAGAAACCCGGCGATCTGAACAATCTGTCTTTATCGCAAAATCAACAAGATTTAGTTAAGGCCTTAGCTCAAACAGGTAAACCAATCATATTGGTATTGAATGAAGGACGCCCGCGTACCATTTCGGATATAGAGCCTCTAGCCGGAGCTATAGTGCAAACCTACCTTCCGGGAACATTCGGAGGAGAAGTGACTGCTGACATTTTATTTGGCGTTACTAATCCATCGGGTAAACTGCCTTATACATATCCCAAGCATCCCAATTCATTGATGAATTATGATTATAAACCGGCTGAGAACAGGACGGAGATGCAAGGTGCCTATAATTACGGTGCTCTTCAGGATTTACAATATGGCTTCGGTCATGGGTTGAGCTATACAACATTTGAATACAGTAATTTGAAGGTTGATAAGCCTGAGTTTACCCCATCAGACACACTAACTTTTTCTGTTGATGTAACCAATACTGGAAAGAGAACAGGAAAAGAATCTGTGCTGCTATTTGCATCAGATTTGTATGCTTCCATTACACCTGATAATCGTCGTTTGCGCGGGTTTGATAAAATTGAGCTGAGTCCTAATGAAACCAAGACAGTTCAAATAAAAGTGAAGGCGTCTGATTTAGCCTTTGTTAACCTGGCTGGTGAATGGGTATTGGAAGAAGGGGACTTTAATGTGCAGGTTGGTAGCGAGGTTGTAATGATTAATGCTACTCAAAGTGGCAGATGGACATGTCCTTTTAGAAGGTTCTAATTAGCTATAATGTTAGAGGTAAAGATAATTGGTTTAACAGCTAGTTACTTTTCCTCTTACTCCAGATGTTTATTTCCGGATCACTGTTTTTTTGTTGACCCTTGGGGTTTGAGTGTGCATGTATGTGAAAGAATGTGAGTGTTGAAATGGTAGGTTGGCAACAGTGATGTGGCCTGGTGAATTGATTTCAAGAAGATGATTCCTGACGAGGAGTAGATCAGTTTAATAAATTCTTAAAACAAAAATCATGAAAAGAATCTCTACAATTTTTACAATGCTCATACTGACAGTTTGTATGACGATGGCTCAGACGCTACCCTTGGATTTCGAATCCGATTATGGCGCTAACTTATTAACAGGTGATGGCGGACAAGCTGAAATTGTCAGTGATCCTGATGCTAGTGGCACTCATGGACAAGTGCTTAAATATATTGAAAGTGGCCCTACCGTAGCGTGGGACCAGGATGGCCCTAAACAATGGCAGCTTGTTAAAATAAAGTTAATCGGCAATTACATTGATCTGACAGGGGTAGATAAAACAGTAACTTTTGACGTTTATACGACTGAAGTGGCAGGAGGTATAATAAAGCTCGAATCGTCTTTAAATGGAGGTTCAAGTGTGGAAGTTGGTTTTACAACTGCAGGTAGTGGATGGGAATCGATTAGTCTTGACTTTAGTGTGGCCTGGAACGGCAGTGTGGTTAGTGCTAATGATGAATATCTGCACGTTCTTTTTCTCCCAGGGTATGACGGTGCTGGCGGAGAAAAAACAATAACTAATGGTGTAGAACTGTACTTTGATAATATTACCGGACCTGTTGGTACGGCGGTAGCTGTGGATCCTTTGCCCGCTACTAATGCTCCAGTTCCTAATCATTCCCAATCTGATGTTACCGCTATTTTTAGTGACAGTTATATAGCGCCTGGTAATGTGGATTACAATCCGGGTTGGTGGCAAAGTACGGAGTTCTCCTTAATCGATATTAATGGTCGATCAACATTGAAGTTTGGGAAACTGAACTATCAGGGAACCACTTTCGATGCAATGGATGTTTCTGCTGCAGATTACTTGCATTTCGATTACTGGACGGCTGATGGAATAGAATTAAGAGCTTCGCCAATTAGTCAGAATACTGGTGAGACAGCATACCATATTAGCACAATAACACAGGAGCAATGGACTAGCGTGGATATACCCATAAGTTATTTCACAAATGCCAAGCCTGATATGCTGTTTAACGATATTTATCAGTTCAAATTCGATACAGAAGGAACACCAGGTAACTTCTCCTATGGCACCTTTTATATTGACAACGTCTATTTTTATAAAGATCAGTCTACTGGCCTTAATGCTATTGATGAGTCAGATGTTTCAGTTTATCCTAATCCCGCAACTGATGTTTTGAATATTAGTGGAGCTGCAGAGGGAGCTGTACTTGAAATCTACAGTGTACATGGGGCCATGGTGAAGCAAGCTATAGTTGCTAACGGTACTATTTCAGTCGCGAATTTAGAGGTTGGTGTATACATTGTTAAAGCAGGCGATTCAGTTATTAAGCTTATTAAGAAGTAAACTGCGGCACCATATATTAAAATATTATCTTTCAGGATGTTAGTGGATTTTAATTATATTAATAGGAGTTGGTTTAAGTTCAGCTCCTATTTTTAGTATTATAAAAAGAAGTTAATAATTCTGGAATGAAATACAGGGATTGTTTATTCAGGAAATTGATAGTATGATTAAGTAATTATAGCAATGAAAAAGATTAATTATTAAAAATGCACATATCTATATGTCACATTAGTAATTATATAAAGATAGGTGAACAACATTTGAAACTCCTTGACCAGTTATAAAACCACATCTTCTTTAATGACCAATATATTTGGCTTATCAGTTTGGGATAATGTCTCCAAACAGCTATAGGAAAAATAACAATTAAAGAAGATAACGATGAAGCTGAAGAAATTTGAAGGAAATCCAATTTTATCACCTAATCCGGATAATGAGTGGGAAAGTTTAGTTGCAACTAACCCTGCTGTCTGGTATGAAGATGGAACATTTTATTTATTGTACAGAGCTGCAGGTGACGATAAGGAACATCATATACATATTGGGTTAGCAACAAGTAAGGATGGTTTTAACTTCAAGCGTGTTCAGGATAAACCTGTTTTAACGCCAGATCCTAATGGTTATGATGCAGGTTCTGTTGAAGATCCAAGGGTCGTTAAGTTTGGCGACGAGTATTATATGACTTATGCATTTCGCCCCTATCCTCCGGGACAGTATTGGAAGAATGAATACGACCAGATAGAAGCGCCTAAGTTAAGTGAGTTCGCACCAAAGTGTTTACGCGAGAATGTGGGAAATACAGCACTAGCCATCTCAAAAGACCTGGTTAATTTCAAAAAAGTGGGCCGTTTGACAGAGCCTAGTTTAGATGACCGTGACGTTATTATATTTCCGGAAAAGATAAATGGTAAATTTTACATGCTTCACCGTCCAAAAAATTATGTAGGTGAAGAATATGGAACTGATGCCCCTGCTATTTGGATTAAATCATCAGATGATATGATGTCGTGGAATGTGGAAAGTAAATTATTGCTGAAAGGTGAAGAGTGGTGGGAGCCGAAAGTAGGTGGTAACACACCACCTCTTAGGACAGATGAAGGCTGGTTGATGCTTTACCATGGTGTGGATAAGGATTTTACTTACCGATTAGGAGCCTGTCTGTTAGATTTGGAAGATCCAACTAAAATACTGTATCGTACTCAGGATTTTATTCTGGAACCTGAAACAGATATTGAGAAAAACGGCTTATATAAATGGGGTGTCGTTTTCCCAACAGGAAATGTGATCGTTGATGATACCTTGTATGTTTACTATGGAGCTTCAGATCAGTGGTGTTGTGCTGCTACAGCTAATATTCATGAGTTGGTACAATTCATAAAAGACAATACGAAGTAGGAGTTATCCACATAAAAAGTTTCAATATTATGAATATTAGTGCAATAGATATTAGCATCCTAGTTATCTTTTTAGTCGGCATCATATGGTGGGCTTTGAAGAATGGGAAGAGTTCAGATTCTGACTCATACTTCCTAGCCGGAAGAAGCATGACCTGGCCGGTGATAGGTCTTTCCTTATTTGCAGCCAGTGTATCAAGTTCCACATTAATGGGACATTCAGGCGAAGGATTTATTAGTGGGATAGCCGTATTCAACTATAACTGGATCTCCGTGTTGGTAATGGTGTTCTTTGGGCTGTTCTTTCTTCCCTTTTATATAAAATCAGGGATTTTTACCATGCCGGAATTTCTGGAGAGACGATTCGATAAGAAGTCGAGATATTACTTTTCATTCATCACCATTTTTGGAAATGTATTTTTGGATGCGGCAGCAACGCTATATACAGGAGCCTTAATTATCAAGTTGATTTTTCCAGATTTAGAGTTGTTCACCATTATTGTTATTATGGCAGCTGTAGCTGGTAGTTATACAATTATTGGTGGATTGTCATCGGCCATAAACGCCGATATGATTCAGGCAGCAGTTTTAATTGTAGGATCGGCTATACTGTATTTCTTCGCACTCGATTCAATAGGCGGATGGGAAGAATTATATACCCTTTTCAATGAAGGCGTATGGTTAAAGTTAACCCGCCCCATGAGTGACCCAACCGTGCCTTGGCTAGGCATGTGGATAGGTATACCCATTTTAGGCTTCTATTTTTGGGGTAATAACCAGGTGATGGTGCAGCGGGTTTTATCGGCTAAGACCATTGACCATGGCCGAAAAGGCGTGTTGTTTGTTGGATTTCTGTACCTTTTTACCCTGTTTATTTTCATATTGCCAGGATTAATTGCTCGTGGTATCAATTTGTTTGGAGTGGAAAACCTGCCATTTGAAATGATAGATGGTAGTGCCTTAAAGTCAGGCTTTGGCATTAATACCGACCAGGTTTATCCGCGTATGATAGTAAAGTTATTGCCGGTTGGCTTAATTGGTATTATTCTGGCAGCCATGATTTCGGCATTAACATCCACCTTAAGTGCGACACTGAGTTCTGTTTCGACACTGTTCACCATGGACTTCTATAAACGCTTTCATCCCAATGCAGATGGAAAGAAGTTAGTATGGGTGGGGCGGATTACCTCATTTTTAGTATTGGTGTTTGCTGTTTTCTGGGCACCCATCATTCAGCAATTTGATTCCTTAGTAGCTTATTACCAGGAGGTGACCTCATATCTGGCACCACCGATTGTAGGTACGTTTTTCTTAGGCTTATTCTGGAAACGTTCTAATGAAAAAGGGGCTTTCTTTGGTTTGATGTCAGGTTTGTTATTGGCAGCCATTATCATGATTAGCAAATATGTGCTGGGTATGGAAATACAACTTCATTTCTTATTATTAGCGCCAATCATTTTGGTATTAAGTGTAATAGTTAATGTTATTGTGAGTTTAGCAACGCACTTGCCAGATGAAGACAAGGTGAAGCAAAATACATGGACCTTGGACATTTGGAAACAAGAGTCGGAAGAGTTGAAAAATGTAGTATTGTACAAGAACTTCAGGGTATTGTCACTGCTACTCGTAATTGCCTGTTTCACGATGTACTTTATGTTTTTTTAAACACAAGATAAAATGATTAGAAATATAATATTGGTATCACTGGTAGTAATGGTTTTTACTTCTTGCCAGGCAAAAAAAAAGAAGGAAAATATACAACCCAACTTCTTGTTTGTATTGGTAGATGACCAACCATATGATGCGTTAGGTGTGAATGAACGCTATCCGTTTTTACAAACACCCAATATGGATCGCTTGGCCAAAGAAGGGGTGTTGTTCGAAAATTATTTTTGTACGCAATCTATTTGTTCGCCTTCGCGTGCCAGTTTTTTAACCGGAACGTATGCACATATTCATGGGGTGAACCAAAATAACCGCCATGTTGATCCGGATTGGAATCGATTTAAGCCGTACACGCAATTACTACAGGATGCCGGATACCAAACGGCTCATGTGGGTAAAATTCACATGGCACATAAAAAAGGAGCTGAACATATCCGTCCGGGTTTTGATTATTGGTTCAGCTTTAACGGACAAGGCGATTATTTTGATCCACAGGTAAATGATAATGGTCGTGAATACCAGGAGAAGGGATACATGACCGATATCCTGACTGACAAAGCCATTACCTGGTTAAAAGAAAAGCGTGATAAAAATAAACCCTTCAGTTTGAACCTGTGGCATAAAGCGGTGCATGAGGATCATTCGCCGGCACCTCGTCACGATAATTTGTATGCGGATGAGAAACTGCCTGAGCCGCCACATGGCATGCTCAACGAGACTTTTGCCGGTAAACCGGAGTGGCAGCGCATTAAAGCAGCCGATGCCAAGTGGAAAGGATATGTGCCTGTTGATTCACTGCCGATTAAAAAATGGCCGGTGAAAGGTGATAAGTTTATGCGCTTACTCAAAACTTTAAAGGCCGTGGATGAATCGTTGGGTAAAGTATTGGCTACCCTTGAGGAATTAGGTGAATTAGAGAATACGGTTATCATCTATAGCAGCGATAATGGTTATTTTATGGGAGAGCATGGCTACTGGGATAAACGTATTGCCTATGAGGCTTCCATGCGAATTCCAATGCTGATTCGTTATCCAAAATTGATTCAGCCGGAGTTAAAAATTAATGAGCTGTGCCTTAATGTGGATATGGCACCTACCATACTTGAGTTAGCAGGTGTTGAACAGCCGGATTATATGCAGGGTGAATCAATGGTAGAACTATTGAAACATCAAAAGGATGATGCCTGGCGCCAGTCCATGTTATTCCAGTATTATGTGGATGATGAATATCCATACGCCGGACCTGATATGTTGGCTGTACGAACCGATAAGTATAAGTTAGTGGATTGTTTCTTAGACCATGATATTGATGAACTGTATGACTTGGAAAACGATCCGGGAGAGATGAATAACCTGATTGGAATGCCTGAGTATGCCGAAGTGGAAGCTCAGTTACGTCAGGAGATTGAGCGACTAAAAGTGCAATGCAACTATAACCCTGACCGCGACTGGTGGCTGCGCCAGGTAGCACCCAAAAAGAAAAAGAAGCATTAATGATAATATTTAAGCGACTTGAGTTGAGCGTAAAAGTGGATTTGTAAGTTTGTATTAGGCCTCTGTCATTATTGATGATAGAGGCTTTTTTTTCAATTGAGAGGACCTGTTAATCGCATTTTATCTTCCTGTTAAAACCATAGAATGGACAGATAAGTATTGGTATCTGAAAAATAAGGTTCACGCTAAGACCGCTAAGAATTACGCAAAGGTCGCAAAATATAGAATGCTTTTTTTGTGTGTTTTTCGTTCTTCGCGACTATATAGCTTTGCGCACTTTGTGAGAAATATTTGTGTTATGGATATCTTCTAATTACCAAATAACATAAGCCAGATTCTTTAAAAGACATAAAAAAAGTCAGACTGTTTGCAGCCTGACTTTGATATTTAGTGGTTTATCTAACTATGTTCGGTACATGTACTTCACTTTCTGACCTTTCCACCCAGTATCTTCTAACCAGTTTTGCATGGCGTTTTCCAACTCCAGGACTTGTTCCTTGTAAGCGCTGTCATTAACCATGTTTTCCGTTTCATTCGGATTATTTTTTAAATCATAAAAGAAGCGATCCCCATCATGGTAGATGATTAACTTATATTGTTCATTACGAATCATAAACGACCCTTTGGCATCTTCCAGCACTTCACGACTACCATTGGGGTTAGGTTTAATGCGCTCACAAAATGAGTATTTAGGTGCCAATGATCGAGCCTTTTCTCCCGTGAGGAAAGGAATAAGATCGACGCCTGCCACTTCTTGTTCAAATGCTGTTTCCGTCACCGATAGAATGGTTGGTTTCATATCAACAAGGCTCACGGGTATGTCTGAAACAGCAGCTTTTAGGAGCTTAGGGTAACGGATAATAAAAGGGACAGCCGCCTGTTCTTCGTAAAATGATTCATTCACCTTCCATACCATGCCGTGGCCTCCCATCATATCGCCATGATCGGAGGTGAAGATGATAAGGGTTTCATCCATCACACCTTGTTTCTCCAGTTCCGCCAATATCTTACCTACCCTGTCGTCGAGGTATTTGACAGCACCATAATAGATACGCATAAACTCTTTAAGGCCTTCGTCTCCATAGCCTTTTACCATTCTTCGTGACCATGACTTATCAAACTTCTTATCCGGAAATTGACTTGCAGGCATCTGTAACGAATCGGGATTAAACATGTCATAGTAAGGATCCGGGACAAAGTTAGGGTCGTGAGGCCAAATGAAAGAGGTCGTAATCATAAACGGATCGTTACTGGATGTAGCTCTTCGAATTCTATCAACCGTCAGGCTAGCTAACTTATCGTCGATCCAGTCCTCTTGTTCTAATCTCAATCGACCCATTTTAATAGGAAAGTCTTTATTACTATGATCCGCCCACAATGACTCAAGATAGTTTCTCTTCTCCTTCATATAAGGACTCACTTCTACCGGCCAAAACTGATTGTAAAAATTCATCCAATCCTTACCATCATCTTTACGAACGGTAATGCCCTTGTCTTCCATTTCTTTTTTGTACTGGTAGCCATAGTCGTACTGGTCGGTATAGTAAGGCAAATAATTTATGGAATCGCTCTCAATGTGCCACTTTCCAAATTGGTGGGTTTTATACCCCTTTTTATTCAATAATTTACCAGTTGTCTCATCCTTGATGGTGATGCCTTCTTTTTGCTTGAACCCTAGGTTATGGGCTACACCATGCTGGTGAGGATAAAGTCCGCTTACAATAGAGGCTCGAGAAGGGGAGCAAAAAGGAGTTGTGCTATAGGCTCTCGTAAATCGTACGCCTTCTTTGGCAATGCGATCGATATTGGGCGTTGGCACAGGGCCGCCATAGCAACTCAAGGCTTCGTAATTCAGCTGATCGCACATAATCACCAATACATTGGGGTGCTTTTCCGCTTTTTTCCGCTTTGAGGGATTACAAGCAGCTCCCAGAATAATCAGGATTAGCCCTGCAAAACCATATTTAAATGTTTTGTTCATAGATTTATAATTAAAATATTAATAGACGTTTATTCCTTCTTATACCTGAACAGCCAATCGTAAATGCTCATGTCAAAAGCATCAAAATTGGGGTTACCTTGTCCCATGCCGGAGCCATCGTAAGTCATGGTCCAGCAATCATGGCCTACACCAGGGTAAAGCGTTAATTTAGGTGTGTAAGTCAAATCCACTTCCAAAGCTTTAATGGCCTTAACCATGTCAATACTTCCATACACATCCACTGTGTTATCATCAATCCCATGGAATGCCCAAACTGGAATGTTAGTAAACTGATGAGCTAAATCAGGATTTCCTTTTCCGCAGATAGGTATGATGGCGGCTACAAGTGCTTGGTCTCCATATTCCTGAATGTAGTTCCAGGTGCCGAATCCACCCATGCTGTTGCCGGTTAAATAAATGCGTTGCTTATTAACCCGGTATGTGTCCATCAGGTATTGAATAAAGGCATGTACTTTCTTGGCATCCCAGTTGGTGGCTGTTAAGGGAGCTACCACAATGGCCGGATACGTAGGATTCCACTCACCTTTCTTTATCAGGTTACCTGGTCCTAGCCAAAGCACCTTCTTCAAATCATCTAAATCAGTGCCATCACCTCGCTTTCCGGCACCATGCAAAGAAATAATCAATGGGTATTCTTCTGTTCCCTGGTGGTATGCAGAAGGTGTATAGGCATAATAGCCATAACTGGCTGCTGTAGTGCCTTTGAGGTAGGCTAGCTGTTCGCCACCGGTATCTGCAGGCAGGCTTTCAATATCTGAATAATCAGCTACCTTATCTTTGTTATTATTGTCAGGCGATTCTGCAGGTAACTCTTTTTCTTCTTCAATTGCTTTGTTTGAATCCTTATCGCAGGCGTTAAGTGTAAAAAGTAAAGATAGTCCCAGGCAGGTTAAAATAATCGTTACATACTTCATAATGGATTTTTTTCAAAAGTGAATCGATGCATGCAAAATAAAGTAGCATAAGCTTATTGAGGTTTGTATTCCTGTCAATTAGGTTTGCTTACAATTAGCACTTGTATTAATAGTAGTGTTTGACATGGGAAATGACCAGTATTTACACCTTTATGAATACCTTATAAACAAAGCTTTTGGAAGTACGTAGTAATTTTATTGGCAAAAATTGAAATATGCAACGGATCTATTTTATAACCCTCTTATTATGCGCATTTGGTTTAATGATGTTCGCATCATCAAAAAACAAACCCAATGTCTTATTCATCACTGTCGATGATATGAACTGGAACTCCATTGGGGCTTATGGATGCCAGATACCAGAAATAACACCTCATATTGACCGCCTGGCTGAGGAAGGAATGCGTTTTGAACAGGCCTATGTACAGGCTTCCAATTGTTCACCATCGCGCAGTGTGTTTCAAACCAGCCGTTACCCACATCAAAGCGGTATGCGTGGTTTCTTTTATGTGGAAGCTGGTTTTAAAACCCTGCCCGAGGTATTAAAAGAGAGTGGATATATTACCGGGGTCATCAACAAATCAGCAGATAGTAGTTTGAGTCCCGATTTTGAAAAGTATTGGGATGTTAAGATCGATTTTAAAGGCGCCGAGAAACGCTCCGCCATTTCATATGGTCAGCAATTGGAGGAATTTCTTTCCACAGTAGAGCAAGAAAAGCAAGCTTTTTATTGTGTGGTGAACGTGGCCGACCCGCACAAGCCTTTTTTCAACGATGCCAAATCGAAAAAGCAAGGATTTGATGCTTTTGTACCCTCAAAAGTGTTCTCTGTCGATGAGGTGGATGTACCGGCTTTTTTACCGGATGCGCCAAAAGTAAAACAAGAGGTGCTTAATTACTACAACTCGGTGAAACGTGGAGATGATTGCGTGGGTGCCATTCTTGAGGTGCTGAAGAAGAGCCCCTATCATGAGAATACCATTGTGATTTTTGTATCGGACCATGGTATGCCCTTACCGTTTGCCAAGTCATCAGTTTATCCCAATGGTATCCGAACCCAATGGATTGTGGCCTGGCCCGGCGAGGTTGAGGCAGGTGCCGTCAATACGGATAATATGATTTCTGCCATTGACTTTATGCCGACGGTATTGGATATGATTGGTGTTAAGCCGCCATCAGGTATGGAAGGACAATCGTTTTACAAGGCCATGAAAAGAAAAGACTTGAGTAGCTCTGAATATGTGTTTGCACAATTTGATGAGAATGCAGGTGGTGTACCACGGCCTTCACGAACCGTATTGACAAAAAAATATGGCTATGTATTTAATGCCTGGGCAACGGGTAAATATCCGTTTAAGTGTTCGGCCGATGCTTATGCCAGCCATAAATATATGAAAGCACAAGCCACTTCCAACCAAGAGGTGAAAGAACGCTACGAGCATTGGGTGTATCGCAGTGTTGAGGAACTCTACGATTATGAGAAGGATCCGGATGCCTTACATAACCTGATTGATGACCCGGCATGCAAGGATATTGCCGAAAAACTAAGACAAGAGTTGGAAAGTCAGATGCAGGCTACCAATGATTATGTCCTATCGGCTTTTAAGGTGCGTGATAATCTGAATGCCTTGAATCAGTGGATGCAGGAAGAGGATCGGAAAGCCATTCAACGCGCTGAACAGTTGAGGTGGAAGCGCCATAAGAATCGAAGTGGTGCAACTAAGGGGCATACACAACTATATCAACTTCAGCTAAACGAATAATGTTTATTTTTGTCATTGAGAAAACTAAAGAAGTGAAGAATGAAAGCAGTCGTTGGGAAGTGTTACACAGTTTTGCTTTTTGTATTATTTTTTTTGAGCCATGCATCGCACGCTTATGAAATCAAACATCTTGGTGTTGAAGATGGCTTAAGTAATGGTTATGTCAATGACTTTGAAGTGGATTCACTGGGTTATATGTGGATTGCTACATCAAATGGTCTGAACCGCCACTCCGGGTATGAAGTTCGCAACTATAGCTTTAATCAAAAGAAAAACAAATGGGGTAACAGGGTTATTGAGCTCATCAATCATGAAGGTGAGCTTTTTGTAATAAGCACTGGCGGTAGTATTTATAAGTACCAATATGAATATGACGATTTTTTAACCCTTGGTGAAGCCTATGAACATGAGTTTATTTCTGCTTGTCTGGTAGATGACAACCTTATGGTTATTGGCATGCTCAATGGTTTGTTGGTGTTCGATATCAATTCAAATCAATTTAGCGAAGTGATTTTTCCTGAGTTAACGTACAACCGTCACCTTAAAGTAAAAGATGGGAAGATTTATTTAGCTACATCGAAAGGTATTCATATCTTCCATTTTAATAATGGACAACTTACAAAGAGTAAAGTCTATTTGGAGAAGATGGATATTATTCACTTTGATATTGATGAGAGCAATCAGCTTTGGGTAGGTACTGAAAATGATGGCTTGTTCATTATTGATGAGACGGACAAGTTACATCACCCGGATTTATTTAGATCGGCTGACAGGTATAATACCGTTAGAAGTATTGCCTTTAATAAACAAGGAGAGGCAGTTGTTGCTGTAGACAGGTTAGGTTTATTTATTATGGATAAATCACATAAGGTCAAACAGCAACTTGCGCATGATCCGGATAATACAAATAGCATTCGGCAAAATAGTATTCATGATATTTACATCGATGAGTTTAATACCTATTGGCTGGCCTCAGGAGAAACCGGGATTGATATACTTTACAATAGTAATAAACCATTTAAGAATATAGCACACATTTTAAATGAGAAGAATAGTTTGCACAACAACAGTGTGCGCTCAATCTGTGAGGATAATTATGGTAATATTTGGTTTGGTACAGAAGATGGATTAAGTTGTTTGTCACCAAGCGGTGAATGGTCTACCTTTAATCGATTCAATCAGTTATCAGATATTCCGGTGTTGTCTATCTCAGGGTACCATAGGCATCTGTTGTTGGGAACATATGGTGAAGGAATCATTGAGTTTGATCCACTCAAAGGCTTATCAGATTCTAGGAAATTAATTGAAAAACCGCCTCATAAATTGGTATTTACCACTTTTGTTGACGATGATGAGGTCTGGATAGGGGGGACCGATGGCCCGGTTATGTGTTTTGTTGGTGGTAGACTGCATCAAACCTATCCGGTCGGAAGTGCCAAGTATTTTGTCAAGGGAAAAGATGAGACCATATACGTTGGTGGCATGAATGGTGTATTTGAGTTAAATAAGCGTAATGGTAGTCATCGAAGATTGACATATTCAACTGAAATAGCGAATAATGTACTTACTAATGTATATGGATTATTTTACGATGACAAACATAATTTGTGGATTGGCACTGATAAAGGTTTATTTGTCTATGATTTACAATCTAATGACGTTGAGCAATTAAATCCAGAAAGCAATAAGCAACTTGGAATCGTATACTCTTTGTTGGATGATAATTCCAATAATCTATGGCTGGCAGCCAGCACAGGGCTCTGGAAGCTCGACATGAATAAAAAACACTTTAGGCATTACGATGTAAAGGATGGTATTGTAGCTAACGAATTTGGTTTTGGAGCATCTGCCAAATTGAAGAATGGAGAACTGGCATTTGGAGGTCCTGATGGAGCCGTTATTTTTCACCCCGATAGCGTGAGGGAATATAACAATAGGGGCAAACTACGAGTGTCGGAATTTTTAATTAACGGTTTAAGTCCTGACACATTAACAGTATTGAAAGATGTGAATTATCTCGATGAGTTGGAGTTAAGCTATAATCAAAATTCACTGGCATTTACTTTTGAAGTGGTGGAATTGCATGGGCCGCGTAAAAGCAGTTTTGAGTGGCAGCTGGTAGGTTATGATGAGCAAGCGATTGTTTCATCGGATAAACGAAGAGCCAGCTATCGAAAAATTCGGCCTGGTACTTATCAATTGATTGTAAAGGCCATTTCTCCCGATGGTAAATACCTCGATTCGCAATACCGATTGGATATTAAGATTTTAAATCCATTATGGTTAAGGTGGTGGGCTTTTGTGGTTTATGTCTTCGTGATATTAGGTTTGTTAATACTTGTTATTATGACCAACCAGGCCAGGCAGAAACAACGCTTTAGTGATGAGAAAATACAGTTTTTTGTGAATGTGGCGCATGATATTCGTACGCCCATATCATTAATTCAGCTACTGGTTGAGCAGTTGCCGAAAGATGAGAAGAGTAAGGACGCCATTGAGTTAATTATGCGTAACGCCGGTAGTCTTAATGAATATGTTTCTCAGCTTCTGGAGTTCCAAAAAGCCGAACGTCAGAAGTTAAAACTAAAGGTGCAGAAGGTTGACTTGGGTAAACTACTTTACTCCATAAGTCGTGATTTTCAACCCCTACTGGAAAAACAATCAATGGATATCGAGGTGTCATCTCATGAAGTCAACCTATGGGTCGACAAAGTAAAAATTAGTCGTGTGTTTAATAATCTAATATCCAATGCCATTAAGTACGGTGAAGAAGGTGGGCATATTAAGGTGAAAACCCATTTGTTAGATGGAAAGCTCAGGATTGATTTTATCGATAATGGATTAGGCGTGCCCGAAAAGCAGCAGAAGCAGATTTTTTCCAGGTTCTCACGTGGTGAAAACGTACGCTTAAAAGGTATAGCCGGTACAGGCATCGGTTTAATGCTGGCCAAGCGCATTGTTGAGTTGCACCATGGAACGATTTGTCTGGAAAGTAAAGAAAACATAGGGTCCACATTTTCAGTTGAACTGCCCATGGGTTCGCAGCATTTTGTTAGTGATGAAATCATGCTGGAAGAGAGCCATGTTGATGAAGGACAGAAAGTAGCTGATATCATTGGTGAGAATAAACTCGTATTGCTGGTGGAAGATAACGATGATTTAAGGGCAACCATCAAATCGGAGTTGGCTAAGAACTATCGGATTATTGAGGCACCCAACGGAAAAGAGGGCTTGGTGTTAGCGGTTGAGAAAAATCCTGATCTCATCATTACCGATGTGATGATGCCACAAATGAATGGCAAAGAATTGTGCCAGGTGATAAAAAGTAATTTTAAAACAAGTCATATCCCTGTGGTGATGATTACGGCCTTAATTGGTGTTGACGATAAGGTGGAGGGATTGGAAGTGGGTGCCGATGCCTACGTGGAGAAGCCCTTTAGCATTGAAGTGTTAAAAGCCACCATTAATAACCTGTTGCGTACACGGCAGGCCCTCGGGCAGGTTGAGCAGTCTGGTGAAGAAAAGAAAGCAACGCATGCGTCACCCGATGAAGAGTTCTTGTCCAATGCGGTTCAGCTCATCAAAGAGAATATGACGGACCGTGATTTTACCATTGATGTGCTTTGTGAGCAATTGGGCTTAAGTCGTTCAAACCTCTTTCGCAAGTTAAAAGGCTTAACCGGTATGACACCATCTGACCTGATGATTAAGATCAAACTTAACCATGCCGTAGAGTTGTTTAAATCGGGTAAGAATATGCGCATTGCTGATATTGCCTACGAATCGGGCTTTCATGATCCCAAATATTTTAGCACGGTTTTCAAAAAATTCCATGGTAAAACACCCAAAGAGTTTATGGAAAGTCAGGGTTGATAGTCAACTACTGAAGTTTAAAATATGAATGCGGAGGACTTTTGTTTTATCCGCATTTTTTATGAGTCTATATTTTGTGTAAAAAGGATATTAGTGGATAACAAACTTAATGTTACATGTATAATTTATAGCATGTTTAAATTTGATAAGTGCAAGTGAATTAGTGTCTTATCTTGCTCGGTTGGAGATTCAACCTATCTGCACAGCATTCAAACCCTTGTTTTCTTATTGTTTTTCATATTGCAATCGTGAAAGTACATCATCGCGTAATCAATGGATGAATGTGAATATGTACTTCTAAAAATGAAATTGTCAATAACTATAAAGAAAAACGAGTAATATGAAGATTATCTATTTTGTCATCGCGTTGGTCATACTGGTGAGTGCCTGGGCATTGGCCGGACAAAAAAAAGATGACGTTTCTCAAAAAGTGATTAACGATTATAATTATATGATCGGCACACAAACAGTTGGGTCGAAATACAAATTCACCGAAGAATCCATGTTGGTGGAAACGGCACGACAGATAAAAGACATGGGCTCCAACTTGCTTAAGTTCTCGATGCATCCTCGTTATTGTACTGAGAATTATGGTTTACCCGAGAATAAAGAGATCACTTCTTTAACAAAACTGGCACAGCTGGAGCCATCGGTTAAAGAAGTGTTGAACATGGATTTTAAATATTACCACATTTGGGTGTATGGCTTTTCGCAATATTTACCCGAACCTGTTGGGCAGAAAAACGACACCACGCAAGTTAAGTTCATTGGTGGCTATGAAGATTGCTATGCTGAGGCATTGTATGATGAATTATACGATTTAACAACATACATGCTGAAGGAGTTTAACAACTCCGGTAAGGTATTTTACCTGGGTAACTGGGAAGGTGACTGGCACTTGCGTTGGGACTACGACCGTACAAAGCCAGCAGATGAAGCTACCTTGGAAGGTATCAAAAAGTGGTTTAAAATACGTCAAAAAGCCATTGATGATGCCAAGCGTGATACGGAATACCAAAATGTAGAAATATACCATTACATGGAGGTGAATTTGGTTCAACGTGGCATCGATTTGAATGATAAAGTGCTTACCAACTCTGTGTTAAAAGAGGTCAATCCTGATTATGTATCCTATTCAACTTACGATGTAACCAACCCGCCTAAAACAGAAGCTGAGTTGAACACGAAGCTTAAAACAGCTTTGGATTACATTGAATCGTATTTGCCTGCAAAAGAAGGACTCCCTGAAGGTAAGCGAGTTTGGATAGGCGAATATGGCAGCCCATTTATGAGTCATGGCGAAGATGTGCAGGATGAGCGTGCTAAATGGGTGATTAAAGCAGGCTTAGAGTGGGAGTCTCCATTTATTTTGTTCTGGGAAATGTATAACAACGAAATAAAGAAGGAAACTGGCGAACAAGTGGGCTACTGGATGATTGATGACGAGGGTAAGAAACAGCAAATTTGGTACACTCATAATAAGTTCTATAAAGAAAGTCAGCGATTTGTCAAAAGGTATTATAAAGAGCATAACCATGTACCATCCTTGGCAATATTTAAGGAAGCGGCTTTGAATTTTAATGCATTAAAATAGAGAACGATGAGAGCTTTAAACATCTTATTAGTTGTCATAGTTATATTGGGCCAGCTTAAGGCCCAAACAGTAGATGGAGAGATATTTGATAAAGCGCCTGAACTGGAAGACTATAACTTTGTTTGCGGAACTCAAGCCATTGGTGCTAACTATAAGTTTACCAAAGAATCGTTTATTGTTGAGCAGGCCAAACATATTCAAGGTATGGGCTCCAATATCCTGAAGATTTCAATGGGTAAAAATTATGCCAAATCTTACGGCATGAAACCGGCTTCAGGTATTAAAACAACACTAGATTTAATTAAGAAGAAAGAAGACTACCAGAAGGTCATGGATATGGATTTTAAATACATATTCGCCTGGGTTCATACGTTTACAGAAGCCAAATGGCAGGATGGCTTAACTTCAGAGGAGAAGTTGATGCTATATCGGGAGATGTATGAACTGACAGAGTATGTATTGAAAACCTACAGTGGGTCCGGCAAAACCTTTTTGTTTGGGAACTGGGAGGGCGATTGGTTGCTACACGGTTTGGGTAAACGAGACAATATTCCGTCCGATGAGAAGGTTCAAGGTATGATTGACTGGTTCAATATTCGTCAGATTGCAGTGGATGATGCTAAAAGGAATACACCTCATGAAGAGGTTGAGGTTTGGCACTATATTGAACTTAACCTTGTGACTAAAGGTCTAGAAGGTAAAAAATGCATTGTCAATAGTGTGCTACCACATACAAACCCTGATTTGGTGTCCTACTCCAGCTACGAAATCATCAAGAAGAAGCCAACCTACTTAGAGTTAAAGAAAGCCGTAGGCGAAGCTATGGACTACATTGAGAGTAAGTTAGCTGAGAAAGATGGGGTCCCTTTTAAACGTCGTGTATATATTGGCGAGTATGGCTATCAAACCAATGCCAATCAGGATGATGCTAAACAGCTCTTTCTGACTAAACGAATGATGAGAGTGAGTCTGGATTTGAATTTGCCTTTTGCATTGCATTGGGAGATGTACAATAATGAATACACAAACGCAGGAGTGTCCAAGGGGATGTCGATGATTAGTGAAGAAGGTAAAAAGAAGCCGGTTTATTATCTGCATCAGAATTTCTATTCAGAGATGAATGAGTTCTTGAAAACCTATAAAAATGAGCACAAAGTTTATCCAGAATATGAGGTCTTCAAAAAGAAAGGGATCGAAGTATTAGGTAAGCTCTAAACTGTAGATAGGTTATGAAGAAAATTCTATACATAATAATAGGTTTATTCTACGCTGTGAATATTAGTGCGCAGATTGATTTTTCCGGGGCTATATACTCTGTTAAAAGTGGCAATTGGTCCGACCCGGGCCTTTGGTCAGGTGGTTTTGTTCCGGGACCTGATGATGATGTGCGAATTGAAAATAATCATTCAGTATACATCGATGTACAGGGAAGCGTATCGGGAGAACGCATTGTACTATGCCGACATCTGAAAGTTAATCAGTCGGCAAGTTTAAGCATGGGGCATGATACCGATAATTTTGCCAAAGACCTGGTGATTAACGGTAGTATTGAGTGTCAAGGCACATTCTCATCTGGTCGAGTGCAGCCCGGTAGTTCGGGCGATGGTTCGTTATACAAATATAATAGTCGCATTTTCATGAATCTGCAGGATGTCACAACTTACATAACCGGTAAGGGTTATTTTCATCCGGGCACATTAAGTATGTTTAGTGATAGTGGCGAAAAAAATGTGTTGATTGATTTGTATAATCTGGTATGCGATGAAAACCTCGTTGTGAAGTCAAATAACAGGGTAATAGTAACCACCGAACGTTATTCGTATATCTATGTAAAAGGTACTCTTGGTTTAACAGGCAGTACCTATCAATGGAGCTCAGCAACAGCTAAAGCCAATTTAATTGTAAATGGTTTAATAGTCTGTAACGATATCAGTTTGTTTACTAAAAATCCAAGTAATGGAGAGAGCTCGTCCATCACCATTAATGATGGAGGCAGTATCTATACACTAATGATTAATAATGGTAATTTAAATAAGAAGTCGGAAGCCGCTGGCTTTACGCTTTCAATTGCGCAAAGCGGTTTATTGCGTTTAGGAGAAGGTATTAATTTTACCAATCTCACATTGGATAACCCCAATTTTAGCCTGGTAAATAATGGTGAGGTTCGTGTACATTATCGCGAAACCTTAACACCGCCTTCAGAGATTGTTAATCAGGTTAATCAGTACAAGCCATCGGTGAATAATGAGAAGGAAGCACTTCGTGATATATTTGGAGCTTCGCACATAGCTGGGTGGTATCACTTTACCGATAAACCGTTTATGACCGAAGGCTTGGACTACTATCAAGAGTTTGGTTCAACAGCCATTAAAACAACTTTGTCGGCAATTAACGGAAAGATGAGTTCGGCCTATCCGTTCAATCATACCTGGAGTAATGTAAATAGGGTGGTGGAATTATTGGATGTGCCGGAGATACAGGATTTATACAGTCGCTCTAATATCAAAACTCATACCTTTTGGGTGACTTCAAAAAATAAGGGAGATTATAAAGATGGACCCGATTTTCAGCATGCTTCTTATGTGAATGAAGAGCAGCAGTGGTACGAATTAACGGTAAAACTGCTCGAAACCTATGGACATCTGGATAAGACTTTCGTTTACCAAAACTGGGAAGGTGACTGGATGTTACGTGGTCAAGGTGTTTTATGGGAGAAAGATCCAGCACTGATACCAGATGATGTAGAATGGCAAATTGCAGGTATGGCACGTATGTTCAGGGCTCGTCAAAGAGGCACGGAAAGAGCACGAAAGGAATTTCCGGATGCCACGACAAGGGTAATGCATGGGATAGAGCTCAATAAGTTATGGATGCAAAAAGATGGGCAGAGATTAACCATGATGGATAATAACACCCCTTGTCTGGCAGCGGATGTGATACCGCATTGCCGCATTGACCTGGCCTCCTGGTCGGCCTACGATGGCGGATGGGAAAATAACGACTATCCATTTCCATCAGCCATGTGGACAGGGCTGGAGATGATTAATTACTTCACCACTTCAACAGGTGAGTATGGCGATCTGTCTGTTCAGATTGGTGAATTTGCCATCAACGAAAATGCTCCCTATTCGAGTCATAGTCGCTCACAAATTCGTACTAAATATGATAAGTTGTGTGGTTTGGCATTAGCTATGGATTTACCATATTTCTACTTGTGGAACTTATACTGCTCTGGTCAACAAGGTGCACCCGATGGATTTACCTGGGAAAAGGGTGTGGAATATGAAACTTCATTTTTATATGAATGGATGGATGGGAAATGGTTGATTGAACCGGATGGCACCTGGGGGCATGCAGCAGAATTCCTGATGGAACAGTTTGATACAACAACAAACGTAACTAATTTTGAAACGGAAAGATTATCCTATAAAATGACTCCTAACCCGGTAAGTGACTATGCAAAGGTGAAAGGGCTTAGAAATGCCCGGCTGAGCATCTACACACTTAGGGGACAATTACTAAAATCGTATAATAACTATAGCAGTGAACTTCTTGACATGAGTCAATTGCCAACAGGTACTTATGTGCTAATGATTAATGATGGGCTACAGTCGATTGCTTTAAAATTTATAAAACAGTAACTAAAAACATAATCTGATGAAAAAACTATTAATGTTATTATTGTTCTTGGTGCCAATAAGCCTGATTGCTCAAGAACTAAACATTTCAGGGAAGGTATTAGACAGAGAATCCAACCAACCACTTCCAGGGGTGACGGTGTATATAAAAGGCACTACCAATGGAACAATAAGTGGTACTTCTGGAGATTTTAATATTAAAGCTAAAAAAGCAGATGTTTTGGTCTTCTCTTTTATTGGGATGAAAACAAAAGAAGTAGCAGTGGGTGATGAGACCAACTTAACCATTTATATTGAACCAGAAATATCGGAATTGGATGAAGTAGTAGTGAGTGTAGGTTACTTTAATGTGAAGAAGAGTGACCTGACTGGTTCTGTGGCACAGGTCACCTCTCATCAGATGGAAAAAGTGCGCACAAATTCAGTAGAGCGCATGTTACAAGGACAGGTAGCTGGGGTGGTAGTTAACGAAAACTCCGAACCAGGTGGCGGTGTGAGTATCTCCATTCGAGGAACCAATTCGATGTTAGGAGGTACACAACCATTATACGTAGTTGATGGTATACCAATTGATCCGATTCAGGATGCTCAGGGGAACAGTAATTCTGGCCAGTCTCAGAGTTCCTTGAGTTTCCTTAACCCGAATGATATTGAGAAGATGGAAGTGCTTAAAGATGCTGCTGCAACAGCTATCTATGGAGCACGTGGTGCGAATGGTGTTGTGGTGATTACCACCAAGCAGGCTGATGGCAAAAGTACAAAAGACCAATTTTCTGTAACAGCCGATTTTGCCATGTCGGAGCTGAACCAGCAAATTGATGTGCTTAATGGACCTCAATTCGAAGGGTATATGAATCAGCGTACGATCAATCAATTGTATATTGATATTACCAATCCTGGTCGTGACGGAATGGTGTTTGATGGCACACAGGACTTAACACCGGAAAACTTTGAGGAGTTAGATGGTTATACTTTGCCTTACCCAACAACAACCGGTATTAATACTAACTGGCAGGATGAGGTGTATCGTAAAGCTTACTCAAAGGCTTTCAATGTGGCTTATCGTGGAGGTGACCAGAATAGTAACCTATCAGTTAGTTTGGGTTTGTCTGATAATCAAGGGGTGATTATCAATACAGATTACAAGCGTGCCACTTTTAATATGAATGGCATGCGCAAAGCCTTTAATAAAAAGGTGGAGATTTACTCCAAAACAAATGCTTCTTATGGCAAGGGAAGAGCGTCTTCAGTAGGGAATGGTCAAATGTATCAGGACCGAAGTGTGGTATCTAATGCTTTACGTTTTCAGCCAATATTTGACTTGTTAGAGCCAGGTCAGGATGATGATGTTTATGCTGACTTAAATGAAGGTCAAATCATGTCTAACCCTTATACGCTAGCTAAATATGTGGAAGATGAGAAAACAGCCATCACCTTTAATCAGGCATTATCTTTAGTTGGAAAAATAACACCACATTTAAGTGCTACTGCTAAGGGGGCAGTCAATTATCAAATGAGTCTACGAGATAGTTATTATCCTACTTTTACAACCCGAGGTCGCCGTAATAATGGTGAAGCAACACAATCCTATACTCAAAATATTAAAACATACGCCGAAGCCAACTTGCACTATGTGAAAAAGTTTGGTCAGCATAAAGTAGATGCAATTGTGGTCGGAACCTACGAGGTTAATAATATTAGATCCACTTTTAATAAGGCTTATGGATACGGTAGTGATATTACCACTTACTATACTTTTGAATCAGCAACCGATATCATGGTTCCTGTAACACGATTTACAAGAGTCGGGTTGTTATCTGGCCTTTTTAGAGTTGGTTATAGCTACAAAGGTAAGTATTATGTGGATGTCAATTCACGTATGGATAGCTCTTCCAAGTTTGCTGAAAACAAAAAGAGTGCTTTCTTCCCTTCTGTAGCCTTAGCTTGGAGAGCATCTGAAGAGCCATTCTTAAAAAATGTAGAATCTATTTCTAATCTTAAATTAAGAATGTCGTATGGTAAAACTGGTAGTAACCCTATCGCAGCTTTCCAGTCGTTGGGTGTGATGTCACCTATCCGTTACAATTTTAATGGTCAGGTTGTAGTAGGTTATTTTGAACAGAATTTGGCCAATCCTGACTTAACATGGGAAACAACTGATCAGTACAATGTTGGGCTTGACTTTGGTATGTTTAATTCGCGACTAAACCTAACCTTTGATGCTTATTACAAGCTGACACACGACTTATTGCAGCTAGTAAATCTACCTGCTTCAAATGGATATCCTTGGAGAACAGACAATTTTGGAGAAGTTGAGAATAAAGGTATTGAACTAACAATTGGTGGTGATATAATTAGAAATAAAGACTGGCAGTGGAACGTTCTGGGAACATTTAGTGTGAATCGAAACAAGTTAGTGAAGCTAAATTCTAATCTTGAACGTCAGTTAGGACCTGCGGTTGGTTATGATAAAACCTATCCATCTATGTTTATGGAAGGAAAACCTCTCGGTATTTTCTGGGGTGCTGAAACGGATGGTGTGTATGCCAATTGGGATGAGGCAGCAGCCAGTGGTATAAATGATGCTGCAGCAGGTGAGATTAAATACATCAACCACTCTGTAGATTATGATGAAGAAGGAAATCCATTGGATGTTCAAACCATCAATTTCGATGATTATGTGCAGATCGGTGATCCAAACCCTGATTTTACGGCTTCGATAAATAATACCGTAAGCTATAAAAACTGGGATTTAAGCATATTGTTTACCGGCCAAAAAGGTGGTGACATATTATGGGTTGATTCATGGCCTTTAAATGCTTTGAAGAAAAGTACCAATGTAGCTACTGAAGCTTATAATGATTCATGGATAGCACCATTGACTGTAACGCCCGTTTATGATGAGGTAACAGAAGACTATACCTACGAAGTGGCTTATAACCCAGCTGTTGGTCAAACAACAGGAGTAGCTAACCCGGCAGCTGCCACCGATGGTGGACAAAGAGCAATTGTATCTGACCGTCAGATTTATGACGGGTCGTTTATCAAATTAAAGAACATCAATGTTGGTTATACCTTCCGATTCAAAAACAAGAAAAGTCTGAGACTATATGCTTCAGGTCAGAATTTGTTTACCTGGACGAATTACCCTGGTTATGACCCTGAAGTTCAGGCTTTCAATAAAGATCCACAGCGAAGAGGCATTGACTTCGGAGCTTTCCCTGGAACGAGAAACTATGTGTTTGGTGTTAAACTTGATTTCTAATCAGCAAAACTGTAAGCAATGAATAATTTAAAATATATCACATTTTTACTATTGGGTATTGTTGTTTTTTCTTCCTGCGAAAGCTGGTTAGAAGAAGAGCCTAAAACCCAAATTGGAACCGATTACTTCTATCAGGATAAAGACCAGGCCTTAATGGCTTTAACAGCGGCTTATGCACAGCTAAAAAATGGGCCGGGTTATTATAATCAGCAGTTTTTATCCAATGTGTTTGCTTCATCCGACCAGGGCACATCCAGCTGGAAACATGGTGACTATAATAAAGGAATTCTGACGTCTACCAACGGTACTTTGCCAGAGACATGGAACCAGATTTATATTGCAGTTCGCGATGCCAACAATGTGATTTACAATGTAGCCGATGTTGAAATGGATGAAACCATCAAAGCGCGTATAATAGGTGAGGCTAAATTTTTGCGTGCTCTGCATTACTTCAACCTGGTGCGTTGCTGGGGTGAAGTACCTTTGCGTACTGAGCCTGTTCAGCCTGGTGAAGATGCAGGCCTGCCTGTTTCAACCAGGACGGATATTTACAATGTCATTATCAGTGATCTGAAATATGCCTCAGAGCATTGTTGGGGGCGTAATGAGACACGCCTGGGTGAAACGAATCATTTAGGACGTGCAACAGATGCGTCTGCACAGGCTTTATTGGCTCGTGTATATTTGCATATCGCCTCATCAACCCGTTGCGCAGCAGAAGGAAGCGAAGGCTGTTCGCCATATGCTGAATTTGGCACTGACTACAAAACGTATTACGATTCATGTAGAGTAATGTGTGATTCTGTTTTAATACAACCAGGTTATGCTTTATCATCTTCTTTTGAAGAGTGGCAAACCCTTTTTGATGCAGATAAAGGAAATTTTCCTGAGATGCTATTTGATATTCAAGGCTCATCAGCTACCGGACAAGGTACTGCTGTTTCCAACCTCTTTAGCCCACGTAATGCTGGATTAAGTGGCGGAGGTTGGGGTGGCACCAATAAAATGGTGGCCGGTTTTACGCAAAATAGTGTGGATGCCACTGATGTACGCTTCGATAAAGGAATCATTCAATATTATGAAGATAATACCTATCGTTATGAATTACTACCAGCCTATAACGGTTATGCGCGTTACCTACTGGATTCTGGCGACCGAAAAGGAGCTGTCTATAATGTTTTTACGTCAAAGTTTATCGACAGCGATGCAACAACTGAATATACAAGTCAGCAAAACTGGCATGTGATTCGTTTAGCTGATGTTTATCTAATGCGCGCTGAAGCTTTAGCAGAAATAAATGAAGATCCTACATTGGCGAATTCTGATGTTAATATGCTTCGTACACGTGTCGAAATGGCTGGTTTAGATTTTACTGGCCTGACCATGGCTGAATTCAGAGAAGCATTATTACGAGAAAGAGCAGCTGAATTCTTTATGGAAGGTCAGCGCTGGTTTGACCTGACGCGCCTGGGTGTTTATGAGGAAAAATGTAAGATTGCTTTTGATCCGAAGAATCAGGGTAAAATTCAGGGTATTCGTGGTCCTGAGGATTATACGTGGCCAATTCCTATTACCGAGACGTCTGCCAACGATAATATTGACGAATAAGAATGACTGTGATGATAAGATTTGTGTGTATAGCTGTATTAAGTCTGGTGTTAATGCCAGGCTTGGTGCAGGCAAAGAAAAAGAAAGAGAATAATCGCCCCAATGTGGTATTCATCATCTCTGACCAACATAAAAAAGATGCATTGGGTTGTTATGGCGATGAACTGGTGATTACGCCCAATATTGATGCGCTGGCTAAAGAAGGCGTACGGTTAACCAATTGTTATGTGGCAGCGCCGGTGTGTGCTCCTAGTCGCGCGGCATTGATTACTGGTATGTATCCGTTTGCCAACGGAGCTCCTTATCACAAGGCACCTGTTAAAATGGCCAATGGCAAAGAAAAACATTTAGGCTCTGGTTTTCTTAGAGAAACAGGATACCATGAGGGCATTGTGACTTTAGCCGAGGCCTTTCAGTCTAATGGTTATATTACTGCCTCACCGGGTAAAATGCATGTGCATGGCGAGCTGCAAAAGAATGTTGATGAGGATCATCCGGAAGGTAATAATTTGGGTTGGGATGAGATCAATACTCGTTACTACACTCATTTTCCCGGAGGACATTATCAGGATGAGGTGGGTGAAGATGCTTACCAGCGTTATCGTCAGTTTAAAAAGTATGCTAAAGTATATAAAGGAGGGCCTGGTCACTTAAACGAGAAGTATGAACCAGCTTTGGTGAAGAAAGATGAAGATAACTTTGATATGGTCGTCGCCCGCAAATCAGTGGAGTTTATCAAAAAGCGTGGTAAAGACGGAGAAAACTTCTTTTTACATGTAGGTTTTGAAAAACCACATCCGCCATTTACCACCACGCAGAAGTATCTGGATATGTATAATCCGGAAGATTTCACCTTGCCTGAAACTGCTACCGAATGGCATGGCAAAGGGAAATATCCATGGGTTCCCGACTGGATTCACTCAGGCTGGCCAAACAAGTACCCGGTAGCCACAAAAAATATTATGGCATCTTACTATGCCTGTGTGACGCAAGTTGATGATATGGTAGGGCGTGTTGTTGATGCCCTAAAAGAAGAAGGTCTATACGACAATACCATCATTGTATATACAACCGACCACGGTGAGCACTTGTTTGAGCATGGTTTAAGAGGTAAGCATTGTATGTATGAGGATGCGGTAAATGTCCCCTTTATTATTTCATACCCTAAGGCTTTTCCTAAAGGTGAGGTAAATGATATGTTGGTGAGCTTTGTGGATATCATGCCAACGATGTGCGAATTGACAGGAACAGAAGTGCCGGAAACGGCGCAAGGTATTTCTATTGTCAATAACCTTAAGAATGGAACCCGACTATTAAATCGTCCAATACTTTCGGAGTACCGCAGTGGAAATTACAATGGGTTTAAGGAAATTAAAAACCTGCCATCGCGTATGTTCCGTGTGGATGACTATAAATTTATTTATACGCATGGAATCATCAGTCAACTTTATAATGTGGTCGATGATCCGGAAGAGTTAAACAACTTGGTATTAGACCCGGCTTATCAGGATATGGCGCGTGACTTCTGTTTCCATACCTTAGTTGACAAACCGATTTTGGAATATCAAAACATGGCTATCTCTATTAAACATCGCACCATTAACTGGCAAGCCTTTGAACAAGCCGATAGCTATAGCGTGTATTATGCACCTGACAATAATCCGGGAGCTGCAAAAATGGTGGCAGAAGGTTTGACAGAGTTGTCATATAAAGTGCCTAAAAAAGGATTTTACTGGGTGATGGCGATGCCGAAATATACCCGCACATCACCACGTTTAGGAGAAGTGCCTGTTTATTTGGAAAAATATACTTATCAGTTGCCAATATCGGATGCAGTGGAGTTTGTTCCGAAGAACCAGAAGTAATTTATAAACCTAATAAGCAGGCATCTATTTTATAGGTGCCTGCTTATTTAATAAGGAGATGATGAAGCGACTCTTAATATTCTGCACAACCCTATTTCTGACTTTATTATCTAATGCACAACAGCCCAATATCGTATTCATTCTTGCTGATGACCTTGGATATGGTGATTTATCCTGTTATGGGGCTACAGACCTTTATACGCCAAACATTGATAAACTATGTGAGAACGGTATAAAGTTTACCAGAGCTTATGCTAATAGTACAGTTTGTTCGCCAAGTCGGGCTGCCATATTAACCGGTAATTACCCCGATATGGTTGGAGTACCTGGCGTTATCAGGGATATGCCGGATAATACCTGGGGTAACCTGTCTGATGAAGTTCCTTTTCTTCCAGAACAATTAATAGCGCTTGGTTACCACACAGCTTTAGTTGGAAAATGGCATTTAGGCTATGAAAGTCCCGATTTACCAAACGATAGAGGCTTTGACCATTTCAAAGGTTATGTGGGAGATATGATGGATGACTATTATACCCATAAACGAGCCGGCATTAACTGGATGCGTGAAGGTAGTAAGCGGATAGAGCCTAAGGGACATGCAACGGATGTTTTTACCAATTGGGCAAGGGAATATATTAATATACAATCCAATGCAGACAATCCCTATTTCTTGTTTTTAACCTACAATGCTCCACATGAACCGATTCAGCCACCTGCAGATTGGTTGGAGAAGATAAAGAAACGAGAGCCACAGGCCAATATAACGCGCCAGAAGCTAATTGCTTTGATAGAGCATCTGGATGCTGGTGTGGGAAAAGTAATGGAAGCCATTGAAAAGAGTGGAGAAGCAGATAATACATTAATTGTGTTTACATCAGACAATGGCGGTGCTTTGCAGTATGGAGCCAATAATGGCCTGTTAAAAGGGGGTAAAGGTGATTTATACGAAGGCGGGATTCGAATTCCTTGTGTAGTTAACTGGCCCGATAAGATAAAACCCAATACTGTTTCAGAACCTATCATCTTAATGGATTTTTACCCAAGTCTCATTGAATTGGCTGGGGGTAATCATCAACAGGAACTCCCCTCTAAAAGCCTGGTCAACTTATTAAAAGAAGAACCACCTAATTCCGTGGGCAGAGAATTGGTTTTTATGCGACGTGAAGGGCATCGATTTGGAGGACGTGCTTATTATGCCATTTCCAATGGCGAATATAAGTTAATGCAGAATTCCCCTTTTGAATCGTATCAGTTAATTCATATCAGTGATACCAGTTCAGTAGAAATACCTGTTGAAAACGCGGCTGTTAAGGAAGAATTAAGGAAGAAATTAATGAAGCATATTCAGAATTCAGGGAATATACCTTGGAGGTAATGGGAATGTATTTAGGTTGTTAGCAGTATTTAAACCTATCTGACCGATATGTAAACCTTATTTTCTACTTCAATAAATACATTTGATTTTGAATAAAAGAATTAAATCAAAAGCTAAATAAAATTGATATGAAGAAAACGTTTACTCTACTTGTATTGGCAATGGCAATTGGTACAACTTTTGCGCAAACCGTTAAAATCGGTAGTACATCTTATAACAGCATAACAGAGGCAATAACTGCCGCAAGTGATAATGATGTTATTGAAATTACAGGTGTCCATACCGAATCGATTACAATTGATAAAAACATCATTTTACGAGGAGCAGATCCGAATACTGATATAATTCAGGCAGCGGCATCTGCGTCATCTGATGGAACGGGTACCAGAGTGATTAATGTAGTTGAGGGTATTACAACTGTTTCAATAGAAAACTTAGGTATCCAAAATGGTAATGCACCTGATACTGATAATGGAGGAGGTATTAATGCAGATAAGATAACAGGCTTACTTACATTAAGGAATCTGATTATCAAAGATAACTTTACAGCTAAAAATGGTGGTGGAGTTAGTTTGGCTGGTACGAATGCAAACGTAATTGAATGTACTATTACAAATAATACGTCTTCTCTTGATGGTGGTGGTATGATTGCAGTACCAAATAATGGTGCGGCCATTAATTGTGTTATCAACATCAATAAGTCATTAATTGATAGTAATATAGGTAGAAATGGCGGGGGGATATATATTAATGGAAATAATGATTATGGTAATGATTATGCCATTGATGTGAATGTAGAGAACACAACTGTTTCTAATAATAATGCAACAAGCGCTTCAGGTGGAGCAGGTGGTGGAGCTATTTGGTGTAAAGTTGCCCAGTGGACCACAAATGCTGGAGGAGACGGAACATCGGGTAATATCAATTTGAATTTTGTACATGCCACAATTTATAATAATACTCATGCTGCTCTTGTTAAAAGTGGATTGCGATTTACTGGTACAGCGGGTTATACAACTAACTTAAGTGCTTATAATTCTATTATTGTATCAGCAGATGATTTATCAGTTAAGGTAATAAACTTCACAAATGCCAGCCTAACTGATATGGTAAACTGTATAATTGGAGGTTTAGAAGCAGCCGCATCAGCAAACCCAATTATTGATGATGTCGCAAAGAATAACGCCAAAGGAAAAACGGCAACATTTGCAGGCTTATCAGGTACCTTAACCGATGAAGGTGGTAAAGTGAAAGTATTAGCATTGACTGATGGAGCGAATGCCATTGATTATTGTACGGCTGCAACGGGTATTACCTTACCAACAATTGATGCTAGAGGATATTCGAGAGATGCTTCTCCAGACGCGGGTGCTTACGAGTATAACGGTGTTTCAACCGACATAGATAATATTAAGGAACTATCAATTAATATTTTTCCTAATCCTTCCAATGATTATTTCAGAGTAACAGGAACAGATAAAATAGATAAAATTTCTATTTATTCCTTAGGCGGTACACTAGTTAAGTCAGTTATCAATAATACACAGGTTGATGTATCTGGATTAACCAAAGGAGTTTACTTAGTACAGATATCCGGAGAAAATGGTGAAGCCATTAAGAAGGTAGTTGTAAAATAGTCTGGTTAATAAATAATCTAAAAGCACTTTGACTTTGGTTAGGGTGCTTTTTTTTAATCTATTTAGTATGCAAAAATATTTATTTCTGTTTGGGATTTATTTTACAATCATCCTGCAATTTGGGTGTGCTGAAAAGGTTGAGAAACCTAATATTCTATTCATAATGACTGATGATCATGCGAGTCATGCTATTTCAGCCTATGGAGGCATATACAGCAATATTGCACCAACGCCTAATATCGATCGCTTGGCTAATGAAGGCGTATTAATGAATAATGTTTTTTGTACCAATGCTATCTGTGGGCCAAGTAGAGCAGCTATTTTAACAGGGAAGTATAGTCATATGAATGGCTACCTGAAGAATTACAAAGGCGGTCGATTCGATAATACGCAATGGACTTTTCCGAAAGAGCTACAGGCCAATGGCTATCAAACAGCTATTGTTGGAAAGTGGCATCTGGCATCAGAGCCAACAGGTTTTGATTACTATAAATACCATGTTGCAAGGGGTGAGCAGGGCTTCTATTGGAATCCTGTTTACAACGATAATGGCGATACAGTCAGAGTGAATGGCTATGCTACCAACTTAACCACCAATTTTGCATTAAATTGGCTAGATGAAAGAAATGAGGATAATCCTTTCTGCCTGATGCTGCAGTTCAAAGCGCCTCACCGACCATGGCAACCCGACTCCATTTATCAGCAACTGTTTGACGATATAGAACTACCATATCCATCTACCTTTAATGATGATTATCAAGGGAGAGAATTAACAGCTGGTAACACTGAGATGACAATGAATGATTTCAGTCGGGAAGACATGAAATTAACACCGCCAGATTCACTCAAAGGAAGACAACTTCGGAAATGGATTGATTTTGGTATTAAACGCGATGAGAATGTTATTCCAAAAGGAGGAATGAGTGAAGAGGCGGCACGTAGATGGAAATATCAGCGCTACATGAAAGACTATCTGGCCACAATTCGTTCTGTTGATGATAATATAGGAAAAGTGTTAGCCTATTTGGATGAAAAAGGTTTAACAGATAATACCATTGTAATTTACACTGCTGACCAGGGGTTTTTCTTAGGCGACCATGGTTGGTTCGATAAGCGATTTATGTATGAACAAGCACTTCGAATGCCTTTCCTGGTACGTTATCCCAATTCAATAAAGGCAGGCGTTAGTTGGAATGATGTTGTTACCAACATCGATTTCGCACCAACCATATTAGAAATGGCTGGATTGCATGCTCCGGATGAAGTACAGGGAAGAAGTTTCTTTGCCAACCTAAACGGAGAAACTCCCGATGATTGGCGACAATCCATGTATTACCATTATTACGAATACCCGTTTTGGCATCATGTTCAACCGCATTATGGGATCAGAAATCAACGGTATAAGCTAATTCATTTTTACTACGATGTGGATGTTTGGGAATTTTTTGATCTTAAGAATGATCCCAATGAGATGAATAATTTGATTAATTCGCAAGAACATCAAGAACTTATTCAACAACTAAAGGAGGAATTATGGTTATTAAAGGCAGAGTATTCGAATACGAAATCGCATGATGAATTAAGACGTATATCGGATACTGATTTTGGGGGATTGGAATCAGGTAAGCATTGATTTAGTATGTAGATAACAGAGCTAAAATATTTCTTTTTAATTCATTAGGACTTTGTTTAAACCGTATAAATAATGGTTATTCCTTGTAAAATGTTTTGTATATAGCTTTTAGCAAACCTAATCTATCAAACAGGTGCCAAAATTGGCACCTGTTTGATAGATTAGGTAGTCAAGAAATGAATTATTAGATTGATAGTTTACATCCCCAATTTACCTTTAATTGCCATCATATCATCTGATATCTTATTCTCTAAAACCCTGGCATAAATCTGAGTAATTTTTAAAGATTTATGTCCAAGTACTTTTGAAACTGTTTCAATAGGTACCCCGTTTGATAATGTCACAGTTGTGGCAAAAGTATGTCGGGCCATATGCATCGTTAGGTTTTTGTTGATGTTGCAGATGTTTGCCAACTCTTTTAAGTAGCTATTGAGTTTTTGGTTGGAAGCAACTGGTAATACCCTTCCTTTTAAAAGGGACTCAGGATAATCAGCATATCGTTCAAGTATTTCAAGAGCATTAGGATAGAGCGGGATACTGCATTGCGACTTGGTTTTTGTTCGATTAATAATTATCCATTGGTTACCATCGTCTCGTTTTTGAATATGACGCGGACTTAACTTCGAAATATCCGAATAGGCTAATCCTGTATAACAGGCAAAAATGAATATATCTCTGACGATGGATAGTCGGTCAATTTCTAGGCTTTTTGTTTCGAGTCTGTGAAGCTCATCTTTGGTTAGGAAATCACGATTGGCCTGCTCCAATTTTGTTTTAAACTGATTGTACGGACTCTTTTGGATATATTCCATCGAAATAGCCAAATTCATCACTCTTTTGAGGTGTTTGTGGTAATTCCAGGCTGTATTCTGATGAACACCATATTCTGTCTTCAAATGCATGTCAAATTGGTTAAGGAAATTGTAGTCAACAGCTGTTATCGGAATATCTTTTTTTCGAAGTTGAGACTGGATAAACACAGCTAATTTTTTGCGCGAAACTCGATAGTGCTTTAAGGTGCGGTAGGCATAGCCATGACCAATATTATTTTCAATTGTCTTCAGATAATAATCAAAAACCTCCAATACACCCTTCGAATAGCTTTTCCCAAGGAATTCATTTTTAATATCGACCACATCAAAATCTTTTCCCGATGAAACAAATCTATTGTAGATGTCAATCAGAATGGTTTTAATTTTTCTTAAGCGTTCATTTGAAGAATGTACTTCATGATATTCACCAAGTAATACCTGATGTACTTCATCCCATTTATCAGGAAGTACCCTAATGCCTGTAGATAGTTCGACTCTTTTGCTATTAAGCAATATGCGTACATAGATGGGACATGAACCGTCTTTTCCAGTTCTGGATTTTCTAAGTAAGTAATTTGAATAAAACCTCATAATAATAAATTTTGTGGTCTCGATGGTCTCGCAAAAAGAATAAAGTTCTTGAGCATTCCACACAAAACCAAGTTCAAATAATATCAAAATGAGTCAAATTGTATACTGGTAACCAATTTGTTAAGTGGTCGCGCGACCACTTATTCTAAAAATGGTAGTGGTCTCGATTTGGTCGCGCTAAATACCTGTTTTGACCACTTTTTTTGAAGTTTTCTGAAAATAAAAAAGCGCTTAAAACGTTAGTTTTAAGCGCTTTTGGTTCTAGATGAATCTAGATTGGTACCCGAGGCGGGACTTGAACCCGCACGGCCTAATGGCCACAGGATTTTAAGTCCTGCGTGTCTACCAATTCCACCACTCGGGCATCCTTGGAGCGAAAAACGGGACTCGAACCCGCGACCCCGACCTTGGCAAGGTCGTGCTCTACCAACTGAGCTATTTTCGCAGTTTTGTATTTCACCAAACCTAGTTGGTGTCCTACTTTCAGTGTCATTTGCCCCCTCTGCGTATCAGAGTTTGTTTCTCAAATGCGGATGCAAATATAGAGGCTTTTTTTTTATCTCCAAACAAAAAAATAGCATTTTTTGCAGAAAAAATAGAGGCTGAAGGCTATTTGCCTCCAACCCACCTTTTTATATCATTTAATTTATTCAGGGCCTCAACAGGGGTTAAATTATCTACATCCAAGGTGAGTATTTCATCGCGTATTTGTGTCAGAACAGGATCATCCAATTGGAAGAAACTTAACTGCATGCCTTCGCGATTATTGGAGATATCATCCATTGGTTTGTTTAATTCACCTTTACGGTTTGACTTCTCCAACTCGCCCAATATATCGTTGGCCCTGTTAACAACACTTTTAGGCATTCCGGCCATTTTAGCCACATGAATACCAAAGCTGTGGTTACTGCCGCCTGGCACCAGCTTGCGCAGGAATATCACCTTATTATCAACTTCTTTTACCGAAACATTAAAGTTTTTACAGCGTTTATGAGTCTTCTCCATTTCATTGAGCTCATGGTAGTGAGTGGCAAAAAGTGTTTTAGCTCCGGCGCGCTTATGTTCATGAATATACTCAACAATAGACCAGGCAATGGAGATGCCGTCATAAGTACTGGTGCCTCGTCCCAATTCATCAAATAGAACCAGGCTGCGGGGAGTCAGATTATTCAGGATGCTGGCGGCTTCATTCATCTCTACCATAAATGTTGATTCACCCAAACTGATGTTGTCAGAAGCTCCTACGCGTGTAAATATTTTATCAACGACTCCGATGGTGGCCGACTCAGCTGGCACATAACAGCCTATTTGAGCCAATAGTGTGATAAGTGCCGTTTGACGAAGAAGAGCTGATTTACCCGCCATGTTAGGTCCTGTGATGATAATGATTTGCTGCTTGTCGTTATCAAGGTAAACATCGTTCGGCACATATTCTTCACCGGCGGGTAACTGTTTTTCAATCACCGGATGTCGGCCTGCCTTGATGCTTAATTCCAGTTCATCATTAATGACTGGCCGAACATATTTTGATACTGTTGCCAGATTATTAAAAGATATCAATACATCAATTTTAGCAAGAAGAACAGCATTTAGCTGAATGGCCGGAATGAATTCAGAAAGTGCCAGCACTAAATCGTTGTATAGTTTTGTTTCAATGGCCTGAATCTTTTCTTCGGCACCCAGTATTTTCGATTCGTAGTCTTTTAGTTCCTCAGTGATGTATCGTTCGGCATTCACCAGGGTTTGTTTACGAATCCATTCTGCAGGAACTTTGTCTTTATGCGTGTTTCTGACTTCAATATAGTAGCCAAACACATTATTAAAGGCAATTTTGATGCTGGGGATATTGGTTTCTTCACTTAGGCGCTGTTGTAAGCTGGCCAGGTAATCTTTGCCTGAATAGGCAATTTTGCGCAGGTCATCCAGCTCGTTATTAACACCGGTTTGGATAACGCCTCCCTTGGCTATCAGAGTAGGAGGCTCCGCTTCAATCTCTCTATGGATGCGTTCACGGATAGTTGTGCATGGATTAAGCTGGTCACCTATGTGCTGCAAATGCTCGTTTGTACTTCTCAGGCAGCTTTCTTTTATAGGCTCAATGGCAAAAAGGGCTGTTTTTAGCTGAATGAGTTCCCGCGGCGTAATGCGTCCGGCTGCCACTTTTGCAACCAATCGCTCTAAATCACCAATGGAGTGTAATTCCTCGGTGATGTTGCTTTTGAGATCCGGCTCTTTAAAAAAGTGTTCAACTACTCCCAGGCGGTCTTCTATTGGCTTGACATCTTTAAGAGGAAGAGCAATCCAACGTTTAAGCATTCGTGAGCCCATTGGGCTAATGGTGCAGTCAATAACTTCAGTGAGTGATTTCCCCCCTTCGTTCAATGAAGAGAAGAGTTCCAGGTTGCGTATGGTAAACTTATCGAGCCACACATATTTGTCTTCATCAATTCTGCTCAGTGTAGTGATGTGTTGCACTTTGTGGTGCTGAGTTAGGTCGAGGTAATGCAGTATAGCACCGGCCGCTGTTATGCCATAACTGAGGTTGTGTACACCAAATCCCTTTAACGAGTTGGTTTCGAAGTGCTTTAAAAGACGGTCGTGTGCCGAGTCAGGGGCAAATGCCCAATCGTCAAAAGCATAGGTATAGTATTTGTCACCAAAATAGCTTTCAAAGTCCTTTCGCTTGCCTTTCTCAAACAGAACCTCTTTAGGTTTAAAATTGGTCAGTAATTTTTCAATGTACTCAAATGAGCCTTCAGCAGTCAGAAACTCGCCTGTTGATATATCCAAAAAGGCTACACCAGCTACTTTTTTATCGATGTGTACACTGGCCAGAAAATTATTCTCTTTGTGCTCTAATATATTGTCATTGATGGCAACACCAGGCGTGACGAGCTCTGTAACACCACGCTTGACAATCTTTTTTGTCATTTTGGGGTCTTCCAGTTGGTCGCATACAGCCACTCTTTCACCAGCTCTTACCAGTTTAGGCAAGTAGGTATCTAAGGCGTGATGAGGAAAACCGGCTAATTCAACATAGGATGCTGCTCCGTTGGCTCTTCTTGTTAAGGTAATGCCCAGTATCTCTGAGGCTTTAATAGCATCCTCTGAAAAAGTTTCGTAAAAATCTCCAACTCTGAATAGTAGGATAGCATCAGGGTATTTATCCTTAATACTATAGTATTGTTTCATTAATGGAGTTTGAACCGGAGCTTTTGTTGTTTTAGCCAAAGTGTTGGTGTTTAAAAGTTTGAATCTAGTGTTATGAGTGAGGCAATATAACAAAGGTTGCCTGCCGCTAATTTGGGTTTCAAAAGTAAAATTATTCAATCGAAAAACCGAATCAGGTGAATTATTGGACTTCAATTTTAGCAGAACTTTCGAAATGTAAGGAAGTAAAAGTGATAACAATAATTAACACGGATAGCTTGCTATTTAAGGATAATTAACCAAAAAATAACCCTTTGAAACAGATGTTTAATTAAGCGGTAAAAGTAGATAAAAAATGTTAATATAATAAATGAAAGCGCGAACCCATAAGGGTTATAGAATAATTGTTATACTTGCGCTCCCAAAAAATTACGGATAGTAATTCGCCATAGAACTTTCAAATCGAAAGTAAAAGAAAAATAGCATGACTATAATCATGAATCATTATTGCTATTGAAAAACTAGTAATACTATTTTAGCGCCGCAATTTTTTGTAAACAACTAGTATTTAATTTTAAAACCTTTAGTCTATGAAGAAAGTACTATTTGCGCTTTCGTTTATGGTTGTGCTTGGCTTGCAGTCATTATTGGCTCAAACCACTAACATAACCGGTTTAGTGACTGATGCCGGCGATGGAATGCCCATCCCAGGCGTGTCAGTCTTTGTAAAAGGAACTACTGTAGGAACGATTACCATGCCGGATGGTAATTATACCCTTGAAGTTCCGTCAGATGCTACTACACTTGTTTTTTCATTTGTGGGAATGACAACTCAGGAAGTAGCTATTGCTGGTCAAAAAGTAATCAATGTTAAGCTGCAAAGCGATGCAATTGCGGTTGATGAGGTGGTTGTAACAGCTTATGGTGTTACAAAGAAGGAATCCTTTACTGGTTCTGCCTCTGTTGTTGGCCAGAAAATGTTGGAAAAAACATCTACATCTAACGTTTCACAGGCCTTGCAAGGTAAAGCAGCCGGAGTGCAGGTTGTTACTACCACAGGGCAGCCGGGTGCTAATGCAACTATTCGTGTTCGTGGAATTGGTTCTTTGAATGGTTCGAGCGATCCGCTTTATGTTGTAGATGGAGTGCCTTACAGTGGTTACCTAAACTCAATAAATCCTTCGGATATTGAGAATATTACCATACTTAAGGATGCGGCATCAACAGCTCTTTATGGTTCGCGTGCTGCAAACGGTGTGGTGATGATTACCACAAAGAAAGGTAAATCGGGTAAAACCAAAGTTAACGTAAATGTTCGTCATGGTGTTAACTCGAGAGCTGTAGCCGATTACGATAAAATTGGTATTGAAGACTTTTACCAGAAGAGTTGGGAAAGTTACAGAAACTCCTTCCGTTTTAATCCAAAGTACGATGGCTATAGCGATGAGGTAATTAACGGGCATGCCTCTAGTAATTTTATTAAAGAAACAGTACGCTATAACATTACTGATGTAGCAAACGAAGAAGTAGTTTTAGCTGATGGAACATTCAATCCAAATGCGAATATTCTTTATCGTCCTGATTGGGAGGATGCGCTGCTGCATAACGGGAAACGTTCTGAAATAAACGTTGGTTTTAATGGTGGTTCTGATAAGATTACCTATTACCTTGGCTTTGGTTACCTCAACGATGAAGGTATCATCAATAATGGTGAGTTTGAGCGTTACTCTGCTAAAGCAAATGTAACCAATGAGGTAACTGATTGGTTGAAGTTGAACTTCAATGCTGATTTTGGTACATCTAAGCAAAATACCTTGACAGCTGGTAGTTCAGTTTCTAACCCATTTAGCTATATTCAGGGTATTGGTCCTATCTATCCTATCTATGTGATGGATGGTAAAGGTGGATATGTAACAGATACAGATGGTAACAAAATCTATGATTTCGGAAATGGCCTTTATGGCTTACCATCGCGCCCAGCTTCTGTACCTGCTAACTCAAATGTTATTGCTACTACAGATTTGGATTCGCGTGAAGCACTTGTTGACTTTATCAATCCACAGCTGAATGTTGACATTAAGTTTCTGAAAGATTTTACTTTCACTTCTGCTTTGGGTGTTAACTATTACGCACGTCACTATACCCGTCATCAAAATGCACTTTATGGTGATGCAGCCAACTACAAAGGTCGTACATCAAAATATGGATATCGTTCGTTCAACGTTACCTGGTCAAAGCGCGTTGCTTATACAAAGCAATTTGGAGATCATAAAGTATCTGCTTTAGTTGGGCATGAGAATTTTACTCGTCGCTTTAACCAAATGACCGCTACCAGAACCGGATTTCCAACGCCTGATGCTATTGAATTAGATTTGGCCGCTGTTAATGAGAATTCTGGATCATACCAGGATGAGTATTCGTTGGAGTCATATTTATCGCGCTTCGCTTATGACTACAAGAGTAAATATTTTGCAGAATTCAGCTTCAGAGCTGATGGTTCGTCGCGCTTCCATCCTGATAATCGTTGGGGTAATTTCTGGGGAGTTAGCGGAGCCTGGCGTATGTCTGAAGAGGACTTCCTGGTTGGAGCAGACTGGTTAGATAATCTAAAGCTTAAGGTAAGCTATGGTGAGACTGGTAATGATCGTTTATTGAAAACAAATGGAGATGCTCAGTATTATGCTTATCAGTCAACCTATAATTCTTACCCTAATAACGGGCAGCCTGGACTATTTGCCGGTGAGTATGGAAACGATGATGTAACCTGGGAAAGTAATAAAACACTTGATGTGGGTGTTGAATTGGGTGTATTTAACAGCACGCGCGTAGCACTTGACTTCTTCCGTTCAAATAAGGATGATCAGTTGTACTATCGTCAATTCCCATTGTCTGTTGGTTACAAAGGACGCTATGAGAACTCTGCCAGTATGGTAAATAATGGTATTGAATTCGAAATCAGTACTGATATTATCCGCAACGACCATTTAAGTTGGGTGTTTAATCTGAATGCTACTCATGTTACAAATGAGGTTACATCTTTGCCTGATGATGTTATTGTAGGTACCACTTTTAAATGGTCTGAAGGTCATGATATGTATGAGTACTACATGTACGATTACGCAGGAGTTGATCAAAAGACAGGTAAAGAGTTGTTTTATGCAGATGTATTTGACGCTGAAGGAAATCCAACGGGAGAAGTTGAGACGACTGATAACCCTAGTAATGCCAATCGCAAGTATTTAAATAAAAGTGCGCTGCCTGATATTTACGGAGGATTTGATACTGAAGTAAATTACAAAGGTTTTGATTTAGCTATTGCATTTGCTTACCAGTTTGGTGGATATGCTTATGATAGTCAGTATGCAGGCTTGATGTCGCCAAGTGCTTCAGGTGGAGCGTGGCATCCTGATGTTCTGGATTCTTGGAGTCCTGAAAATCCAACAGGAACACAGCCTCGTTTGGAGTGGAATGCGCTTACAACTGTTTCTTCACGTTATTTAATTAAGTCAGATTATTTGAATCTGCGCAGTGTGACTTTGGGTTATACGCTTCCAAGAACCTGGTTGTCAAAATTGAATATTCAAAGCGCACGCTTCTATGTGCAAGGAGATAATCTGCATTTATGGTCGAAGCGTCAGGGATTGGTGCCTTACCAAAACCTCGATGGAATTAATAGTGAAGTAGTGTACTCTCCTATGCGTACTATTTCAGTTGGCTTAAATGTTAACCTTTAAAATGTATTGAAATGAATAAAGTAATTAAATATATAGGCTTCATAATAGCTTTTGTTAGTGTTGTAGCTACTCAAAGCTGTTCCGATACCTTTTTGGATAAGCAGCCAACGGATAGCGTTAGTAGTTCTGAAGTATTTACTTCAACTGAAGGTGGTGTATCTGTATTGAATGGTATCTATCGTTACATGTATAGTTATAATACCTATGGACGCTCAGGTGGTCGTCATGATGATTTTGGGCAACCAGCTATTCAGATTATGCTTGATGTAATGGGTGATGATATGCCTATGACCATCGCCTATTTTTATAGTTCAGATTATAACTACCTGTATACCGAGCGCAGTGATTACAGTAGAACGCATATGCTATGGAATTTCTACTATGACATTATTAATAATGTTAACGGGATACTGGATAACAAGGATGCATTTGAAGGTGAAGATGCAGAAATTAACTATGTGTTAGGTCAGGCTTACACTTTGCGCGCTTTTTCATACTTCTATTTGGTTAACCTCTATCAGCAAACCTATAAGGGGAGTGAGGGAGAAGCAGCTGTTCCAATCTACTTGTCGCAAACTACTGAAGGCGTTGCAGCCTCAACTGTTCAGCAGGTTTATGATCAAATTGTAGCTGATATCAAATTAGGTGTTGAGTTATTGGAGAAAGCGACTCCAAAGAATGAGCACTCTTACGGTCACGATTCTCATATTGATGTATATGGAGCTCGCGCAATTTATGCGCGTATTGCCTTGCAAATGGAGGATTGGAATACAGCGCGTGATATGGCGCATGCAGCTCGCACTGGTAAGGACTATGGCTTAATGTCGGCCTCGGAGTATACTGCCGGTTTTAACTCAACAAAGAATCCTGAATGGATGTGGGGATTTGCAGTTAATGTAGATGATAATCCAATCTATCCATCGTTCTATTCTCATATGGATCCTAATCAAAACGGGTATGGTGGTTCGCTTGGTAATTATAAGCAGGTTAGTCAGAAGCTATACGATAAAATTCTTGATAGTGACGTTCGTAAGCAGGTGTTTAAGCCAGTTACTTACTACAAAAAAGATGAGAATGGAAAGGATACTGAGGAAGTTGATAAGGTAATTTATTATCAATATAAGTTTGTTTCATCTGGTAACTTCCTGGGTGATTTGGTGCAGCAGCGTGTGGCTGAAGCTTATCTGATTGAGGCTGAGTGTGAAGCCCGTTTGGGTAATAATGGTGTTGCACAAACCGTGTTGTTTGATTTAATGTCCACTCGTGATGCCGACTATGCTAAATCAACTAATACAGGCGATGATTTATTAAATGAGATTTTGTTACATCGTCAAATCGAATTATGGGGTGAAGGCCGCCGTTGGTTTGATATAAAGCGATTAAAAATAGGTTTGGATCGAAGTGCTGACAACCTTAATGAGGGATTGGCTCGAATTGTGACACTGCCAGCTGGCGATAGTCATTTTATGTTCCCAATTCCAATGTTAGAAACGGATGTTAATGGTTTAATTGAGCCAAACAAATAGAAGGGGGAAACCTAAATTGATTAAAAAGGCAGCTGTTAGCTGCCTTTTTTTATGACTGCATATGTCGGATACTGTTAATATTAAGGTTGTTATAAGTGGCTTTGAAAAGCTTGTATGTGCCAGTGGTAATCGCAAAAACTGATTTTTGTCAGTGTATTATATAGGGCTATAAAATAATATTATGTAGGAGATATGGAATAGTTCCATACGCATCAAAAGTTAAAAAGTTTTAAAATAAAGCAAATAGTGTTATATTGTATTCGGAAAAAATAACGAGTAATTATCCTATTTATTAATTTAAACCTTTTATCTATGAAGAAAGTACTATTTGCACTTTCGTTTATAGTTCTGGTGGGTTTACAGGCATTAGCTCAAAATACTAATGTTACCGGAACTGTTACAGATGCAGCCGACGGAACTCCTATCCCTGGCGTATCTGTATTTGTTAAAGGAACAACCATTGGTACAATTACTTTGCCCGATGGTACTTTCACGCTCTCCGTTCCAAATGACGCAGCAACTATTGTATTCTCGTTTGTAGGAATGACAACTCAAGAGGTTGCATTCACCGGGCAGGCCACAATTAATGTGGTTTTAGAGTCAGATGCCCTAGGATTGGAGGAGGTTATAGTGACTGCCTTTGGAACAACAACCAAGGAAGCGTTTACTGGTTCTGCTGCCGTTGTGGGAGCGGAAGAATTATCATCTCGAAATGTGACCTCTCCAATTGCAGCTATTGAGGGTAGAGCAACAGGGATACAATTTACTTCTGCATCAGGGCAACCGGGTTCTTCACCTGATATTGTCATTCGCGGTGTAGGAACACTAAATGGTAGTACAGATCCATTATATATTGTGGATGGTGTGCAGTATGAGGGTTCCTTAAATACGATTAGTCAGGATGATATTGAGTCATTTACTATTCTTAAAGATGCCTCTTCGACTGCATTGTATGGATCGCGGGCGGCAAATGGTGTTGTAATGATTACTACTAAAAGTGGTACTAAAGGAGCAATAAGAACGTCTGTATCTGCTCAGGTTGGTGTGGTTAGCAGAGCTATTTCAAATTATGATGAAGTTTCTCCGGGTCAATATTATGAAACAATGTGGGAAGCTTTAAAGAATTCAAGTGCAGGAGGTGGAGATCCTGCCTATGCTTCTGCAAATATTTACAATAACTTAGGCTATAATCCTTTTAATGTAGCTAACAATCAGATTGTTGGGACTGACGGAAAGTTAAACCCAGGTGCAAGGATAATTTATAAAAGTCTGGACTGGTATGATGCAATGGAACAGACCGGAGTGAGAACAAACTACAATGTTAATGTCGGTGGTGGCGGCGACAAGCATAAAGTATTTTTCTCCGCTTCTTACTTGGATGAAGAAGGCTACGTGGTCACCACCAATTTTAATCGTATTACTTCACGTTTAAATGCTGAGTTTGAGGCTACAGATTGGTTAAAGCTTGGTGGTAGTGGAAATATCACTATTTCGGAATCTGCCGGGCCTACTTCCGCAGGAGAAGGTAGTATTGCCAATCCTTTCGGATTTGCAAAAAACATAGGCTCGATTTATCCAGTGTATGTAAATGACTTAGATGGAAACTTAGTGCTTGATGCCGGCGGAAAGCCTGTCTTTGATGCAGGTGAAGGGTATTCTGAATACAACATTGGTTCAAGGCCAATATACCAAGGACGTCATGCACTTCAGGAGTTACTGTTAAACGATGAAAGACAAAAAAATAATACATACGGGCTTAGGTTCTTTGCCGATGCTGAAATTATTGAAGGTCTTAATTTTAGAGTAACATACAGTAGGGATATCAATGAAGGTCTTGTTAAAGAATATGAGAATCACATTATTGGTGATGCACAACCAACCGGAAGATATGGAGAAGAGCGGTATCGGAGAGATGTTGAAAACTTCAATCAGGTTTTATCATTTAAAAAATACTTTAATGATGTTCACAGTGTAGAACTAACTGCAGGGCATGAAAGCTATCAAAGAATCTTTTCCGGTTTTGACGGTTCAGCCATTAAGCAGGTTGCCACAGGTATCTATGAGTTTGATAATTTTGCAGAGCCAATTGGTTTAGGTGGAGCTACTACTGAAAAAACTATTGAAGGTTACTTCTTTAGGGCAAACTATAATTATAATGGTAAATATTATATTAGTGCATCAGTAAGAAGAGACGGTTCATCGGTTTTTGATAAAGAATCAAGATGGGGTAATTTTTACTCTGTTGGTGCATCATGGAGGATAGATCAAGAAAACTTCATGCAATCTGTGAATTGGGTTAACCATTTGAAACTACGTGGTTCGTATGGTCAGGTAGGTAATGATAATTTGGGTGATTTCTTCCTGTCTCAGCCAAGATATGGTTTGACATCAAACGCAGGTAACCCTGCTATTTATTGGTCAGAAATAGGTAATTCTGAGCTGCAATGGGAAACAGTTGGTAGTTTTGACATCGCTTTAGAGTTTGTGTTATTCAATAACCTTCTTGATGGTACTATTGAATATTATAAGAAAACATCAACGGATCTGCTTTATGATTTGCCTATACCCTTAAGTAATGGTTTAAATACTGTGCCATCGAATATTGCCGATATGTCCAATTCGGGAATTGAATTTGGTTTAACCGGACATCTCATTAATAAGGGTGGATTTAAGTGGGATATGACCTTACAGGCTTCGACCTTTAAAAATGAAATAACGAGTATTCCTGATCCTTTCATAGATGGTTCAAAAAGGTGGGCAGAAGGAAGATCAGTCTATGACTTCTATATCCTTCAAACTGCGGGCGTAGATCCTAGTAACGGAGATCAACTGTTCTGGATGTATGAAATTAATGAAGATGGTGAAAGTGTACCTGTTTTAGATGCGAATGGCAATCAGGAAACAACAAATGATTGGGAGGCAACTGAACGAGCATACACTGGAGACTCTGCTATACCTGATTTGTTAGGTTCAGTATCTAATTATTTTAGTTTTAAAGGATTTGACTTAAATGTGTTAATGACTTTTGGTATTGGAGGTAAATATTTAGACTATGGATATGCGGCTATGATGCACAGTGGACGTTATGGTAGTTCACTTCATCCGGACATTCTTAATGCTTGGCGTAACCCGGACGATGTAACTAGTGTGCCTAGGATGGAAAATGGAAATGTTGATTTAGTACAGTCGCAATCTTCCAGGTTTTTAACAGATGCGTCATTCTGGACATTGAAAAATATTAATATTGGCTATACTTTTAACAGTTCTATTACTGATAGATTAGGTGTTGATGATTTAAGATTATCACTTACTGGAGAGAATTTATTTCTAAAAAGTAAGAGAGACGGGCTCGATCCTCAATATAACTTGTCGGGAACAACTGATGGTGATGACTTTAGGCCATCAAGAATAATTTCGATAGGATTAAATGTTTCCTTTTAAATAATAAGCAAATAATTAAAACATAATAACTATGTTTAAAAAGATAATTGTGTTATTTGTGATAGTAGCTATTGCAATAACATCGTGTAGCGATGATTTTCTGGAAACAAAACCAACAGATGCTATTTCTTCCAATGATGCATTAGCATCTGCAGAAAATATGGCGCTAATCCTTAACGGATTGCATCGTTTACTATATGTCCAGCCACAAACTCTGCTTTCTGGCGGAGATAGTTATAGATCCGGTAATCATTATTGGGTGCCAATGGGAGATAATTTAGCAGGAGGACTAATACACAGTGCTCCGGCAAATAATCTAGGTTGGCAAGACGAAACCAGATGGATTTCCCATAATCTGGAAACATCCAGAACAACTAAGCAGTTGTGGTATCAGCGTTATCATATAATCGCAAGTGCTAATGCCATTATTAATAAAGCTGCTGAAGGAACGATTCCTGAGGATGCAAAAATGAAAGAAATCATCGGACAAGCGTATACTTACAGAGCGTATGCCTACCTTTCTTTGGTTCAGCACTATGCAAAAGGGTATTTAGTTGGTAACCCAGCTTCAGATCCCGGTGTGCCGTTGTTATTTTCTTCTGAAGCTCCCTTTACCAGTGAGCCCAGATCAACAGTTGAGGTTATATATGACCAATGTATGTCAGATGTTAATACAGCTATAGATTATTTTAAAGGTGCAACTCCAAGGCCAACTGGTAATGCTTTTGACAAATCTCAACTAAACATTGATGTTGCGTATGGCTTGAAAGCTCGTATTGCATTAAATATGGGGGATTGGAGAACAGCTGCAGATGCAGCTAAGTTAGCACGTGAAAATTACCCTATAATGGACGAAGATGATTGGAAATCTGGATTTAATACAACACTTCTGCCTGAGGTTATTTGGGGGAGTAATGTAATTTCTACAGAAACTACTTATTTTCGTTCTTACTTTTATTTAATGAGTAATACATTTAATGGTAGTCAGGTGCGTAATAATCCTAAAATTATGGATAAGAGATTATACGCTCAAATTCCTGATACAGATTATAGAAAAGACCAGTTCTTAAAAGATGCTCCAAATTCAAACTTATCTGCGTCGAATGGTGAGGGTGGTTGGGAAAATAATACAAACCCAATATACACTACAGAAGAAGAGTTTGAGGCTGAAATTGACAGGCTTGCCAGTGTGTATGGATGGACTTCCAGCCATAATACGCATCCATATATGCATGTAAAAATGAGAAATAAAGCTCCTGGAACTACAGATCCGGATGATATTATTTTAATGCGTTCTTCTGAAATGTATTTGATCGAAGCAGAGGCAGAAGCTATGTTAGACAATATTAGTGCTGCACAAAATGCGTTAAAACCTTTAGGCGAAGAACGTGATAATGCCTATGATGTTACTATATACGATACTAAAGAAAAATTAATAGAACACATTAAATTCCAGAGAGCATTAGAATTATGGGGAGAAGGATTCCTTTATACAGATAAGATTCGTTGGGATGAGGGAATTGACCATGCTGCAAATGGTGGTTCTGGTGCATCTGCTGATTTGTACCAAAGCGGATTTCAACAAGCTAGGCCATCAGTTAATGATGAGTGGATATTTAAAATTCCTCAAGAAGAAATTGATGCGAATCCAAACTTAGGTCCTGAGGATCAAAATTAAACAATGTTTTAATTAATCTGTGAATAGATAAGAAAAGCTGTCCTTATAAGTAAAGGGCAGCTTTTTTTGTATATAGGCAGGTAATTAACGTGATTTCGACCTAATCAGTATTTTTATTTATACGCGATTTATCAATTGTATTAAGGCTGATTGATGTAATCTTTAGAAGAAAATGATATGCAGTGAGTTCGATTACTAGGCTTGATAGAAAATTATTGAAACACCTATGTTTGGTATATTTATGTGTTAGATATTCCTAAGTTTATTATTAACAGTTTCAAGAAGAGCTCTTTGGTGATGAAGGATATAGGCGTTTGTGCTGATTTATTTGGTTTTGTCTTTGGATTTAACCTGGTCTTTTAAATGTATTGTTTACTCGTTGTCATTTATCGTTTTCGAAATTTGAGTAATGACAAGTTATTATGAAAGTTAAAATTAATATGTATATTCATACTCTGAAAGTTCGTGACTTGATATATTTTGTCACACTCTAATGGCGTAATAATCAAATTATTATTTGATATATTAATAAGAGATAATGATAGCTATTAAAGAATGGCTAATTATTATGAAGCTAATGCTTAAATAGGATAAGTATTGGTTATTTTTTCCAGCAAGGCCCGGTCGTTCGATCGGGCCTTGTACTTTATTGCTCTTCATCACGAGCAGGCGCTTTTTTATCATGTGATTATTCGAGTGCAAAGTTAGTTTGTTTAGTGGTATTGGTTTTTATTGGTCATTAACGCATGAGTTAAGAGTTTCAATTGTTTTGCGATGAAAAAGAAAGATAAAAGTCATGCTTTGTAGGAAGATAAAGTTAAAAAGTGTACTTGCATGGAGGGGATGTTAAAAAATGATAAATGGAATATGTAAGAGAAATGGTCGATAGGCGTCTTATGATGTTACTGTGACTTTGATTAAGACTTCAAAGTGTAAGGGGAAGGTGTAAGTATGATATTTGTCAGTAAAATACTATGTTAAAAAATTTTAAAATAGCAGAGTATTTGTTACTTTTGGATTCAACTAAATAAAAAATTGTCCTATTTATTAATTTAAACCTTTAGTCTATGAAGAAAGTACTAATTGCACTTTCGTTAATGGTTGCGTTTAGTTTGCAGATTTATGCGCAAACGACAAATGTAACCGGTACTGTGACTGATGCTGGGGATGGATTTCCCATACCAGGTGTATCAGTCTTTGTAAAAGGAACAACCATTGGTACAGTTACTATGCCTGATGGTACTTTTAATCTTGCTGTTCCAAATGATGCAACTACATTAGTTTTTTCATTTGTTGGCATGACTACGCAAGAATTGGCCTTTACTGGACAAACAACAATTAATGTTAGTCTTCAAAGTGAAGCTGTCGATGTTGATGAAGTAGTTGTTACTGCTTTAGGTATTAAAAGAGAGCGTAAGGCTCTTGGGTATGCTGTTCAGGATGTAAGCAGTGAATCGTTAACCAGAACAGGTAACTCCAATGTTATGACATCGATGCAAGGTAAAGTTGCAGGTGTAGATATTAAGCCTTCATCTGGTATGCCCGGTGCTTCTTCGCAAATTCAAATTCGGGGAGCTCGCTCTTTTACTGGTAATAATACGCCACTATATGTTGTAGATGGGCAGCCAATTGCCTCTACTGCTCCATTTAGTACAGGGAATAGTGTTACTGGTTCTGATATTTCTAACCGTGCTGTTGATATCAACCCGGCAGATATTGAAAGTATCAACATCTTAAAAGGCCAAGCGGCAGCCGCTTTGTATGGCATTAGGGCTTCTAATGGTGTCGTTATTATTACAACAAAGAGCGGGGCAGGAGCTAAGGCTGGTAAGCCTATCGTGAATATTTCTCATACTTCAAGCTTTGATCAAGTGTCTAGAACGCCAGATTTTCAGCAAACATATGCTCAGGGTTCTGGTGGTGTTTTTAATCCTAACACATCGATGTCTTGGGGACCAAAAATTACGGATCTGCCAAACGACCCAAATTATGGAGGTAATGGTGTAGATGGTAAAGATGGACTTTACAGAGTTCCGCAGCTTGAAAAGGCAGGGATGGATCCTTGGGTTAAGCCAGCTGCTTATAATAATTACGATTCATATTTTGGAACAGGTTATACTTCTACTACTAATATAAGTGTAACGCAAAATATTGAAGGAGGAGGTAACTTCGCTGTTAGTATGGGTAATACTGATCAAACTGGTATTGCACCAAATACTGGGATGGAAAGGTGGAATGCTCGCGCCAATGCCAATAAAGATTTAAATGATAATTTCAAAGTTGGGTTTAGTGCAAACTATGTGAAGCTTGACATTGATAAATTAAGTGCTGGTAATGATGCCTCTCTCGCTGGAGTTTATGCAGCACCTGCTTCATACGATCTTACAGGAATTCCTTACCACGTGCCAGGTTCGCCTTTCGAACAGATTTATTATCGTGGGTTAACCTTTGATAATCCATATTGGGTGGAAAAAAACAATACATTCAACGAAAAGACGGAGCGCTTTTTTGGAAATGCAAATGTAAGTTATAATGCTAGCCTTGGTGGTGGTGCAAATCTTGTCATTAAATACCAACTAGGGGCAGATACATATACCACGCATTATCAAGATATTTTTGGCTTTGGTTCTAAGGGTGGCTCTGGTAAGATTGATAATTATGGTGTAACAAGCACCAACTACAACAGTCTTTTGACAGCTAATTTAGATTGGAATTTTGGAGAAGATTTTAATTTAAACCTAACAGTAGGTAACGAGGTGAACCACACTGATGAGAAAACTTACAGTCAGGGAGGTCTTGATTTTAATAATGGCGGATGGAATCATATTAATAATACAGTGACTCAATCATTGAATGAGACCCAATGGAGGGATCGCACTATAGGTTATTTCGGTAGTGCAAATTTATCTTATCGTTCAATGCTATTTCTTACTGTAACGGGGCGTAACGATGTAGTATCAACAATGCCATCTGCCAATCGTTCATTCTTTTATCCATCGGTAGGTCTAGGTTTTGTAGCTTCTGAATTAGATGCACTTAAGGGATTGCCATGGTTGTCCTTTGCAAAGATTAGAGGTTCTTATGCTGAAGTTGGTCAAGCCGGACGTTATATTCAGGATTACTATGCTAAGCCAACTTATGGAGGTAGTTGGTGGAACAATGAGCCAATTGTTTATCCTTTAGGAAACGGTACAAGTTCTTTTGCACCTAACTCTACTTTATATGATCCGAACTTAAAGCCTCAGAATACACAATCTTATGAATTTGGTCTTGAATTGAAATTCTTTAACAACAGATTGGGCGTTGACTATACATTCTCTAAGCAAAATGTAAAAGATCAAATCTTCCCTGTACCTTTGGCTGGTTCAACCGGTTTAAGTTCTCTTGTTACTAACGGTGGTTCTATTTCTACAGATGTTCATGAAGCTGTTATTTATGCAACCCCTATTCGCATCAATGATTTTTACTGGGAAATGCAGTTTAACTACACTTATATGAAAAATGTTGTAGATGAGTTGGCTGATGGTGTAAATAGTATTTTCTTAGGAGGTTATGTAACGCCACAAGTAAGAGCGGGAATTGGTGATACTTTCCCCGTTATCTATGGTACTTCATTCTTGCGTGATGATAATGGTAATATTGTAGTAAATGATGCGCCTGGTACATCCACTCACGGTATGCCTAAGGTTGGAACTGATAAAGTTATTGGTAGTGTAGCTCCGGATTTTATCTTAGGACATACATCAACCTTTGGTTATAAAGCATTCTCACTTTCTGCAGTTTTAGAGTGGAAAGAAGGGGGTGAAATGTATTCAGGGTCTAATGGATTACTTGATCTATACGGTATGAGTGCCAGAACCGAAGATCGTACTTCTACATTTATTTATCCAGGTGTTAAACCAGACGGTACACCTAACGACATCGTAAGAGGTGGTGAAGGTGATGAAGGAGCATATCAAACTCTATGGTCCTCAGTATTAGGTGATATTGACGAGCATTATATTCACGATAATAGCTTCGTTAAATTGCGCGAGATTTCGTTAAGATATAAGCATCCTAAGAAAATATATAAGTCATTGGAGGTTGGAGTTAATGTGTTTGCACGTAACTTGCTGTTGTGGACAGCGTTGGAGAACTTCGATCCTGAGTCGTCGCAAGGTAATAACAACATGGCAGGTGGTTTTGAACGTTTTTCAATGCCACAAACTACCAGTTATGGCTTTGGGTTGGATATAACTTTCTAAATTTTTGCAGATGAAGATGAAAAATATATTATCGAAAATATTGGTTGTTGTGCTCATTGCTTTTACAAGCTGTGAGGATATGGATGATATTAATGTCAATCCTAACAACCCAACAGATGTTAGTAGTAGCTTAATTATTACTGATTTAATCGTAAGTACTTCGTTTAGAGTGGCTAGTGGTGATTATAACTATTATGCGTCAGTTTATGCCGAGCACAATGTAGGTATCTATAATCAGTTTTACACTGCTGAAGTGAGGACAACTGGTCCTCAGGTTGCTGCGACCTATAATAATACATGGGAGGCATTGTATACTAATTTGTATAATGCACAAGTTATAATTGATAAATGCTCTGAAGAGGGAAGTGAAGCCGGCAATTTCCATACATTAGGTATTGCGCAAACTATTGCAGCATTTAATCTTGCTACCCTTACTGATGGTGTTGGAGATGCGCCATGGTCAGAAGCGTTACAGCCAGGTCAAATTTTTAATCCTGTATTGGATAAGCAAGAGGATATCTATAATGATATCATTGGATTATTAGATGCGGCTGTTGCCAATTTAGCTAAAGAAACAGAATATCCTTCCTTGGATAAGCAAGATCCTATTTTTGGAGGTGATGCTGACTCTTGGGCAAAGACTGCAAATGCCCTATTGGCGAGATATAAACTGCGTTTACATGCTGTTAAACCTGATTTGAATGGTGTATTGGCAAATGCAGAAGCAGGTTTTTCTAGCGCAGGTGAGGAGTGTAAGTTAGACTATAATACTATCGGTGGTAAAAGTCCGTTTCAGGCATTCTTTGATGACAGGGATTATTATGGAGCTAGTAAAAGTCTTCATGATAAGTTAATTGCGCTTAGCGATCCAAGAGCTGATGTTTTGTGGAAAGTACATCCAGAAGCTGAAGATCAAGATAATATTGTATTTGCTAAGAGTGGTGATCCAGATCAAGTTGGTCAAGTTCAGAACTTATTTTCAGTTTCGGCAGTTACCTCTCAGGATGCACCTTCGTTTTTAATAAGTTACCACGAATTAGAATTTATTAAGGCGGAAGCATTTGCAAGAAAGGATATGGACACAGAAGCAGAAGAGGCTCTAAAAAATGCTATTATCGCATCATTTGAAAAGATTGCATATGTTTTTGATGAAGATGATGATGTTGAGCAAATCGCAGAAGATTATTTCACTAATCAAGTGAAGCCAAGGTTTGATGCCAATCCATTGTCAGAGGTGATGATTCAGAAATACATTGCATTGTTTGAAGAGGAAGCTTTTCAAGCTTATTGTGATATCCGTCGCCTAAAAGCACTAGGAGAAGGTGATATAATTTCACTTTCACACCCTGAGGCAAGTAAATTTCCATTGAGATATACTTATGGTTCAAGTGATGTAACTACAAATAAAAATATTGAAAATGCATATGCTGATGTCGATGTTTTTGTAGATAATGTATGGTGGGCAGGTGGCTCAAAATAGTAGTAACTAAAAACAGAATTGTAATGAAGTTTATATATAACATATGTATAGTTGCATTCATGTCCCTGCTTTTTGTCGGATGTGAAACAGATACGCAAGTTGACATTGGTCCTAGAGGCTTAGGTGTTGCTGCGACAATTGAAAAAGTTGATGCTGCTTTCTTCGATGAAGGTGATAAAGAGAACACCTTTGTTAAGTTTACTGTTGGCCTACCGGAAGGTGCCTCTGGGGTTGCTGGTGCTAAGCTGCAAATCTCATTAAATGGCCAGTCTGAACGCGTCGATGTTGGTGATTATACTACTTTTCCTGCTGATATTACAGTTAAATTATCTGATGTAGCAGATGCCTTAGGAATTGGTCTTGCTGATATAAAAGGAGGAGATGTTGTTAATATTGAAGTTTTGACAGAGGTTAACAACGAATTTTATCGTTCAAACACAGCGATAAATCCACTTGTTGCTTGTGCTTATGATCCAACAAATCTTGTTGGTGATTATGATGTGAGTTCTTCAAGCTGGGGTTCAGCTGGTGTCGTAACGTTTACACAAGTTGATGGTGAGCCATATAAATTTGAAGTCTTTGGATTGGCAGCAATGGATGGGTTGAATGAAGATCAGGGGCCACTGATTTTTGAAGTAAATCCACTTGATTATAGCGTTATTGCTCCAAAGGCTACACTGGCAACAAGTGCTTGGGGGTATGATAACTTTTCATATCAATCAAGTGCTCCAGGTAGTTTAAATACTTGTTCGTCTACCTTCATGATGAGTTTTACAATTACGGTTGATCAAGGCTCTTTTGGTACATATTCAGATTATGTTTTTGTTAAAAAGTAAGTAGCTGTTCTGCTTTCTTTTAATATGAAGATAAAAGGGGTTCTAATATAGAACCCCTTTTTTGCAATATTTTTCTTCCAGTATCAGTTTTTTATTGGGTGTATGCGTGAAGTAAAGGGTGATAAGTAACTTGTGTCGTTATGGATTATGCGATATTGTACAAATAAGAGTCTAACTATATAAATTGCTCATGCAATAAGATTAGATATTATGGTAGGTGTTAATTGATGTGTTCAAAAAATGGAATAATGCAATAAAAAATTAAAAAAAGTTAAAATCAATTTGAAAGCAAAAGTGTAAAATTACATTCAAATGATTAGTAACTTGTTTGTGTCTTATTGCAAAATGGTTTAATTAGCTGTGGCGCCACCAACCTAAGGCATTCTGCACTGTTAAAAAATTTTAAAAATTGAATTCATTGTGTTATTTTTGACGCAATTAAAACAAAAATTGTCCTATTTATTAATTTAAACCTTTAGTCTATGAAGAAAGTACTAATTGCACTTTCGTTTATGGTTATGTTTGGTTTGCAGGTGATTGCGCAAACTACTAATGTAACTGGTATAGTGACTGACGCGGCGGATGGAAGTCCAATCCCCGGTGTTTCAGTATTTGTAAAAGGAACAACCATTGGTACCGTAACAATGCCTGACGGTAAGTATACCCTTGCTGTTCCGAATAATTCAACTGCCATTGTTTTCTCTTTTGTTGGAATGTCAACGCAGGAGATCGCTTATACAGGGCAGACTACAATTAATGCAGTTATGCAGAGTGATGCTGTTGATGTTGGAGAGGTTGTAGTTACGGCATATGGTACCAAAGGCAAAGTTGGTCTTAAAGGAGCAATTACTACTGTTGGAGCTGAGGAGCTTGAGCAGGTGCCTATGGCTACATTTGATCAGGCATTGCAAGGAAAGACCTCTGGCCTTTACATCGGGAGTGGTTCAGGTCAGCCTGGTACAGATAATACAAAAGTTCGTATTAGGGGTAATGCATCAATAACAGGTTCCAATGAGCCTTTATATGTTGTTGATGGTGTGCCTATTGAAGGAGGAGTTTTTGCTACTTTAAACACAAACGACTTTGAGACTATCAGTGTTCTTAAGGATGCTTCAGCGACTTCTATTTATGGTTCTCGTGCCTCTAACGGTGTTATACTGGTTACAACCAAGCAAGGTAGAAAAGGAAAAACCAAAGTTACCTATCGTTATCAAACAGGTTGGTCTTCTAAAACCCGCGAGAAGTTTGATATGATGAATTCTGAAGAGAAGTTATGGTTTGAAGAACTAGCCAAAAGAGGGGAAGGATGGAGATTAAGTCCATCTAATCCTGACAATGCTGATTTAACTCCAGAAGAATTAGCTGCCAATGCTGCTGAATTAAATCGTTTAAGAGGTATTAATACCAAATGGGATGACGTTTTTACAAGAACTGGACGCACTAATAGTCATGAAGTGAATATGTCGGGTGGTAGTGAAAAAACAACTTTCTACTTTGCATTACAAAACTTTTATCAAGAAGGCCAAGCACTTCGCTCAGATCTTGATAGAACAATTGGAAGATTAAATGTGGATCATAAGATTAGCGACAAGATCCGAGTTGGGATTAAAACATCTTTGGGGCATTCAAAATCTTCTAGAATTGAATCAGAAGGAGGTATTGCATTAGCTAACCCTTTTGCTGCCGCGTATTTAGCTAATCCTTATGAGGTCCCTTATGACGAAGATGGAAACATACCTGTTGGAAGTGGTAAGACAGGAGCAAACGCTTTGGAACGCTTATTAAAGTCTTCTGATGATAAACAAGAATTAAAGGGTGTTGGTGCTCTTTCAGTTGAGTGGGATATCATCTCGGATCTTACCTTTAAGACTCAGTATGGTATTGACTATCGTAATACGACCTATGAAGATTGGACTGATCCGAACTCGAGAGCAGGTGAAAGTGTGACTAGGGGTAACAAAGGTGCTATCGCATATGATTACGAGCAACGCTTTGAGCACACCTGGACTAATACTTTAGACTATAAGAAGGTCGTTGGAGACCATACTTTTGGCGGTCTTCTTGGTGTTGAATTTAACGAAAGAGATTATGTAGAATGGGGTTTTACTGGTTATGGGTTAGATCCACTGCTGCCTAAAACACCAGCAGCAATTACTCCAGGGACTAATGAGAATAATATGATTCCTCAAGTTCGAGGTGGTAAAACAAAGAGGGCCTTATATTCTTTATTCAGTATATTTAATTATAACTATGCTGGACGTTATGCTTTAACTGCTAGTATAAGAAGGGATGGTTCTAGTGCTTTCGGTACAGATAATCAATATGCTTATTTGTACTCATTAGGAGCAATATGGACTCTAAGTGAAGAAGCATTTTTAAGCAATGCTAATTGGATTGATAATTTAAAATTAAGAGTAAGTTATGGAACAACTGGTAATCAGCAGGGGATTGCTGATTATGAGCACTTGACAACGTGGGCTCCAGGTTCATATGGTGGTGTTCAAACCATAGGTTTGGCCAGAACAGGTGACCCAAGTATTAAGTGGGAGATCGGTCAAAAGTTCAATGCTGGAATAGATTATAATTTATTCAGGAACCGAATTAGTGGCTCTATCGATTTTTACAATGACATTACATCGGATCTGTTTATTACACAAACAGTGAGTCATACTGCAGGTATTATTGGCAATTCCAAAGATGTCAATGCAGGTAAGATGCGAAATCGCGGTATTGAATTATTATTAAACGCTGATATTATTCGAGCTGGAGATTTAGTTGTTTCAGTTGGAGGTAACCTTTCTTATAACGATAACGAAATCCTCGATTTAGGTCAGGTTTCAGAGTTTGAACAAGGAACTTCAATTATTAAAGAGGGACTTCCTTATGGTACTCACTACATTGTGAAGTGGGCTGGTGTAGATCCATTGACAGGTAATCCTCTTTATTATACCAAGGATGGTGCTGTAACCGAAAAATATTCAGAAGATGATGCAGTAACTGCATTTGGTACATCTGAGCCACCATTAATTGGAGGTTTTAATGCAAGTGTTTCTTGGAAAGGTATAGAGTTGAGTACGCAATTTACTTTTGCGAATGACTTCGCTCGTTTTAATAACCAAACGTTCTTCCAGGAAAACCCAAACTTTACTCAATTTAATTTATCAAGCGAGATGTTAAATATCTGGCAACAGCCAGGAGATATAACAGAAATTCAGAGGTTAGGAACTGAGCGTGAGTTTTCTTCTAAGGATATTGAAGATGCTTCATATCTAAGATGGAGAAACTTAACGATTTCATATAATTTGCCATCAGACCTATTACGGAAAACTAAGTTTATAGAAAAAGTTCGTCTTTATGCCCAAGGGCAAAACTTGTTCACATGGACTAGCTTCACAGGATTTGATCCAGAGGATAGCAATAATATTGCTACTTATGAATATCCTGCATCGCGAATTGTTACAATGGGTGTTGATATCTCATTTTAATTAACTTAAAAGAGGAATATTATGAAAATCATAAACTATATAATATTATTTGTCTTTTGCATATCTTTATTTAGTTGCGAAGATAAGTTAGAACTTTTCCCTACTGATGAAGTAGATGGTAATAAGGTTTTTGAAACAATTGAGGGAACAGAGAAAGCCGTGCTGGGTGTATATTCTCAATTAAGCATATACACGCAAGTTGAGCTTTCAGATTTGGCTAGTGATGACCTTCGATTGTCAGCTCAAAATACTGGTCAAGGGGTTCAAGCTCATAATTGGACATATACTTCAGGCGATGGAGAATTTTCGACTGCGATGACTGTAGGATACCATACTGCCGATAGAGCAAATCGTGTTCTTCAGGGATTATCTAATTTTGATGAGAATGATGCGTTGGTAAAACAATTGAAAGGTGAATTGTATTTCTTAAGAGCATTTGCTCATTTTGATATGGCTAGGATCTTTTGTAATAACTATAAGGCGGATGATCCTTTGGGGCTTCCTTATATGAAAGAATCTACTATTTCAAATCCAGCACGCTTACCACAAAGTGAATTTTACACTGAAGTTCTTTCTGATTTAGATCTGGCAGCCACATTAATTCCAAGTGATTACATGGTTAAAGGTAGGGCGAATCTCACTGCTATTAATGCTTTAAAGGCAAGAGTTGCTTTATATCAAGGCAACTGGACAAATGCAATCAGTGCAGCTTCTGCAGCTATTGGAGGAGATTTCGTTTTAGCGAATAGTAGTCAAATTACAGATGTATGGAAAGATGCTAATGATGATGATGTTGAAGTCATTTTTAAGCTTTTAAGAACAGCTGGTGGTTTAGGAAGTATCTATAATAGAACAACCAATGATGATATCTTTTTTCATCCAAGTTATGATTTGCAAAATCAGTTTGACGACACAGATGTTCGTGCAGTGGCTTATTTTGGTAAAGATGATGATGGGTTTGATATTGTTGTTAAGCACATTGGGCGGCCTGATGAGGCGAAGAATACAAACGATTATAAGGTTTTTAGAGTATCTGAAATGTACCTTATTCGAGCAGAAGCTTATATTAGCGAGGGTGGTGCAGATAATCTAGAAAAGGCCAGAGCTGACCTAAATGAGATTATTACTAAACGAGGAGGTATTGAGATTACAGATCCATTTACAAATGCTACTGCTGCAATGGATGTGTTAATGGCCGAAAGAAGAAAAGAACTGGCTTATGAAGGACACCGTTTCTATGATCTTCGTAGATGGAATTTAGGCGTTGATCGTATTGAAGAAGATACTGAACTGGCATCTGGTAAAAATTTACCTGCAGGTGATTATCACTTTGTGTTCCCAATACCTCAATCAGAAATTTTCGCTAATGAGAATATGGATCCAAATCCAGGTTATACTAATTAATTAGAGTAAGATGATGAGAAATATTATATTTTCAATTTTAACGCTTGGGCTTATCATTTTAGTAAGTTCTTGTGAGAAAGAAAAGGCATTATACAATGGCCCAGATTTAGCTCATTTTAAAGAGACTGACGGTGCATTCTATATTCAAGATCAGGATAATCAAAAATTTGAAATTTTAGTTGGAAGTACTACTGTATCCTCCAAAGAAAGAGTTGTAACTCTTGGTGTGGTTGAAGATGGTACTACCGCTGTTGAAGGTGGAGTATATACTGCAGATCTTAAAGTAACAATTCCTGCGGGTGAAGTATTCGGAAAACTAATCATTAATGGCAATTATGCAGAAGCTTCTCCGGATGGGGATCTATTAAAGCTCGAAATAGTGTCAGTTAGTGACGGAGAAATAGCCGATTTTAAGAATACGTATGATTTATTACTATATCAGTTTTGTCCTTTCAATATTGATGCCTTTGTTGGTGATGCGGCACACCAGGATATATGGTGGTTTGAAGATGAAAACTATTATGCAGCTACATTAGAGAAAGTAGATGATACATCTGTTAAAGTTAAGAATATGTTCTCTAATGGGAATGATATTGTTATTAAATTTGATGATTCTGACCCAGCAAACTTTGTTGTGACTATTGATGAACAGGTTGGTTGGTATAGTTCTTATTATGAACTTGACTTCTATGTTAAGGGTAATGGTACTTTCTCGGCCTGTGCTAAAACTATTAATTATACGGTGGAACATTATAATCCAAATTTAGGTTCATATGGAGCTAAATCAGGTATTATTATTATGCAGTAAGATTAAAGCTATTTAATAGAAAGAGACTGTCAAAGACGACAGTCTCTTTTTTTTGTAAAAAATAAACTCTAATTAATCTACTATTTTCTACATTTACCCTCTAAATGTTATAACCTTACATCTATGAAATTTATTTGTGTTACCACTATGATGGTTTTGCTAATAGGCTGTAATTGTGCCCGGCAGACCAGTGAAAATGGATTTGAAGCCATTGTAAAAGAAGCTTTCGGAGAGTCAAGTACAATTCGTTACAATGCCAAAGGTGATTATGCATTGGCTACTACAATGAAAGAATCCGTGCTAAACTTACCCACAAGTGCATTAAGTTACGGAATCTATAATGTCGAGAAGAAGCAACTTATTTTTAGCGAACAAATTCGTGGTGGTTCCGTAGACTGGCATAACAACACTTTTGTAATGATTAAAACCAAGCCTGAGGTACAATCAATTGATCGTGAGCAAAATAAGAAAATGGCTGTCTATTACATCAATGTGAAGACTGGAGAGAAGGTCTACAATGTTAAGTAATAGACTGGCAAGAACTAAATCCATACTTAAATCTTTAATCAATATTTAATGAAGAAACTATACCTAGCTTTAGTTTTGGTATTAACAGCAATAGTTATTTATTGTCTGGTACCAATCAAATCGGCTCAATCACCTGTAAAAGGTGAGAAAGCCTATACAGTTGAAGAAATTCATCAAAGAGAAATACAGCGGAAAGAAGATCGTCGTAAGCAGGGATATGCCAAGCCTGATAAGCCTGATGAGTACTTAAATTACCTGTATTACCTTAAAACCGGTAATGATCCTAGCAAGGAGTATCCGCATAATCATCATTTGAAAGAACTTAAAAGCGCCCGAATGAAGTCCGCGCGTTTAAAAGCAAGTAAAGCTCAATTGGATTGGGTAGAGCGTGGACCTGGAAATGTTGGTGGCCGAACTCGTGGCTTTATCATTGATCCTAAGGATAACACTGGTAATACGTGGTTTGCGGGTTCTGTTGGAGGTGGTATCTGGAAAACCTCTGATGCAGGGCAAAGCTGGGTGCCGGTATCCGATGATTGGCCAAATATGGCCGTTAGTAGTTTGGCGATTGCCCCTTCTAATCCAAACGTTCTTTATGCTGGTACAGGAGAAGGCTTTTACAACGTCGATGCTATCATGGGTAATGGCATTTTTAAGTCTGTAGATGGTGGAGTAACATGGAATTTACTAAGTTCAACAGAAGGAAATGGAGCATTTCGCTATGTTAATCGTATAGCCATTGATAAGGATGATGAGAACATTATATATGCAGCCACCAATTGGGGGATTTATAAGTCTTTGGACGGAGGTTTAAGCTGGGATAAGGTTTTTCAGGAATTGTATAACAATGATCGATATGCGCGTCGTGTGCAGGATTTGAGAATGTCACCATCTAATTCTAAAGTCCTGATTGCAGGCGTTAATGACTATGGTGTCATTCAATCTTTCGATGGAGGTATCTCATGGAAGCTGGTGAATGCAATAGCAGAGGGGCGCATCGAGGTATGTATTTCTGCTTTGGACAATGATATTATGTATGCCCTAAGCTCAAAATCTAACTTATCAATGTCGGTCGATGGTGGTGACAACTGGGTAGACGTCACTTTTTCGGGTACTTCTACTACATATTTAGGTGGGCAAGGCTGGTATAACAACACAATGGTGGCCAACCCTATTGATAAAACCAAATTGTTTATTGGAGGTGTTGATTTATTTAATGTAACCACTGAAGAAGGGGCATCCAATGGAACTACCTCTTTTGATATCATTGATAATACCAATACGTATTTCGTTTACGGAGACCTTGAGGGGGACTTCCTGGGTGGAGGTATTGCCATCTCTAGTGATAATATTGAAGGTATAGGTGCTATTGAAATACGTTTTGGTGGTGCAAACTCGCAAAAAGCACACCGTTTTACTGTAGAAAATGTATCAGCTGTGGTGGATGCTGGTGAGTATGCATATGCCGATTACGTTGATGTACCATTTGAAGCTTGGGATACAGAGAGTGGAAAACAATTGATGGTGTCATTCAGGGATGCAGATAATAATGGAGGCTTCAATTTAACTGCTAGTAGTCTGGAGCAGTTAGTTGTGCATAGCAGTGATTACAATGCAACAACGGCCTCAGCAACAATTGCTGTTGATGGTGGCGTCGCCACAGATAGAGTTGCAATGGTTTATCCAAAATTGATTGAGGGACTTGCCTGGGAGCCTGCCTCAATGGTTGATGCCACGCTGGTGCTTGATAAGATCGAAGTGAAAGCACAGTCAATGACTTATTCGAAAATCAGTAAATGGAATGCTGATATTGCGGCCTCCGATTATGTACATGCCGATCATCATAACCTCATTGTAGATACCAATAATGGAAATCCATTCAGGTTAATTAGTTGTAACGATGGAGGTGTGGCTGTTTCAGATGACGGTGGCAATGGTTGGACTAGTCCAAATGATGGCTATAATACTTCTCAATTTTATGGAGTAACGCGCCATCCGGAACTGAACCGTTATGCAGGAGGTTTGCAAGATAATGGTACCTGGATGTCTGGTGAGAACCCGGAGAATCTTACAGCATGGAGTGAAGTAGCTGGTGGAGATGGATTTTCAACAGTTTGGAATCAGTCTGATCCTAATAAAATTGTAGGTTGCTATTATAATAATACGCTCTTTGGTACATATGATGGAGGAGCAAATTGGGTGGATCTTAAGAGCGTACACGGCTATTACGATGGTGATGTATCTCCGTTTATTACCCGAATCACTAATTCAAAAAGTAATCCGGATTTACTGTTGGTAGGTAGTAAGAATGGTATTTCTACTTCTGAAGACTTTGGATTAAGCTGGAAACTTGTATCCGTACCTGCTGCAGCCTGGAGTCAGGGGGGGTATAATCCACAAACGGCAATTAGTCCGGTCAATCCACGATATATTTGGGCCGGAACAACAGTTTCAGCCAGCCAGCCATTGGCTTTGTCAAAAGATGGGGGTGCTACTTACCAACTGGTTAGTTCTCCATTTGATACGCATGACGCTAACATTTCACGTATCATTGCGCATCCAACTGATGAAAATTCAGCTTTTGTGTTGTTCTCGTTATATGGAGCACCGAAAATTTACGAAACAAATGACTTGGGTGAAACCTGGAAAGAACTTTCTGGTTTTGGTACTTCAGGAACAAGTAATAATGGTTTTCCAAATGTGGCTGTGTTTACATTAATTGTTATGCCCCATAATCCGGATATTATTTGGGTAGGAACAGAAATTGGTTTATTTGAATCAACAGATGGTGGCAACACCTGGTTGTATGCTGATAATGGCTTGCCTGCCGTTTGTATCTGGGATATGAAGATTATTGGAAAGCAGGTTGTTGTAGGAACGCACGGCAGAGGAGTATGGACAGTGGATATACCAGACTTGCCCGGAGATATTGAAAGACCCGTTGTACGAGGCGGTAAACATCCGCTTGGTAAAATAGCCGTTGAAATAACTCTGGCAAGGGATTATGATAAAGTGGAACTTTTTATTGATGATGAATTGAATAAAACATATACCAATGTTGTTGCAGGTACTATCAATGAAGAGATAGAACTAGTTTCAGCATCATCAAAAATTGGTATTCAAGCAAAAGGAATTGTTGGTGATGCTGCGGTGGCATCCAACTACATAGATATTGACAATTATACTTTAAAAACTCCTGTGCAGAAGTATATGAATGCCTTTTCACTCAACAAATATGATTTTATTGGGTCTTCATTTCGTGTGTCCAGGGAGCTATTTAATGATTGGGCGATTCATACCGATCATCCATACGGGGAGAACGAGGAACTTACCTACGTGTTGAGTTATCCAGTTGAAGTACTGGAGGAAGGTAAAGCGCTTCTATCATATCGTGATATAGCATTGGTAGAACCAGGAGAGGCAGGAACAAGTTTTGGTGATGATGAATTCTGGGACTATGTAGTTGTCGAAGCCACAAAAGATGGTATTAACTGGCTGCCATTAGCTGATGGCTATGATGTAAATAAGGATTCTAAATGGAAAGCCTTTGCAGAATCTGATATTAATGCTACTCCAAATACTGCGGATATGTTTGTTGAGCATACCATCAATTTGCACGATAATTTTGCAGAAGGCGATATCATTCTTATCCGATTCCGTTTATATTCTGATACCTACACTGTTGGATGGGGATGGGTGATTGATGATTTAATTATTCAGGAAACCGGTACAAGCATTAGTCCAATTAAGGGCGATGACAATGGCGTATTTAGGGTTGGGCCTAATCCGGCCACGTCCTTTGTTGATTTGATATTAGAGTCTGATGAAAGAGGTGAGGTATCAGTTGTTATTTATGATATGGCGGGAAGAGCTATTGTAGTAAGAGATTTCTACAAAAATTCAGCTAACTGGACACAGCAGTTACAGTTGGGTGAAATGCCCAAAGGAATGAAGATTATAACCATGAGTATTAATGGTAAGACCTATAAGCAAAAGCTATTAATTAAATAGGAACGTTTATTACAGAAGGAAAGAGGCGCATTAAGCGCCTCTTTTTTTGTCCAAATATTTTACCTGCCTTCAGTAATTTAGATTGAACATTAAATAAACCCTGTATTAGTTGTTATATAAGGATTTTGAGAAATCGTTATTTAGAATGATACGCATTAAAAAAGATAAAAGCATCCGAAAATATTGTAAGGAATGTTCTTTTGAAGTATATTTGTTCAACAATTTTGTAACGAAGTAAAACACAACGATATGACCGCAGTACAATTTGATCAACGATTACTTAGCATGCAGGATAAGCTTTTGTACTTTGCATTAAGTTTAACTGCCAATGATGAAGATGCACGCGATTTGTTGCAGGAAACAACGCTGAAGGCACTGACTTACCGTGACCAGTTTGTGAATAATACCAACTTTAAAGCTTGGGTATTTACAATTATGAAGAACACCTTTATTAACAACTATCGCCGTGTGCAGAAAACTAGAAGCACATTCGACAGTACTGAAGATGCTATTCGTGCGGCCTATAAAAGGAATTACGCATCCGAAACGCCGGAAAATGTTTATGCTGTAATGGAAATGAATTCTAAGGTCGAAAAGTTGGATGATGAATTCAGAATTCCGTTTAAAATGCATACGCAAGGATTTAAATACAAGGAGATTGCGGAAAAGCTGGATTTACCGATTGGTACAGTCAAGAGCCGTATTTTCTTTACCCGTAAGAAGTTGCAGGAAATGCTTAAGGATAAATAGATTTCTGTTTTGAAAACATATTAACCGGTGTAAATTTGTAATTTGCACCGGTTTTTTATTAATAAATAAAGTATTTTGGGGAAGATATTCCTCTCGGGTTTGACTAATTAAAGGAAAAAAGTTAAAAATACTTAGATTAAATCTTAGCGATATTATATATGAACGAACAAAGCAAAATTAAACGATACGAGCGCGTATATGAACAGATTAAAGAGCTCATTCAGGCAACGACTAACCCAGTGTCGCGCATGGCCACAATTAATGCTATTCTGCATCATAAATTTAGCTATTACTATTGGACTGGCTTTTATGAATTAATTGAAGGTGAATTGCTGGTAGGGGCCTATCAGGGACCCGTTGCATGCCTAAAGTTAAAAAAGGATACAGGTGTTTGCTGGGCCGGCATAAATAGTGGAGAAACTGTTGTGGTTGATAATGTGCATGATTTTCCGGGACATATTGCGTGCTCATCGGCCAGCAATTCAGAAATTGTAGTACCCGTTTTTGATAAAGAAAAGCGTGTGGTAGCCGTATTGGATGTCGATAGTAAGGAATACTCTGCATTTGACCAGGCTGATAAAGTAGGGTTAGAAAAGATTGTTGCACTAATTTACGGATAATGAATAAGCAGGTGTTAATTACAGGGGGAGCCAAGCGTGTAGGCAGGTATTTGTCACAGCATTTTGCAAGGGCTGGATACGATGTGCTGATTCATGTTAACCAAAGCCAGAAGGAAGGGGAGTTATTGGTGACTGAGTTGAGTGAAAAATATCCTGACCAGCAGTTTGTACTCTTGACCTACAATTTAAGCGATTGGAAGCAACTGCCTGCCTATATTAAGCAGGCGTTTGACGATTATGGTTTACCCGATGTAATTATTCATAACGCCAGCCGTTATGCGCCAGGTTATTTGCACGAGGCTTCGGTACAAACTATGGAAGAGATGATGGCCATTCACTTGTATGCCCCTATGATTATTGGGCAGCAGTATCGTAAAGTCGGAGGACATGGATCTATTATTAACCTGTTAGATACAGCCATCATTACCAATGATACGTCGCATGCCATGTATCTGTTAGCTAAGAAGAGTTTGGCAGAATATACCAAAATGTCTGCCTTAGAATGGGCGCCTGAAATAAGAGTGAATGGCATAGCGCTTGGTCCTGTACTGCCACCGGAAGGCAAAGATAATAGTTTTTTTAATTCAGTGGTTGAAAGTACACCGCTGAAAAACAAAGTGGAACTGGCTAATATTACATCAACCATCGATTTTATTATTGCTAATGAAAACATGAGTGGCCAGATTATCTATTGTGATTCTGCTCAACATTTAATATAGTTGTTCGTTTTATCCATAGACCAAAAACTATACTATGGGTAAATTAAAAATAAAGAACTTGTTGATTCGGAGTTATGTTGGCTTTAATCCACATGAAATTGGTAAGCGACAAGATGTAATGCTGAATATCACCATTCACTATGCATGTGGCAACGAAGAACTAAGTGATTTGCCCGATGATGCCCTTGATTATCGCACCATTACAAAACAAATTATCGAGAAGGTAGAGAATAGCCGCTTTAACTTGCTCGAAGCACTAGTGCGTATGGTTCTCGACACTATTATGCAGTATGAGCGGGTTCAGTCGGCCGAAGTAGAGGTGGATAAGCTGCATGCATTGCGTTTCTCCGAGAGTGTTTCGATTACTCTTTCAGCTCAAAAATAAATGCTTTATAATTTTAGCCAATGAAACAAGATAGTGCAGTATATGCCGTTATAGGACTTGGCTCAAATATTAATGCCGAGGCGAAAATACCAGAAGCCTTGCATGAGCTTAATCGGATTGCAGAAGTCATTAAAACTTCCAAGGTGATGACTACACAACCAATTGGGATTACCGAACAGGCCGATTTTTCAAATAGTGCGGCTCTCATACTGGTGAACATGCCTTTTGAAGTGTTGAACACAAAGCTAAAGGCGATAGAAGACAAAATGGGAAGGGATAGGAGCCGACCCAAATTTGGTCCGCGCGAAATTGATCTGGATATTGTTGTTTACGACGATGAGATTACAGATGATGATTATTATACCCGTGATTTTTTGAAGGAGTTGGTTAATCAGGTGTGGACAAAAAAATAGAGTTGGCTCGCCAGAACCAACTCTACACCTTTATCACCATTATTAACCTAACCTTTGCTAGGTATGAAAAGAAATTACAGTTTAAAACTCTTGCCGATATTTAACGAGAACCATAGCAGGTCTTTATCTATTCCTGTTGGCTCAAGTGCCTTCATTGTTCTCTGATAATTAATACCTGTACGCAAAGATATTGCCTTAATATTAAAGGAACATGACAAATGTTGTGAGAAGAATCCCCAACCGGGCTCAATACGGTTGTCTACAGCTCCTTGGTTATTGCTAATCACAGACTTAGCTTCTAGATTGACCTTCTTGTAACTTTTGTTAAATTTCATTAAAAATTCATGAATGCCAGCAGCGCGTATGTTCATGTCCCTACCCAGTTGATGATAGTAGTAAAAATCATAACCGGTTGTTAGCTTCAGACCGTTACTTTTGGATAACATAAACGGAAAATGAATGCCTGCATTATATTTCATACCCTGGTAATAGTCCTGTTTGTCCGACTCTTCGTTAATTGGCAGATACCAGTAGTTAACATAGCCATGCAGGTTTATATTCCAATTCTGTTCTTGTTTGTAAATATTAACACTGTGATCGATTATGATGTCCCACTCATCCAGCGCATGAAATTGTCTGTCATATGGAAGGCTGAACCAGGCCATAACAGTTGGGCCATTGTTAAAACTATAATACACGCCAGGTTGAAAACAGGCCTGATTGGCACTTAATGTGCGGCCGTGGGCAATGTAGTTAGTAGTGTTTCCCCAGTCGACGCTTAGGTTATTTTGGGCGTCAACCTGTGTCGCAATGACAGCAAATAGAGCCATCAAAACTAATTTTTTCATAGTGTTCCCTTAATATTGCATTGATAAAATCGGGACAAAAATAATGCGCTGAACCACTGATAAACAATGACTTTATGCGGCAAAAAAACATGATAAAAATCGCTGTGTTAACAGATGTGAATGATTGCTCCTATGTGCCACTATTACAAGCACATAAGTCGGCTTTTTTAAAGAAGTAGACCGTTGGCAGTAGTGTTAATAAAAACTTTTCTATTTTTAAACAACAAACGATTCCATAAAACCCATGCGTCAGCCAACAATCTCTAAATACCTGTTTCCGTTACTTTGTTTGGTACTCGCTTTGTGTCATTGGCCTGGTATAAACGCTCAGGATGATAGCAATGAAGCTTTGCTGAAAAAGCTACAGAATGCCTCTACTAAAGAGCAGGTGCAGATTTACAATAAACTATCAAAATCACATATCTACAGTGACCCACAGCGCGCAATTAAGTATGCCGAGCAGGCCTTGCAGGTTGCTAGCCGTATTGATGATAAGCGGGGGAAAGCAGAAGCTTATAATAACCTGGGAATGGGCTATTATTTTACCAACGACTATGAGCGCTTGCTGGAGTCGTATCGGAAGTCACTGCTAGAGTATAGGCTCATCGGTGATAACCAGAGTATGTCCACCCTTTCGTCTACCTATTTTCGCTTGAGTCAGTCCGAAAAAGCATTGAAGAACTACAAGCGCTCGCTCAATCTTTATATCACAGAAAAGAATTGGAAAAAAATTGCCGAGACCTATAAGAATATGGCCGATGTGTACAAAAATATAGCTGACTATTCGCAGGCATTGGCTTATTATGAAAAGGCACTGGAGATGGTAGAAGAGGAGGAGGGCGACGACGCTAAAAGTGAGGTGATTCGCCTGTTGGATCAGATTGGCCAGATATGGTTTTACCAGAAAGAATATGATACAGCCCTGATTTATTTTACCCGCATGCAGCAGATGCTGGAAGAAAGGGGCGACCGGCAGAATGTGTCCATACTGCTGAGCAACATAGCCAATGCCTATTTTTTTAAAGGCGATTTGGAGCAGGCGCATGAGTATTACCAGGACGCGCTGAAGATGCAGATTGAGCAAAATGGCCATTGGGAAGCAGCCATGAGTCTGATGCGTATTGGTATGATTGAGGCCCAAAGAGAAAATTATCGAAAAGCCATTAATAGCTACAATAAGAGTGTGAAGCTGGCTAAGGTGGCGGATGCCAATGACTTGCTGCGCGATAACTACCTCGTATTGTCGGAAGCGTACGAAGCGCTTGGTAATTACCAGAAGGCCTATGAGTACCGGATTTTGCATTCCGATCTGTCGGAAGCCATGGTGATGGAAGAGAACATCACCAACTTTGTGGATGCACTGGCTCTGCAGGCCCTGGAAGAGAAGCAGCGTGAGAATGAGATACTACAAACCAAAAACAAAAATTACCTGCTCGAACTTGAAAAAGAGAACCTCATAAAGTGGCGTCTGTCATTTGGGTTTACCATCATCATTACTTCCATTTTGGTGTTTATTATCTATTATCGCTACTACCTTAAAGGGCAGGAGAATAAAAACCTGGAGCAGCGTATTGCCGAAGCCCTGAAAAAACAAGAAGAGCAGCAGCAAATTATTATGCACCAAAGCAGCTTGACCTCATTGGGTGAGCTGGCAGCCGGTATTGCACATGAAATTAACCAGCCGGTGCAGAACATTTCTCTGTCGGCCGAGAGCATTAAGTACGAGCTGATGGAGGAACAGGCAGATAAAGCATTCCTCAATAAATCGGTGAATGAAATATTCGAGGATATTGTGCGGGTGAGGCAAATTGTGGATCATATCCGGATATTTAGCAGTGGGCAGAAAGACGAAGTGGAGGAGGAGTTTGATGTGAGTGAGTGTGTGCGGGCAGCCACCTCCATGATAGGTAGCCAGTATGCCAATCATCATATTAGTCTCACAACAAAACTCTCGGGTGATCTGCCTTGCGTGTTGGGTAATCCACACAAACTGGAGCAAGTGATACACAATTTGCTGTCGAATGCCAAGGATGCTGTGGAGGAACGTAAGCAGCAGGAGCCTGAACTCAAAATGCAGGTGGGCATTGAAACCTACTATGAGAATGAAAATGTGTATTTGTGCATCCGGGATAACGGTGTGGGTATCTCGCATAACCGTAAAACAGATATATTCCTGCCTTTTGTAACAAGCAAGCAGTTGGGGAAAGGCACCGGACTTGGCCTATCCATCTCCTACAGTTTGATTAAAGAAATGCGTGGGCGCATTGAAGTTGAAAGTGAACCGGGCAAAGGAACCGCCATGGTGGTGATTTTACCACTGGCCGATAATTTATAGAAACAGAATTAAATGAACGAGCTGAAAGTACTCATACTAGACGATGAATCTCGTATAACCGAGAAACTGAAATACCACCTAGAGAAGCGCAAATTCAATGTCTTTACGGCTAATACACCCAATGAGGGCTTTGCTGTATTGGAAAAGGAGCGGCCAGGGGTGCTTATTCTGGATGTGATGCTGCCGGGCATGAACGGGCTGGACATTTTGAAGAAAGTAAAGCAAGAGTACCCCAACCTGGAGATTATCATGATTAGCGGTTATGGTGATATGGATATGGTGATACAGGCCATGCGACAGGGAGCATCTGATTTTATACGCAAGCCTTTTCAGATTATGGATATACAGCTGGCCATTGAGCGTACAGAGAAGTTTCTGCTGATGCAGTCGAAGCTCGAAGCAGCGGAAAACCGTGGTGCACTTGTGTCGAAAGAGCTGGAGGGTATGATTGAAAAGGATTTTGTTGGCGATAGCCCGCAGATTAAGAAGGTACTGCAGATGGCCCTCAAGGCGGCCGAAGATGGCGATGTAAATGTGCTGGTGACAGGCGAGAACGGTACCGGTAAGGAAATCATCTCACGCATCATTCACTTTGGCAGTCCGCGTAAGAAGCAGGTATTTGCTCCGGTTAATAGTTCGGCCATACCTGAGACTTTGCTGGAGAGTGAGTTTTTTGGCCATGTAAAAGGTGCTTTTACCGATGCTCGCGATGAGAAGAAGGGCTATTTTGAACTGGCTAATAAGGGTACTCTGTTTCTTGATGAAATTGCCGACATGCCCTATGCTTTGCAGGCCAAACTGCTGCGGGCCATCGAGGAGAACCGGATTAAGCGGGTAGGCAGCAACAAGGAGATACCGGTGGATGTGCGTATCATCTCGGCCACCAATAAAAATATAGAGGAACTAATCGACGAAAAGCAATTCAGAATTGACTTGTTTCACCGGATTAACACCATTGAAATAAATATACCGCCTTTGCGCGAGCGCCCCGAAGACGTGCTGCCCCTGTTGAAACATTTTGTAAAGGACATTGCCAAGCGCAAGCGTAAAAGCGTACCTGGTATTACACCAGCTTTGGTCACTAAGCTGCAGCGTTATCACTTTCCGGGCAATGTGCGCGAGTTACGTAATATGGTGGAGCGGGCCATGATTTTAGCCGATAGCGACACCCTGCAACCCGAAGATTTTCCCTTAAGGGGTGAAGATACAGCAGCTAAGCCAGCCTTGACCAACGGTACGCTTAATATTGATGAGCACGAACAGCAGCTGATTGAGGCCGCCCTGAAACAGACTGAGTTTAATCAGACAAAGGCAGCAACCCTGCTCGGTATTAGTCGTGATGCTCTCAAGCGAAAAATCAAAAAGTTCAACATTGAGATAGTGAAGGGGATAGGGCTGGATGAGTAATGCCTATATTCTCCACCGCAGAGTTAGAGGAGTAAACAGAGCATGTTCATGAATGCTCTGTGTTCATGGCGCTCTCTGTGTTCTCTGCGGTTAATCCAAGGATTGTAAATCAATCTTAATGCTTGTGTCTAAAGTGTAACGAACACCATATTTCCACGCTAATCCCTTACCTTTGTCAGCTTCATAAAACAAGGGAACATGAAAATCTTTAGGCAATTAGCCATTATACTATCAATCAATTTTGCGGGCGAACTTCTTAGTAAAGGCTTGTCATTGCCCTTACCCGGCAGTATTGTGGGCATGCTTATCTTGCTTGTCCTTTTACTGACCGGAGTTGTAAAAGAGGTGCATATTGCCGAGACGGCCAACTTCTTTCTTGAGAAGATGCCATTCTTTTTTATTCCTGCCGGGGTGAGTGTAATGGTGGCTTACCAGTTTATTGACGGCCACCTGGCAGCGGTTATTGGTACTATTGTGCTATCTACCCTGTTTGTAATAGTGGTTTCGGCACTGGTAAGCCAGGTTATTATTAAAAAGAAGAACAATGATTGAGGCATTATCCAATAATCACCTGTTTGGCATATTGCTTACCGTAGGCTTGTTTTACGGCGGTATGGCATTGCGTAACCATTTTCGTAAGAACTGGATCAACCCATTGCTTATAAGTGTATTTGTGATTGTGCTGCTGTTGAAGCTGGCGCAAATACCCTACGAGCAATACATGCAGGGAGCCGGGATTATTCACGATTTCCTGGGACCCGTGACGGTAGTGCTGGCCTTACCCTTGTATCGCCAGCGCAGGCTGTTGGTGAAATATAAGCTGGCTATTATCAGTGGTATTGTCAGCGGCGTGTTGGCCTCTCTTGTTTCGGTGTTGCTTTTGGGGCGTGTGTTTGGCCTCAATAACATGCTGGAGCGCTCCCTGCTGCCACATTCCATAACAACGCCCATTGGTATTGCCGTGAGTAACGATATAAGCGGGATGGAAGGGATTACGGTAGTGTCCATCATCCTGACCGGACTAATAGGCGCTTCGGTGGCAGGCGTGTTCTTTCGCTTGTTACGCATTACACACCCTGTGGCCAGGGGCTTGGCCCTAGGTACATCGGCCCACGCCATTGGCACCTCTAAAGCCATTGAACTGGGTGAAACCGAAGGGGCTGTCAGTAGCTTGTCTATAGGTGTGGCGGCGATTACTACTGTTGTGTTGGTAGCTGTTATGCAAATGGCAGGCTGGTACTGAGTTGTTATGTACATGTGACGTTAAGGCTGGGTTAATGCACATTTTGTAGAAAAGCCTATAGGGGCAAGTATATTTGTTTGGTTATTGCAGTTTATGGGGAATAATGATCCTGTGAGTGATTAAGCCATAGAATAACCCAAATTTCTATAATGCATTAAACCCACCCGGCATGTGGAGACCGGATGGGTTTAAATAACCAAAAGGAATGTATAAAAAATAACCGAATGGGTGTGTGACTGCTCGTTAGCAGCGGCCATTCGCTTATGTGCAATTACTCGTTAAGCGCTTCAGCGGGTTCAATTTCCCTGATAGCATTTTTAAGTTTTGTCTGGCTCACTTTTAGAGGCGATACGTTCACCGGGCCATTGATACACCCGCCATCGCAGGCCATTACCTCGTAAAAAGCCGTGGTATGTTGTTTTTTAGCTGGCAGCGCTTTCAGCAGGCGAATACTTTTTTTGTCGATGCCGTCTATCAGTTCGGTACTGATTTGTAGGCCGGCTGACAATACCGACCGAATGGCATTGGTTACCCCACCCGAGGCGGCATAGCCACGACTTTCGGGGCGCACATTATCAGATATACCAGCGTTGGGACTTACTGTTTCCAGATCAATTTTCAACGCGGCAAACAGGGCGCCCAGCTCTTCGGTGGTAATCACATAGTCGATATTCGGATGCTGATAGGCTTCGGAACGTTTTGCCAAACAAGGCCCAATAAATACTGCTTTATGCTCGGGATAGCGTTCTTTAGCTAACTGGGCAGTATATGCCATTGGTGATGGCGTGTGACTGATGAATGGTTTCAATTCCGGTGCATGCTTTTCAGAAAACTGTACATATGACGGGCAGCATGAGGTGGTCATAAAGGGAGCCCCTTCCTCCAGGCGTTCCAGTAGTTCGCTGGTCTCGTGGTCGGTTGTCATGTTAGCCCCTTCGGCTACTTCAATCACTGCATCAAAGCCAATTGACTCTATACTGCTTAATATTTGTTTAGCACTGGCTTTAAACTGGCTCAGTATGGCAGGTGCCACCATGGCTACCGTTTTCTCTTTTTGATGCTTGATATTATAAAAAAGATTAAGAATCTGTGATTTCTCTGAGATGGCACCAAAAGGGCAGGCCGTCATACATTTGCCGCAATGGATGCATTTATCAAAGTTAATCTCCTCAATGCCATCTGCATTCTTGCGAATGGCTTTTACCGGGCACGATTCTTCGCAAGGGACCGGCAAGTATGCGATGGCGTGAAAGGGACATGCTTTTTGGCAAATGCCGCAATTAACACACTTCTGATGATCAATATTAGCTTTGCCGTTAATCACCATAATGGCATCTTTAGGGCAGTTGACCTGGCAAGGGCGTCCTTCACACCCTTGGCACAAGTTACTCACTGTGTAGTTGACCTGTACGCACGAGCTGCATGCTTCATCCACAACTGTCAGGAAATTACCGTTCTGTGTATAGCCTTTCAATGCCTGTTCGGCATACTCACGTAGTGGCGTTAGCTCATCCTCCTCATCGGCAATGTTAAAACCCAGCAGCGCCATAATCTTGTACTTGAGTACAGCCCTGTCTTTATGCACGCAGCAGCGGATGGGTGAGTTGGTGCGTGGCCGCATCTGCAGCGGAATCCGATCAATCTCATCCAGCAGGGTGTCATTGTTCAACAGCTTAATCAGGCGCACCAGTAGCTCCCGTTTTGTTATAACAGCATTGTTATAATAGGTCATTATTATCGAGTGTTAGTAGTTGTTTTATGATTTTTTGTGTGCTTGCGTTGTTTAGTTCTGCACCATTGATCAGTACGCAGGGGTGTAGTTTCTCATTGGTGTCACATTTGCCAAAGCAAGGAATACCTTCGATGCTGACTTTGTCTTTTAATTGGGCAGGCAGTGCTTCAATAAGCAAGTGCAGCTCGGCACCACCCATTATGTAGCACATGGTGCCACAGCATATCTGAACTTTGTATTTTGGTGTTGTCAGCATAATTGATTGTTGCTTATAGGTATTCTATTTCCAATGTTTTTAAAAACTTATCTTCCAGTATGGCCGCTATCTTTTTAATGATGTTGCGTCGTATCTCCAATTCAACGGGCAGATTGGGATCCTGATGGGCATTATTGATTTGTGTGCCCGCCAGTATGAGTATTGAATCGCTGTCAAGAAAGAGCTTGACCATTCTTTCAGCCGGTCCGTCGCCATTGACCGAATGACTGTTTAATTGCTCCAGTATGGATGATACTTTTCCCAGTGTCAGGATGCCCTCTGTGATCAGGTCAATGCCTTCCATCTCGGCAATTGGCGGCAGTTCGGGGTTGTAATTATTGAGTTCGATACGTATTTCACGTTTTAGTTCGCGCGAAATAATTTTGGAGGTGGTGCCTCCGCATATAATCTTCTTACCTCTGAAGTTATCAATGCGTTCAGCCAGCAAGGCATCACAATTTTTATAGTATGGAGGTCCCGATGCCAGTACCAGTTTACGCGGCTCGCGACAGTAAATGACCTGGCAGGTGGCATCATCTTTAAAGCTATTGGCATCATTGGCTTTGGCACGTTGCATTATTTTACGAGCCAGCTGGCGGGCCGACAAATCAGGGCAACTTTTTATATTTTGTTTGATGAATTGTTTTAATCCATCTGTGCCCCAGCCAAAAGGGGTGCTAGCATTGCCCATGCCCGATTGTGTGATGCCGTCCGACACCATAATAATGCGATCTTCCTTCAGTAATTTAAGGCTCGAATACAAAACCTCGGCCGACTGACCCTCGGGGCGCTGCACTCTTTTAGCGGTTGGCTTAAGATCGATAAAGTCACCGTTGCGATAAATCAGTATGGGCGGATTATCGTATTCTACAATATTGGCATCGCCAAAGCAGTTAATATCCAGGATGCTAAAGGTAGAATAACTTATCTGGCGCTTCGAATCTACCGGTAGCGTATTCATTATAAAGTCGGAGGTGTGCTCCAACGGATCGTTCTTGGCAGTAAATTGCAGGGCCATGCTGGTGGTCATGGTGGCCAGTATATTGGCTTTTACGCCCGATCCCAATCCGTCAGACAATACCGTGATCAACCTGTCTTCCTCTTTTAGCTTGCGCGACTCACATGAATCACCGCAAACGTTTTGTAAGGCTTTGGTCTCCTGGCACAATTCAGCTTCTATGTAAAAACACCGGTTATGCATGCTCGTTGTTTTGGGCATCTAAAATGGAATTCAAAAGCGAGTCGGTGTAAGAGGCATTTTCGCCCAGTAAAAAGGCAATTTTCTGAACGGTCTCCATGTTCTTTTTAATTACCTCTTTAGTTCTTTTCTCAACAATGTCTTTTCTGAATTGTGGTTGTTGGGCACTTTGGATAATACCGGTTACCAGTTTATGTTTTTGGATATTAAATACCGATAGCTGCAGGTTGCGGTTGTTTTCTTGTACAGGCAGCTCATAGTATTCCTTACCTGTTAGAAGTGCCGTTTTAAACAGCTTGGCAAAAGCACTTAGTTTACTTAGGTCAGCTCCTCTCATACCTGGATTGGCCTCGTAGCATAACTCTGTTTCGTTGCCCATTAAACGAGCAAAACTGGCATTCATCTCCACCACTTTGCAGTTTTCATCCACTATGACTACCCCCGATGGAATTTTTTGAAGCAGAATAGTTGCTTTATGATGGGCTACCATACGCATGTATGATACGCACATGGCTGTTTCGGCATTGCCACTTAACAGTGCATGAGCAAAATCACGACAAGTATCGTAACCGCAACCGCTGCAGTTGAGCTCGTCAGCCACGCTGTTTTTGCCAATGCTATGCAAGGCTTCTTTTATTTGTTCTGCCCTGAAAAGTTCTTTCTCAACCGTTTCTATATTGAAAAAGTCACGTTCAATATTCACAGCCTGCTCTTCTTTTCTCTCCGTATCGCCACAGGTCTGACGCTGGCAAAAACTGTTGCGTACCTGCAGGTATTTACTGGCAATAGCTGATTTAGCGCTCATGCCCGGACCGTTAAGGCAGCCCGTTTCGCAGGCTAGCAACTCCAAAAACAGAGGTTTGTCGTGCCCCAGTTCATCCAGATTGTCCAGTGCATTCCGTACCATGTTCTGACCAGTAAAGCTCATGAAGGTGCTTTCATCATTTTTATTCTCACGTTTGATTGTTTCTACCATGCCACCATCCAACGGGTAAATGACACCTTCATGAGCCTGGTAAGGGCTAAAGGATATTTGTTTATCTGTTTGTGTATTGATTTTTTCTGATTCGATCCAGTCATTCAGCTCCTGAAAGGTCAAGGATACATCCACTAGATCGGAATAATCGGCCTCCGATTTCTTGCCAATGCACGGACCAATGAATACCACACCTATTTCCTGACCATACCACTGTCGTAGCATGCGTGCATGTGTCAGCATGGGCGACATGTAGGGTGTAATGGCCATAGTGTGTTGAGGATAGTATTTGCGGATGAGCTCAACCACCACCGGGCAAGCCGATGAAATATATACACCTGATTGTCGCACATTCAGGTAATTAGCTACTTGTCTGGATACTTCCTGAGCTCCAATAGCAGTTTCAGAAACACCTGTAAATCCCAAAGCGTTAAGTTTATTCAGGATGTGTTGTGAGTCTGTGCCGTATTCAGCTACATATGATGGTGCCAGTGATACATATACTTCTTTTTTTTCTTTGAGTAGCAATTTTGCCCTGGAAATTCCATCTCTTACTTTTTTTGCACCGGTCGGACAAATGGCCACACAATGCCCGCAATAGATGCATAAGGAATCAACCACCGAAGCCCGGTTGTCGCTAACCTTAATGGCTTTGGTTGGGCACTCGCGAATGCATTTATAGCAATCCTTGCAGTCGTTTGTTTCGGTGTATATGGGTTTTAAATGCATGCGGCCTTATCAAAATGGTTGGATAAAATAGTGGGCAGGTTGCTTGGGGTGACTTCTTCAAAAACAACTTCATCAAGTTCAATAACTGGGCCCCTATTGCACATCTCATGACACAGGTGTCCTCTAAAATCAATTTGAGAATCAATTTTTCGCTCTTTCACGAAATCCTGTATGATTTTTAGGTTCTCGGCATTGCCCCTGGAATGACATGAGCTGCCGAGGCATATCAGAATCTTGTGAGAAATTGTTGCTTCCATGGTCATTTTGTTTGATAGCATAAGAGCCAAGGGTGTGCCAAAAGACTTAATAGTAAGTATTTCAGGCAATAAAGAAATTCATCTTTAATTATAGTGGGGATACAGCAAATTCAGTGTACTAAAAATACACACTTGCAATTGAAAAATGTAATAAAATAGTACAGTGTAATAAAATAGTACACTTGCATTAAGTAATCGGCAGTTTGTACTTTTTAATCTTGAGGTATAAGGTATTTCTGCTTACTCCTAAGGAATTGGCAGCGTGTGTCATGTTATTGTTGAAGTGCCTGATGGTTTTTAAAATGAGCTCGCGTTCCATTTCTTTTACGGTGGTCAGCTTAAGCGATATGTCGCTGTCATTGGTCTGAGGAGTGTTTGTGGCTTGCACAACGGGCTGCGGACTTTCAAGCTCTTTCTTCAGGTTTTCGAAAGAAATATCACCATCCAAAATAACATATTGTTCAATGGCATTTTCCAATTCGCGGATATTGCCAGGCCAGTCGTAATCCAGAAATTGTTGTAAAGTAGAGTAGCGAATTTGTGGCACTTGTTTTTGCAGGCGTACTGATTTTTTATTCAGGAAGAAGCGGATAAGTGATGGCAGATCTTCCATTCGCTCTCTTAATGCCGGTATCTTTAAAGGAATAACGCTGAGTCTGTAGAATAAATCTAATCGAAAATGACCCTTTTCAACTTCTTCTTTCAGATTCTTGTTGGTGGCAGCAATAATGCGCACATCAACGGGAATGGTTTTTTCTCCCCCTACACGTGTAATAGCACCTTCCTGTATGGCGCGTAACAGCTTAACCTGTACTTCAGGTTTCATGTCGCCTACTTCATCCAGGAATAATGTACCGCCATTGGCCAGTTCAAATTTGCCAGGATGACCACCTTTTTTAGCACCGGTGAAGGCCCCGTCATCGTATCCGAATAATTCGCTTTCAATCAGGTTGTCGCTGATGGCCGCGCAGTTAATGGCGACAAATCCTTTGTCGTGTCTGCAGCTGGCGTTATGTATGCTTTGCGCAAATACTTCCTTGCCCGTTCCACTCTCGGCTTCTATCAATATAGTTGATGGGCTGTCAGAAATATTTTTAGCAAAGTCCACCAGTTTGCGCATCTTTTGGCTTTTGGCAATAATATCTTTAAAGGTAAAGCGCGCCTGCATACCGGTGTATTTATTCACCAGGTGATACACATTTTCCAATTCGCGTATAGCAATAACCATCCCAATCAGGCTTACCTGCTCCTGGTTGAGAATGGGTGTAACTGTAACGTTAAATTTGGCTTTGCGGTCGGGTGTGGTAATGGCGATTTCTTCATTGAGGAACTTTTCGCCTGAACTCACCAGCTGATAAATATTTTTCCAGTTCGGGATGAGGTTTTTAATGGGGATTTTCAGCAAATCGCGCCTGCGAATATTGATCCATTGACAGGCCTGATTATTGGCGTATCGTATCTCACCAGTAGTGCTGACCGATATAATCCCTACTTTTAAGGCATTCATCATCGCAAAGGTAAACTGATGGGTATCATCCATCTGCTTTTGCAGGTCAGCTCCTTTTAGTAAGGCCCCAATATTAGTGTTGATTACTGAGGTAGCCAGTTTTAGCCATGGAAAATCAATATCGATCGATGAAATAAGAAACACCTTGTAAGGCAGTTGCACTGTGTCTTCTTCCTCATACTTGATGAGGTTGTAAACAGAGTTACCCAAACGAACTATACCCTGATGTTTGGTGGCTTCCCATTGAATACGTTCTTCAAGCATCATCCAGTTTTGCCCTGTGGCAAGGGTAAACTTCTTTGGAAAGGACAAGTTGCCATGTAGCTGCATAATATGGCCTTGCTCATCAACTACCACCAGTTTAAAAAACGCAGTGTCCATGTTCTTAACAAACATGTTTAGAGCTTCATTAAGCAGCAGTTTGTGTGAAGATGAGACTTTGCTTGATTTCATTGTAAGTCAGTTTGTTGTTCGCTTGTTGTCTGTGTTGTCTGCAAAATTACTCTTTTAATTCTCATTCGCCTAAGTAGTCAGTCTGTTTTCGCCCAGCTGGGCGGCATTAATGCACAATGGAATCTGGTGTTAAGGCTAACTCAGTGTATTTGCTTTAGGGTTTAACTGTCATAAATTTAGTAAGTTGACACTTGTTGTGGCGTGAGTTGATGGCTTAAAAGCAAGGTTTGGTATGCTACTTGGCAATAGATGAATACCCCATTGGTTAATTGCGCTGATAGTAGCAATGCGACCAATGATGATGTATAACTTTTAAAAATCCGTAGCCTATGGAAGTAAAGAAAAGTAAAAAAGCCGACCTGGAGCGCAAGCGGTCTCTGTTTTTCCAAATAGGACTGATCATTACCTTGGGAGCCATATTAGTGGCTTTTGAGTGGAGTAGTATGGATGCCACATCTGATGCCCTGGCATGGGTGGATGAGGAGGTACTGGAAGAAGAAGCTCCACCAATAACCCGACAGGAAGAGGTAAAACCTCCGCCACCGCCTCCACCACCCCGTGCAACAGATATTATTCAGATAGTGGATAATGATGTTGAACTGGATGAAGAGCTGGAAATTGATGATGTTGACGTTGATGAAGATTTCGAAGTTGACTTATCAGAACTAAACATGGAAGAGGAAGATACCGATGACCAGATCTTTATAATTGTTGAGCAGATGCCCGAGTTCCCGGGGGGCGATGCGGCCTTAATCAAGTACATTACCTCACATGTGAAATATCCGGTCATTTGCCAGGAGAATGGCGTACAGGGAAGGGTAAGTGTTTCATTCGTCATTAATGAAAAAGGGGAGGTCACCAATGTGAAAGCCTATCGTGGCGTCGATCCCAATCTGGAGCGTGAAGCTATACGTGTTGTTCAGTCATTACCCAAATGGAAGCCGGGCAAGCAGCGTGGACGACCCGTTAAAGTATCATACTCTGTTCCTGTGGTATTTAAGCTGCAATAGCAGTGATGTTTAACTTATGTAAAAAGTATTGTGTATGACGAAATAATTTAATGAAGACCCTTTTTAAAGTTGAGAAAACGTTCTCAATAATTTTTCAGAATAAAAGCCGATGAGTTCACAACGACCCTGCAATATTCGAATCGAAAGACAAAAGGTGAACCCATCGGCTTTATTGTGCGATTTTGCGGATAAGACATGGGCGATATCGCCCGGCCGGGCGATTTGAATAAAGTTTGGTTGGCTGGCATTTAATTCAATAAGTGAAAAATTGAGACTTGTAAAGTTCTGTAAAAGAGCTGTTAGGGGGTTTGGTGAAGATTTTTATTCGCGGCAATACAATTAATGGAATGCTGCTTGAAACTAATCAGACAACTAACATTAGTAACCTCACAAAACTACATCGTCATGAAAGCAAAAAAATACAGACACGCAGATTTAGAGAATAAGAGAGGTATCTTTTTTCAGGTTGGTTTAATTGTTGCATTGGGGGCATCCTTGGCCGCCTTTGAATGGGGAACCACCGCTTCAGTACCATATCAAACTATTGAAGATGATCCTTTTGAGGTACAGGATATTATACCGATAACGCATCCTGAAGAGCCTAAAAAAGAATTACCAAAGCCAAAAATTCTTACGGATTTAATACTGGTTGATGACACTTTTGATGGGCCCGATTGTGATCCGGTTATTATTGGTGAAGATACCGGGGAGCCTTTTGAAATTCCTGAGGTTGCTCCTGAACCCGATGCCGAACCATCTACTTTTTACGTGGTGGAACACATGCCTGAATTTCCGGGTGGCCAGGCTGCTTTACTGAAATATATAGCGACAAGTATAAAGTATCCGGTGATTTGTGTGGAGACTGGCATTACCGGAAAGGTCTTCATCTCGTTTGTAGTAAATGAAAAGGGCGAGGTGGTTGAAGCAAAGGTGGCTCGTAGCCCTGATGCCAATTTATCAGCCGAAGCCTTGCGCGTGGTTAATAATATGCCTCAATGGACACCAGGCAGACAGCGAGATAAAGCGGTTCGCGTAGCCTACACCATTCCTGTCAACTTTGTTTTACAATAACTCTTCAAACCAATCTATATATAGAATCGACACTGGTTGGGCTAAGAAAAATTGTTTCATCCGTGCCTAAAGATTAAGCGATTATAAAAGCTTAGCCGGTGTCGTTTTCCTTCTGCAACCTTACTTTATTAATGACAACCCTAGCTTTATCAGAAAGCTTCTGATACTGACCTCATTTATATTAACTCAAAACCCCAATGGTATGAAAAACTATATGAATAATATTAGCAATCGTATTTGGTTATTGGCTATTACCGTAGTGGTGTCGATTATTATTGTTGCTGCTTGTGCCGATGAGCCAACGACATTTAAAACTCGTGCCATTGGCTCGCCTGGCGAATTGTTGGTGGTGGTAGAAGATAAGTATTGGGAGGCTGATGAAGGACAATATCTAAAAGCCATTTTAAAGGACGAGTTTCCTGCTTTGCCGCAAGAAGAAACCATGTTCAAAAAAACGCGCATTAATTATGAACAGTTTAAGCGGCACTTCCGAACGTATCGTAATATCATGTTAGTATCAGTTCGCCCGCAAGAAGTTGTCAATAGGGTGGAGTATCGCAAGCATGAATGGGCCATTAACCAATATGTGGCTGAGGTGATTGTTCGGTCGGCAGGCGATTTGGAGTCGCTGCTTGAGCAAAAATGGCCAACCATGAAAGGGTTCTTTTATGGTGGAGATATTCAGTCAATGGCCGATTCATACATCAATCTTTATCAACCAGAAGCCGTATCGCATATACAGTCCAACTACCCGTTCACCATTTATTTTCCCAAGGGTTTTAAACTCAAGAAAAACAAAGGACAGTTTAGCTGGCTCGATGCTCAGCGACTGGGGAGTCAACTGGGAATTTTTGTTTATCAATGCCCCTTAGACTCTTTGGGAGAAATCAATGCCCAAAGCTTATTGCGCTTCCGGAATAATTTATTGCGCAAACAGGTGCCTGGAGAGAACCGGGGATCGTTTATGACTACTGAAGAGCAGTTTCCGGTATCAGTTAATAAAGCGAAGTTTGCCAACCGGCAGTGGATAGAGCTTCGTGGCCTATGGAAAGTGCAAGGCGATTTTATGGGAGGCCCTTTTGTTGATTATTTCTATAAGGATACCGAAAACAACCAACTACTGATGATTAGCGGGTATGTTTATGCACCAGCCAAACCTAAAAAGGGTATTTTTATGCGCGAGGTTGAAGCTGTTTTAAAAACCATCCATGTCAATTAGAAGTTGAGTGGGCCATTAAGTTAACAAGCGTTAAAGAGTTGCCGCAGGTTGAAAAAGTTTGATGGATAACAAATAAAAGTCTATCATTACAGCATGAGATATATAGTATTGGTGCTGATGATGGGCTTTTTCTCTGTAAAGGCTCAGCAGAGCGAACCTGAAAAATTTATCAGGCAGGGACAGGCATTATTCGGACATGAATTGTATCAGGATGCCATCAATAAATATAAGCAGGCAATCGCTTTTGATAAGAAATGCGTAGAAGCTCATTATGAGTTGGCATATACTTATTTGGCGATTAAGGATTATGACGAGGCCCTGTTTTATAGTCGAAATGTGTTAGGCGAGAAAAGTGATTATTGGCTGGATGCCCTTTTAATATATTGCGCGGTGCTTAATAATAAAGGTAATGCCAAAGGCGCCATCAGAGAGTATAACAAGGCACTTAAGAAGTACCCGGATGAGTATTTGCTTTATTATAACATAGCAGAAAGTTACCAGCGTATCAATGAAGGTGAAAAGGCAGAAGACGCACTATTAAAAGCATTACGATTAAATAACAATCATATTCCCAGTCATCTGCTTCTGTCATCCATTATGAAGTATCGTGGTGAAGTGCTGAAAAGTATGTTGCCATTGTATTACTGTTTATTGATTGAAGTTGATGAGCAGAATAAAGTGGTATTACTTGATGATCTGCAGGTGAGATGGCATGTGGCCATGGTTCAAAAGCCAGCTTTCGCAGCTCCGGTGAGTAAGCATGCAAGAGTATCGGGTTTAAAGGTGGCTGAATCAAAATTAAATGCCATTGCCAGGGAAGTAGTAGTTAATAATCCTGATGAACCTTATACCCTAATAAATCAAACATTGGCGCTGTTTTCTATGCTGAATGAGGAGCAAACAGGGGAGATGGATTTTTTTGATATTCAATATGTCGATTTTTTCAAGCAGTTATATGTTGCTGGCCATGCGCAGTCGTATGCTTACTTTATTTGCAATGCCAAATATAGTACAGAAGTTTTGCTGTGGTTAAGCGATAACCAATCGCAATTTAGTGCATTCATAAACTGGATGGAGCTGCAGCAGTAAGCAATTGGTTATTTCGTCAAAAATTGAAAATCTTTTTGTATCTTAAATAGCCCTCAGCCGTAGGAGTAGGAAATTGATGTTGAATTTTAAAAAGAGGTGTTATGAGTAACGTACTAACAAAGCATTTTCAATATACCGGAACGGATGATTTTGATAAGTCTTTAGATGAGCAAATCAATGACTTTATTACTAAAGAAGCAATAACAACCGATAATTTGATAGATATTAAGTTTAGTGGACACTCTGATCAGGGAGTGGCCACCTATTCGGCATTGTTGCTTTATAAGAAAAGCTAAATGTATTTATTGGGATGAATGGCATATAAGTGATGCTTTTCATCCCAATTTTATTTGTCTGAGTCAACTACCAAAGTTAAACTCAGTATATTCCCTCTTCTATTCAATCGTTTAATGCAAAGCTGACAGTGGTGGCTTTTATGGTCAATTGCTATCTTTGTTTGATGATTAAAAAATTCACTTTAGCATTGGTTGGTATACTTGTCTGTTATGCCATGCATGCCCAGTACGCTGATAAAACACAGGATTATCAGTTGCAACTGAAAAACTACCGAAAAAACGTTACCCGTATTTCTGTTATCGGCACTTCGTGTGTAGCCTTGGCTTTTTTAGTGGATCAGCCACTTAATACATGGATGCAAAATAATCAGGGAGGTGCAGGTGATGCACTTTCCGATGTGGCAAATGTGTTTGGTGAGAAGCTATTCATTGTGCCGGCTGTAGGCTTATCTTATGGCGCAGGATATGTCTTTAAGGATGAAAAGCTGCGTTCAACTTCCTGGAACGCCATAAAGGCGATTGCCACTACTGCTATAGCTACTGAGATCATAAAAATTTCTCTTGGTCGTGCCAGGCCATTTGTAGGCGAAGGTGCATTTGAATTTGATCCATTCAATGGCAATGATGCTTATAAATCAATGCCTTCAGGGCATGTGTCGCTGGCCTTTGCAGCTTTTACGCCTTATGCCGAGACCTATAGTCGCTGGCTGTATGTTGCTCCGGTATCAGTAGCTTTTGCGCGTATGTATAAAAACAAACATTGGCTTTCAGATACAGTTTTGGGGGCCGGTCTGGGATTTTTAAGCGGATGGATGTTTACGCATCATCCCAGGAGTAATGTGCAGGTATCTGCCAATGGAGTAATTGTTTTCTTCTAATAATGATAAAGATAGGTTATTAGATGTCAATAATATTGCTTGTAATCACCTAAACAGTAAAGGTATTTTAACGCATGTATTAAAAAAATCTAAAGCGTGCGTTGTGGTGTTTTTTGGCACGCATATTGAAATAACCCTATCAGTAGATTTTTTTCATAGATTTGGGTTTAGGTTATTGAAAATCCGGCTTTACTAACGAGTAAGGCCGGTTTTTTATTTTAAGAACGCATTAAGCCACCTGCCAGAATGTTTGATGGTTCGCTTTTGCGTTTCAAAATCAACATGTACTAGGCCAAAGCGCGGTTCAAAACCTTCGCGCCATTCAAAGTTATCAACCAGGGTCCATATAAAATATCCATTGATGTTAATGCCTTTACGTTGCGCTTTTAAAACTTGTTTAAGCATTTTCTGATGATATCTGGTACGTCTGACATCATAAACATGGTCTCTTACCAGGTAATCAGGGTAGCACACCCCACTTTCAGTAATCAGTAGCTCCTTAATTTGTGGATAGCGGCTGTAAAACTTTAAAAGTTTGTAGAGTCCTTTGGGGTAAACATCCAGGTCCATGCTGTTCAGTTTGGCTTTTCGGGTGGTTGGTTCAATTTCTTTGGCAAAAAGAATTGGAGGTGTCAGGCTGTGTTTGGCTACCACTCTGAAATAATATTGGATACCGATAAAATCAAAATCAAAAACCATTCGCTGCTTATCACCGTCTTTAAAAAAGGACTTGATAATACTTAGTGCCGGCATTACATCGAAGGGGTAACCCAAGCCCAAAAGTGGCTCCAGGTAAAACCGGTTAAGCATAGCTTCAATGCGTTTAGCGGCACGCCTGTTTTTTGGTGATTGGTTCACTGGTTGAATATAGGAACATGACAGGGCCACACCAATGTTGGCATGAGGTTGCAGTTCCCTTATTTTGGCACCACCCAGTGCCATGCATAAAACAGTATGATGAGCGGCTTTCAGAAACGTATTGATCCCCGTTCGCTGAGGCGCGTGGTAACCCATGAAATAACCCAGTCCGGTAAAACTCATGGGTTCATTCATCACTATCCAGTTGGTTACGAGCTTGCCAAAGTTTGTCACACATATCTCAATATAATTGGTGAACCATTCCACTATATCACGATTCGTCCAGCCACCTTTATCTTCAAGTGCCTGCGGTAAATCCCAGTGATAGAGTGTCACAAAGGGCATTAATCCATTCGAAAGGCAGCAATCGATGACGCGGTTGTAATAGTCAATGCCAGATTGGTTGATTTTTCCGATGCCAAAAGGTAAAATGCGTGACCAGCTGATGGAAAAACGAAAGGTGTTGAGCCCAAGCTGCCTGGCCAATGCTATGTCATCTTCATAACGCGTGTAGAATTGACTTGCCTCTCCTATGCGGTCGTTGTTTTTAATCTGCTCTATATTTTCGGTAAATGTGTCCCATATTGATGGGCCCTTGCCATCGGCACTGGCTGCACCTTCATTTTGAAAGGCGCTGATAGTAACACCCCACTTGAAATTAGCGCCGAACTGTTCACGTTTCATCATGGAGCAAAAGTAAATGCCCTTGATGAGTTGTATGTTAATTGCAATTTAATTTACGATGCCCCAGGCGGCAAATCGACTGCTTGAAAGAAAAGGGGTTAGCGGAAAAAAACCTTTAGTGATTTTACCATCACTTGTTTCAATGGGGTGAGCCTGAAGTTGCCTGTGGTAGAATTCATCCGCTTCACCTGGTTTAAACTGTGATATTTGCCAGCTTCCCGATGCTTTTGGATGTAGCAGGTGTTTAATGTTCAGGTTGACTAAGCCCATGTTGCATCTTAAATTCGCTTCTACCAAGGGGTAAAATCGGATTGCATGGTCATCATTAAGAATAAACATGGCATCAATACCTATTGGACCCTGGTAGGAATCAGGAATATGCAATGCTTGCAGGCTCAGGATAATCTTGTCGGCTATCAACCTTAACCAGTTTTTGTCTTTGGGAAGGTATTTTTTTATAGTGTCAGGAACATGGAAATATTCTTTGTCAAAATGTCCACTACTATTAGCATCAAAAAAGTTAATGTCCAAAAACTCAATGGAGCCGTTGGCCAATACATTAAACTGAAGAGAGGCATCCTGAATTTTTGTGTAGATAGGCTCCAGTATTAATGAACCATGTTTTTTAATCTGCGCCTCGACCCATTTAGTGCCACTTTGCAGCTGTTGTTGGTTACGGATAAAAAGTAGTCCGCGTCCCGAGGAGCTCCAAAGGGTTTTTAGCACAATGCCCTGGCTGGAATGATGAAACCGCTGATAGATGTCCTCAATGTCAGAAACGACTTTGGGAAGTGTTGGTAATTCAATAAAGTGAGGTAGCGTATGACTGCTTAATTCATTGACCAGGTTTACACTGGTTTGTCTGCTAAAGAAGTTCTTGAAAGTGTCCGGACTAGCATTTATTTGCAGTGATTCTGATTGGCATAGCCTTCCATACCGATGTCCGATAAGTTGACTCCATCCCCATGGGAAAACCTGATCAACGACAATGCTTTGCAGATGCTCTTTATTGATGAACTGTGGTAAGTTCACCTTTAGCTTTTTCCAGAATTGTTCAAAACCTAAGGAACTTTCACTTTCAGATAACACAAAGTCGTTGGCTTGTCCTAAAAATGCCATTAAGGGGCTGATGTCTGCTTCGAATTTAGCAAGTTGTTGCGGGGGCATATAACTGAATGTCCCGTTTTCAACAGCCATGTCGCAAGTCGGATTGTATATGAAAAGTGTTGCCATCAAGGGCAAAATTAGATGGAAAAAATGAATAATGAACTTATGCAGGTAATTTCACCAATAACTTGACTAATGCGAAATTCTTAAATATCTTCCTGCTCAAACTTGATGACTATGAAACTAACATGTATCTATTTATTGGCATTTAGCATGTCGGTATCGCTATTTAGCTGTAATGAAAAGGAAAGTAGTAAGCCTGTTGATGAGCAGGAGGAAGGAATTGAGGAACAGGATGAAGTGGTTGGAGATTTTGAATTAAACGAGTTGACCGGTGATAAATTTATAGCTGATTATCTGGTTGCAAAGGAGGAAGTGTTAAGGTCGATACCACAGAAATATATCGATATCGCCAGAAACAATCTGCACATTGCCTATCAGCATACATCGCACGGAACGCACGTTACATACGGACTGTTTGGTCTTCAGGATTATAAAACAGGTGATGATGCATTGTTTGCGGTTACAAAGTCTTACGTAGATAAAGACGGAAAATTCAATGATAACTCAGAGCAGGGGAAGTTGGATCTCCAGGATTATGTAATTGAATATTATGCTGAGGACGGCGTTGATGCTTCTGATTTGAGCCGTGATGAGACCGCATTTATTCAAACCACTCGCAATTACCTGGATGATCCTGATAATGCAGAAATAAACGTCGTGATGTGGGCCTGGTGCAGTATTCGAAATCATGATTTGCAGGGTGTTTATCTGCCCGGAATGAAAACGTTGATTGACGAGTATGGTGTAGGTGGAACCAAAATAGGCAATGGTGATGGACAGCGCCAGAATCCGGTGTATTTTGTTTTTATGACCGGGCATGCAAGTGATAGCGGTAACCTTGATGAGGGCGACCCTGCTCCGCAGGCAGCCATTGTTAATGAATATTGTCAGCAGAATCAATTCTTATGCCTTGATTATTTCAGTATTGATTCACACTGTATGAATGATAATTATTGGGATGATGCCGGGGATGATGGAAATTCCTATAAATACAACAATAGCACTGCTGAAGAGGGCTATTTTTATCATGATTGGCAGGACTCGCATCAGCTGGGGATTGATTATTTTGAAAACAAGGTTTATCCCAACAACAAAGTGGCCTTCGGGCAACATACCACACAGCATATTACAGCCAATCGTAAAGCTTATGCCATGTGGTGGATTTTAGCCCGCATCAGTGGATGGGATGGCATAAGTGAAGATTAGTCAGTGATGTAAATCAGTTGTTAAAATTTTGGGTGGCATTGCAAAATTTTGTTGTTTTGCATGCGATGAAGAAGTATGCAATGAAATATAGGGTTTTGAGCCTGTTACTGGTAATGGCTGTTTTGCCATCGGTATTGGGTGTGCATATATTTCAGCATCATTGTAATGGTTGTGACGAAAACGAAACAATAACGCGCATCATCACTACCATGCATTCGCACGACCATGCCTGCAGCGATTGTAGTTGCGATCATCAGTGCATGACATGTCAGGAGGAAACGGGTCAGCATGTTCATCACCACGCATCAGACGAGGGGAACTGCAAGCATGATTTTAAGAAAGCTTCCTTGCTGGCAAAAACAAATATAGGCCAGATTCGCTTAGAAGCTGCAGCGCTTGAGGTCTTGTTTCATGAAAAGTTTTATGCCGAATTAGAGGTTGTATCTCATAAAACCGCAAAAAATCATTATAACGTAATTCAAAAAGTACCCGACGAGCCTTCGCCGGAGATGAATTGCGTTTTTCTTTTATGATTCATTCATCAGTTCATGTATTTGAAATTAAATAGATGGGTACTTTGTTGGAGTACTCGCTATTTGGCTAACCTGTGTTATCAACCTAATAACATGGTCTTTTGCACATATCTGGTGCGAATGGCCCGATGAACCAATTAAAAATGAATCGAATATTTTTTATTTTACTGCTGGTAGTTTGTAAACTATCACTTTATGCTCAGGCTACAAAGGAGATTACCGGCGTTGTTAAAGCCATCGAAAAGGATAAAACCCTTGAGCTGGTTGGTGCCAATGTGTACTGGGCCAATACTCAAATTGGTACGGTGACTGACTTTAATGGCGAGTTCGTAATTGAGCAACCAAAGGGTAATAGACTGCTGGTGATTAGTTATATAGGGTATAAACCGGATACTTTAATTGTTAACGATGACCGACCTTTGGAGGTTGTGCTTAAAAGCGATGAATTGGATGAGGTATTGGTTGCCGGCAAAAAAGCAGGCTCCCACATGTCGCGTATCGATCCGCTGACGAAGGTGAACATCACGGGCGCTGAGCTCTGTAAAGCTGCCTGCTGTAACTTGAGCGAGAGTTTCGAAACGAATGCATCAGTTGATGTGTCCTACTCCGATGCGGCAACAGGTGCCAAGCAAATTCAGTTACTCGGTCTGTCAGGTAACTATGTGCAAATGATGACCGAGAATATTCCCAACTTCAGAGGCTTAGCAACTTTATATGGCTTAAACTACATACCAGGTGCCTGGATGGAATCGATTCAGATCTCCAAAGGGACATCAACGGTTGTCAATGGATATGAGTCATTAACTGGTCAAATAAATGTCGAATACAAAAAACCGGTCAATTCTGAAAAGTTCTTTTTGAATGTGTATGCCAATCATACTGGTCGTTGGGAAAGTAATGTGAATGGTTCCATCCATATTAATGACAAATGGACGACTGCTATTTTGGCACATTATTCTGAAGATCAGAAATCAACTGATGATAATAATGATGGCTTTCGTGATGAGCCTTTGTTGAAACAAGTGAACTTTATAAACCGATGGGACTACAATAATAAGAACGGATTTACATCTCAAATAGGTATTAAGGTTTTGGATGAGAATCGCTTGGGTGGTCAAATGGGTTTTGATGGAACGCAGCCCGAAGATCAGCAGATTGGAGCATCAGGCCAGTTGTATGGCATCAATATTGATACCCGCCGATATGAAGGATTCTATAAAGCAGGCTTTGTTTTTGACGATGAGGTAAGCAGTTTGGCGCTGGTGGCTAACTATGCTTATCACCAGCAAAACTCTTTCTATGGAAGAAAAGTATATGATGCTGAGCAAAAATCGTTCTATGCCAACCTGATTTTTCAGTCAGTCATCGGTAATGATAATAACAAATTTAATACAGGGTTTAGCTTTCAGTCCGATGAATTCGATGAAACGCTCATGATGAATTTTGCGTCACCAGCCGATGTGCAAATGTTGGGCAGAAAAGAGCTGGTGCCCGGTGCATATTTTCAGTACACCTATTCGTTGCCCGACAAATTAACGTTGATTGCAGGTGGACGTGCTGATTTTCATAACGAATTTGGCACGCTACTGACTCCTCGTTTGCATATCAAATACAATTTATTACCTAATACTATTTTGAGGGCCTCGGCAGGTAAAGGCTACCGTACACCTAATGTTTTAGCCGAAAACAGCTATTTACTGGCCAGTGCTCGTGAAATTAATATCGCCAATAATATAGATCAGGAAGAAGCCTGGAATTATGGTGCAAATATTACACAGTATATAAAGGTTGGAGGAAGAGAGCTGACGTTAAACGCAGAGTATTATCGGACGGATTTTCAAAATCAGCTGATTGTCGATATGGATCAAAGCTCAAGTGCGGTTTATTTCTATAACCTGGATGGTAAATCCTATGCCAATAATTTCCAGATAGAAGGAAAGTATGAACTGCTAAGAGGTTTGGATATGGTGGCTGCTTGGCGTTTGAATGATGTTAAAGCTACTTACAGTGGAGAGTTAATGGACCGTCCGTTGATAAGTCGTACAAAAGGATTAATAAATCTCTCGTACTCAACGCCCCTTAAAAAGTGGCAATTTGATTTTACTACCCAGTTCAATGGTAAAGGGCGTGTGCCTTCAGTAGCTGATAATCCTGCAGAATATCAACGCCCGGAGTCTTTTGATGCATATCAGGTTGTTAATGCACAGGTGACAAAATACTTTCGTAAATGGAATGTGTATGTCGGAGCTGAAAACCTGGGAAATTTCAAGCAAGATAATCCGATAATTGCTGGTGATGACCCATTTGGCAACTATTTTGACAGCTCTCTTATATGGGGACCAATCATGGGGCGCCGTTTTTATTTCGGGCTCCGCTTTTCAATAGATAGAGATTAATAATTTTATAAATCATAGAATCATGAAAAAACTATTAGTATTAGTTGTGATGGCATTATTTGTTGTAAGCACATATGCCGACGATAAGCAGAAAAAAGTGACAGAGGTAACCTATAAAGTGGAAATGGATTGCCAAAGTTGTGTTAATAAGATTACCAAGAATATGCCTTTCGAGAAAGGGGTCAAAGATCTGAAAGTTGACTTTGAAGGCCAGACGGTCACCGTTAAATACCGTGAAGATAAGACAACTAAAGAAAATCTGGTTAAAGCTTTTGAGAAACTCGAGTTTGAGGTTGAAGAATTAAAGGATGGAGAATGCGTTAACCCCAAAGCCAAGTGTTGTGAAGGGCATCACCACTAATTATTATCTACTGAAAAAATCAAAGCTCCCCATTCGGGAGCTTTTTTTATATTTTTTCTTCTCTCCAACACCCACCCATTCAGCCTCTAAGCCATCAAACTCACAACGGGTTTATCTTTTTTCTCGATTTTCCATTTGGATAATAAAAAAATCCTGTGTTATTTTGCACCCGCTTTTGAGAACAACGGTTGTCGCGAAAAGCAGGATTGATAAGGCTTACAGGTATATATCAATAACATATTGAAAGGTAAAAAGGGCATAGTCTTGACAAGGCAGATAAGAGGTGATATCTTAGCTTTCCTGACTCAAAAAAAGGCTAAAAGTTTTTCAAAAATAGTTTTGGATATTGCAAATAAAAACCTTTATCTTTGCAGCCGCAAAAAACAACAAGGGTTGTTAGATACGGCGGGGTATTGAGAGGGTTTTAGAAGATGAAATTAAGTCTTACATATTAGGTTTTAAGTCTTGAATCTTTTTCTTCAAAAAAACCTGAAAAAACATTTGGAGAATAGCTCAAAAAGTTTTTACCTTTGCAGCCGCTTCTCAAACGAGGGAAAGCGAAAAAGTA
>NZ_JAGUCN010000023.1 GCF_018271975.1 Carboxylicivirga mesophila
GGGTTCCACCTCTTCCCATTCCGAACAGAGAAGTTAAGCCCGATAGCGCCGATGGTACTGCGTAGAAGTGGGAGAGTAGGTCGCCGCCTTTTTTTTAGAGAAACCTCTTATTCAGAAATGAGTAAGAGGTTTTTTGCGTTTATGGTTATCTTATATTGTTTGCTATTTTAATTAATTCCAAATAAAAACTATTTTTGTGGCCTAACAATTTGTATATGCATATTACAGGTGATATGAAAATGGTGGATGTTGTTCAACACGACATCCAACTGCTGGCTGTTATACAGCGCTTTGAAATTCCTTTGGGCTTTCGAGAAAAAACAGTAAAAGAAGTTTGCGATGGACACGAAGTAAATGTAGACTTCTTCTTACACATCGCGAATTCATTTCATGATAAAGAATTTTTAGATTGGCAGAAGTTTAAAACTTTTCCTATAGAATGGATAATTCGTTATCTCAAAAATGCCCATCGCTGCTATATTGATTACCGCATTCCTGAAATTGAACGTCAGATACAGAACTTCGAAAAGCAAGTTGATATTAATGAGAAAAATATTGATTTGTTATTGAATTTCTTTAGAAAATACATTACGGAGTTTAATGCACACATAGAGCAGGAGGAAAAAAATGTATTTCCATATATTATACGTTTAAATCAGCTTGTAAACGAGCCAACTTCTGAAGGTATTGACACGTCTGATGAATTCTTTATAAAGCAATATCACGAGGAGCATAATAATATTGAAGAAACGTTATTTGACCTGAAAAGTATTTTACTGAAGTATCTTCCTCCACCGGTTAATAACTGTTTGTATAATAACTTGATATATGACATATTCAGGTTAGAACGTGATTTATTGGATCATGCCGAGTTGGAAGAGAATGTTCTTTACCCATTGGTTAAAGAGATGGAAGATATTTTAATGTCGAATAGAAGCAGTAAATAATGGCCAGAGTACTAATTGCCGAACAATCACATATTATTGGATTAGGCTTATACAACCTGGTTAAAAGCTTCCAGGAAGTTGAAAGCATTAAAATTGTTGCACACGGAGAAGACTGTTGTAAGATCATAGAGCAATATGAACCTGAATTACTCTTTGTAAATACCACCTTTCTTAAACCAGAGATGATGCAAAAGGTAATGGACTTAAAGAAATCAGATGCTATACTGCTTCATGTTTTTAATACTTCTTTACCACTTGATGCTCCATTGACGCAGATATCTATTTTAGACAGTAAGCAAAAGCTACATCAAAAGATTGAAGAAGCTTTGAACAAGGTAAAAGAGTCTTCTGATGAAATGGATACCGAAGAATTGAGTCCAAGAGAAAAAGCGATATTGAAAGAAGTTGCTTTAGGTTTAACTAATAAAGAAATTGCCGAAAAAACGTATATTAGTACACACACTGTGATATCGCATCGTAAAAATATCACCCGGAAACTGGGAATTAAAACGGTGTCAGGATTGACAGTGTATGCTATATTGAATAATATTATTCAAATGGATGATATATCCTGAAGATGACAAAAGAAGGCAAGCTGCAAATTGGACAAATTAATTTCTTTACCGAACGGCTATTGGCTGGTTTAGTAGATGGGAGTATTGTGTTGGGACTATCACTATTTCCTCGTATTGGGTGGTTGTTTGGACTTATATATTTTCTGTTTAAGGATAGCTTGCCACTATTGAATGGACAAAGTTTTGGACGTCGCTTATTCAAAATTAAGGTAATTAATAAGGCGGATGGTACTGGCCTAATGAAGTCACCTGATAAGGCACTTATCAGGCAAATTATATTTTTAGTTCCAATCTTAAATTTACTTGAATTATATCGGTTCTTTACCAAATCAGAGCGCTTTGGCGACACCTGGACTGATACAACTGTTGTTAGAAGTTAATCTTCTTCATAAGCTGGAAACTGGATGTAGAAAGTAGTACCAATATCTTCGGTGGTTTTAAACCAGATTTCACCACCGCTATTAACAACAATATTTTTCACAATAGCCAAGCCAAGTCCCATACCGCTTGATTTTGTAGTAAAGTTGGGCATGAAAATCTTGCTCATTACATCATTGCTGATTCCTTTACCATTGTCCGATATGGCTATGGTTATCTGCGATTCAGCAGAGGTTGCCGTAATATTTATAATCCCTTCTCTATTAGCTGGAATTGCCTGAACAGCATTTTTAATGACATTATTAAAAATACTAACCAATTGGTCGGGATCAGCAAAAACAAACCGTTTGGTTGCTTCAATGTTCAGGCTAAAATGCATATCAGGTTCTGATTTCTCAAACAGTGCTGTTGTATTAATGAGCTTTTCAATAATATCCACTTTTGTTCGCTTAGCTTGTGGCATTTTAGCAAAATTCGAAAACTCGTTGGCAATGGTGTGCAACTGGTCAATTTGTTCGATAAGTGTTTTTGATACACGCTCGAGGTAGCTATCAAAATCTTCGGGGTTGTTTTCCCAGGCTTTAGTCAGGTATTGTACACTAAGTTTCATTGGAGTCAGAGGGTTCTTAATCTCATGTGCAATCTGTTTTGCCATCTCGCGCCATGCCATCTCCCGCTCCGATTTAGCCAGCTTTTCAGCACTTTCTGATATCTCATCAACCATACGATTGTATTCTTTAACCAAATTGCCAATCTCATCGTTGCCTTTATAGTTTATTTTTTGGTTCAGCTTATCTATTCGTATTTGTGCCAGGCGATCCTGTATCAGGAAAAGAGGGCGAGTGATTCGGCGCGAAATGAATACCGCCACGCCAATAGCAAATAGTACAAATAGCAGGTAGGCATTAATAACTGCTACTATAAGTGAATAAATTTCTGATTTAAGTTCGTTATTACCAACGAAATAGGGGAGGTTTAAGTAAGCCAAAACGTTTCCTTCATAGTTATATATTGGTACATAGGCTGATGTGAAATGTAGTGTACCAATATATTCCTCATGGATGTATTCTGCTTTTTGCAGGTTAGTCAATTGATAAAAAGCATGGGTATTCATCATTTGACCAGATAATCCTTGCTGATATACTTCAGGGCGTGATGTGGCCAATAGCCTACCGTTAGTGTTATATAGGTTAATATCTGAATAAAAAACATTTGAAAATTTCTGTAACAAGTATTGCAGGTAGTCATGCATGCTATAATCAAGCTCTTGTTCGTTAACAATTTTTTGCTCCATCTCCTGTAGCACTGATTTAATGCGTTGCGATAGCATCTGATTGTTTTTCTGCTTAAACTGGTGAATGGAGTAGAATACTGAACTGATACCTATCGCTAATAAAATGACTACCATTAGGCTGACAAATGTGATCTGTATTTTTTCCTGTATCGAGAAGTTGACAGCAGAATTCTTGTGGGTTCGTGTAATAAAGAAGATGATAGCAGTAAGTAGGAAAAACAGCAGAGCGTAAACAGAAAATGACATTAATAGATAAATGATCTTTATTTCAGGCCTGCTTAATACCAGCACAGTATCTTCACTTATTTGATATATCAGGTGAACTGTATTCTCATTGTGAAAGAATAGCTTGCTGCCAGATTCTGTTTGTGGAAATGTGTTGTTAATAGAGTACCTGTATGGGCCCAATTGTTTAACAAGTTTGTTGTCTATAAACTTTGCAAATGAATAGTTCTTATAAAGAGCATTGTTTATCTGTTCAGACTGGTTTTGTAAAAGCTCGGGATATCCCAGACCTGAAAAAATGGGTGTTGAGTTTATCTCACAATAAAGGGTTGTTTCTTTATTTGGGTCATCCTGCAGATATGGAATCTTACCAAAATATGTGATCTGACCGTTATCGTTATCCAGAAAATAGAAATAATCACACGATTCCAATGGTTTACCCTGCTTAGTAATCAGCTCATCAAAGTATTGATAGCAGTTAGTGGTAATATTTTCCGATTCAAGATATAAAGGCGCACTTTCCCAGCACACTACTATTTCAAGGTTATAACGCTTCCAATAACCGTAAAAATAGTTTTTCTCAAGGTAGCTGTTTATAAGTTCCTCATTATTTTCGTTATCTAGCAGTAATTTAATCAACTGCTCATCTGATTTTAGTTTCTCTTCAATATCACTCAGATACATTTCGGCTATTGGATCTGATTCTCTGGTGAGTTGGAACGATAAATTTTCGATAAGTAACTCCCGGCTATCCTTTTCTTTATCAAGGTTGTAATGGTACAATAGAATTACCAGATAGAAGGAAGTGATAAAAATTACCCAGATAAAGGAGCTATAGGTAATACCATTTGAATTATTGCGTTGAGCAGTAAGTAGTATAAAGCCAATGGCAAACAGTACTAACGGGTGTATGAGTAATAGAGTGTTTTGGATTATGAGGCTAGTAATAAGTGCGATAAAAATAAATATACCAGCAATTATCAGGTATTCTTTTCTTGATAGATGGGATTTTATAGCAACAATAATCCGTTCAAAAATGAAAAGAACAGATATGTATAAAAGACAGATGATTATCAGCTTATATAATGCAATTGAATTTAGATCTGTTATGTTGAAAAACACTGCTGCCTGTGAAGAATTATTGACAATGATGGCAAGTAGATTATCTGCTGCTAAAAACAAAATAAGCAGTAGTACAAATTGAGTTGTTATGAACAGATACTTGCTAATTCTCGATTGTTTGTAAAGAAGAAAAGCAGGCGTTTTATAGTATCTGTAAAAACAATAAGCAAATATGAGTATGAAAAGGCTAAACATTAGCATGCTGCCAAGCGAAGAGAGCCAGTCGGAAAAGGCAAAAACGACAGGCGAGAATAAAGGATGGTAGCTAAAATCTTTTGGGATAGCAAAATTGATAAACAGCAGCCATAGTCCTACAAAAAATACCAGTGAACCAATTAAAAAATGATTACTCCATGCTCGGTTTTTAAAGCTATCTAATGCTTTAATGCCAATGGCAATAAGTAGCGAAAAGCATAACAGGTATAATACAAAAGCAGCTATGCTGGTTGGCGATGTTATCTGATGATAGCTATAATGAAGGGATAGCAGGTAATTATCATTGATATCATATATGGGAACCGTATTTTCGCTTTGAGTCAGACTGATGCCGGGATTATGTGTGATGGTAAAATCATCAGCAAAATCATTGTTCAGAAATTTGTTCTGGTATTCATACTGCTTTTTAATCAGACTGATTGCCAATAGTTCATACCTGCCAACATTAATGCGTTGTTGCAAATACCAGCCATTGGCCAGTTGTATTACAGAAGCCGATTGGGTAACTATCTTGTTGATGGGAACAATGTGAGTGGACCAGGCAATAAGAGTTGAGTCTTCATATAAATAGAGCAGCTGATCTTTCTTTGCCAGCGAATCCATCGTTCCCCACCTGTTGTGCTCATTCCATTTACTTGTATCGTTTAAACCAGCCAGCGATTGTATTAGTTCGTTCTGTTTGTCCTTTATTGTTAGCTGAATCGAATACGAGTCCGCATCATGGGTATATTCATGATCGAACTGATGTTCTACTATTCTTCCTAATAAGTAAAGGGCAATAGCAACTATTAAAAGTGTGATAATTTTGTGCTGTTGACGCGACATAGTCATGGTTTAATACACTAAAGATAGAAAAAATCAGAGAGGGGCCTACTCATGGTGGTATGGTTCATTTTTTAAGATAGTCATGGCCCGGTATAATTGTTCAGTAAAGACCAGTCTGACCATTTGGTGCGAATAAGTCATTTTTGACAGGCTTATTTTACCATTTGCTTTAGCATAAACTTCATCGGAAAAACCGTAAGGCCCTCCAATTACAAACACCAGGCGCTTTAAGCCTGCTACCATATGCTTTTGTATCATTGTTGCAAATTCAATCGAACGATACTCTTTGCCCTTTTCATCCAGTAACAATATGTGATCGCCTGCTTTAAAGGTTTGCAGAAGCAATTGCCCTTCCATGCTTTTTTGTTGGTTGCTCGACAGGTTTCTGGTTTTTTTCAGGTCAGGTATTACCTGCATTTCGTAAGGCAGATAGTGCTTTAAGCGCTTCTCAAATTTCTCAATGCCAGTTTGTAAATAAGCCTCGTCTGTTTTACCAATCACAACCAAAACAACTTTCATGCGTATACCCCTTTTTTAACAATAATAAATTAAAACCTTAAAAGTGTAGTTAAATTAAGCTAAACCTCTATTTTTGTTGTAAAAGTAATGAGTGATTGTTGAAATCAAGAGGAATAGTGGATGGAATAATGGAGTTGGGCACTTATTTATATTACATTTTGACTAAATAGGCTTGATATTTGTAAATGTTTGGTCGACAAACGCTAGATGATGATTAATTTCAAATACATTTTTACGCTTTCGCTGGTTGTGTTTTTAACCACTCAGTTGCTGGATGCCCAACAAACGGCTTCTTTGCCCGATGGTGTTATTATGGCAGTAAAAAACAGCGATGCCGAAAAGCTGTCAGCTACCTTTAATGAGCAAGTTGAAATTATTTTGCCGCATAAAACTGCGGTATACAGTCGTAAGCAGGCCGAAATGGTTTTGAAAAATTTCTTTGAACAGAATCCAATTACTGAATTTAAGTTGATTCATCAAGGGAAAAAAGATAAAGCCTCATATGCCATTGCTAATTACTACACGTCAAACGGGCAATTTCGCTTTACTTTTCTGACCAAACAAAAAAGTGGTAAAATTTATATTCATCAGATAAGAATTGAGAGACAATGATTAATGAATTAATTGATCAGTTTATTGATATCTCCATACGCGAAGATATTGGAGACGGTGATCATTCTTCACAATCATGTATTCCTTCAGCTGCAGAAGGGAAGATGTATTTACTGGTTAAAGAAGAAGGGATTTTGGCTGGTGTTGAAGTGGCCAAAAAGATATTTCATAAAATTGATGCAGATATTAGCCTCGATATACATATTAATGATGGGGCCAAAGTTCAAGTGGGCGACATCGTGATGCATGTGAGGGGTAAAGTTTGGTCGCTGTTGCAGGCCGAGCGATTGGTGTTAAACGTGATGCAACGTATGAGTGGCATTGCTACCCGCACGGCCGAATATGTCGAACGTTTGGAGGGGACCAACACCAGAGTGCTTGATACACGTAAAACAACACCAGGTATGCGCTACCTTGAGAAGGAGGCTGTGCGTTTGGGTGGAGGAGTGAATCACCGTATGGGTTTGTACGACATGGTGATGCTTAAGGATAATCACATCGATTTTGCAGGCGGTATCGAAAAGGCAGTGCAACAGGTGAAAAGCTACCTAAAGGATAAGGGTAAAGACCTTAAGATTGAGGTGGAAGTGCGCGATTGGGACGAGCTCGAAGAAGTGATACGTGTGGGCGGGATTCAACGCATTATGCTCGATAACTTTTCGGTGGAGGAAACTAAAAAGGCGGTTGATTATATTAATGGAAAGTTTGAAACCGAATCAAGCGGAGGTATCACCATTGACACCTTAAGAGATTATGCGCTTTGTGGTGTGGATTATATCTCGGTGGGTGCACTTACGCACCATATCAAGAGTTTGGATTTGAGCTTAAAAGCCATGGACTAGAAAAAGAATATGGGCAGGAGCCCGTTAGATATAGTAATCCCCTTCGTGACCACTGAGGTCAAACGAAGGGGATTATTTGTTAGAAACAAGCTGTTCTTATTAGCCTGCCTTGTGTACGTAAATCGTTTTTAGCTAAACCTACACTACTTATAATAAAGTTTCAGCGACTTAGGTTCATCTGAAATATTGAGCTTAATTGATTTCATCTGACCACCTTCTCCAGTGTAGTTAAAGCTGTAGGCTTTGTTCTTTTCCAATACAAACTCAAGTACGTCGTTCATATCCTGTGTAGGCCCTGCTGTGCGGCCGCCACCAACCTGGTCGGCACCACAAAATACGTCTACATTTACAGACATGCGATCATCGCCCTGAAAGGTGCATACATCGTCTTTAAACATCATCACCTTAACCGTCACATGCGTTTCGGCAATCTTTTTTGCAGCTTCTTCAGCTTCGTATAGTTGTATGTAACGCTCTGATACATTAACAGCCGGTACATATTTAATATCAAAATCCCACACCAATGGAAAGTGGATGCCTGTTGGTTTCCATGAGCTGGCATAGATGGCATGCTCCGGATTATCGGGAATAGACTTGCCGGCATCGGGCAAAAACCAGCTTTTATTTAAACCGCTGGGGTAGTATTCAGTGAAATACCACTGGCCATCCACCCACACCTCATTCCAGTTGTGGTTGCCTCGCTTATCGTGCCAGTTTGGTGTACCGCCAATACGTGATGGAATGCCAACGGCTCTGAAAGCATCGGTTAGCAGAATGGACAGACCGCTGCACGACGCCATGTTTTGTTCCATGGATTCATAAGGGCTTTGGTCGGGTTTTTCACGTTTGGTATTGTAGTCTACGCTCACTTCGTCGCGTATATTTTTATTTACCGAGTCGATGGCCGAACGGATATCTTTACAGTCCTTCACATATTTTGAGAAGCGTTCGTAGAAATCTTTTCGCCAGTTGTCGCGTCGCTCGTTCAGGCTGGCATAGGGGAGCACATCGTTAAAAAACACTGAATCAGGAATGGCCTGTGCCCATACAAACTGCTCACGGGCTATGAAAGCATAGTCGGTGTTTTCAAGAATAAAATCCGCACTTAGCGCTTTCAGATCGTGCTCGGGCATGTAGGCGATTAAAAAAGCTACAGCTTCTTTTTGGTGAGCAGGAGCTGCCTCCAGAGCCTTTTTGATTTCAGGCGCATTTTGTTCGGCTTTAACAAGGGCTTCATCGAGCAATTGATGATACTGTTTTGGAATACCCGTGTATTTTGTACAGGCACCCAGGCTGAGCACCATTAATAGTGCGAGGATTGATTTCTTCAGCATGATAATTACGATTTGTTTGAAGCAAAACTACAAAAAGTTAGGGCTGATAGATGTTAAACGATGTTCAGATAGGTGAACAAGCTACAGTAAAACGACAAAAAGAAAGCCGGCAAAATGCCGGCTTTTATCTATAAAGAAAATCTTGCGTTATTTTTTCAAACGGGCAATGCTTTCCGTTAATGTTTTGATCTTGGCTTCGGCATCGGCCTGCTTTTGACGTTCCTTGGCCACAACGGCTTCGGGGGCGCTGCTCACAAAGCGTTCGTTACCCAGCTTCTTCATCACACCTTTCAGGAAGCCTTCCTGGTGAGCCAACTCTTTTGTGAGTTTTTCTAACTCAGCTTCTACATCAATCAGACCTTCCATTGGCACAAAATATTCGCTGGTACGCACCATAAACGAAACGGCTCCCTCTACTTTCTCATTAACCATATTTAGTTCGTTCAGGTTGGCCAGCTTGCAAAGTACGGCGTTGAAATCGGGAGTAAAGCCTTCGCCTGCAAAAATGCTTAACGAAAGAGCATCTTTCATCGGGATGTTCTTCTCCTTACGGATGGTGCGCACACCACCAACTCCTTCTTTCAGCATTTCAAACTTATCGATGATAGATGCATCCAGACCTTTAACGGTTGGCATCTCTGATACCATGATGCTTTCGCCTTCTTGACGCTCTTCCAGAGCCTGCCATAGCTCTTCTGATAAGAATGGCATAAATGGATGCAACAGTCGTAGCAACTTATCAAAGAACTCACTGGTGGCTTTGTAAGTCGCTGCATCCAATGGTTTTTGATAAGCTGGTTTTACAGCTTCCAGGTACCATGATGAGAACTCCTGCCAGAAAACGGTGTAAACCGTCATCAGGGCATCAGAGATACGGTACTTCTCAAAATGGTCGTTCATGGTGGCAATGGTCTGATCTAATTTGGCATCGAACCAGGCAATTGCTTGCTTAGCCGATTCGGGCTGCTCAATGTTTTCATCAATCTCCCAGCCTTTTACCAATCGGAAGGCATTCCATATTTTATTGGCAAAGTTACGGCCTTGCTCAGGTAAGTTTTCGTCAAATAGCAGGTCGCCTCCAGCCGGCGAACACAATAGCATACCCACACGCACACCATCGGCACCATATTTGGCAATCAAATCCAATGGATCAGGCGAGTTACCCAGCGATTTAGACATTTTACGACGCTGCTTGTCGCGCACCATACCGGTAAAGTACACATTCTTGAACGGGAAAGTGCCTTTATATTCGTAGCCGGCAATAATCATACGCGCTACCCAGAAGAAGATGATATCGTGCCCCGTTACCAAGTCATTGGTGGGGTAATAATAGTCAATTTCAGTCTGGTCTTCGCCATAGCCGTCGAATACCGATAGTGGCCATAACCATGAAGAAGCCCAGGTATCCAGCACATCTTCATCCTGCTTGATGTCGGCCATGGTTAAGGCCGTGTTGCCCGTTTTTTCTTTGGCCAGCGTTAATGCTTTTTCGTCATTTTCGGCTACCACGTATGAACCGTCGCTCAGATAGTAAACCGGAATGCGGTGGCCCCACCACAGCTGACGTGAGATACACCAGTCTTTCACGTTTTCCATCCAGTGACGGTAAACGTTCTTGAATTTCTTAGGGTGAAACTCCACTTCATCACTCATCACTGCTTCCAACGCAGGCTTGGCCAGTTCTTCCATTTTCAGGAACCATTGGGCCGATAGCTTTGGCTCAATCACCACATCCGTGCGCTCCGAGTAACCTACTTTATTGGTGTAGTCTTCTATTTTGGCTAAGCTTCCTGCTTCTTTTAGAGCAGGAATGATTTTATCTCTAACGTCAAAGCGATCTTCGCCGATGTATAGCTCAGCGGCTTCGCTCAATGTGCCGTTATCGTTAAAAATATTGATGCTCTCAAGGTTGTGGCGCATGCCAATCTCGTAGTCATTGATGTCGTGGGCAGGAGTAATCTTCAAACAACCTGTACCAAACTCCATGTCTACATACTCATCCTCAATAATAGGTATAGAGCGATTGATTAATGGCACCAATACTCGTTTGCCTTTCAGGTGAGTAAAGCGCTCATCGTTGGGGTTGATACACACTGCTGTATCACCTAAGATTGTTTCAGGGCGGGTAGTGGCAATGGTAACAAACTCATCGCTTCCTTCAATCTGGTAGTTCAGATAGTACAATTTCGATTGTACTTCTTTATAGATCACTTCCTCATCCGAAACAGCAGTAAGGGCTTTACAGTCCCAGTTAACCATGCGCACGCCACGGTAGATGTAACCTTTTTCAAAAAGGTCAACAAACACCTTAATAACCGCATCACTGCGCACTTTATCCATTGTGAAGCTTTCGCGATCCCAATCGCACGACGCACCTAACTTCTTTAATTGCTGAAGAATTATTCCGCCATGTTCCTTCGTCCAGTCCCATGCATGATCCAGAAATGCATCCCGCGACAATTGTTTTTTGTCAATGCCTTGCTCCTTTAGTTTGTTAACAACTTTGGCCTCGGTGGCAATAGATGCATGGTCGGTACCCGGCACCCAGCAAGCATTTTTGCCCATCATTCGGGCACGACGGATTAATATATCCTGAATGGTATTGTTAAGCATGTGTCCCATGTGCAGGACGCCGGTGACGTTTGGTGGTGGGATGACAATGGTGTAGGGTTCGCGCTCATCAGGAACCGATTTGAAAAATTCATTATCCATCCAATACTTATACCACTTGTCCTCGGTAGCAGACGGGTTGTACTTGCTTGCAATTTCCATAATTGTAATTGTCTTTCTTCGTTTTTCGTAATGATTACCCATGGCCATTTGCCAGGGAATTTTGATAAGGATGCAAAAATAAGAAAAAAAACAGTGTTAAGGTATTGTTTCAGGGAGAAGTGAACGCTTAAAAGGTTAACAAGTATTTAGCAGGTTGAAGAGTATAATGTTGAAAAAAAACACGCTGTAATATTCAGTTAATCAGTATTTAGGTAGAGTGAAAGTGTTTTAATTTATTTTCAAATGCAACAATGTTGCATCAAAAACGTTACTTTTGCAGCAAAACACTTTAATTATTTAACTTATGAAGAAGGTATTTCACATTTTAATGCTAATGGTTGTCATTATTGGTTTATCATCATGCGAGAAAGATGACCCGGTAATTCCCAATGAAGGCGAATTAATAACCACTCTTATCTACACGTTAACTCCGCAGAATGGAGGAGAATCAGTGGTTTTATCGTTCAGAGATATGGGAATGGGACAACCGGAGGTAGTTACAGGAACTTTAAAGGCAAACACAAACTATTCAGGAGCCATAAAATTATTAAATGAAATTGAGATTCCTGTAATTGATATTAGTGAAGAGGTAAAAGAGGAGGGCGATGAGCATCAGTTCTTTTATTTGAGCACGATTGAAGGCCTTGATGTTAACTATACTGATGTTGATGAAGATGGTTTGCCTATTGGTTTAGCTACGCAGGTGGTTACCAAGGCTGCTGGTTCGGGAGAGCTAACTATTATATTGCGTCATGAACCTGCAAAAGATGCACCTGGTGTGTCGGACGGTGATATAACAAATGCAGGCGGAGAAACTGATATTGAAGTAACTTTTGAGGTGGATGTTGAATAAGTTCACATATCTCATTGCTTTTTTTGTTTTCAATGCCAGTTATGGGTGGGCGCAATTGTGCAATAATAGCCTTGTGGGCCATGTAGTTGATCAGCATAGTGGTGATGCAATAGCCTACGCTGCTGTGGCTGTTGAAGGGAGTAATAAAGGAACCATTACCGAAGAGGATGGTTCCTTTGTGTTAATGCAATTGTGTAATTCCGACAAAGTACTGCACATAAGTTGTGTTGGCTATAAAAAGGCGATAATTAATCTGGATAGTATTAATGGAGGTAATCTCCAAATCAAACTTTTGAAAGCAGTAAGTACTTTTGATGAAGTTGTAGTTAATGCCAATTACATATCCGAAGCACAGCAGGCAACAAAGAAAGTTAACTCAGAGGACATCTCTCAGGGAGCTAACCAGAATCTGGCTGGGCTGCTGGAGGCGGTTTCCGGAATCAGTTCGCTCAAAAGTGGCGGAGGTGTATCCAAGCCAGTGGTGCATGGTCTTTATGGCAATCGCCTGCCAATTTTAAATAATGGCATTGCTCAGAGCGGACAGCAGTGGGGTAATGACCATAGTCCCGAAATTGATCCTTTAGTGGCAAATACAATTAGTGTTTTAAATGGAGTTGATGCCTTGGAGTATCAGGGGCGCTCGCTGGGAAGCATGGTATTGGTGGAGCCTGCCAGGATAAGTGCTGTTGAACAGTTAAACGGACAGAGTAACATCTTTTTTGAATCAAATGGCCGCGGAGCAGGTTTAAACCTTCAACTGCAGCAGAGTGCCCCAGGTTTGGCCTGGAAAGTGAATGGGACTCTAAAGAAGAGAGGTGATCAGCATGCAGCCAATTACTTCTTAACCAATACAGGTGTGGAAGAGGCGAATATTGCTGTTCAGCTCGAAAAAAAGGTTAATGAGCAATGGTATATTGATGCCTACCTGAGTTCATTCAATACACAAATTGGCATCTTGAGAGGTTCACACATTGGTAATATTACAGATTTAGAAGAGGCACTAAAGCGAGATGTGCCTTTTTATACTAAAGAAAATTTTTCCTACACGATTGATGCTCCGCGGCAAACAGTGCAGCATCATTTACTAAAGTTTCAGGCAAAACACCTGATAAATAGCAGGAGATGGGTTCACTTTACTTATGCCACTCAGCTTAATAATCGAAAAGAATTTGATGTGAGAAAAGGTGATCGTTCTGATATTCCGGCCATGAGTTTGACTCAATTTTCTCATTATTTGAAGGCTGGCTATACATCCTTGCTTGGCAATAACTGGAAGTGGAAAGCCGGGCTGCAGTTTACATTTATCGACAATACCAATCAGCCGGAAACCGGCATTTTGCCTTTGATCCCGGATTATAATTCTTATGAAACGGGTCTGTATTCATCTTTTAGTAAGAAAATGGATGACTGGGATCTTGATTTTGGTTTTCGCTACGATAGACAGATTCAAAATGTGGCAGCAATTTCAACAACAGTACCACGAGAAATACAGAGATACAATAATGTATTTTCCAGCTACAAATTGGCGTTAGAAGCAAAAAACTACCTTAGTGAAGATGTGTATTGGTTGATGGGAGTTAATCTGGGCACTAGAAATCCGGAGGTAAACGAGTTGTATAGTAATGGTTTGCACCAAGGAGTGGGCGGGATAGAAGAAGGAGATTCTACTTTAAAACCAGAAACAGGGATTAAAGTTAATGCCTTAATTAACGGCCAATTATGGCATAAGATGCTATTTGAAACAGATTTTTACTATCAATACATCGATAATTATATTTTTCTTAATCCGCAAGATGAAATACGATTAACCATTAGGGGGGCTTTCCCGGTATTTAAATACGAGCAAACAATGGCTCATATTTATGGTGCCGATCTCAATCTATCCTATCTGTTTAGTTCTCAGTTGAAGGTGAAAGGACAATACAGCTATTTGCGAGGTCATAACGTAAGTGACAATGAACCTCTGATTTATATGCCATCAAACCAGTTAAGATTTTCTTTTGTTTATGAGTTGGAGCGTTTGGCTGGTTTCGAAAAAGTGACTATTGAAAGCAATTATCAATACGTATTTCAGCAAAAGCACTTGCAGGCCGATCAGGATTATGTGTTGCCGCCTGATGGATATGGTTTGTTTGGGGTGCGTATGAGTGCATATAAGCAATTTAAACGTCACCGCCTTCAGGCTTATGTGAAATTCGATAATTTGCTAAACAAGGCTTATCGTGATTATATGAATCGAATGCGCTACTTTGCCGATGATGTAGGTCGTAATGTCGTAATTGGTCTGAATGTAAATTTCTAACTCAATCATTGTTTTCTTTAACGTACTAAAACAATTACTTTTGCCAATATGATGAGTGAAGATAGTATAAAAGAATATTTGAGAGAGAGAGCACTTAAAGCAACGCCTATCAGGGTAGGATTGCTGAGTTTGTTGAGTGAGCGCGAATCGGCTATCCCATATTCGGAAATACAGGAGAACCTGAAGAGTTTTGATCGTGTGACACTGTATCGCACACTCAATGCATTAATCGACGGAGGGATAGTGCATAAGGCATCAACTTCGGGCGATGAAACGTATTATGCTTTGTGTAGTCAAAAATGCTCTAAGCATTGTCATAAGCATGAGCATATTCACTTTAAGTGCACCGCATGTCATGAAGTATCGTGTGTGCATATTGAGCAGGCTATTAAAATTTCAATTCCTAACTTTCAGATAGAAGAAGTTTCTGTAGAGGTGAAAGGCGTATGTGACAAGTGTTGCAAATAACAATTGCTGAGTAGCTGTAATAACTGTTTCTGACTTGTGGAGATTTATCCGATAATAAAAAAGCGCAACTGAAATCAGCTGCGCTTGAAAAATTTCTATATATCATTACGATCTTGGATGGAATTGAATGAGTGTATTCTTTAAATATTCCTTATCAAGATGTGTATATATCTCGGTAGTAATTATCGATTCGTGTCCTAACATTTCTTGTACCGCTCTCAGGTTAGCTCCTCCGTCAATTAAGTGAGTTGCAAACGAATGGCGGAATGTATGCGGGCTGATATTTTTTTCAAAACCTAATTTTCTGGTCAGGTTTTTAATGATAGTGAATATCATAACGCGTGATAACTTACGTCCTCTTCGATTTAAGAATAGAATATCCTCATCTTCCTTATGAATCTTAAGAGTGCGGCGGTATTCACTTAGGTATAAATTAATTTCTTTAATAGCCTTGGAGCTAATAGGAACTAATCTTTCCTTGTTACCTTTCCCTTCAATTTTGATAAAACCTGATTCGAAGAATAGGTTTGAAATCTTAAGTTCAATCAATTCTGAAACACGTAATCCACAGCTGTACAGTGTTTCCAGTATTGCTTTGTTACGCTGTCCTTCAGATTTTCTCAGGTCAACAGAATTAATAATTGTGTCAATCTCCTCTACAGATAAAATATCTGGTAGCTTACGGCCTATTTTAGGAGATTCGAGCAGAGCAGTAGGATCTTTCTCAACTTTTTCTTCAATTAATAAAAATTTATAGAAAGATTTAATGCCGCTGATAACGCGAGCCTGTGTGCGTGGGCTGATGCCTCTTTCACCAATCCACTCCATCATTTCCTTTAGGTCTGCAAGAATAACATCCTCTGGTCCTTTTTTACTCCCTTTGTCCTCCAAAAACGTCACCAACTTTGTGAGGTCAGTAATGTACGCATGGATGGAATTGTCAGATAAACCTTTTTCAATTTTAAGGTAATTTCTGAATTCACTAATTTCTGATTCCCAATTCATAATAAAACTTTTAATTGTATTTCCCGATTTCGTATCAGTAAAAATAAGAATTGAACTGATAACGAGCAATAAAAATAAAGAAAAATTTAAAATAATGTTTATTTTCCCTATGAAATTTTAATTTTTCTCTGTGTTTTTTTATTCCAACAAACTATCGTAATTTTGCGGCCATAAATAGTACAGCCAATATGAACTTGTTAATAATAAACGGTCCTAATTTAAACCTGTTAGGTAAACGCGAGACTTCCATCTATGGATCAGAGGCTTTTGAAGTTTATCTTAACAAGCTCATAAAAAGTTACCCTGAAGATGTTTTGAGTTATTTTCAGTCGAACAGCGAAGGGGAAATTATTGATAAAATCCATAATGAAGGTTTCTCTGTTGACGGTATCATTCTCAACGCAGGAGCCTATACTCACACTTCATTGGCAATTGCCGATGCAATATCAGCTATTAAGAGTCCGGTTATTGAAGTACATATTAGTAACGTGCATAAACGCGAGCAGGTACGTCATAAGTCATTTCTGTCACCTGTATGTAGAGGTGTAATAGCAGGATTTGGACTTGACTCATACCGTTTGGCTATTGAAGCTTTTAAATTATCAGAATAATATAGAAAAGAGTGTTTGAAAAGTTGAATCTAAGTAGGGGAAGGACTTAGTTCAGCATAATATAAATTGTTGCATACCACCAAGAAAAATTTAGTTATGAAGAAGTTTACCAAAATTGTTGCTACAATTTCGGATCGCAATTGTGATGTTGATTTTCTGAAGAAACTGTACAAAGCAGGCATGAATGTCGTGCGCCTGAATACTGCGCATCAGGATTTTGAAGGCGTATTGAAGGTTGTGAATAATGTAAGAGCTGTTTCAGATAAAATAGCCATCTTAATTGACACAAAAGGTCCGGAAATCAGAACCACTAAATGTGAGGCTGATATTGAGTTGACAACAGGTGATGTGTTGAAGGTAAAAGGCGATTTGGATGGGATTTCGAGCAAAGAGTGTATTTGCGTAAGTTATGGAGATTTCGTACAGGATATGCCTGTTGGAGGTCAGATTCTTATTGATGATGGCGAAGTGGCTCTTGAAGTTTCATCTAAAGAAGATGACCATTTGCTTTGTAAGGTGCTGAACAATGGAATTGTTGGTAGCCGTAAAAGTGTTAATGTTCCGGGAGTAAGAATTAATTTGCCATCGGTAACAGAAAAAGACCGTAACTTCATCAAATTTGCAGCTCAGAATAACATCGATTTCGTAGCGCACTCATTTGTTCGTAACAAAGAGGATGTGATTGAAGTACAGCAGATCCTGAATGAGATGGAAAGCCCGATGAAGATTGTGGCTAAAATTGAAAACGAAGAAGGTGTTGAAAATCTGGATGAGATTCTGGAGCATGTACACGGAGTGATGGTGGCGCGAGGTGATTTAGGTATTGAAATTCCGCAGGAGAAAATCCCTGGAATTCAGCGACGCATGATTCGTAAATGTGTTGAAGCCAAAAAGCCGGTTATTGTTGCTACCCAAATGTTGCACACGATGATTAAAAATCCTCGTCCGACACGTGCTGAAGTAACAGATGTAGCCAATGCTATATACTACCGTACAGATGCCATCATGTTAAGTGGTGAAACTGCTTATGGTAAGTATCCTATTGAAGCAGTAAAAACAATGGCTAAGATTGCCAAGGAAGTAGAAGCTGCTAAAGATAGTCGTTATGATATTCCGGTGTTACAAGATAAAAATGATATTACAGCCTATTTAGCCGACACAGCTGTTCAGGCAAGTAAGAACCTGGATATTAAAGCTGTTTTAACTGATAGCTTAACCGGAAAAACAGCTCGTTATTTGGCTGCGTTCAGAGGTGCTTGTCCTGTGTATGCACTTTGCTACAATTCTAACGTTGGTCGTCAGCTAGCACTTTCTTATGGTATTTTCCCTCGTTTAATGGAAGATGGAAGTTCTAAGAAAGAAATTCTGAAGAAAACGCTTAAAAAGCTATTGAAAAAAGAAATCTTAGTTGAAGATGATTTGGTAGCTTATTTAGGTGGAAGTTTCGGTATTGGTGGCGGAACAACCTATTTGGAAGTAATTACCGTTAAGGCTTTGCTTAAAAAGGTAGATAAAGACTAATCAATCATTGTATTTTACAATATTAGTTAAGGTGTCATTATTTGGCACCTTTTTTTGTATCTGACGATATTATACGATGAACAAAGGTTGTTACAAAGTGACTTTAGTTAGTTGTCAATGTATTTTATGCGATAGTATTCGTGTATGTTTATCTTGAAATGCCAATAAACTATGAAGGAGAATAAAACTCAGAATAGTGTTGTCAGGCTTTAAGGTGCTCATATTTTGTAGCTGGTTTTTGTGGCAGAATGACTGAAGGAAAAAAATCAGAAAAAAGTTTTGATCATAAATGGCTGACAACAAAGCTTGAATGGATTTGAGGTTAATAAAAACAGTACTTCTATTGAAAAAATGTATTGCATAATAGAAAAGAAGCTTTATCTTTGCATCGCTTTCAGAAACAGGGGTACCACTCAATACGGTATCAATAAAGGGAAGCAGGCAATTTAAACGAAGATTGCATCATTAAAAAGACTGTAGAAAATCTAAACTGGTCTGGTAGTTCAGCTGGTTAGAATGCCGGCCTGTCACGCCGGAGGTCGCGGGTTCGAGTCCCGTCCAGACCGCTTGTTTAGTTTTCCAAAATATTGAAGTGTAAAACTGGTCTGGTAGTTCAGCTGGTTAGAATGCCGGCCTGTCACGCCGGAGGTCGCGGGTTCGAGTCCCGTCCAGACCGCTTGTTTTAAACTTCATCTATTGGTCTGGTAGTTCAGCTGGTTAGAATGCCGGCCTGTCACGCCGGAGGTCGCGGGTTCGAGTCCCGTCCAGACCGCACAAAAGCTCATCTTCTCAGATGGGCTTTTGTTGTTTTTATACCCTGGCTTTCATCTTTAAATTTATTTCATCAAAGGATATTAGATCTTTATCCTGCCATAAGCTGGTGTTCGTGTAAACGTAGGGGTGTAACAGCAACATACACCATAGAAAACCGTACAAAATCGTCAATAGATTAAATTAATTCCCGACGATACATGAGAATTCGTAAAACAGTACTTTTAATAGTTTATCTTTTGCCATTTATAACCTTTGCTCAGGAAGGAACAAAGCAATTTATGCCCAACTCAACCGATAGACTTTGGTTAGAGATTTATCGGGCCGATGATAAGTACTTTGCTACACAGAGCGCTACCGATAAAGAGCGTTTGTATGTATATCTGAATGCTGGCGAAAAGATGCACTTTGGCATGCATATGGCTAACTATTCAGAAGGAAATGCATCCCGTACTTCAGTACGCGTTCTGGATGAGAGCGGCAATGTTGTATTTTCCGAAAGACGCTTCCCCTCATCAGGTGCAGGTTATATTTCGAGTTACACAGAAGCAGTGGCAGGCCCCGAAGGTGTTATTTTAAATGGAGCAACCATTTCTGATGGGGATGGATACACACCATACATTTATGAGGCCCAATCTACCGGTAATCATTACATCGAGTTTGAAACATGGCGTTGGGATTATAATGCAGGCAGTAATAATCAACTAAGACGACGACGTTTTGCGCTTGAGTTTTTTGATGTAACTGTAACGGATGCTACTAATAATGTGATTACAAATCCAGGTCAGCCCAATGTGTCTGCTGGCAGGCTTTGGTCTAAAGGCTGGGCATTTACAACAACCAGCTATACCGACTATCCGGTGAAGGCAGATTTTTTTGTTTTTACTGCCGATGAGTTTGTGAATAAGGTGCAGTACGAAATGAAGCCTTATTCATTCAATTTTGTAGCAAACTCATATGGGGTTTCTCTTGATGTGAATGATAATGTCATAGAAAAGGCTCAAAGTCAGGATGGCGATCTTACCAATACAAGTGATATTTCTGAGTATCGTATTTTCTTAAACGATCCTGATCGTGAGGTTTGGCAAAATACGGCATTACCGCCACCCGCTGTAAAAGTATGGTTTGATGACAATCTGATATACGATTATGACTATAATCGTCAACCTCAGGAATTAGCCCTGGAGCCAAGTGCTATTACTTTGGAAAAAAATAATGTGTCTTGTCCGTTTGAGAGTATTACCATGTTTAAGATAGAGACTAACATTGACGGTTTCGCCACTGTACTGCTCGATTTAGATGGTAATGGATACTCTACTGCAGGAAATGATAAGGCATTGCAATTGGAGCTCAAAATTGGCACTAATTATGTGCTCTGGGACTTTACCAACGATAATGGGTCAGAGGTGGCTGATGGCTCTTATACGGCCACAGCAACCTTTTTAGGACGCGGACCAGCTCACTTTCCTTTATACGATGTGGAGTCGTTAAGTGGTATATCAACCTATTCCATTCGTCCGTTTAATAAACTGGGGCCAACTCTTTACTGGGATGATACACAAATTAGCTCATGGGGCGATCCTACCGGAAACGGCAGTATGGATGAAACGCTGCAAAAGCAGTTAACCATTAACAATCATATTCCGCGCGTATGGATTTATGATTCAAACAATACCGCTTATAATGGTAATGGAACTACCATGAATTCATGGTTTAATGCCATCGACCTGGGAATGCCTTTAATCAATTTCGATGTCACCACCGGAACCACTAAATGCGTTAATGGTGAGGCGCCTGTGTTAGGAGACATCCATTTAGTTGCCGGTATTGATGAGGTCATTAGCTTTAACCTGACTGATTTTACCGATAAGTATTATGATCCTAATGATTTAGAACTGACAGAAATACAAATACTGACACTGCCGGCAAATGGTATTCTAAGACTATCTGGCGTTCCAATTACTGCAGGACAGGTAATTTTAGCCAGCCAGATAAGTAATATTACTTATACGCCACCAAGCGGGTTTGGAGGTAAGTACACTTTTGAGTTTACAGCCTCTAACGGTACAAACTATGCACTACAATCAAGTATTGTTAACCTGGTGAGTAATTCGGCACCAAGTATAAATGCCATTAGTGATCAAACTATTTGTACGAACGAAGGATTATTGAGTTTTCCAATTGTCATTGGAGATGCTGAAACCCCTGCTGATGACCTGACGGTGATTGCTTATTCTCATGACCAAAATGCAGTTGAGAATAGTGGAATCAGTTTGTCAGGGACTGGTGCCAGCCGTCAGCTGAATGTGGTGCCTATTCCTGATCAATCAGGATATGCTATTATCTATGTCTTGGTGGATGATGGCTATTCACAAAGTATTGAGGAATTTGCCTTGCACATTGGCCCTTCGGTATTATTCACGGGTGATGTTTCTGTTTGTGTGGGAGGTACCTTGTCGCTAACTGCCGAGGAAGTTGGTGCCAGCTATATATGGAAGAAGGGTGAAACCGTATTAAGCACCGCGCAAAACCTGACGGTTAGTAACCTCACATTAGCCGATGCAGGCACTTATTCATTGTCGGTTGCAAAGTCCGGTTGCTCAATCACCAAGCAGTTTGAGGTATCCATTGCGCCAATTGTCTCTTTTACCGGAGATGTGGCTCTTTGTGTTGGTGAAGACTTATCACTAAGTGCCGATGAAACAGTGGCCACCACTTATACCTGGAAGCGGGGAACATCGGTAATTGGCAGCTCAAAAGTATTGGCAAAGACGGATGTAAGGTTGGCTGATAATGGCTCTGATTATACATTGGAAGTAACAAAAGAAGGATGCTCCAACGCCTCTGCACCATTTACTATTTCTGTGGTTAATGTTCTTGACAACAGCCTGATTGTGCAGGGCTCACAGGTTGTTGAGAATGTTGCAGGAACTGTTACCATCCAATCGGCAGAGCAGGATGTGGTCTATACAGTCTACAACTCAAGCAATACGCCAGTGGCCTCCGGAACAGGTAGTGATGCTGATTTGACGCTGAATGTATCAGAGACCTTTTTAACTGTAGGCAATAATACATTCACCATCAGTGGAGATAACGGCAATTGTACAGTTGATTTGGTGAACAATGCAAGCATCACAGTAAATGGATTACCAACTGTATCGTCACAAGTGGTGAGTACCGACGAAGATATCCCTTATGCAGGTAATTTGCTTACTGGTACTACTGATGATGATGGCGGTAACCTTTCTGCTGAAACAACACCCGTTACGCCTCCGGTAAACGGTTCAGTAACAATTTTGGCCAATGGTAATTATACGTATACGCCCAACCCGAATTTTAATGGGGCAGATAGTTTTACCTTCCGCATATGCGATGATCAAACGCCTAATGCTTGTGTGACAGCTGATGTGAGTATCACCGTTAATGCTGTTAATGATGCGCCTGTTCTATCTGATGTAAGTATTAATGCCACCGAAGATGTTGACTATATCTTTACAGCAACGGATTTTACCGCCGCCTACACCGATGAAGAAGGTGAATCAATGGTAAAAATTCAAATTACCGGCTTACCCAATGCAGCAGCAGGTGAATTGCAATTGACTGGCAATCCTGTTATACTTAACCAGGAAATTGATTTGGCGGATATTAGCAGTTTAAAATTTGTGCCGGTAGCTAACTGGAATGGTGCAACATCTTTCCAGTGGAACGCCAGCGATGGAGCAGCTTATGCAACAACCGGTGCCGCTGTAAATTTAAGTGTTGCAGCCCAGGATGATATCCCTTCGATTATAAATGGTACAGCTACTGTTTCGGAAGATGCGGCTAATAATACCATTTTTTTTGATATAAATGATCAGCTGACCGGGACGGATAATGATGTGGATGGTGAAAAGATTAGTTACTCCATCTTATCGGGCAATACATCTAATGCTTTTAAAGTGGATGCCGGTACCGGTGAAGTAGCAGTTAATACTAGCTCTGCTATTGATTATGAAAGTCTGACAAGCTATAGTCTGGTTATCAGAGCCAGCGATGTTAATGGCGGATTTGACGACCTTGTATTGACCATTAATGTGCAAAATTCAGACAGTGATGTGGTGCTCACCGTAGCTAATACATCGTTAACCGAAGGAGATGCTGGCAGTAGCAATATGGTGTTTACTGTGACAGCATCAGAGAATGTGGCTGCTAACCTTTCATTTGATTTTGCCATTGCAGAGGCAACAGCTAGCTACCCCGAGGACTACAGTACTGAGTCGGGTTCGGCAATGATTGCACTTGGTAGCAATACAACCACTTTTAGCGTGCCAGTTGTTGGCGATGCTGTTGTTGAGCCAGATGAAACGTTCACGGTTACCCTCAATAACTTATCAGTGGGCTCTGTGGCCTCATCTGCCACGGGAACCATCATTGATAATGACAATGCTAGCTTATCCATCGCTAATGCTTCTGCTTCGGAAGGCGACGGGCAAATTGCTTTTGATGTAACGCTCAATGGGGCTGTTCAGGGAGGGGTAACCGTTGGCTATAACCTTACCGACCAGACGGCTAACAGTGGAAGTGATTACAATGGAGCGAGCGGAACAGTGGTGTTATCGGGTGTTGATGGACAAACACTGCAAGTAGTTGTTCCGCTTAGCGATGATAATGTGGTTGAACCAATCGAAACATTTACAGTTGCCTTGAACACAGCCAATACGGCCATTGATGCTTCAGATACAGCTATCGGTTCGATTACAGATAATGATGGACAGGCAACCCTAACTATAGTCAATCAGACAGTAGATGAAAATGGCTCAGCGGTATTTACCATAGCCGTTGACAAAGCAGTGCAGGGCGGTTTTACAGTGAACTACAATGCCACAGATGGCTCAGCTATTGAGGGAACTGACTTCACGGTTACAGGCTCAAGTCTGACTTTTGCAGGTACAGAAGCGGAAGCTCATGATTTTAATGTCACAGGTATTGATGATGCCATTGTGGAAGGCTCAGAAACATTTATCATCAATCTATCAACAGCCAATCCATTAATAAATAGTGATGATACGGCCACCGGTACTGTTATCGACAATGATGTGGCAGTGGTGACAGTGGGCGACGTAACAGTAACAGAAGGAGGCGACGCTAACTTTACAGTCACACTAAATAAGGCAGTAGCCGGAGGAATGGTTATTACCTATGATTTAACAGATAATACGGCCGAAAAAGGGGTGGATTATCTCGAACCAGCCGACAGAACACTCACATTTGCGGGTGCTGCAGGTGAATCACATAACTTTACAGTCACCACTCAGAATGATAATGTGGTGGAGCAAAGTGAAGAGTTTACAGTAAGCTTATCGTCGAGTAATCCTTTGGTGGGTGCCGATGATGTGGCAACAGCTACCATAACAGATAATGATGGAACGGCAGCAGTGACAGTTAGCAATGTGACCGTTGCTGAAGGCGACAACGCACAATTCACGCTGACACTTGATAAGGCTGTACAAGGAGGTGTGGCCATCAACTATTCGACAAATAATGGCACCGCCATAGCTGGAGAGGATTACACCGCAGCCAGTGGTTCCGTGGTTTTTGCCGGAACCGCAGGTGAATCGAAAACCATAACTATTGCTACCTTAGAAGATGCAGTAGTGGAAGAAGATGAGGACTTTACGCTCACATTCTCCGAGGCACACGCATTGGTTGATGTAACAGGTAGTGCAACGGCCACCATCACCAACGATGATGGCCAGGCGACCATCAGTATTGCCAATGCTTCGTTTAATGAAAATGGCACAGGAACCTTTGCTTTAGTGGCTGATAAGGCAGTGCAAGGCGGCTATTCGGTAAACTATAGTTTCGAAGATGGCAGTGCCGTGGCAGGTCTTGATTTTGATGATGAGGTAACACCGGTTAGTTTTGCAGGAACGCCCAATGAATCAAAAGAAATCAGTGTGGCTGGTATCGACGACGCATTACTGGAAGGCCCCGAAACATTTGCCATCAGATTATCATCGTCAAACGCCTTGGTAGTCGCTAATGGTGCAGCGCAGGGAACTATTAACGACAATGATGCAGCAGCTATCACCATTGATGATGTGACTATCAACGAGCATGAGATCGCTACTTTTACCATAAAACTTGATAATGCGGTGCAGGGTGGCTTCACAGTCGATTATGCCTTTAGCCATGGTTCGGCCACCGTAGGAGATGATTTTACTACCACATCATTGCCCCTGGCCTTTGCTGGAAATATTGGTGAAACACATTCCTTTGATGTGGATATTAACGATGATAATATTGTTGAAAGCAGCGAAAACTTCACCGTAACTATCACCAGTTCAAATGCACTGGTTGATGATTCGGATACGGCTACCGGTAATATACTTGATAATGACGGACCAGCCAATGTGACGGTCGCTAACGTAATTGTCGCTGAAGGAGAACGTGCCGAAGTGGTGTTGTTGCTTGACAAGGCTGTTCAGGGTGGTTTTACAGTGGATTGTTCAACGGCTGATGGCACAGCTACTGCCGAATCTGACTACGAGACATCAGCCGAGGCGATAGTATTTGTCGGAACGCTAAACGAAACGCAGTCATTCTTTATTGATGGCCTGACGGATGTGGTGGTGGAAGAAACTGAAAATTTCACCGTTACCTTCTCAACACTATCAGCACTGGTAAATGTTCAGGCTTCATCGCTAGTGAATATTACTGATGATGATGGACAGGCCAAGGTGACTGTGGAGAATATTACCATGAATGAAAATGGTTCCGGCACATTTACTTTAACAGCAGATAAAGCCGTGCAGGGAGGTTACGCGCTAAGCTATTCATTTATTGACGGCACGGCCAGTGGCGGTGTTGACTATAACAATGCCGGTGGTAATATTGTATTTGCAGGTACCGAGGGTGAAACAAAAGATGTGATAGTAGCCTCTATTAATGATGATATTGTAGAAGTGTCGGAGATATTTACTATACAGCTAAGTACGCTGAATGCCCTGGTGGATGCCAGTGATAATGCTACTGCTACCATTGTGGATGAAGATAATGCAACATTGGTCATTGATGATGCACAAGTGACAGAAGATGGAACTTTGAGTTTTACCGTTACTTTATCGCAGGCAGTGGATGGCGGTACCTCAGTGACATGCAATTTTATTGATATGAGTGCCACCGGCGGTTCAGATTATGATAATGAACCACAAGAATTGGTGTTTGCCGGCACAGAAGGAGAGACTAAGACTTTTAACGTTACGCTGACTGATGATCAGATGGTGGAAACGGATGAGATCTTCAGGCTACAATTATCCAGCTCCAATGCTTTGGTTGATGCCAGTCAAACAGCTATTGGTACTATCCTTAATAATGATGGTGTGGCCACGGTAACCATTGCCGACGTTGCTATTAGTGAAGCCGATAAAGCCCAGGTTAAACTGGTGGTTGATAAAGCTGTTCAGGGAGGGTTTAATATTTCTTATGCTACAGCTAACGGTACTGCAATGTCTGTTTCTGATTATACCTCGGTAGTTGATGTGCTTACTTTTGATGGAACTGTCAATCAGGAACGAATCATTGAAATTAATACTATCGATGATGCAGTGGTGGAGAATGCAGAGAATTACGTTGTTAATTACACATCCAATAGTGGTTTAGTGACAGTGCCAGCGTTTAATACTATTACTATTGCCGATAATGATGGTACAGCTACTCTCGCAGTAAGCAGTGTGTCAGTTACCGAAGGTGGTTCGCAATTGGTTACATTGGCAGTGGATAAGGCTGTTCAGGGCGGATTTGAAGTTAGCTATCAGTTTGTAGATAACGAAACATCGGGTGTGAGTGATTATGAAGCAGCAGGCGATCCGCTTGTCTTTAACGGCACACCAGGTGAATCAGTCACCTTTGAGGTGAGTGCTTTAAACGATGATTTGGTTGAAGGGAATGAAACGTTTAATATCGTTTATACGCCATCAGTTGCAGCAGTTCAGGCACCGGATGCATCACTTATAACCATTATTGATGAGGATAGTGCCAACCTGACGATTGAAGATGTGACGGCTAATGAAGATGAGACTATGACCTTCACCGTATCATTGAACCGTGAGGTGGCAGGCGGTTTAGTTGTGGATTACACACTAACACCGCAATCGGCCACCGCAGGTGATGATTACACCAATATACTTGATGGTCAGCTGACGTTTATCGGTGGGGCCAACGAAACACAATCATTCACGGTTGATTTGAATGATGATAATGTAGTGGAAGGCAGCGAGACATTTATAGTGTCACTATCCAGCCAAAATGCCTTGGTGGGTGATGATGATTCAGCTATAGGAACAATTGTTGATAATGACGGAACAGCCACTGTAACAGTTGCTGATATCACTGTCAATGAGTCGCAGCAAGCTATATTTACTTTAGAAGCTGATAAGGCCGTTCAGGGAGGTTTCAGCATTGCTTATCAAACAACACCGGGTACAGCGTCCAATGATGACTTTGTACCTGCATCAGGTGATATAGCGTTTGCAGGCACTCTTCTCGAATCACAAATTATTACCATTAATCTGGAGGATGATGACGTGGTGGAAGCCGACGAGCAATTTGCTTTAGCCCTAAATACAGCCAGTAGCCTGGTAAATGTAGTGGCTTCAGTAAATGCTAAAATTAATGATAATGATGGTGTTGTAAGCCTTTCAGTAGAGGATATTTCGTTTGAAGAGAATGCAACAGGTCAGTTTGTTGTCAAGGCAGATAAAGCCATTGAAGGTGGTTTTGAGCTGAACTATTCGTTTTTGGATGTGTCGGCAACAGGTGGAGTTGATTACGATAATACGCCAAACACCATTTACTTTGCCGGAAATGCAGGGGAGGAGCAGGTAATTACGGTAGCAGGTATCGATGATAATGATGTGGAAGCTGATGAAACCTTTACGCTCCAACTGACATCTTCTAATGCGCTGGTTGATGCCACTATATTGGCTACTGCTACGATTACTGATAATGAAATACCCAATAAAGTGCCTGTAGCTAATGCTGATAATTTCTCAACAGATGAGGATGTCGCTTTACAAAGTATGGATGTGTTGGCTAATGATGCGAACCTGGAAGATGGAAATATTATGGTGTCAGTTGTGGCACAACCAACCAATGCTTTGGTGAGCGTTAATCCTGATAATACCCTAAAGCTGGTTCCGGGCAATAACTATTTTGGCGATGTATCATTTGAATACCAGGTGTGTGACGGCGATGGCGATTGTGCATCGGCTAGTGTGACGGTGACTATTCTTCCGGTGAATGATGTCCCAACGTTATTATCCGATGTGGCGACTGTTAACCAGGATGAAGTGCTGGATGGAGCCAATCTGTTAAGTAACGATACGGATCCGGAAAACGATGAATTGACCATCAATACAACACCGGTTGTTGATGTAACCAATGGTACCTTGGTAATTAATACCGATGGAACCTATACGTATACACCTGTTCAGGGCTTCTTTGGTGAGGATGGCTTTACATACGAGGCCTGCGATAATGGTAGTCCGGCTTTGTGCTCAAGTGCCAGTGTTCAAATCATTGTTGCAGAAAAGAAGGTGGTTAATGAAGCTCCAACCGCTGTTGATGATGTGTTTGAAACAGGGCGTAACCAAGTATTGGAAGGATTTTCTGTTTTGGATAACGATACAGATAAAGAAGGAAATACGCTGTATGTAACTACAGTGCCACTGGTAAGACCTGGCAATGGAACAGTAACTATGGAGGTGGATGGAACATTCGTTTACACGCCTGATGCCGACTTCATAGGTATAGACTCATTTACCTACCAGGTATGCGACGATGGTAGTCCGAGCGAATGTGCTACAGCTACAGTAACGATCTCAGTGGTGATAAAAGATAGTGATGAAGATCTGATTCCGGACGATATTGAAGGTGATGATGACCCGGATAATGACGGGGTGCCTAACTATCTGGATGATGACTCGGATGGCGATGGTTACAGTGACAAGGAAGAAGGTATTGGCGATTGCGACAATGATGAGGTGCCTGACTATCTGGATACCGATTTGTGTTATGATGAGTATCCGCTATCCAAAGGCTTTTCACCCAATGGTGATGGCATTAATGACATGTATGAAATACCATGGTTAGGTCAGTTTACAGAGGTGAGCATAGAGGTATTCAACCGCTGGGGAAATGTAGTCTATACAGCCGATAGGTATTTGAATGATTGGGATGGCACATCCAATGCAGGTTTCTCTATTGGTGATGAGTTGCCTGTTGGTACCTACTTCTACATCATTAATGTTAAGGACACCAAGCAAGTGTTGAAAGGGTATATCTATTTAAATCGATAACTGATAATACAATACAGAAATGAAGATGATGAAATTATTTAAGATTGCATTGGCTTGCTCACTGGTTGTTTTATCAGTAAGTGTAAAAGCTCAGCAAGAGCCATTATATACGCAGTATATGTTTAATACTATGTCGGTCAATCCGGCTTATACGGGCACACAGGATGCTTTAGAAGCGGTGTTTCTGTCGCGTATGCAATGGACGGGTTTTGATGGAGCACCACGTACTTATTCATTTGCCGCGCATACGCCGTTTACGCAGCACGATATGGGTATTGGAGTGGCTTTGGTGGCCGATAAGGTAGGTCCTGTCAATAACTTTTATTTCAATGTAAATTATGCCTACAGAGTTAACCTGACTGATGATTTAAAACTGTCGATGGGTATCAAGGGTGGATTTTATAACTACCACGTAGGGTTGGATAATCTGTTGCTTGATGCTAATTCAATCGATCCCTCTTTTCAGGGACAGGTGGAGCGCAAATTTCAGCCTAATTTGGGCGCTGGTTTGTACATCTACGACGAACGTTTATATGCAGGAATATCAGTACCTAAGTTATTTCAATCAGAGATTAATCCTGAGGAGGCACAGCAAGATGCTTTGGCTGTTTTAAAACGTCATTATTACATCATGGCCGGTTATCTGTTTACCATCAATGATGACTTTAAGCTCCGACCTTCATTCATCAATAAATTTGTTGAAGGAGCACCGCCATCAACTGACATCACTGCTCAGATGGTGTATCAGGATATGTATTGGCTGGGTCTGACATATCGTTTGGGCGATGCATTGGCTTTTATGGCAAATGTCAATGTAACTGAAGAATTGATGATTGGTTACTCCTACGATTTCTCAGTATCTAACCTGGGGAATTACAATAGTGGGAGTCACGAAATTATGCTGAGTTACCGCTATGGAGGTTTTGTAAAATCAAAACGAACAAGACGATTACGTTAAGTCAACTAATCGGGAGCTATGAATAGCAGCCGGCTAACCTTAGCCGGCTTTTTTATGGATAGATAAATACTATAACTCCATCAGTATTGCATTAATGCCTTGCCAGAACTGAATATGAAACTGCATGCTCTCTTCATCCAGGAAATCCGATAATAATTTCGGCTGCCCCTCAGGATGAAACGTGTACTTTTTGGATCTTAAATAGAATTGAGAGCGTTCTGGATGAAACTGTACGCCAAATACATTGGGGTAGTGTGCATGGAACATTCCTTCAATGATTTTTCCATCGGTAGAGGTTGCACCAATAACAAAGCCTTTACCCAGCGTTTCAACAGCTTGGTGGTGGTAGCTGTTTATCGTTGGTCGTGATTCGGGCTCTATACTCGCCAGGCTTGGAAAAAAATAATCCTTAAATACGATTTGATGGAAACTAGAACCAGCCAATTGCTTACCCTCGTGGATCGGCATTTTAGCATAGAAATTGCGGTGTATCTCTTCTGATGTAAGGTGTTCAAGTCCCATTGTTTCGTCACCATTAAATATTTCGCTTGGTATATCCTGAATGAGCGTACCACCGGTGGCCACATTCATCGATTGCATGCCCAGGCAGATGCCAAATACCAGGTAATTGGTGTTTTGCTCAATCAAAGGGTTATAGTCGCTGTTCTGGTAGCCACCCAGCAGGTGATAAAGAAAGGAGATTTCGAAATAATGGCGGAAAGGATCGGTAACTGCTGTGCGTTTATGCGGAAGTTCGTTGTAGATAGACGCGGGGATATCAGGACCGCCGAAGAAGATGATACCTTCGCTCTCGTCAAATAGTTGTTGAAAAGTTTGAGAGCAGGCATTATGGCAAAACAGGCTGTCTGCGAATAGAGTATCTGTTAGTTGGTAAAGTTGCAAATTAATGCCATGTATGGTATCCAGCATAAGCTGCGACTGGCTGTAGTCATAAGTTTCATCTTTATGGTATATGCCCACCAGTTCAATGCTATTTAGGTCAATTAGTTGATGCTGATGAAGTGTTGAAATAACCTCAATGGTGCTGGTGGTCGGATGAGCCAGAAGCAAGCGTTTATTCAGATGATCAGGCAGGGGGCTTAATAATTGAGCACTCAGGTTGAAGGAGCAGAGCAGTAACAGGAGGGTTTGGATTTTCATAACATGCTGTTTTGAACAGCTAAAGTACAAAAAAAAGCGACTGTCATAGATTTGATGACAGTCGCCTTAAGCAATAATTAATTGTATTTCATAGATTGATTGGGATGTATATCTTTATATAGATTCATACTCATCGTCTACCGATTTAGTATTCTCTTCAATATCAATCTGAATACCTTCGGCCATTTTTTCTTCATTCGCAACTTTAGCTGATTTCTTTTTGCCTGCCTTTAATGTAGCCTGGCGCGGTGAAGTTTCTTTCGTTTTGAAGAATGAAACTGTTTCTTTCATTTGAGCTGCCTGTGAAGATAACTCTTCAGCGGTTGATGCTAGCTCTTCTGATGATGCAGCATTTTCCTGTGTAATATTGGCTAATTGCTGTACGCCAGAATTGATTTGCGTCACACCGGCACTCTGTTCTTCACTTGAAATATTAATTTCCTCAACCAGTTGAGCCGTTTTTTGAATTTCGGGCACTAATGTTTTAAGCATATTACCCGATTTCTCAGCAATATCAACACTTGTAGCTGCCAGTTCTGTTATTTCGCGGGCAGCACGTTGAGTTTGTTCGGCCAGTTTTCTTACCTCACTGGCAACAACGGCAAAACCTTTCCCATTCTCACCTGCTCTGGCAGCCTCCACAGCAGCGTTAATGGCCAGTAAATCTGTTTTATGTGAGATGTCGTTGATGATGAATATCTTCTCTGCAATTTGTTTAATGGCTCTGTTGGATTCATCTACTGCCAGCTGGCCTTCATTCATTTCCCGTGCAGTTTTATTAGCTATTTGCTCGGTGCGTTTTGCATTATCAGCGTTTTGCGAAATACTGCTGGTCATTTCTTCAATAGATGATGAAATTTCTTCACTTGAAGCCGCCTGCTCCGAAGAACCCGAAGATAATTGCTCCGATGAAGTACTCAACTGATTACTGACAGTTGCAAAATTATCAGAGGCTATCATTATTTCCTCAATAATAATTTTCAGTCGGTTCACCATTTGAATGAGTGCATCATCCAGCTCGCCTTCAAATTCATCTTCATTCATCGAGTCCAGCACAAGCAAGTTACCTTTCGACACCTCGGTGGCTACCGTTACGCTTTTGCGCAGTTTATTAATCATTAGTTGCACATCTTTCAGCAGCTTGCCAATCTCATCTTGATTCTTGATTTCAACATTTTGTGAAAAGTCACCATGGGCCACTGCATTAACGGCATCCTGTGCAGCATGTAATCCGTTTTGAATGGTTGAAAGAATCACGATAAGCAGGCTGATGGTTGCTACTAAAAAGAAGATAATGAGAACAATGATGTTTCGAATGGTGGCATTGATTGATTGCTCACTTTCATTTTCAATGGCAACAACAATGGCATCAATGGCAGGTTCTGTTTTGTGTATAGTAGCCCGCAATTGTCCTTTAATGCCTTCTGTCTCACTCAACCCAATTCGTTCGTCAATACTGATGATGTTATTAAAGGCCTGCTGGTAGTTCTTTAATCGCATGGTCAGTATGTCTTTCTTGCTTTCGGTTAGTTGCTTACTGCTTTTTATCTGTTTAATGAAAGCATCAACAGCATCATTTAACTTTTTCTGGTAAGAAATATCCTTTCTAAGCAGATAATCTTTTTCATGTTTACGCAATAGCAATTGTTGGGCTGCTATAAATGATGCGTCGTTGTAATTCTCTTCCAGTGCTTTAACGGCTGTTCGCATTTCGCCAATACGCCCGTAGTCCTTAAGGCCCCGCTGGGTGAGAAGTTGTACCAGGCTATCAAAGTGTTTGTCGTATTCTTCAAAATCGGCTTTTAATTCCTGCAGGTTGTTAACTAGGTTGAATTCTTCAATATAACGGCTTTCCTGAAGAGTTTGCAGTGTTTTTAGGTTATCTTGCTTTACCTCATGAAAGGCGTTCAGGTATTTGCTCTGTCCGGTTTCAAAATAATCATAACTGATTAAATCCCTCAGCATGAAGTCCTTTTCTGATTTACGCATTTTAAGCATGTTCTCTTGCAGTTGTTTTGCATAGGCAAGATGCTCGTGCAATGTATCAATCTTATTAAAAGAAAGGTACGTCATTGTACCAATGATTAATAGTACCAAAGCGATAGCTGCAATAAGCCCTATTAGCTTTTGTCTGATAGTAAAATTTCCCATTTCCCAATTTGTTTTCAGGCAGTGCCTGATGAATTCCCTATTTAATCCTTTTGTCCTTGAAACGGATTACGATTACGCTTGGTTTCATCAATTTTGCCATTGTTAAGTCTTAATATCGAAACAATAAAAGACCTCAATGTCTTTAAAGCTTATCTGTAATGGTTTGTGTCATCTTCATAGTTCTAATGTTAAATTTTATAACTTAACAGTATGTTCCTAAGAAACATGACTAAAATCACGTTTAGTTGCATTTTTATTGATTGTCTGCGGGAAACAATCGACCAGCAATAGCAACTTTTGATAGAAATAAGTGCAACTGAAAACAAAAGGCGAAGCTATCGGTTATTTACAATAACAATTTAAACTCTTAAGATATCGCTAATTAAAATCGAATTACCCTATGAGCGTAATAGTTAATAAAAACTCTAAAGTAATAGTTCAGGGATTTACCGGCAGTGAAGGAACATTTCATGCTACCCAGATGATTGAATATGGAACTCAGGTGGTGGGAGGTGTGACGCCAGGTAAAGGAGGTACTCAACACTTAAATCTACCGGTATTTGATACGGTTGCTGAGGCTGTTGAAAAAGTTAAGGCTGATGTGTCAGTGATTTTTGTTCCACCGGCCTTTGCGGCTGATGCTATTATGGAAGCGGCTGATGCAGGCATAAAAGTCATCATAGCTATTACCGAAGGGATTCCTACCAATGATATGGTAAGGGCTAAAGATTATTTAAAAGATAAAGCAGCCATACTGGTTGGACCTAACTGCCCGGGTGTAATAACAGCCGAAGAATGCAAAGTAGGTATTATGCCTGGCTTTATTTTTAAGAAAGGAAGAGTAGGTGTGGTGTCAAAATCAGGCACATTAACCTATGAGGCGGCTGATCAGATAGTGAAGTCCGGTTTGGGTATTTCAACAGCTATTGGTATCGGAGGCGATCCGGTAATTGGTACTACTACTAAAGAGGCAGTGGAGCTGTTTATGAATGATCCTGAAACAGATGCTATCATCATGATAGGTGAAATAGGCGGAACCATGGAAGCTGATGCTGCCCGTTGGATTAAAGAAAATGGTACTAAGCCAGTAGTTGGGTTTATTGCAGGACAAACAGCTCCTAAGGGGCGTCGTATGGGACATGCGGGTGCTATTATTGGCGGCAAAGATGATACGGCTGCAGCCAAGATGGCCATCATGCGCGAGTGTGGTATTCACGTGGTTGAATCGCCGGCTGATTTGGGTGCCACTGTAGTAAATGCCTTAGCTAACTAGTTATAGCCAAAAAATATAATGAAAAGTACCATAGTCATATGGTACTTTTTTTATTGCTTCAAATCGTGATTAGCGATTCACTATCTTAAAATAGGACACCTGTCGCTGTAATTCATTGGCAAAAGCATTTAGCTCATCGGCGCTTTGTGCTAAGGCATCGGCCAATGTAGCGTTTTGTTGGGTGCCATGATTCAGCTGTTGAAGGGCGCCAGATATTTGCTGAATGCCGGTGTTTTGCTCCAGGCTGGCAGCAGTTATCTCATCCACCAATGATGAGGTCTTCTCTATCTCAGGAACAAGTTCCTCCATGTCATTGCCGGCTTTCTCTGAAATCATTAGAGCACGTCTCGATAGTTTTTCTATTTCTTTGGCGGCATCCTGACTGCGTTCAGCCAGTTTTTTTACTTCTGAAGCTACCACCGAAAAACCGCGTCCGGCCTCTCCGGCCCGTGCCGCTTCAACGGCAGCATTTAAGGATAGAATATTGGTTTGGGCCGCAATATCCTGTATAATAGAAATGCGTTCGGCCACCGAACCCATTGCCTGCCGCATGCGTTGTGTGGAGTTGTTGCTGTTTTTAACACTTTCCAATGCTGTGTGTGACAGTTGTGAGGTGATGCGCGCGTTTTCGGTATTTTGCTCAATGTTGGCCGTCATCTCTTCGATGGCTGATGATACCTCTTCTGATGATGTGGCCATCGATGAAGTGGCGTTTGATAAGGTGCTCGAATCTTGTTCTAATCGGTTGGATGCATCTTGTATTTGCTGCGAGTTTTCGCGAATCATTTTTACTACTACCGATAACTTTTCCTGCATGTCGAGGAGCGAATTATTAAGCACATCTAATTCGTCTTTTTCTTTTTTGTAGTTAAATACGCTGGTTAAGTCGCCTGATGATATGGTCGATGTAATCTTAGCGGAACTAATAATAGGTGTAGCTATACGGCCGCTTACCAAGTAAACGAGTATCGCAATCACTGCAATTGATGCCAGTCCAATAATCAGCAATACGGAAACAATCCAGTTGGCTTTAGCTGTTAGTACCTTCTTAGGAGTCTGGATGAGTACGAACCAGGGCGACACACTTTTTCCGGGATATATTGGCGCCAGTGAAAATACCATTTGCTCGCCATCAACCTGATGTTCAAATACTGCAAATGCATCTTTATCCAACAATGCAAAGTTGCTTATATTGATGGAATCATAGTAATTAGTTATGGATTGGCCGAGCATATTGGTATCGGCATGGCCAATAATGGAGCCTTTGGTAGATAATAAAATTGCTGTAGACGCTTTAAAAGGTTTAATGTCAGCTACAAAAGCCGGAAAGGCATCCAGTGAGATGTCAATGCCCACAACGCCTATTCCAACACCGTTGGCCTGCATAGGCACAACAATCGATGTTTCAAGTATTTTATCCGTTTCTTCTTCGCCATATTGGTACCAATAGGGTTCAACAATCATTTCATTTAATGATTCAATGGCATCATAGTAGGGTGATGGTTTAATGCCATCTATATCCCGGACTATTTCCTTGTGTTGTAATTCACCTTCTTCTCGTGATAAGGTAGATGTTAGGCGTCCTGGTTTATTGCCCCAATCAGGCAGTATATATTCATACTGAAAACAATTCCATACAGCCAGAAAATCATCCTCTTCCTTTGCTACTTGCTCCATAGAAGCGTTGAAGAGCGGAAACATTTGTTCCCAGTTGTTGCTGTAGGTAACTTCAAAAGAACGTGCCAGTGCGCGGGCCACTCCCATATGCGACGATAGCTGTTGATTAATGGCATTGGCTGCTTTTTGCGTTTCTTCAATCAGCAGGTGCTCATTTGACTCAACAAACGAACGGCGGATAAATAATAATGAAACAGTCAGGAATATACAGAATACACTTCCTACGGCAATAATAGTAAAGCTAGCCAGCTTCTTCTTAAGATTTAATTTCATCTGCGATCAGGCAATTTTATAGATAACGATTCTCATTTACAAAAGTAAAAAATGGCTCAAGGTAGCAAAATGTAATTTGATAAACCCTTTAATAATGGTGACGGAGCGCTTGCTTTTAAAGGAGATTTACTGAATAACGGCCATGAGTTGCGTATTGAGCTTGTGTTATTGTAAAAGTTAATTATTTATGTTGATTCAAAATAACAGGGTTTGTATGTGTTTTGTGTGATTATGTATATATTTGTTGTCAGGTAATCGGGTTAAGGTGAGATGATAAGTAGTGTGCTCATGAATGAGCATGATTGTGTAATTGTAACTTAACCTAATGATGAAATTTCTTACACAAATGGAGCGCTATGAGTGCATCCTCAAGCTAATTAGGCGCAAGGCGACTGGTACACCTCAAGAGCTGGCTAATCGTTTGGACATATCGGAGAGTACCCTGTATGAACATATAAGAGTACTTAAGCACTGCGGTGCACAGATAGAGTACTGCCCCTGTCGGCAAAGCTATTTGCTTCATAATGATTTTACCATTGCCTTTGGTAATTCAGATTAGAATTATACAAATATTAAAAGAGGCATTTCGTTTTTTATTGACTCCAAACAATTAGGAGTTGCAATTTTATACAGATGAGGCATATCTATCTGGTCCTTATAAATAATATTCTAATTCTCTAAAAAAATCTTATGACCCATATATATACAAAGGTTTTAATTAAAAGGATCGCATTAAGTGTTATAATACAACTTTGTTGCGTTTTAGTTAATTCACAGAATCTTGCACCCAACCCGAGCTTTGAGTTAAATTATGCTTGCCCTGATTCAATTGGAAATCTTGAACTCGTAAAGGATTGGTGGAGCCCGTTTGGACGCCCGGTGTATTTTCATACTTGTAACAATTATAAAACCAACTATCGTCGAATTGTGCCTCCGGGGCAGAAAGCTTACAATGAGGAGCCTGTAATTGCCAACTCAGGAGTAGGTTACGTTGGTATTTATATGTCAGTTATATCAGTTCCTTCGCACCACGATTACCTTATGTGTAAGTTGAATAGTCCACTTAAAAAAGATTCCATTTATGATGTGGAAATGATGGTTCGCTTAGGTAATGTTTGGAAGTATATCGATTATATTGGAATGTTTTTTTCACGCGATAAATATGAAGTGCCAAAGCGACAAACCATTAAAACTTACAGAGCTTATAACGACTCTTATACATACAAAACTCTAGATAGGGTATCACTTAGTTTTGATAAAGATACAGTTCGATTAAGCAATGATAGTTGCAAACTAAATAATCGGCATCAATGGATTAAGGTTAAAGGACAGTATACCGCGAAAGGAGGGGAGCAATATGTAACGATTGGTAATTTTTGCATAGGCAATAGAGGATTGTTCAACAATAACATTAAGCCAGAGAATCCAGTATACGTCGTGGATGGGCATAGTTATTTAGAAGGGGACTTCAGTTATTCTAGCTATCAAAGTACCTTCTATTACATTGATGATGTTTATATAGGGCACCAATCAATCCGAAATTCTAAAGTTTACCAGTCATTTGAGTCAAAAATGAAGGTAGGTGAACCGCTAAAGTTGGAAAACATCTATTTTGAGACGGGTAAAGCCACTTTAGAGGATGTTTCTTATTCTACACTTCGCTTACTTCAAACATACTTAATTGATCATGAAGATCTATGTGTTGTCATTGAAGGACATACAGACAATATAGGTACAGATGAAGCGAATCTTTTATTATCTCAGCAACGGGCCGAGGCAATCATTCATTATCTAAATGCGAATGGCATAAGCAGTTCTAGAATGAAAGCTTTGGGGTGTGGCCATTCACAACCGATTGCAGATAATGCATCAGCAGGAGGTCGCCAACTAAACCGACGAGTAGAATTTACTTTAACTAAAAAGATGAATCCATGAATAAACTAGCAATTGTTGTAGTATTATGTAGTGTGTGTATGGTGATTGAGGCCCAATCTGCAAAAGAGTATTTTTCGCTGTCGAATGAAGTCAGTCAAGCTGCAGAAGGGGATAATGAATTGCTATTGCAACAGAGTAGACAGCTGTTAGATTGGTCAACTCGAAAATATGAAGTTAAGCGGGGTGGAAAGGATACCCTTTTATCTGTTACACCTTACACTGCACTTATTGGCCATGCTATTTACTACGCACGCATAGATAAGTTGGACAGCACCTTTTTTTATCTCCAACAAGCAATTGACCATGGAATGGACGATAAATTGGTATTTGTTGATAATTACAAAGACTTTCATCAGATATATAATACACCTCAAACAATAAAAATGAAACGGAAGATGAATAAACGCTTTTTATCATCTTTAGCAACATCAAATGAAAGGAAAATAGCTAAGCAGGTGATTGATATGTTTGAGTTAGATCAATATACCAGAACTTATTATGAGTATTCTAAACATGTCTTAAAAGCAGACTCTGTTGAGCTTAATAGTATAAAATCTAGATGGGAGACAATAGACCGTCGAAATCAAACTGCAATGATGGATATTTTGGATAATTATGGTTATCCGGGAAAAAGTTTAATGGGTGATTCAAGAGCAGAGTGTGCGTTCTTTATTATTCAACACTTTAAAGATGTTGAGCAGCAACAGAAATACTATCCTATGCTTAAACAGGCTGCGGAACAAGGAGAGCTAGACCCATTTATGCTAATGATGATAGAAGATCGAATAAATATTAAAGAGGGTAACGTGCAGAAGCATGGGACACAGACCTTTATTATAGAATAGTTTGTTAAAAAAGTTGTCTTGTAATTATTATTTACAAGGTGCAATATATAGATTAAAAAATGTTGAGATTTAAGAGAGTAGTTCTTTCAATAGCTTTGCTTTGCGTTAATTGTGTATTGATAAGTTCACAGCATAACAGCAGTGAACGAATACAGCAGATTACCAATTGGGTAAATATTAACCAGAAGCAAATATATGACATTTGGCAAAGACCATTAGGGCAGTATGTAGTCTATGCAGATAGGCAATCCAGAGCAGTGTTTAGTACTTGGCAGATTGATTCATCGTATATACGAGTGTCCAATGGATTGTTTGAAGGGGTGTTGGCTGATAGTGTTATTATAGCTAATACAGATATTGTTTTGAATGAAATGCCGGCTGCATTGGTGGCTTTGCCAGTGCCTGATGATTTTGAAAGAGCATTGTTGCTGGTGTTGCATGAGTCATTCCATAGCATTCAGGATTCTATTTTCAAAACCAGGGGATGTAATAATAGTCATCTGAACGAACCGGAAGCATGTGCGTTATTAAAAACAGAATGCCATTACCTGGCAAATGCCCTGGCAAGCACAAATAATCAGCGCGATTCGTTGTTATGTCAGGCTCTGGCCTGTCGCTTCCACCGGATGAACCTATATAGTGATTATACCGACGATGAAGCTGCTTTTGAATTAACAGAAGGACTAGCTGAATATACTGCAATTAAGGCTGTTTATATTTCTAAATCAAACAGTATGGCATATATACGTGAAAAGAGTGATGCATTGCTTGATGCAAAATCGATACATCGTCGATTTGGATACGTAACCGGTTTGATTTATGCGTTGTTACTCGATAGCTATGTTCCTGGGTGGAAGCTCTGTTTAAATTCAGATAGCAACATGGCTATCATGCTTAAAGAGTCTATTTGTGCTGATAACCGATTAACGATAGATGTCTGCAGTGATTCGGTTTTTACTCATTATTATAACCAGGAATTATTAAGGCAGCAACAAATACAACATTTTAATGATTCGGTTAAAACTGTTTTTGCAAATACGCCGTCGTACATTGTACCGCTGTCGTCAAACAGGCAGTTTGGCTTTAGTCCCAATCACATGTTCAATATTCCCGATTTCGGTATATTCTTTCCTTTTATGGAGTTGACTGACCAATGGGGCAAAATAGTTGTTAAGCCAGGAGGAGGTGTTTTACTGATTGAGGGCAATAAAAAAGCTAAAGTTCTGATGAAAGATAATTATATTGAGATGAAGATTGATGGTGATTGGAAATGGCAAAAGATATTAGCTGGTATGCAGTTAGTTAAGGCACGCTAAATGCAAATAAATGAAGCTGTAACTTTATTAATGGATGTTTTGAAGTGTCCAATCAGGTTTGAACTATGGCAGGCTACTGCCCTTTAAGCAGAATATGCAGGGTGTGGACGAAACTATTACCGAAGATCTGACTCTGGCTCAACGAATGATTTATCCGCTAAGAGCGATTTTGGAAGAGCATGTGAAATAGTTTTTATTCACTCCGGAAAAATCGGAGCATAAGGTTTTATAATTGTCATGCATACATGTTCTGGCCGGAAGGATGCCCCAATTCCACTCAGGGTAATGAGTGAATCATTAAAACTTAAAAAAGATGAAAAAATTGAAAGTAACGTTCTTGGTAAAAATGATCTGCTATCTTTAAAAGGCGGTTTAACAAGGGCTGAGTTTCTAGAATCATATAGATGGTTAGTTGAGAATGGGCACCATGATCAGGCAGCCGAAATTATGAAAATGGCTAATTCTGGGATGATAGAATTTGAAGATTCATCAAGTGGTGAGTATTTTAATCCATAATTTATGTTGTTAGAGGTTGACCGTGTTCAACCTCTCATTATTTATAAGGTATACACAAATAACAATATTCGTTCATGAAGAAGCTCTCAGTTATCGCCTTTTTCTTTATTTCCTTCTTACATGTTTATGGTCAATCAAACTTTGATTATTTATATGAAAGTGTCAGGCTTTTGACCTCATCTGAATTTAAAGGACGGGGTTATATTTATGGAGGTGCTGACAGTACAGCCCGGTATATTAAGAATGCTTATCGTGAAATTGGATTGTCAGCGTTGTCATATGATTTTCAGCAAAGCTTCTTAATCACTGCGTTTGGCAGGATAAATGAGCAGTCATCAATTAGTATAAATGGTAGGCCATATGCTATATGGAGTGATTTCACAATTAATCCTTATGTCAATGATTGGACTCGTGGACAATTTATAGGGCAGCATCATCTTTATCCATATTATAAAAATGATTCGGTGTTTCTTTATAGAGATAGAGATGCTGAAGATTGTTTAATTCGTGTCAAGCTAATTAGCGAGAAGCGCATATTTCAAACGATATTAGAAGGTGATACTTTAGCTGATAAGTTCTTTGGTAGAAAACACACAACTGCTTGCTTACATTCGTATTTGCAACAACCAAATATGAATTTGTATCCATCACCAATGATGAGTCGGAAACTAAAACAGATAGCTAACATTAATACTAGTAATTCTGTTAAGGAGACTATATTTGTAGATATACAGAGGGATACTTCCAGTTATTTGTGTTCTAATATTATTGGTAGATTGAATGTTAGGTCAAGTGTAGATTCAATAATTTTAGTCACTGCTCACTATGATCATTTAGGGCAAAGAGCAACAAGTTATTATCCGGGAGCTAATGATAATGCATCCGGGGTTGGTGTAATGCTCGAGCTTGCCAATTGGTTAAGTATTGCGGTTGATGAAGGATGGCAACCGCGTCACAATATTGTTTTTGTAGCCTTTGCAGCTGAAGAGTATGGTTTATTAGGTTCTGAATATTTCGTGCAAAGCAATTTGATTGATACATCGCTAATTAAATGTGTGCTTAATTTGGATATGATTGGTGGATTGGGAGCGACACTTAAAGAGCATAGTAGATCCTTGTATCTTTTAAAAAGCGCTAATGTCCAGCATACTTACATAGAATATCTACTTGAAGCAGATAGTGTAAATGCAGGCGTTGATTTTCTTTTAGATGGAAATGCAAAATACTTAAGATATTCTGATCAGGCTAGTTTTATTAGGCGGGATATTCCTTCTTTATTCCTTTTTTCGGGTGAGGACGGCGTTATTCACACAGTAAATGATACAGCTGATAAACTGAATTTCGAAAAAATGGAAAGTTTAGTGGAAGTGCTTTATGATTGGTTAAAAAGAAATTAATCTTCCCCACTCCGGAAAAATCGGAGTGGCTTTTCCTATACTCGTCTTGCTAATCAATTTTTTAATCCATTAAAACCTAATGTTATGCAAGAAAACAGAATTGAATTAAACATTACAGACGAAGAGCAAGCCCAGGTGAATGAGGCCATTAATGTGCTTGAGCAGGTGTTGTTGCCTAAGCTATATGTTTTGGAAAAAGACGAAAAAGCAGACCTGCTGCACATGGGCGATAAGTCGGTGGCTTTCGTTGACAAAAGTTTAGAAATAGCCAGGCAGGATGAGGCATTGCTCGATGCGTTTGTGGATGTAAGCGCCATGGCGGTTGATGTTGGTGCCGTTTCTTTATTGCGTTCGCTGAGCTACAAGGTGGAGCGCATCGCTTCGGCCCTCGAAGATTCTAAAGCCTTGGCGGGCCACGAAGCATACAGTACATCTTTGATGGTTTATAGTCTGATGAAGAATGCTGCCAAGATGGGGCATCCAGGTGCTAAGGAAAAGGTAGCGGAACTCAAACAGCGCTTTCCGCGTGGACGAAAAAAAGCAGCTTCTGTAAATTAGTAACAAGCTTTAGCAGTATTTACAGACCGGGCAGGGTTGGTGGTTAAATAGTTAATCGTTGACCTTGTTTTTTTTAGGATCAGGGGGCGGGCTTCTGGCTTTGGTATGCAGTCTCCTGTCTTTTTCACTCGTCTGTCTGCTGTTGTGTCACAACTCTCTCTGATTTTCGCAGACGCTTCTTCAAAATTCGGAGAAACGTCTGTGAGATTTTGAAAACTTTCTCTGAAAATCGGAGAAATGGCTCCCTTTTTCAGAGAGCTTTCTGGCTTTGAAGCAGAACTTTTTAAGTAAAAACCAGAACTTTCTGAGATTTTATCAGGCCAACGAGCAAAAAAGCCAGGTGGATCAGGTAGTAATCCAGACCGTTGGGTGTTTAGGCATGAATAACAACCTCTTCTTCCTTTGCTGCTTGGTAGCTATGGCTATTTTCGAGGTATTCTCTCAGCTTATCGAGGTTGGCCGTCTGTATGCTTTCAATATCAAACGCTTTGTCTTTTAATTGTGCCAGGTCTTTCATGCGGCATCTGTAAACAGTTGCATCAGCCTGGGGTATTTCTCATCATCCAGCTTCACAAAGGTACTCAGGCGGTCAATTTTCCAATAGCTGATATCGCTTTTACCCAACCCGGTTAGTTCCTTCAGTTTATCGTCTTCGGGCGTGCAGCTGTGAGTATCAAAGAAGGATACTTAATAGTTACTTAGATACAAGTATTGTTTATGATTAGCAGTGGTAGTTTTCTTCAATATCTGATAATTAACCATTTTTAATAAATGAACGTTCGTTCATTAAATAAAAACCTATACATTTGTCAAATAAATGAACGTTCATTCAGTAATGGGCAGAACAATAATTCAAACATCATGCAGGTCAGAGGAAAAGTAAAAGACAAAAAAGGCGCGATTCTTAATGCGGCACTCACCCTTGTAACCAAATATGGTTTACACGGCATCAGTATGAAGATGATTGCCGAAGAAGCTGATATTGCTGCCGGTACCATCTATGTGCATTTTAAGAATAAGGAAGAGATGCTGGCATCGTTGTTTAGTAATATCACCAGCGAAATTAATCTCCTTGTCGAGGAGCTGTACAGTCCCGATAAGCTGTTTAAGGATAATTTTATCCGCATATGGAGCGAGGTGCTAAAGACGTATATTAACGATCAGCGTATGCCCGATTTTATTAATCAGTATGCCTATTCGGCCAGTGATAACCGCAGCTACAGAGAGCAGTTGTTAACGCCTGTGTACGGACTGCTTGAGCAAGCTCGCAGAGATGGTATTGTAAAACAATTGCCTTTGCCGGGACTCATCGCCTTAATACATGGTCCTCTTATCTCATTGGTTCGCATGACGCGTGATTCCGATGTACTATCAAAAGATATTGATGTAAACATTTACGCCGAGGCTTGCTGGAATGCTATCAGTGCTCACTAAGATTATATAAATCGAACTCAGGTTAATACAAAACAGAAGATTGATGAGAACAAAAATTATTGCGTTGGTGCTAATACTTCTTACCGCAAAGGTAAACGGACAAACGCTGCAATCAGATACAGGTAGAGTGGATTTTCTGGTACTAGCTGAAGCTGCAATGGCACACAATAAAACCTTGCAAAATCAGCAGCTTGAACTGAAGAAGTTAGGGTTGACGCAAAAGCAAATATACCATACGTATATACCAACGCTTGAGGCCAGTGGCGCATATGCCTATTCCAAAGGTCAGCTAAATATTGATACTGATCCCATTCCTTTCACCTTGCCGGGTATGACACTGCCGTTGCCTGGTTTGCCTCCCGTTGAACTACCGCCAATGCATCTGGCTATTCCTGGCATCGATCAGGGCTTGGATTATAGTGGTAATTTGTGGATGGGTGGACTGACAGCTAAATGGACGCTATTCACCGGCCTTAAGGCCCCATACCTGGGCAAAGCTATGAAGCATAAAATTCAGGCAAATGAGTATTTACTGCAACAAAGCGAAGCCGATATCATTGAGGAGTTGGCAATTTACTACGATAAAGTAGCTCTTTTGGCACAGGCAGAAAAGCTATTAAAGGAGAGTGAAAAGCGACTTAACCGCGAAGCTGATGTGGCACAACGGGCACTGACTGAAGGATTGATAACTCAGCACGATTACCAGAAAATTGAAATAGCTCGTTTGGATTTGGCTTCGAGGCAAATAGAGCTGCGCGGAAACAGGCAGCTGTTGCAACTTAAGCTACAGCAGTTAACCGGCTTGTCGGTGGATGAAATAGCCGGAATAAGCGTTGAGCTGCAACCAATGAGAAATGTGGCCGGCGAAGGAACTTACATGGCACGTCCGGAACTTAAGGCACTTGATGAAGCGATTGTAGCATCGGAGTATAAACTTAAAAGTGAGTCAAGCGGCTACTTGCCAAAAGTGCAGGCATTTGCTACTCATCAGTATGCCGGCTTTACCAACGGTGAGCTGGGACCTGTGGGCTTTAACGAAATAAGTGCTTATCCGGTTAATGCTGTTGGTGTGGGATTTAAGTGGGAGTTGTTTGATGGTTTCCATACGCACGATGAGCGGAAGAAAGCTAAGATTCAAATACAGCAAACACAAAATAAACGCGCCGAAGCTGCAGAAATGCTGATGCTCAATTATAACAATGCATTTAATAGCTACCAGGTGGCCACGGCTCAGGAAGCTTTGCGCGCCAGGCAACAAGATGTTTCAAAGCGTAGCCTGCAGATTTCTTACAAAGAGTATCAGAATGGCTTAATTAAGGTGAGTGAATTTCTGGAGGCACAAACCGATTACGAAAAGTCGGTATTAGATTATTATCAAACAGTATACGAGCAACGGCAAAGTGCTGTTAAGCTGTTGAATGCAACCGGTGAACTTAACTTAGAAACCATTAGAAACTTATAATATTAAACTGTTGAACGTAGCTGATGAAAAAATATAACAACATGAAAACAATACACTATTGGCTAATAGCTATTTTGACATTATTGACAGTGGCTTGTCAGAATAAACCAATTGAGGGACTTCAGGGAAAAGTAAAACGCGATGCGCTGATGGTGGTGTCCAAGTACCCTGGTCGTATTATTGAATTATATGCGGCCGAAGGTCAGCAGCTTAATAAAGGTGATACACTGATGCTATTGGATATGCCAGAGGTAGAGGCCAGGTTGAATCAGGCATCCGGCGCAGTAAGTGCTGCCAAAGCACAATATCAGATGGCTTTGCACGGGGCTACCAACGAGCAGTTGGAACAAGTAATGGCTAAGCTGGACGCTGTAACAGAGCAGTATAACTACGCGCAGAAATCTTATGAGCGTATTAATAACATGTTTAAAGACAGCATGGTGTCGGTGCAGCAGCACGATGAGGTATACATGAAATACCAGTCGGCCAAAGCACAGTATAATGGTGTTAAGGCGAAATATGATGAGGTGAAAAAAGGCGTGCGTGATGAAAAAGTGCAAATGGCGCTGGGTACCTACGAGCGGGCAAAAGGTGCTTTAGAGGAGGCACAGGTGGCTTACGCCGAACGCTTTATTGTAGCACCACAGAACATGACCATTGAAACCATTGCCCTGCACGAAGGCGAGTTGGTACTACCCGGCTATGGCATTGCTACAGGCTACCGCTTGAGTGAAGCATTCTTTCGTTTTACCGTATCCGAAAGCAGGGTGAGTGAGTTTTCAATCGGCGATCAGGTTAAAGTAGTTTCACCATTTACCAGGCAGGAATACCAGTCGCGTATTGTGTCCATCAAGCAACTGACACGCTATGCCGATGTCACCTCCGCATTTCCTGAATACGAATTGAGTGAATCGGTTTATGAGTTAAAGGCAATACCTGTGCAGGGCGAAGATGTAAGCGATTTGCTGACTAATATATCTGTCATATTGAAAAAACGCAGTAGGAATGAATAATTTTATTGACTTAATCAAGCGGGAGTTCCGGCTTTTTGCCAGCAACTCGGTGGTGATGGCTATTTTTATTGGTGCCCCATTGCTCTATGGATTGTTGCTGGGAGCTGTATATAGTAAAGGAAAAGTCGATAATCTGCCCATCCTTGTTATTGATTTGGACGATTCACCCATGAGTCATCGTGCTATTGATATGTTGAATGATGCAGAGGTATTGACCGTAACAGTGCACTATGATCAGCAGGAGGTGCGTAAAGGCATTATTACGGATGGGTATGAAGCGGTTGTTACCATTCCCTACCGGTTTGAAGCAGATATTATTCAAAAGCGCCACCCTGAAATTCAGGTGGAAGTGAATACCGCCAATATACTGCCGGCCAACTATGGTGCTAAAGCCATACAGGTGGCACTGGGAACGCTCAATGCAGGGATTGAAATACAAAGCTTAACCAAAACAGGCATGCCACTGACAACGGCCAAAGAAAGCTATGAAGCTTTTAGTGTTAATTATGCCCGTTTCTTTAATAAGTCGGCCAACTATATGACCTTCTTATGGCCAGGCGTACTTGGGGTAATTATCCAGCAGGTGTTTATGCTGGCCATGGCACTGAGTTTTGCCCGCGAGCAGGAAGACAAGACCTTTGCCACTGAGTTTTATCCGCGCGTGCGCAATCCCTGGTATGCGATGTTTATTAAGTCATTGCCCTTTTGGCTGATGGGCCTTGGTGTGTTGGCTGCTTTGTGGGCGATGTTTCCCTTGTTCAAAGTGCCGCTGCAGGTGCATGGTATGGGGATGATTACTTTGCTGGCGGGCTTGATTTTTTCTGTAACGATGATGGGTATTTCGGTTAGTCTGGCTATACCCAGTCAGTTAAAAGCAACCGAAGTACTGATGGTTATCGCTACGCCAAGCTTTATTTTAAGTGGTTTTACCTGGCCCTTGTCACAAATGCCCGATTGGGTGGTGGGGTTGGCTAACACCATTCCGCTCACTCATTTCCTCGAAGGCTTGAGGAAGCTGATGTTTTATGGCGCTACGCTTAATGATATCTGGCCACAATTGTCAGGCTTACTATATATATCACTGTTTTTCATGGTGCTTAACTATATCCTGTTTAAGACTATTCCCAGATTGCGAACTAAATAATACTATTATAGTGTGTGCAACAACAAGCCGGCCTGAGTTTTCTGTGCCGGCTTTTGTTTTGTAATCTGTTGTACTGGGTTTGGCAATGGCTTTAGGCCCAAAATGGTATTTATTTTATTCTGGTTTAACAAAAAACCACTGGCATTTAAATGAAAAAAATAGCGAAAAGCTAAGAATTGTTCTATTTTTGTCGGGTTAAGTTTGAAACAGATAGCTTAAGTGGAGACTTAGCTATAAATTTAACGCATTAATTTATTGTAATGATGGACAGGTCATTGAAAATGGTCCATCTGAACTATTAAATAGAACAATATGAAGTTACTAGAAGGAAAAACAGCTATTGTAACCGGTGCTGCTCGCGGTATTGGTAAAGCAATCGCTATCCGTTTTGCACAAGAAGGTTGTAATGTAGCATTTACTGACCTGGTTATTAACGAAGCTGCTCAGGAAACTGAAAAGGAGCTTGAAGCACTGGGAGTAAAAGCTAAAGGTTATGCTTCTGATGCAAGTAATTTTGAAGATACACAAAAAGTAGTTGCTGAAATCGTTAAGGATTTCGGGCAAGTTGATGTTTTAATCAATAACGCCGGTATAACTAAAGATACCCTGTTGATGCGCATGACTGAAGAGCAGTGGGATGCTGTAATCAACGTTAACCTGAAGTCGGTATTTAACTTCACCAAAGCTGTTCAGCCAACCATGTTGCGTCAACGTTCAGGTTCTATCGTTAACATGAGCTCGGTAGTTGGTGTAAGCGGTAACGCTGGTCAGGCTAACTATTCTGCTTCTAAAGCGGGTATGATTGGTTTCACCAAGTCAATCGCAAAAGAGTTGGGTTCACGTGGTATCCGCAGCAACGCTATCGCTCCTGGATTCATCATCACTGAAATGACAGGTAAATTACCTGAAGATGTGAAGAAGGACTGGGAAGCTAAGATTCCATTGAAGCGCGGTGGTACTCCTGAAGACGTGGCTAATATCTGTGTGTTCTTAGGATCTGACCTGTCGGCTTATGTGAGTGGACAAACCATTCATGTGTGTGGTGGAATGAATATGTAAGAATTTAACTGATATATTCGAGAAAGGGTGGTTTTTTAGCCACCCTTTTTTATTTTTATAGGCTTGAAGTGCGATGGCATCATTTTTGTTAACAAACGTTAAACTCTAAATCATGAGAAATTTTACATACGAAGCATCTACAAAAATCTTATTTGGAAAAAACCGCATAGCTGAGATTGGGAATGAAATTCTGCCATATGGCAATAGCGTTCTATTGGCTTATGGAGGTGGCTCAATAAAAAGTTCAGGACTCTATGATAAGATTGTTGAGGTGCTGAAGAAAAGCGGTATCCGTTTTGTTGAGCTGGCGGGTGTTCAACCCAATCCCCGGGTTGAAAGTGTAAGAGAAGGCATTCGTTTGTGTCGCGAAAATAATGTGCAATTTATTTTAGGTGTTGGTGGAGGTAGTGTTATAGACTGTATCAAAGCCATTGCCATGGGCGTTACTTATGAAGGTGATGTATGGGGTTTTTATATACGCAAAGCCAAAATAGAAAGCGTTTTGCCCATCGGGGCAGTGCTGACATTAGCTGCTACAGGAAGTGAGATGAATGGTGGAACCGTCATTTCAAATGATGCTACACAAGAAAAAAGAGCCACCGGACATGATAGTCTGCGTCCAAAGTTTTCAGTACTCGATCCTACTATTACTTTTACAGTAAATAAATGGCAAACAGCTGCCGGCGTGGTGGATGTGATGAGCCATATTTTTGAACAGTATTTTACGCAGGATAAAGGAACATTTGTGCAGGATGCCATGGCCGAAGGCATCTTAAAAACATGCATTCACTATGGTCCAATACTTCTTAATGATCCTGAGAACTATGAAGCCCGAGCTAATATTATGTGGGCTTCGAGCCTGGCCCTTAACGGGCTGACAGCTACTGGTAAGCTGTCTGGCGATTGGGCTACTCATATGATTGAGCATGAGGTAAGTGCTATTTATGATTTGACCCATGGAGCGGGTCTGGCAATACTCTTTCCTGTGTGGATGGACTATATCCTGGATGAGAAGACAGCACCCAAGTTAGCTCAGTATAGCCGGAATGTTTGGGGCGTAAAAGAAGAAGATGATGTGGAGGCAGCCCGACAGGGAATAACTAAGACACGTGAGTTTTTCAATGCGATGAATATGCCAGCCAGCCTGGAAGATGTCAAAATTACCAACGAAAACATTGAGGCGATGGCCGAAGGTGCTTGTAAATTTGGCCCGGTTGGTATGTATAAACGATTAGGCAAAGAAGATGTTGCCGCAATTTTAACCAAAGCCCTGTAAGTAAAGTCTATGATTAGTCGTATTTCCATTAGTATTCTGATTGTATTATCCCTTTTTTCCTGTAAAAGTTACGAGGTGATGTACTTCGATGTGCTTCGCCCGGCACAATATTCGGTGTCGCCAACCATTGCATCAGTCGTTATTGTTGATAATGCATATTCTTATAATCCTGATAATGCTCATGTTGCCAGTGTAATGGGCGAAATGGTTAGATTAGATACAGTGCGGGTGGATACCTTCACCACTGTAATTATTGCTGAACTGAAAAAAGAATTGGAAAGACGACGTTTTTTTGACACCGTATTTGTTGATACGCTTAAATATAACCCCGGTTCTTCAGGTAAGCCATATCGGCAATTGACGCCTGCTCAGATTATTGATATCTGCAATCAATACAACGCTGATGCGGTATTATCCCTTGCCGGAGCCGAATATGGCACAGCTATTACGGTTGAGGATATGGAGGCTGAATACTACGCCACCATGGATGTAAGCGGTCAGGTGTATTGGCGTTTATTTGATGGTTATTCAGCCGAAGGTTTACATGCCAAATTGCAAAGAGATACGTTGTATTGGGATGGTGTTGGTAGCGATGTAAATAGCTCAGTGGCATCGTTTCCATCTTTGAAGGAGGCGACCATTGAAGTAGCCGCTTACCTGGGCAATGAGTTTGCCGATGAAGTGGTTCCTTATTGGGAGCAGATTAGCCGTAAGGTGTACACGGCTGGTAATGTTCACTTTGTTAATGCAGCTGAATGGCTTGCAAAGGATAATCGCTTTGAGGCAGAAAAATTATGGGGCTTTGTTTATGAGCATGGCAACTCAAGAGAGAAAGGGAAAGCGGCCAACAATATCGCTGTATCACTTGAAACGCGTGGTGAGCTTAAGCTGGCCATGGAATGGGCTTATAAAAGTTACGAGGCATTTCAGGCGAAGGGCGTAACAGGTAATGTGGAGGAACGGCAAACTTCTAAGGAGCTATACCTGGATATGGTGAGGCGCTATCGCGACGTCAAGAAACTGGATGAGCAAATTGGAGGAGTAGAATGAAGGTAGCTTTGATTTTTCTAGCGATGTTGATGGCTTGTAGAATGGCGCCACATGTTGCTGAACAAGAAAATGTGGCCAAGCCTTATTCGGTGGATATAACACGCCATGGTGCCGTTTCAATGATGGCGGTGGATCTGGCATCCGGAGAAGTGCTCTTGTCTCATCGCGCTGATGAGCGTATGACACCTGCTTCATTAACAAAGATATTGACCACAGGGGCTGCACTGGAGTTACTTGGGCCCGACTATAGGTACAACACCCGTTTTTATTTACAGGCTAAGTCGGGTGTCAACAACTTATATATTCAGGGAGGTGCTGACCCGACTTTAGGCTCCGACAGATTTGATGAGTCAAAAGCTGAGATCATCTTTGCCAATGTACTTCGCTCTTTGCAACAAAGGCACATTACTTCAATCAATGCAATACTTGTCGATAACAGCTGTTTGCCTGGTATCAGTCATCCTTCTAAGCGTTTGTGGGAAGACATGGGTAATTATTATGGAGCAGTGCCCAATGGATTAAGTTATAAAGAGAATACCTTTTACCTGACATTGCAATCACCATCAGGAAGCGGAAAGTCTGTTAGCATAGTTGAAACAGAACCAGAACTGGCTATTGAGCTGCAGTGTATTGTTAAAAGCGCCTCAAATAATAAAGATAGTGCTTATATCTATGGACATCCTGATATGGGCAAATGGTATATAAGTGGGACCATTCCCCAGGCTCGTGATGCTTTTGTGATAAAAGGCGCTTTGCCTCATCCTGAAATGACTTTGGGTCGTGAGTTAAAGACTTTCTTAATTGGCAATGGTATTGAGGTGAAATCTGTGGAGAAACCTGATAAAGGCGACTTGCCAAATGGTGACTTGCTGTTTAGTCATGCATCTCCTGAGTTGAGGCAAATGATAGGTGTTATTAATAAAAAGAGCCATAACCTGTTTGCAGACCACCTGCTCTTTTCTATGAGTAAAGGACAGGCGAATTGGGATAATGGAATACGCGAGGTCAGTGGTTTCTGGAAGGAACAGGTACCTGAGTTTTCAGCAATACTTTTTGACGGGAGCGGTTTGTCTCCCTTTAATGCCTTTAGTGCGGCAGATATGGTGAATGTGCTCAAATGGATGCACGCTCATGAGCATAGCGAGGTGTTCAAGCATTCATTGTCAGTTTCAGGAGTGGATGGTACGCTTAAGAGTATTCTTAAAGAACCTGGTCATAAAGGATCGCTGATAGGTAAAAGCGGCTCGATGAATGGGGTATTGGGCTATTGTGGTTATATCACTACCCAAAGTGGTAAAGAGTTGGCTTTTTGTGTGATGGCCAATCGGTTTACGGAGTCTTTTAGTCAAATCCGATCGAATATGGAAGTGCTCATGAAGGAATTGATTGAGCGAAATTAGTGTCCTTAGAATTATTGAAATTTCAGTTGATGATACAGTTTATTGTTGTGCTGGTCTATTTATGTCTGCCAGCACTAATTCTTTTTTTGTGTAATAAATACCAGTTTCTTAACCGCATTGGTTCTGTGGTGCTGGCTTATGCCTTTGGTCTGCTACTTGGGCTAAGCGGGCTGCTTGGTGAGCAATATGATGTAGCAAAAGAAGTGCTTATGTCGGCTACTGTGCCCCTGGCTATTCCCTTACTGCTGTTTTCTTCCAATGTGCGCGAATGGAAGAAATTGGCCATTCAGCCTTTTTACTCTTTGGTATTTGCGATGTTAGCTGTGTTTATAGCTGTTATTGGTGGCTACCTTATTTTTCATGGGCAGTCTATTGAAGACTTCAATAAGGTAGGTGGCTTGTTGGTTGGCATTTATAGTGGAGGTACGCCCAATCTGGCATCACTCAAGATGATTCTTAATGTCGATGAGGAAGTCTACCTGGCAGTGCATTCGTATGATATGGCCATTGGAGCTATTTACCTGTTTGTGCTGATGGGTTTTGGTCAGCGGTTATTTTCATATGTTCTGCCGCAAAGTAAATCAGATAGCAATGATAGTATGCAGGAAGAGGACGAAGAGAATCTGGGGATGGTCTTACGTGCTAAACAAGATAGGATCAGGCTTCTGAAGATTCTTGGGCTGGTGGTGTTGATGGTGGCTGCTTCCGGTGGTGTGATGCTATTATTACCTGTTAGTGCGCAAATGGTCGTCTTTATTTTCCTGATAACGGCCATGGGTATTGGTGGTTCTTCAATAAAGGCAATTAATCAGACTAAGGGAACTTTTAGCCTGGGGATGTACCTGATTCTAATCTTCAGTGTGGTGGTTGCTTCAAAGGTGCAGCTGGGTAATCTGACTGATATCAATCCGGTCATTTTTGCCTACATCACATTTGTGGTATTTGTCAGTCTTTTGTTGCATGTATTATTGGCCAGCGTGCGCAAAATAGATGCAGATACAGTTATTATTACATCAGCAGCATTGATATGCAGTCCGCCCTTTGTGCCTGTAGTTGCAGGTTCATTACGTAACCGCTCGGTTATTGTACCGGGACTGACGATTGGGCTGATTGGTTATGCCTTGGGTAATTACCTGGGCTATTTTATGGCCATATTGCTAAGCTATTTTTAATGTCAGAATAGATAGTTAAGCGTGATGTAAAGCCCTGATGTGCCATCTTGTTTGTTGGTTGCTATACCATAGTCGGCCGAGAGAACGAAGTTTTCATTTAATGCTGCTTTAAGACCTAAACCATAACTGAAATGTGGGCGGTCCTGTTCGTCATTAAAATAGAAATCGTATTCGTTCTGCGGAACCATTGACTTATCAAATTTATAAGCTTGAGTGATGAGGCCCATATCAACAAAATAGTTGGTGCCGAGGTAAAAATCTTGTCTGAAGAGTTTGGTTCGCCACATTTTCCATCGTAACTCAATATTCGTTAGAAGGCTGCCATTGCCAACCAATCGGTTGCGGTTGATGCCTCTCAACGTTTTGGCACCACCCAGTCCTTGCGAGGTGGCTGAAGTTAACACACTGCTGGCCATATGTGGCAGAAGGTAAAACGGGATAGTACCATTTAGTTTATGCTGAATACCTATTCGGTATGCAGCTATGAGGTTGCGCTTTGGTGTTAGGTTGAAGTATTGTCGGTGAAATAAATTAATACGTGTGTAGCTGCCCGAATGGTTAGAAAGAAACGCAGGCATATGGGCAATGAATAGCTCTGTCCAGGTACCTTTAGTTGGGTTGGCAATAATGTCACGGGTGTCATATGCTAAGCCTGCCTTAAGATAGGCATGTCGTCCGCCTTCGGCTTCTTCAGTATTAATAATGCCCCAATCCACATATTTGTCATACAATCCATCAATTGGAGGTAAAAGTTCATCGTCGTCTTTATTCTTATTGAGCCGATCGATATCTACCGAACCAATTGTAAAATCAAAAAATACCAGTCCGGCCATCCAGCTCCATGATGGCTTATCAGCTTGTATACTGCCTTTAAAATTTGTCATGATGCGAAACATGCCCCGGTGATGACGATAAAATACCCTGGATTTGTAATCAATTGAATTGTCATCTTCCCATGAATTATTATATACCGCTTCGCGCCCGTTAAAACCATAAAAGTCCATGGCCAAATCTCTGAACCAGGTCACATCGGCAGTAGTCCGAATGTTTCGTACCAGAGACGGGGAATCGTAATATAGGCGGGCCAGTGTGGAGCCGGCCGTATACTTTGAAAACTCAAGGTATAGCGAATGGTTGTAATCAGGATAAGCTGAGCCATCACCATACCAGTAAAGGTTGGTTAGCCCGCCGTATTGAAAGCCTAAATCGGCATCAAACGAAACAGCAGGTAGCAGTCCAAAGGTGAAGCCTTTTTTGATGTAACTTGAATCGGTTTGTGCCAAAGCAAATGCTGCAGTGATACTAAAAAGAAAAAGTGATAATGTGAATTTTTTTAGCATAGATTTTTATTGGAGGTAGGTTGCTAAGGTAATACCAATGGTTGACAAAGGAAAGACTGGAGATGGGATGAAAAACGAAAAAAAAGCCCGCTTACACAAATAGGCAAGTGGGCTTTCTGATTTTCATAGACTTGGATTGTGCCTAGGCACTTTTTTCTTCTATTGACTTAAAGCCTTCTCCAATAATTTCAGATGTTTCCATTACTGCCATAAAGGCTTTGGGGTCAATATGCTTTATCATGGCCTGAAGGGCTGATACCTCTCGGCGGGTTACCACTGTAAATATGACCCGCTTATTATCACCGCTAAACATGCCTTCTCCCTTAAGGTAGGTTCCACCCCGCTCCAGTGTATGTAATATCTTTTCTTTAATAAGTTCATGTTTTTCAGATACTATTACCAATGCACGCTCATAGTTGAGTCCATCAATGGTGATGTCAATCACTTTGCCGGTAATAAATATGACAATCCACGAGTAAAGTGGAATTTTCCAGTCTTTAAATACAATAAGTCCTACTAATACAATCACTGAGTCAACCACCATCAGAAGCTGGCCAACCGATATTTTTGTGAACTTAGCTAATATCATGGCGACAATATCCGAGCCGCCCGATGTGGCTTTCGCTTTAAAAATCAGTCCGAGTCCAAAGCCTATTACAATTCCGCCAAATACGCAGGAAAGCAGCAGGTCGTCTGCCAGTCCTAAAGGATCATTTTCTCCTATAAAATACGTGAGTCCATCCATAAAGATGGTTGTTAGAATCATGCCAAGTACAGTCTTAAGTCCAAAACGAGTACCTAATATTTTTATGCCCAGAAGTGTTAATGGAACATTTAGAATTAAGCCGAATGTGCCAACCGGAATAGCTGGAATAAGGTGGTGAACAACGATGCCAATGCCATATACGCCGCCGGGCACAATGTTATACGGATTAATAAAAAACACAAATCCAGCTGCTAAAATAAAGGCACCAATTGTTATTAATGAATAGTCAAGGACTGTTCGTTTCAGGCTCTCGCCATATAGCTGAGAGGGAATTTTGATTTGTTTCATTTTTCAATTTGGTTGATTAATATGGTTAGTCTGCTCATTTTTTCGGAGTGCAAAATTAGATACTTATTTCAATATAGAGCTAATAAAATCACAAAACACTTATAAATGTTGAGAAATAAACAAAGTAGCCATTTGAATAATTAATGATGAAGCCTTATACTTGTGATAGATGTAGAAAAGACAAATTGATGAACATAAAAATTGCACTGCTGCAGTTTGATATTGCATGGGAGGATACCGGTTATAACCTGAAATATTTGACAAAGGCATTAATGAATCTGGAAGAAGACACAGATGTGCTTATTCTTCCGGAGATGTTTCATTGCGGGTTTAGTATGGCGCCGGAAAATAATGATCAAGTTGATGGTGGCGAGGTGCTTGAGTGGATGAAGAATACGGCAAATGAACTTGGTATTGCCATAATGGGCAGTGCGATAGTGCAAGTTCAAAATAAATACTTCAATCGGTTGTATGTGGTTCATGATGGCACTGTTAATTGGTACGATAAAAGGCATCTTTTTACAATGGGAGAAGAGCACATGCACTATCAACGTGGCTTGGAGCGTTTGATAATAGAAGTTAAGGGCTGGCGTATTTGTCCGCTTATTTGCTACGACTTGCGCTTTCCGGTTTGGAGTCGAAATACAGGTCATTATTATGATGTGTTGGTTTATGTAGCAAATTGGCCAGCTGCAAGACGCGATGTGTGGAATACCCTCTTGAAAGCTAGAGCGATTGAGAACCAATCATATGTGATAGGCGTTAATAGAATAGGGAAAGATAATCAACTTGAATATGCTGGCGATAGCCAGGCCATAAATGCACGGGGTCAGGTGGCCCTTAACTGTGGGGATCAGGAAGGTTTGTTTTATGTAATTTTGAACAGGGTTGAACTTGATGTTTTTCGAACTAAGTTCCCTGTCCTTGGTGATGCAGATGAATTTAGTTTAAATCCTTGAATTTCATTTTGAAATTTCAATGTGGTTTTATTTTGAAAGAACAATGAATTAATATTAACTTTAATTATCTCTTAGTATACTATTAAATATAACTGGTATGAAAACATTGAATGTATATGTGCCTGACGAAAAAATAAAGTTTATGCGTGAACTCTTTGATAACTTAGGTTTGGATTGGAGTTTTGGCAGAACTATTGATGCTGAAATGAATGATCTTCCGGAGCGTCCATCGCCATACGAACTAGATGAGGAGGCACGTAAAAAGGCAGCAAAGGTGCGTGAAGAAAGTCTGAAAGATGTAATTAGTCGCATCGAAGAGATGCGAAAGGGTAGAACTTAAAATAAGCTTCTTCTTTTATTGTTTATGGTATAATTATTGCTATTCTAAAAGGCAAGATAGCAGCTTGTAATCAGAGTTGTTGCATCAAATTATAACCTTAAATTCAGAAGCATGCGTATTACTATCAAATTTCGTTTGATTGGCACATTGTTGCTAATCGGTTTCTTGGGTATTGCTCAAGAATATGTTGCGGATCTTAACGTTTATACCACGGTGGACAAAATGCCTCGACTAAAAGGGGCAGGAAATGATATAAGTCGGTTTATTCGTAAGCAGGTTAATTATTCCGATAACCTAAAGATAAAAGGTATAGAGGGGGATGTTTGGGTAAGCTTTGTGGTAACTGCAAGTGGCGAAGTAACCCAGGTTGAGCTCGAGAAGGGTATCGATAAAGAGCTGGATACGCGAGTAATAGAAGCTATAAAAGCAACCGAAGAATGGAAGCCTGGGGTATTGAATAAGGAAAAGGTAAACACCAAAATGCGACTGCCGGTTAGGTTTCAATTATCTAGTGGTGAAAGGCAATTGGCAGGCAACATCAAATCATTAGAAGTATTGGGTAAGCATCCTTTATTTGTTTTGGATAATAAAATCGTTGACGGATTGGTCGCTATTGAAGATTATAATGTGGAATCTATTCGCATAATAAAAGGAGATAAGGCTATCAAGCTATATGGCGATAAGGCGGTTGATGGAGTTGTTGTTATGACTTCAAAGAGAGGTACACCTCCGTTGTATTAGTAGTACATGCCTGTTACAAGCCATAACAACATGATATATAAATCAAAAGGAATTAATAGACCTATTAACTCCTTTTGATTTAAGCAAAGATGATATTTCTGATTAAGCTCTATTATTCAGTGTTTTTTGTTACGATATAATCTTATTCATAAATAGAGGCGTGATGCCTGATGTCTATTTTACGTTTGATTAACTCTTTCTTTCTTCCAAATAAAAGGAAAAGCAATTATCTTTGTGTTCTCCTTCAAAAGCTGATTAGTTAATAAATCCAACGATTATTGAAACTATTGCACTCTGTTTGTAAAGTGCGTAGGTAGTTTTGGCATGTATGGCGTCTTTTAATATAAAGGCGCAAAGATGTTATGAGCTGCATTTTGGTTGTTAGCCTGTGTGTTTCGTATGATGAACTTACGATTTGTAAGTTGGCTTGCAATTTTTCACCAATAATGACGCTCTGTTTGTTGATTTAAAGGAAGTAAATGGAAAATTAAATGATAATATGAAACTTCCTGAAATTGGCATTGAAAATAGCCTGCTATTTTCTGTTTTTAAACATCTTAATTAAATGATAAAAGACATGTAAATAATGCGAATTTCACCGTAGATTTGCAGCAAATTGATAATTATAACATTTAAAGACGAAATGGAATTTATTGAGCAACTTAAACAACGAGCAAGCGAAAACAAGAAACGAATTGTTTTGCCTGAAGGTTTGGAAGAGCGCACATTGCGTGCAGCTAATACTATTTTAACCGAAGGTTTTGCTGATGTTATCCTTATTGGTAATCCGCAAAAGGTAAATGAAGCAGCTGCTGGTTTTGGTTTGGAAAATATTGATAAAGCTACAGTTGTTGATCCTGAAAACCATGAAAAAATGGATGCTTATGCTGACATGATGGTTGAGATAAGAAAAAACAAAGGGATGACAAAAGAACAGGCGCTTGAGTTAATCAAAAATCCATTGTTTTTAGCTGTTATGATGATTAAAGCCGGAGATGCCGATGGTGAAGTGGCCGGAGCTGATAATGCAACTGGTGATGTGTTGCGTCCTGCTTTTCAGTATGTGAAAACAGCTCCCGGTATTAGCGTGGTTTCCGGAGCGTTTATCATGATTTTGAAAGATAAAGAGTTTGGTGAGGATGGCATGATGGTGTTTGCCGACTGTGCTGTTCATCCTAATCCAACTGCTGAAGAACTGGCTGAAATTGCAGTGGCAACAGGTCGTACAACGCGAGCAATTGCCGGTTTCGAACCTAAAATTGCCATGTTGAGCTTCTCAACAAAAGGCTCAGCTAAGCACGAAATGGTTGACAAAGTAGCAACTGCTACTGAATTGGCAAAACAAATGGCTCCTGATCTAAAAATTGACGGTGAGCTTCAATCAGATGCGGCAATTATACCTGCCATTGGCCAAAAGAAGGCGCCTGGTTCAGAGATAGCTGGTCAGGCTAATGTATTGGTATTCCCAACACTTGAAACAGGTAATATAGCCTACAAATTGGTTCAGCGTATGGCTCATGCTGAAGCTATAGGACCTGTCTTACAAGGTATGGCTGCGCCAATTAACGACTTATCGCGTGGTTGTTCGGTGAGTGATATTGTTAACCTTGTTGCCATTACCGCTAATCAGGCTGCAGGAAATATGTAATAAGAAGGCCGGTTTTAACCGGCTTTTGTTTTTTTTGAGTGCAAGTACATAATATAAAAACCATTAGGAAATAAAAAAACGGATAGATGGCTGAAATTCTTGTAGAACCTATTGAGCAATATGCATTAGGTCAGAAGAAAAAAGGGAAAACATTGTTTTCAAAAGTTGGCGTTGTAGGATGTGGAAAGGAAGGGCAAAATATTGCTCGCATCGCCAGCTGGCATGGAATGGAAGTTGTTTTTATTGAGTTGAATGAGGAAAAAATTACTTCAGCTCTTGACAACATCGGAAAAGAATTAGATAGCAGAATTGAAAACTGGGGCTTAACAGTTAGTGAAAAACGTGCTATCATGAGCCGAATCAAAGGATCGACAGATTTCAATGATTTGGCAGACTGCGATTTTGTAATTGAGGCAATCAGAGCTGACGAAAAAACTGGAGTTCGCAGTATTGATGCCCGTAAAGAAGTATTCAGAAAAGTAGAGGCAGTGGTAGCCCGCGATGCTATTATTGCTACAAATGCCACTACAATTGTTGTTACAGAGTTGGCATCTGAATTACAATTCCGCGAGAGATGTGCCAGCCTGCACTTCTTTGTAACGTCGCCAGAAGCACGTATCATCGAAGTTGTAAAAGGTTTATATACTTCAGATGAGGTGTATGAGCGTGTTTGCACGTTTGTAAAGCTAATTAATCGCGATGTAATACCTGTTGAAGAATCAGCTGGTATTGTTAGTGTTCGATTATATGTCACCTTGCTTAATGAGGCTTGTGCTACCTTAATGGAAGGTGTGGCTACCATGCGCGATATTGATAAAACCATGGAAATAGGTTTAGGTATGCGCTTAGGTCCTTTCAAAGCAGCTGATGTGATTGGTTTAGATAAAGTTGTTCGTTGGATGGAGAACTTGCATGAAGAGTTTGGTAACCAGAAGTTTGCACCTTCGCCATTGGTTCGTCGTTTGGTGCGTGCCAAGCGTTTGGGTAGTCATGTAGGTGTAGGTTTTTATCGTTATGATCAGGAAGGAAACATCCTGGACGACGAAACGATATTGAGTAAGAAAGCCTAATTAAGTAAAAACATTAACGAACAAGATGGTGAGTACATCATCAAAAAGAAATTAGCAAAATGAAAATTTTAGTATTGAACTGTGGTAGTTCATCTATTAAATATCAACTGTTCAACATGGCCGAGAGTGATTGGGGTGTGTTGGCAGCAGGTGTAGTTGAGAAAATTGGTCTGAAAGGATCTTTTCTGAAACACCAGAAGGAAGGTAATGAAAAGGTGTTGTTGGAAGGTGAGATATTAGATCACCAAACCGGTATTGACTATATCCTTGGCGTATTGGTGAGCGAGCGTCATGGGTGTATTAAATCACTCGAAGAGATTGATGCTGTTGGGCACCGTGTGGTTCACGGTGGTGAGGAGTTTAATTCAAGTGTATTCATTACCAATGATGTAGTGCGTAAAATGGAAGAGTGTATCGACCTTGCACCATTGCACAACCCACCAAACCTAAAGGGTATTGAGGCCATTACGCAGCTATTGCCAAGCGTTCCTCAGTGTGGTGTGTTCGATACGGCTTTCCACCAAACAATGCCTAAGGAGGCCTATATGTATGCTATTCCTCAGTCATTGTATAAGAAGTACGGAATTCGTCGCTATGGTTTCCATGGTACCAGTCACCGTTATGTATCAAAGCGTGCATGCGAAATTTTAGGTGTTGATTACAAATCTCAGAAGATTATTTCATGTCACCTGGGTAATGGTGCTTCAATTTGCGCTATCAAAAACGGTGAATCAGTAGATACCTCTATGGGATTCACACCGCTTGAGGGCTTAGTAATGGGTACGCGTGCAGGTGACCTTGACCTTGGGGCAGTTACATACATTATGGATAAAGAGTTGATTGGTACACGCTCTGCAAGTGTGCTGTTTAACAAGCATAGTGGAATGTTAGGCCTAACTGGTATCTCTTCGGATATGCGTGAGATTGAAAGCGCTGCTTCTGAAGGACATGATGGTGCTTTACTAGGACTGAAAATATACGATTACCGTATCAAGAAGTACATTGGCTCTTATGCTGCTGCTATGGGAGGTGTTGATGTGATTATTTTCACTGGAGGAATTGGTGAAAATGGCGACAGTACCCGTGCCGGCATTTGCGAAGGATTGGAGTTTTTAGGTGTAGAAGTAGATCCAGCTAAAAACAAAGGTATGCGTGGAGAAGAGCAGGTGATTAGCCCGGATAATGCCAAGGTAAAAGTGATGGTGGTGCCAACTAATGAAGAGTTGGTAATTGCTCAGGATACCAAGGCTATTGTCGAAGAATTGGCTAACCGCTAACAGGTTGACTAAATCTTTAGATCCAATATAAAATGTTTAAATCCTTATCAGATCTTCAAAAGCTTATTGAAAAAAATAAGGTTAAGAAGAAGCTAGCTCTTGCAGTTTCGCAAGATTCACACTCTTTAGAGGCTGTGCATGCAGCCTTTAAGGCAGGTATTATCGAGCCCATTTTAATCGGTTCCCGTCCTGATACCGAGCGTATCATTGATGAGAAAGGTTTTGATTTTAATGGTGCTACATTTATTCATGAGCCCGATGATGTAAAATCAGTTGAATTGGCCGTGCGTATGGTGCACGATCATAAGGCAGATATCTTGATGAAAGGTAAAGTGGCTACTCCTGTGCTGTTAAAAGGAGTGCTTAACAAGGAGTGGGGATTGCGTACAGGTAGTTTGCTGTCGCATTTTGCACTTTTTGAGGTAGATACCTATCATAAGTTAATTGCTGTTACTGATGTTGCGATGAATATTGCTCCTAACTTAAAGGATAAGATAGGCATCGTTAATAACTCAGTGGGTTATATGAATAAAATGGGTATTGCCAAACCTAAGGTGGCAGTACTTGGCGCGATTGAGATGGTGAATGAAAGCATGCAGGCAACTCTGGATGCAGCTTTGCTGTCAAAAATGAATCAGCGCGACCAGATTAAAAACTGTATCATTGATGGTCCATTGGCCTTTGATAATGCGGTAAGCTTCGAAAGTGCCAAGCATAAAGGCATTAAAAGCGAGGTGGCCGGAGATACAGATTTGTTATTAATGCCTGATATTGAGGTAGGTAATGTATTGTATAAAACGTTGGTATTCTTTGCAAAAGCTAAGGTGGCCTCTGTAATACTTGGCGCATCGGCTCCAATTGTACTTACCTCGCGAAGTGATTCTGAAGAGTCTAAATACAATAGTATACTATTAGCCGCAATGGGCTAATGGAAAGCACCCGGTCTGCTCCTCAGGCCGGGTGTTTATAAAATATACGTTAATAATTTTGTGAAAAATCCCAATTAGTAAAAAGCAAACTATGGACAAGAAGAAAATCCTTGTTATTAATCCAGGTTCCACATCAACTAAAATAGCAGTGTACTGTGGAGATAAGTCTGTTTTTCTAAAAACATTAAGACATTCGGCTGAAGAAATAGGTCAGTTTGAAGATATCGCTTCTCAGTTTGAGTTCAGAAAAGAAACAATTGTGAAAGAGCTTTTAGAGGCAGATATTGAAATTGATGATTTTGATGCCATTGTTGGTCGTGGTGGAATGGTTAAGCCTATTGCATCAGGTGTGTATGAAGTGAATGAAGCGTTAAAAGCTGACCTGAGAAAGGGTGTGTTAGGACAGCATGCCAGTAACTTAGGAGGTTTAATAGCTGATGATTTAGCTAAGAATATTGAAGGTGCACGTGCTTTTATTGCCGATCCGGTTGTGGTGGATGAGTTGCAAGATGTTGCACGTGTAACGGGTCACCCTGAAATGCCACGCCGTTCAATCTTCCATGCCTTAAATCAAAAGGCTGTAGCTAAGCGCTTTGCAAAAGAGGTTGAGAAGAAGTACGAAGACATCAATGTGATTGTTGCTCACCTTGGAGGAGGTATCTCCGTTGGTGCTCACCTGCGCGGAAAAGTAGTAGATGTAAACAATGCATTGGACGGATACGGACCCTTCTCTCCAGAAAGAGCAGGAACACTGCCAACAGGTGCATTGATTGATGCTTGCTATAGTGGAAAATACACCTATGAGGAAATGCGCAAGATTGTGAATGGTAAAGGTGGATTGGTTGCTCACTTGGGTACTAATCAGGCACATGAGGTAGAAAAGAAAGCCGCAGAAGGAGAGCCTCACTATAAGCTGATTCACTCGGCTATGTCATACCAGATTGGTAAAACAATTGGTGGTTGCGCTGCAGTTTTGAAAGGTGATGTTGACGGCATCATTGTTACCGGTGGTATTGCTTACGATAAGCTGGTGATTGAATACCTGAAGGATATGGTTGGCTGGATTGCTCCGGTAAAAGTTTATCCTGGTGAGGATGAGATGCAGGCATTGGCTGAAAATGGCTGGGCTGTATTAAACGGAGAAGTAGAATGCAAAATATACGAATAGTACATTAGTGACTATATAGTGAATCCCGTTCTGGCAGAGCGGGATTTTTTTTATCTTCACCGTTCGTAATATTGTCTATGGGAGAATTGAGTGCGTATTATCTGGTAATAGGAGCAGCCATCATCATTATTGTATCATATTTGTACAACATATTGGCTCAAAAGACCAACATACCCAGTGTCATCTTACTGATTGTATCGGGCTATCTGGCAAAAGAGTTTCTGGGCTTTGAGTTTAACGAAGATGAATGGTTCTTACCGCTCGAAGTATTGGGGATTGTTGGATTAATACTAATCGTGCTGGAGGCGGCTCTGGATTTGGAACTAAGGCGGAAAAAGCTGCGGTTGATTGGCTTATCAGGTCTTATAGCTGCTTTGTCTTTATTCTTTAATACCTTTTTTCTTGCCATTGGCATCAGGTATTTTATTGGTAACCTGGATATGCTTACAGCTGTTATTTATGCAATTCCATTGGCTATAACCAGCAGTGCTATTGTTATTCCGAGTGTTACCCGCCTGGAGCGGGCTAAGCGAGAATTTTTGATTTATGAGAGTACCATATCCGATATTTTGGGTATCATGTTTTTTTATCTGCTTGTCGAAAACCTGGATACCAATGGCGCTACAGAGGTAGGGTTTAATGTGATTACGACAATAGGAGGCACCTTAATTTTAAGTGTTGTTCTTTCATATGCCATGATAATTGCCTTTCAAAGAATAAAATCGGATGTTAAGCTATTTCTCTTTTTTGCAGTGCTCATTCTGTTTTATGCCATTGGTAAGCTTTTTCACTTATCATCATTGCTTATGATTTTGGTGTTTGGTTTGGTATTGGAGAACAGAATGCTGTTTTTCAGCGGCTTTTTGCGTAAGTACCTGTACGAAGAAAATGTGAAACGTGTGCTTGTCGATTTTAAGCTGCTTACGCGTGAGAGTTCCTTTGTGGTTCGTACATTTTTCTTCTTCATTTTAGGTATGTCAATCACGTTGGCTGGTGTTTTTGTGCCAGATATATTGCTGCTTACACTGTATTTTATAGTCGGGATGTTTGCTTTTCGATGGCTGCTTTTTAAGCTCATTTTTAAACGTGATTTCTTTCCTCAGTTTTTGATCGCCCCGCGTGGACTCATATCTATATTATTGTTTTTTGCTATACCCAAAGAGTTTAGGATTAATGAGTTTGAATTAGGTATTTTATTATTGTCCATAGTAGTAACAAGCCTATTTATGGCATGGGCTTTGGTACTTAACGGCATAGGCAGATATGGTCGAATGAAGCGTTATATATCCATCTTGCACGCTGTACAAAAAGGCAGGGGCATGATTAACAGAAAAACAAAGGATAGAGAGAATGCTGCTTAGCAGCAGGGATAGGTACAATAATTTGTGTAACTTTTGGCAATTGTTTTTGTAAGAAACACTATGGTTAAACAACTATTAATAATCGTTTTGGGGTTAATCTCCGTAAATGTTTGGTCGCAAATTTCACATGGTGGTCAACCCATGTTGTTAAATGAGCAGGTAGAACCAATTAGTTTAATGCCTGCAAGGACGGCCATGGCTTCTCAGGTTCAATCAAGAGAACAGGGCAAATTGCCGTTGCGATTTGCAGAGGCTATTTACACTAATTTTACACCTCAGAATAGTGGCCAATGGGAAGTGTCTGCTACTGGTTACAATGTTTGGCGTTTGGCTATTAAGTCGGAAGGAGCAAAAAGTCTTAATTTGATTTTCGACAAGTTTTGTTTGTTTGATGATGATAAGTTATTTGTTTATAATCCGCAGAGAAGTCATGTTTTAGGAGCTTTCACAAAAGAAAATAATAAACCATCGAAAATATTTGCAGTGGCTCCGGTAGCAGGTGATGAGCTAATAGTGGAGTTGCAAACAAAGAACGCAGTTGATTTTCCTTTTGAGCTGGAGGTAAGTGCAGTTAATCACGATTTTTTAGGTGTACATAAATACCTTAAAAGAAAAAGCGATTTTGGCGATTCAGGGCTGTGTAATATTAATGCTTCTTGTGAAAGTATTTGTTCGGATGAAATAAGACGATCGGTGTGTAAAATTATCAGCGATGGCGTATATCTGTGTTCTGGAACCATGCTTAATAGTTCTGTTGAGGAGGGAAATCCTTTGTTTTTGACAGCAGGACATTGTACCACTAATACATCTGGAGTGCCTTTTGACTATACGGCCCAAACAATTATTTTCTTTTTCAACTATGAATCATTTAGTTGCGAGCCGGTTGTGAATGGTGTTGATGCACAAACCGTATCTGGAGCCGAATTATTAGCCTACGTTGAAAACATGGATTTTGCTCTTTTACAAATGGGTGAAACACCTAAAGATAATTATCGTCCGTATCTGGCAGGCTGGACACGAGCCGAAAACATTGATAATACTGTATTTTCAGTACATCATCCCCAGGGTGATGTGAAAAAAATTGCCGTCTCGGCGGCAGCACCAGTAAATGCTACCTATAATGCGAAATCATATGGAGACGTGTCATTTCTTGAGAATATCCACTGGCAGATAGCTCTTTGGGATAGGGGTGTAACAGAAGGTGGTTCATCAGGTTCCGGATTGTTTACCGAAGATCAGCTTTTTATTGGTAATCTTTCAGGAGGTGAAGCGTATTGTGGAAACCCTTATAATGATTATTACGTCCGGTTTAATCAGGCATGGAACTATAATAGTGAAAAAAACAAAAGTTTGGTGCAATGGCTGTCGCCCGATGATGTAAACAGAACACAAATGATTGGGCGGGAGCTATCCAGCTACAAACGTGTTTCTCATTTAAATAATGAGCGAACAGCAAATGTTCTATACGATAATAAGTTTATAGGAAGTTGGTCGGGGCATAACGAACGTGGTTACACAGCGTATGCCAGTTCATTTTATGATGTTGAAAGTGCAACAATAAGTGGTGTTTATCTTGTTCCCGCAAAAGTCGAAAGTTCAAGCCAGACTATTAACGTAACTATTTGGGATAATAATAATGGCAAGCCGGGTGATGTATTGTGGAGTCAGGAAAATATTCAATTAAACAGTGTGTATGAAAATAGTGAGACGTTGATAGAATTGGCTGTCCCACTGGAGCTGAACAATGCATTTTTTGCAGGGATTGAGCTCTCTTACTCTGCGAGTGTTGATACTTTTGGCATCTATATGAGTGATTTATCTGCAGAGGAGGGTCTTAATCGTGCATATATTAGGCAGTCAGATGGTCAATGGGTCGCATTTAGCGATGTTCACTCGTCGGGAAAAAAAGCCAGCTACTGGGTTGATGTTTTAGCGGCAGATCCTGTATTTGTAAGTGTTGGGGATAAACCGACGTCTATAAAAAGAAACTATGTGAATATTCTTAATCATCCCATCAAAAACAGAACCATACAGTTTAATTCAGATGTAAAGGATTTAAGGACTGTTGACGTTTATGCCCTCAATGGGCAGGTTGTTAAGACTTACGTTATTCAGAATCCTGCAAAGGATGCTTTCTCAGTGCACGGCATACCGCAGGGTGTTTACCTTTTGAAATTTAGTTCTTCCACCGAAGTAATTGTCAAGAAGGTGCTGATTGTGGACTAAGCAGTGTTCAGAATTTCATATTTGGACTATTGGTTGGTTTATTCAATAATCTTCAGGTTATCGAGGCAGAAATACATGGGCAGACTAAATGTTTCATCAGCATCGCGGGATGACCTGAGCTCAAACTTCAATTGATGAATGGCCCCAAGTGATGTCAAATCTACTTGTTCCCATTCCGAAATAAGGTATTTATCGGCTGTTAACTCAGGACGATAATCAGCCAGGAGAAATTCAACAGGTCCGGATATCTTTGCACCATTTTGGTCTAAACCGCTAATGCTTAATAAATAATAGTCTTTGCCTTCTTTCTTATTAAATCCGGATTGCATTGTTAGGTAGCTGCGAGTGGCATTGTTTACTTCAATGCTTCTGACTACATGAGCATTTCCATCGTTAAATGTAACAGGGAATGATTTATCTGCCTGCTGCTTATAAATCATAAATATGTCAGAGTCATCGGCCCCAGAACCGGCATATACGCTAAACTCATTCTTTTCGGTGGCATCAGTTTTATTGGTATTGTCACTTAACGCAAAACCGCCCCAATCAGCAGGTGACGCTGCATCATAGTCGCAGGTATAGCGTATGTATTTAAACTGGTGGAAGCCATCTTCGGGCTGATTGAAGTAGCCATCATCATTTAAGTTGTCAAACTCTTCAAAACTGTTAATGTCCAATGAGTTTACGCTTATATTCATGGCATCTTCACCGTATGGTGTAACAACGCTAAATGCAAGCAGATAGGTGCCAAGTGGCCTGTTCTCAAAGGTGTATATCTTTTCATTTTCTATGGTCACATCATTTTCGGACCATGTGTACTCCGAATCAATATCATAGGTTATTTTGGGTTCGATATATTCAACGCTATCGGTATCAAAATCGAAACCGCCGTCAGGTATTTGCAGGAATATTTCCGGTGCAGGTATCACCTTCTCATTGTTCTGACAGGCTGATAATGTAATGATTGATAGAAGAACGCTATATAGGTACTTGTACATGCTATTTCAATTTAAAGTGGTGGTCCAGAAAACCGGGTATCTGCTCACTGCCAATGCGTTTGGCAAGAATTTTTTTATTCTTATCAAGGATGTAGATGACAGGTGTGCTGTAAATGTCGTAATTATTTCTGAAATTACTTCTGTTGTATGGATCATAGAGGTGAATCCATTCGTGTAATTGGTGTTCGTTGATAAAGTTTACCCAGGGCTCTTTCTCCCACTGGGTATAAACGGCAACTATTTTAATATCCTGGTTGGCGTATTTTTTCCAGACTTCTTCATAGAGCTTTGGTATTTCTTTTTCACAATGGCCACACTCGGGCTCCCAAAATACAAGAATGGTAATATCGGCACGTATCTCGCTCAAACGATAAAACTCTTCGGTATTGGACTGCATCTTAAAGTCAGCAGCTGTGTGCCCAAGTATATTTGGCTTAATCTTATCAACCCGTTCTCGTAGATTTTTTAGAAACTCCTCATCTACCCAGTCAGCTCTGCCACTTAAGTAGTAGGCTTCTCCCAGCGAAACCAACACAGCATCCATCCCCATTATTTTACTTTCGTTAGCCCGGTTAAACAGGTGCTGAATCAGGTATTTTTCCATGTCGTAGTTGCCGTTAGCCATGGCTATTACGCGGTGAGATTCTTTAATAATAGTATCGGGTAGTTGCAGCAGCACATTGTCAAAATAGTTATCGAGCTTATTGGTGAAAAACGGGGTGCGTAAGATGCGCGGATCATCCATTTGCATATTGTCGAAATAGTGCGCTTTATAATAGTCGTAGCGCATGCGTTGAACCACCGAATCAGGATTAGAACTTCCATTTGGAGCTGTCATCTGAGGTACTTCAATTTCCTGTGTAGCTTTTAAGAAGATACTCAAGAAGCTGTTGGGGTGCTGGCTGGTTATTTCCTCATATTTTGCTTTCACATCAGCCGACAGGGCGTTGATTTGCTGTTGCAGCTTTGCTTTGGTAGCAGCATCCGGGTTAACCTTTAACTGCTCTTGCACAGGGGCAGCCTCCTTTTGTTTAGTCACCAGAAATTGCTGGTAATTTAAAAAATCGGCACTTTCCGCACTCCCTTCAATGGTCATGTTATTCAACAAGTCGCTTTTGCTGGTGTGAACGTTAAATTGCTGATCGCTACCAATTAGCAAGTCAAAATAGGTTCTGTCTTCAAGGTAAACTATATACAGTCCTTCCTCGAGTTTCTCATCGCCTTCAAAAAGGTAGTTTCCTTTCGGACTGATGTATGCTGTATCTTTAACCAGCATCTTTTTATTAAAGTAATATCCCAGTATTAATGTAGAGTCGCTATAATCAGCAATGTTAACAGTAATGCTATGGCCGTCGTTTGAGGCCTTTGCAAAAGGACTGATAAGTATGGAGAATACGATTATTAAAACAAAACTTCTCATTTGCGTTCTTTTAAATAGATGGTTGAAAGATAGCCTAACTTATATAAATCATACAAATACAGGTTGGGAGATATGGAATTTAAATTTTTCTCAATGGCATGTTTAAAACCCTGATAAGTATGTGCTAATAGCCTAAGCAGGCCCATGCGTTTACTTATTGAGAAGAACTTTAATAGTTTGATGCGTTTGTACATTAACTCTGCGTATTCTGTTTTGTGCTGTAACAGGAAGAGCAATGTATCAATTCGTTGGCGTGATTTTAAAATAAACTCGCTATTGTTCTCAAGTCCTGTATGTATTACATTATTATCAATGTGTTTGATAAGAATGGATTTACTCTCCAGTTCAATGCCCATCATGGTGTCTTCGTGGCCCGAGCGTTTAATCGCTTCATCAAAGCGAAATAAATCAAATAGTTGTTTTTTGACCAGAAAATTGTTGGACATGAAACTTTTATTGGGGAATAGTGCACGTTGATTGGCACTAAAATCTTCCCTCACTCTGCCCACTTTCCATCGTAACGACTTATCGGGTGAGGGAAGGTGTTGAGGGTGCACACGACCGCCACAAAGTATCATTTGCTTGCCAATATGGTCCTTATAGGTAGCCAGATAATTATGGGGCAATTCCGAGTCGCTGTCGATAAAGAGTAAGTTGTCAAAAGCGGCATCTGCTGCCATCTGGTTGCGAATGGTGGCACAACCCCTATTTTCACTTAGCTCCTTATAAGCTACTTTTGGCAGGTGAGCAATTGCCCGGTTTTGTGTTAGCGTAGATTCGGCTGAACCATCGTCATAAATCAATATTTCAATGGCCAACTGAATATCATTTGCTTGTTGAAGCAATGCCTCAACCAACTCTCTCACATCAACATTATATACCGGGATACAAATACTCAGCATCTGTTACAAAGGCTTTGTGCTGTTCTTCAGCCATTCTTTTTCTTCGCCATACAGAAGTGGCGAGATAAGGTCATACACTTTCTGATGATAGTTATTGAGCCATGTTTTTTCCTGAACTGTTAATAGTTCAGTGTTAATGGCCCGTTTATCAACCGGACATAATGTCAAGGTTTCAAACTTTAGGAAGCTACCAAAATCGGTGTCCCTATCTTTTAGTGTTAAAATCAGGTTCTCAATGCGAATACCATGCTTTCCTGATTTGTATATGCCCGGTTCGTTTGATGAAATCATCCCATCTTTAATCTCCACGCCATTATCTTGCGGACGGATGCTCTGTGGGCCCTCGTGCACACATAAGAAGTGACCAATGCCATGACCGGTGCCATGCCCGTAATTAATACCTTGCTGCCACATGGCCTGACGGGCGAGTATATCGAGGTGAACACCTCTGGTGCCTGTTGGGAAAACGGCCATATCCAGACCTATATTACCTTTCAGTACCAGTGTGAAATCAGTTTTTTCTTCATCAGTGAGTGGGCCCAGGGCAACGGTTCGGGTAATGTCTGTTGTGCCTTCAAGGTATTGACCACCTGAATCGATGAGAAATAAACCCTTGGGCTGGAGCTCTGCAGCCGATTCTTCCTGAACAGCGTAATGCACGATGGCGCCATTGCCGGCATATCCGCTGATGGTGTTAAATGAATCACCGTGGTAATTGGGTTGCTCTGCTCTGAACGCACTTAGCCGGGCAGCAGCCGAATATTCTGTTATGGTTTCTTTACCAATGGTGTTATCGAGCCAGCACAGAAACTTTGTCATCGCAACACCATCTTTTACCATGGCTTTTCTGAAGTTCTCAATCTCCACTTCGTTCTTTTGCGCTTTCAGATTGGTAACAATGCTGGTTGTTTCAATTTTTGTGCTTTGCTGCGGTAATGAGCTGTATACGGTACTATTGGTTCTGTTAGGATCTACAATTACCTTGGCTAAAGGCGGCATGTCCTTTATAAAATTATAAAAATCATTGTAGATGAATATTTTGATATCCTCTTCCGATAGTTGCTTACCAATGCTGGAGGTAAGCTTATGAGGGTCAATAAACAGGTTAACATGATTATGCGACACTACCAGGTAGGCATGAAACACCGGATTGTATTGCACATCCTGTCCTCTGAAGTTAAGCAGCCAGGCCACCTCGTCAAGTGTTGTGATAATATAGTGTGTGGCTCCCTGTGCTTTCATTCGCCGACGCACTTCCGCTATTTTTTCTGTTCGGGACAGGCCAGTGTACTCGGTACCCAATTCAAAAATACCATCTTCAGGCATCAGTGGGCGTGCTTCCCAAATATCATCTTCCATAAATAGCTTGGCATCCAATCGTATGTCAGCTTTCTTCAGGAGCTTGGCCAGCGAACGGAGCTCATTAACGGTCATGGTTTTTCCATTAACACCAACCACTGCACCGGCATTTAGGTTCTCGGTCAGCCAGTCTTTATAGTCCGGCACACCTTCTGTACCCATGCGATACAACTCCATACCTGAATCTTCCAGTTGTTGTTCTGCCTGAAGAAAGTAGCGAGAGTCGGTCCACAGACCCGCTTCTTCGTTGGTAACCACCACCGTTCCGGCCGAACCGGTAAAGCCCGACAGCCATTCTCTGAATTTCCAGTGTGATGAAGGGTACTCACTTAAATGCGGATCGGCACTTGTAATAATACAGGCATCAACTCCAAGAGTAGCCATGTGATTTCTGAGTTTAAATAAGCGATCGGGCGTAGACATGTAGCTAGTTTTTTATCGTTATGGATGCATCTTCATTAAATAATATCAGGTTGGCCTGCGGTGTTTCCGTTTCTCCAATTGTACCGGAAAACGACACCGTACCATTCTCTTTGTAGAGCAGTAAATCCTGGGGGCTAGGATGGGTAAATGAGCCATTCGTTACTGCACCATTTAAAAGGTAAGTAAGTTCTGAAGGGAGAGTAAGTGTGGTTTTTGCTCTCTTATTTGAAATGGTAACTTCCTTCACTGATTGACAGGCTTCAACCAGCAGCTGGCCTCGTTCCAACTCACAAAACAGATAGTTCGACAGACCTTTGACTTTGCCAATAAATTGTGAACCTTTCAGGCTTAAGCTATCCACCTGATTAATGGTGAGTCTATCGGTTGAAGTTTGCAATTCCATGACAGAAACATTGGTGATGCCTGCCATGCAATAATTGGTTTTGCCCTTCAGTTTTTGCCCATTATTAATGTTAAGGGTACAATTGTTTAAATTGGCCTTTATCTCACCAAAATTATCAATCAGTCCCTCGGTAAATGCTAAGTCCAGCTGAAGCAATTTGTCCGGAGCTATTTGTGTCAATTCCAGGTTGCCATAGCTGTGTTTGAGCCTGATGGTGCCGCTGATGCTGTCAATCTTCACATCACCAATGGAGTTGTTGATGTCAAGGTTTAACCGGGCCGGAATTTTAATGCGGTAATTAATGGTGAAGGGGTAGTTCGAAAAGAAATCTTCCGAGAAAGTGGTTTTGAGATGGCTGGTGCGATTGTATCGCCGGTCTTCAAAAGACACAAGAGACAGAAACTCCTCCAGGTTACTCTCATACCTTGTTTCCATGTTCACCGTAATATCCACCTGTATGGTTTCTTCTTCCCACGATGACACATAAACAAAGCCATGCTTGTTGGTCACCTTTAGCTCATCAATGTTTGTGGCATCAAAATCCTTTTTAACGACGTGGGTTCTTCCTGGTGTCTTTGTTATAACGGTGGAGTCATTTGCTTCGTCCTGAGCACTTAGGCTATAGAGGCCAAACAAGTTAAAGCAGAGCATATAGATGAATAGAGATCTCATGTTGTTATTTTATTGTTGAAACAGCGGTGAATCCTAAAGGTTCGCACTGAACTATATTGACAAAAATAAGTTAATATGATGGGGCTAAAATAAGCAAAATAGCACGGCTATAAAAATCTGCAAAGAGATTGTCGGAAAAGGCTTCTGCAAACATTATCAGGCTCTATATTATTATACCTTTGCGGCGATTTTAATTTTAAATAGTATAAATGAAAACAAGTAATTTTTTTAAACAACAAAATCTTTGCTTTAAGCATTGGAATGGAGAAAAGTATGCCGTTTTTAACAGCATTAAGAAAGTGGTAAAAATAGGGGCTTTATGCGCAGCTTACTTTTCTATTTTTGGTTATCAGCAAACATTTGCACAAATTGATACTGCATCGATAAATAAAAAAATAAATCTGGAAGAGGTCGAGGTATCGGCTCGTCGCACAACATCGGTTTATTCTGAAGTAGGGCGTGTACTCCATGTTATCTCACGTAAGGAGATAGAAGAACTGCCGGTTTACAGTGTACAGGATTTACTCAGATATGCGATGAATGTGGATGTGCGTCAGCGCGGCCCACTTGGAATTCAGGCGGATGTGAGTATTCGAGGAGGATCATTCGACCAGGTCATGATCCTTTTTAATGGCATCAATGTTACCGATCCACAAACCGGCCATTTGAGCCTTAACCTGCCCGTTGATATGCAAAGTATTGAACGTGTTGAAATACTTGAGGGACCGGGAGCCCGCGTGTATGGTCCCGGTGCTTTTAGTGGTGCTATCAACTTTGTTATCGGCACTAAAACTCAGGATAATCTGACTGTTAATGTGCTAGGCGGCCAGCATGGTTTGTACAATGCCTCGGCCAATGCCACAGTAAAAACAGGTCAGTTAAAAAACTACATTGCAGCCAATAAAGCCGGTAGCGATGGGTATATCGATAATACCGATTTTAAAAATCACAGCCTTTTCTATCAGGGGCAGCTGGATTTCGGAAAAGAACAACTGGACTTTCAGTTGGGCTACAACGATAAAGCTTTTGGAGCCAATGCCTTCTATACCCCAAAATACCCCAATCAATTTGAACAGAATAAAACAACTTTTGCCTCGGTAAAGCTAAGCTCTGGTGAAACTGTTAAGATATCACCCGCCCTTTACTGGCGCCGTCATCAGGATCGCTTTGAGCTATTCAGAGATAACCCGGCCAGCTGGTACACCACGCATAATTATCACCTTACCGATGTGTTTGGCGGCAGCTTTAATGCTGTTATTCCATGGGCTTTGGGTAAAACTTCGGTAGGCGGAGAGGTGCGTAGCGAAAATGTGTGGAGTAACGTGCTGGGCTACGACATGAAATCGCCCATTGATGTGCCCGGCGAAGATGCCCAATTCACCAAATCGTTTCATCGCACCAATGTGTCCACTTTTGTGGAGCATGTTTATAACTACCAAAAACTATCAGTATCGGCAGGGGTGTTGATGAACTGGAATTCATCACTGGGGTTTGGTGTTGACTTCTTTCCGGGAGTGGATGTGAGTTACTGGCTCACTGATGCGCTGAAGGTATACGGTAGCGCCAATAAAACACTGCGCCTGCCTACTTTCACCGATTTGTTTTATGCCGGACCAACCAACTTGGGTAACCCGGACCTGAAACCGGAAGAGGCACTGACTTTTGAAGGGGGGCTGAAAGTGGTTAACAGTTGGCTGAGTGGTCAGACGAGCCTTTATTATCGCGAAGCCGATAACCTGATTGACTGGGGCCGCCTTGATGGCGAAGAAAAATACCAGACGCGTAATTTGTCCGAGATGAGTTCGTGGGGGTTTCAGGCACAAGGAAAGGTGAATGTAAGCGAGCTGATTGGCCGCAATCCCCTTAAGAGTATTGAATTGGGATATGCCTACATCGACCAGGATAAAAATGTGCCGGACGAGTATGAGTCGGTATATGTAATGGATTACCTGAAGCACAAATTTAATGCGGCTGCTAATATCACCATATACAAGCAACTGGGGGCCGTTATTAATGTTACTTACCAGGATAGGGAAGGCGAGTACATTAGCTTTGTGGATGGCTCCTACGAGGAAGTGCCGACTGAATATGCGCCTTTCTGGCTGGCTGATTTGCGCCTGCAATGGTCTGCTCCCCGCTACAAGGTATTTGTGGATGCCACCAACGTATTTGACCAGCAGTATTACGATTTGGGAAATGTTGTACAGCCCGGACGCTGGGTGCGAGCCGGTGTGCAGCTGAACCTTAATCTTTAATAGACAGTTAGGAATAAAATATAGAAACCCATCCGGCCACTGGTCTGGTGGGTTTTTTGTGTCCTGCAGTTGGCAGCACCATTTCCGCGCGTGCGAATGTGTTCCCGCTACTTGCAGGAAGGTTTTTCAAATGTTTGAGGTGTCTGCTATTTCGCTTTTTTAATGATCATCTCGCAGTTTTTGCAATCAAACTCCAGCAAGTAGCTGTCCTTATCGTTGTATAGGGTAAGTGGCAGAAGTCGACGGGCCTCAGGATGCTCTTTCAGGCATTGGTTATTCATATACAGCAAGCAATGACGGGTGCGCATAAGTTCCGCATTTGATGTGTTGGCCTGCTTCTCAAAACCCCAGTCGCTATTGGTTACGCCATGTCGGGCATAAAACTGTTGAGCTTTCTGGTTGATGATGTTGGCGGTAAAATTGAGTTCGCTTTTGGGGAATGGTACACTATTAGGATGCATGGCTCGTTCTTTGGCTTTAAAGTGCGCCTGGCGTTTTTGCAGATGGCATTCAATTAACTCCCGGCGCAGCCCATTAAGGTCTTTCGTCTTAAAAAACCAGTTGTTTTTCAGATTGATATGCACATTATCGGCCTCAAATATGGTGGAGCCTAGTTTAGCTATTTGTGTTTGTATCTGCTCCAGCGCCCGTTCCGGATTATTGGCCATTTGTGCATCCAATGACCTGGTGATGGACGACTCAAGGCCGTCGGTATCTTTTATGGATAAGGTAAAGCCATTATCGTTTTCACTCAAAATAATGTTGACCTTAATCTTCCGTTGGGTGGTGTTGTTATTGACACTGTCGGTAAATGCCTTGTCGAAATTACGAAACAGGTTCATGCCTTGTCGTATGCCCTTCATGCTGTTGGGGTAAACCTTATTACCCTCCGTGCGGTTAACTTTTAAGCCCGTAAGCTCCTTCTTTTTGGTGTAAAACGACAGTCCATCCCCATTATTAATGGAGGTGTTGCCCACAATCGTAAAATGGTCTTTTCCCACCTGCATCACCTTGCCAATCTGTTCGCCCCTGTTTTTAGGCGAATCAATGGACCAGATGCCAGTTGAACGGCCATTGATAAAGTAGCTGGTAAAGCCTCTGTTAAAGCTTTTTCCAACTTCGGGAGTGTAACTCGCAATACTTGTTCCTGACGATGCACGCACCACATCATTGCGGCGCTTAATAATGTCGTCGAGCATTTGCCGGTAATGCGCCGTTACATTAGCCACATAATCTTTGTCTTTCAGGCGCCCTTCAATTTTAAAGGAGGAGATACCTGCATTAACCAGCTGCTCCAGGTGCCCCGACAGGTTCAGGTCTTTCAGCGACAGTAAGTGCTTATCATGGTACAACTCTTCACCGTTTCGTGTTTTTAAACTGTACTTAAGCCGGCATGGCTGGGCACACTCACCCCGGTTGGCACTGCGCTTGTTAATGGCCGCGCTCATGTAGCATTGGCCACTGTAGCATACACACAGCGCCCCATGAATAAAATATTCCAGGGGAACAGTTGTAGCCTGGCGGATGGTCTCTATTTCGTTGCTCGAAAGTTCACGGGCCAGTACAACCTGGTCAAAACCCACATCCTCCAGGAACTTAACTTTATCGAGACTGCGGTTATCTGTTTGTGTGCTGGCATGGATGGGTATGGGTGGTAAATCTGTTTCCAGGAGGCCCATATCCTGTATGATGAGCGCATCGGCACCAAGTTGATATACCTGATGAGCCAACTCATTGGCAGCCTGCAGCTCATTATCAAACAATAGCGTATTAAGTGCAATATATACTTTCACACCAAACAGGTGGGCATAACTTATGAGCTGTTCAATGTCGTCAAGTGAGTTGCCGGCATTTTTACGGGCCCCAAAACCCGGACCGCCTATGTATACGGCATCGGCACCATGGTCAATGGCTGCTTTACCGCATTCAAGATTCTTTGCAGGAGAAAGGAGTTCGATGGTTCTGACTGGGGCTGTGTTCATTGATTTTTGTTTAGCTTAATAAGCGATCGGATTAGTAAATTAAGTATTAATTTATATTTTTGTTTGTGCTCTTGGCGCCGATTTGGTGACAAAAATAGCACATTTATTTGACGCTTATAACAGATGCCGTACATCGACGTAATAGTTGTTTTTGTAGTAATTGCTTTTATCCTCATATCCTTGTATCGCGAATGGATGGGGGCGGCTTTTACATTTTTTATCGCTGTAATGGTGCTGGGAATTTTCAAGATTCTCACACCCGCCGAAATTCTCGAAGGCTTTGCCAACGAGCAGATTGCCGTGATTATCATGCTGTTGTTGCTGGGCGATGCCATTCGGCAGACCTCTGTTATTGAAATATTCTTTTCTAAAATTTTTCCAGCATCATCCAGTTATAAAGGCTTTTTAGCCCGTATGATGATTTGGGTGGGTGGATTCTCTGCTTTCTTGAATAATACGCCTTTGGTGGCTGTGATGATGCCATACGTGCATCAGTGGAGCCAACGAAATAATATATCATCATCCAAGTTGCTGATTCCTTTATCTTATGCCGCTATCTTAGGAGGTTGTGTAACGCTCATTGGCACTTCAACTAACCTGATTGTGAGCGGTATGGTGGCCGACCAGGATATTATTCCGGATATGCCAGCGCTGGAAATGTTTGATTTTGTATGGGTGGGTTTACCAATGCTGGTTATTGGCTTTTTATATTTATACTTCTTTAGTTACAAACTGCTGCCAGATAGGAAGACGGCTATCGATACCTATATTAAAAACGATCGTAAGTTTTTGGTTGAAGCAGTGGTGAAAAGAGGCTCAAAACTCATAGGTCTTACCATTGCCGAGGCTGATATGAAGAATGAAAACGGATTACTGCTTATAGAGGTGATTCGCGATAATCACCTGATCAGTCTCATTGATGATAACTTTGTGCTGCAGGAAGGTGATTTATTGCGCTTTGCGGGTGATAATAATGAAGTAGTTAACTTGCTATCGGAAACGAGCGAATTGATGTTGCCTTCAGTAGGCATGATGTCGAAGCTGAAACGCTCGCAGGTGGTTGAGATCGTTATTTCTCACAACAGTACCCTGATTTCAAAGCAGGTGAGGGATATTTATTTCAGAGGTAAATATGATTCTGCTTTGTTGGCCATTCACCGTAATGGTGAGCGCATTGTTGGTAAAATTGATGACCTCAAGCTAAAGGCAGGAGATGTTCTGTTGCTCCTGGCTGGCGATAACTTTACCAGCCGCATCCAGAATGACATTGATTTCTATGTTATTTCAAAGGTTAAGGAGTTACGTAAACCTGAGCGCTATAAGATTTGGGTACTCTTTGGCGGTACGCTCATGGCCATATTCCTGGCTGCCGTTAAGCTGGTGCCGCTGTTTATTGGTTTGCTGATAGTGTTGGCCGCCATCAATATCTTAAAGGTTGTATCGGCCAAGGATTTACCAAAAAATATTGACTATAACCTGGGGGTAATCATTGCGCTGTCGCTGGCCTTGGGTACTGCCATGATGAAAACAGGTGTGGCAGCGATGATAGCTAACTTGATTATTTCTGTGTTTATGCCACTGGGACGCATATCGATGTTGCTGGGCATATTTATGATAACTTCGGTGCTGGCTGCTTACATCACCAATAAAGCAGCAGTGGCCATTGTTTTTCCGATATCGATTACTGCAGCTAAAAATTTGGGGCTTGATCCGATGCCATTTGTGCTGGTGGTTTCTTTTGCTGCTGCAGCCAATTTTATCACGCCTATTGGCTATCAAACTAACCTGATGGTCTACGGTCCGGGTGGTTATAATTTCAAGGACTTCTTCAAGATTGGTCTTCCGCTTACCATTATTTATATGTTTGTAACAGTGGCTGTATTAAGCTATATGTACTTCTAGGTAAACTTTCATTACAGACCGATTAACAATGTAAAAAACATTGAAACGCCTATATGATATGCAATCCCGCCGGGATTGTTATTAATAGGGTAGGCTTATTATTTCTATAAATATTCAACTTCTCCGAAGTTGTTTTA
>NZ_JAGUCN010000024.1 GCF_018271975.1 Carboxylicivirga mesophila
TATCTACAAATATTTATCTCCGCTGGAGATAATAAAACAACTTCGGAGAAGTTGAATATTTATAGAAATAATAAGCCTACCCTATTAATAACAATACCGGCGGGATTGCATATCATATAGGCGTTTCAATGTTTTTTACATTTTTAATCGGTCTGTAATGCTTTTAAAAATTAACGTTTGGTATTATGCCGATATATTAATGAAGAGCGTTAAGAAGTATGCGCACTTAACGCTAAGTTCATTAAATAATCGGTGTTACCCTTTTATAAATTTTACTTGTTGATAATCCGTTGTGTGAATAATGATTTTTACCACGGCTCCGTAGCTGAGTTCGAGGCTAAACACTTTACTGGCCGGTATGGACAGGAAACGCGACAGCAAGGCCCTGATGACACCGGAGTGTGTTACCACTGCTACTTTGGGGTGTTGCTTGAGCAATAATTCATCCATAAAACTATTGACGCGCATCAATAGCTGGTTGAAGTGCTCACCATCGGGTGGTGCTTGTGTCAGAAAATTATCACCCCATTGTTTAAGCAGGTCAGCGTTTATTGATTCCCATGCCTGACCTTCCCATTGGCCAAAGTTGAGCTCCATTATGCGTTGGTCAGTCACGGCTTCCTGCGAGGTAAAAAGTAGTTTGGTAAGCCTTGTGCATCTGCTTAAAGGGCTGGTGTATACAGCATCAAACAGTCCACCTGGCAACTGCTTTCTGATGGCTTCAGCCTCATCAATAAAACGGTCTGTTAAGGGCACATCCAGCTGACCGTAGCAGGTGCCCTTATTAACTCTGGGCGTTGTGTGTCTGATTAACCAAATCTCCGTCATGCCTCTTTATTTAAACAGATGAAAAGTAGCCTCATTGGCCTGGTAGGTGAATATAGCCAGCAGTCCGAGGTAGATAACTATTTCGCTCACCTGCTGGATAGTGCCCAGGCAATCGCCTGTATAGCCACCAATCCATTTTTTGAAGTAATGCTCCAGCCACACTTTGGCTATAAAAGCCGGGATGAGTATCAAAAAGACCATCCAATCGGCGAATAGCACCAGTGACAGCAAGGCGATGCACATGGCAATTACCAGGTCGGGGCTTTGCAGCGACTTAGTGATGGGTTTTGATTTACTCTTTTCATCGTCGCGCACATAGGCCAGCGAGTGCATGGTCCATACAGCCATCATACGACTGAGCATATGACCAGCTATCAGCACCTTAGCCATTGCAGCAGCCGGCATTTCATTCAGCGTTGTAAATTTCAGAAGTAACAACAGCAAGATGCCAATTGCACCATAGGCACCCACCCGTGAATCCTTCATGATATCGAGGATTTTCTCCTTTGTCCAGCCGCCACCAAAGGCATCACACACATCAGCAACCCCATCCTCATGAAAAGCGCCGGTGAGCAGTACCGAGGTAATCATCGATAATATCACAGCCACTGCATGGGGTAGTAACAATGATGACAGGTAAAAAATCAATCCGCTTATGCCACCAACTACCAGACCCACCAAAGGCAGGTAACGGTTACATTTATTGAGGTTCTCCTGCGAAAACGCAACGTTAAAAGGCACCGGTATGCGGGTGAAAAAGCCAAAGGCAGTTAGCAGGAGATTGAGTTGTTGTTTCATGTGTTTTGGTTTATGAGGAAATGCCTGGAATAGAAATAAGCTATTAGCCAATAGCCAATAGCCATCAGCTAATAGCTTTATTTTACTCTTTATTACTCACGCCGGCATCCTCAAAGCTACTCATTTCATTCATAAAGCACACGGCCGATTGAACAAGCGGATAGGCAACAGCCGAGCCGGTACCTTCGCCCAATCGCAATCCCAGGTGCAGGATGGGTTCGGCCTTCAGGTGTTTAAGCATCAGTTTATGTCCCTGCTCGTTCGACTCATGGGCAAACAGGCAATAATCCGTTACATTCGGATTGATGGCATGAGCTGCTATTAGGGCTGAAGTGGCAATAAAGCCGTCGGAAAGGATGACCATTTTTAGCTCGGCTGCTTTAAGTATGGCACCGCAAATGGTGGCAATTTCATAACCGCCAAAGGTAGTCAGTATATCAAGCGGATGGCTTATTTCAGCATGTAGCTGCAGTGCCTTATCAATCACACTGGCTTTGTGTAGTATGCCCTCGGCATCAAGCCCTGTGCCGGCTCCGCTGGCCTCATTCGCCGAAATGCCTGCGTATTTACACAGCAATGCCGTAGCGGCCGTGGTGTTGCCAATGCCCATCTCTCCAAAGCCAACAATATTGGTGCCTTCCAGGTGCAGTTGTTCTATCACTTTAGCACCATTCATCATGGCTGTTTGGCACTCTTCGCGAGTCATGGCTGGCTCAACCGCAAAGTTACGGGTACCCTTTCTTACTTTCAGATCCAACAATTGCTCATTGGCTTCAAAATCAAAGTTAACGCCCGTATCGGCTACCAGCAGTTGAATATTGTTCTGACGGCAGAATACATTGATGGCAGCTCCGCCACCTAAAAAGTTCATGACCATCTGAAAGGTCACCTCCTGCGGAAAGGGGCTCACCTTCTCCTGTGTGATGCCATGATCACCGGCACATACAAGTATGGCAGGTTTCGATAATTGTGGTGCGGTGGTTTGTTGAATCTGGCATACTTTGAATGCAATTTTTTCAAGCATTCCCAGTGCCCCAAGCGGTTTGGTTTTAAGATCGATTTTTTGCTGTATCGCCTGGTTTAGTTCGGTCGAAACAGCATTGATTTGTAGCTCCTGCATTGTTTAAATAATTAATTGTTCAACAAGCTTCAGGAGGATCGATGAAAGGTATCTGCATCCAGCAAATAGTTTTCACTTTACCCCGAAGTATTTCATGTTAAGGCAGGTCTTCTGGCTTACCTCGGTATGGCTGCCTTCCCATCCCAAACAGGGATAGTGGCATTTAGCAATACCTGCTTTATTCAAGCAAGAGGCTTACAGCTACGGGGATAGCTCCGGAATTTATATGGCTATAGCACCGGATTCCCATTTTAAGCATGAGCACCTTAACGGCTGCAAAAGTATAAATAATCAAGCGAGAAAGTGTGCGAATATCGAATTCTTTCCGTTTGTGACAAAAATATCAAAACGACTCTATACGTATGTTTTTGCTATTTTAAACGGTTTTATTGCTTATTTCTGAGAACCGAAAGGTATAATAGGATAAGGGTAAATGGCCAGTTTAACTGTCCTATTAGCATAATTCAATTAAATCCAAATTATGAGAATTGTTATTGCTTTGTTTTTATTATGTATTTCACATTATATCAGTGCGCAGGATACTCTGTTGTGGCAATTTAAAGCTGAGTCTGGTATTTATTCATCCCCTGTGGTTGAGGATTATATTTATTTTGGGGATAATGCCTCCAACTTATATGCGCTGAGCAAACAAACAGGAAAGCCTATTTGGACAGCACGCGTAAAAGGAGCGATTAAATCCAAACCATGTGTTTATAATGAGCTTATTATTATTAACGATGCCAGTGGTTCCATTCAGGCGTTTGACCGGTTGAGCGGTAGCGAGATATGGACGTTTACTATGGATGATGAGAAAACGGTGGATATGTGGGATTATTATTTGTCGTCACCTGTCGTTCATAAGGGGATAGTTTACATCGGAAGTGGCGATCAGCATGTTTACGCCCTCAATGCTGAAAATGGTGAGTTGGTCTGGAAATACCGGACTGTTGGAGTTGTGCATGCCTCAGCTGTTATTTACGATGAAAAAGTACTGATTGGTAGTTTTGATGGCTATTTCTATGCTTTAGATGGTGATACGGGACAATTAGTGTGGAAATTCAAAACGGTTGGAGACAAGTATTTTCCCAATGGAGCCATTCAAAAAGCGGCTTGTGTCTACAAGGATAAAGTTATTTTCGGTAGTCGCGATTTTAATGTTTACGCCCTGGATGTGACCAGCGGACGAGGCCATTGGAATTACAAAGAGCGTGGGAGCTGGGTGATTGCCACGCCGTTGCTAATAGATGATAATTTGTACTTCGGTACTTCGGATACGCATCGTTTCTATTGTTTCAATGCCGATGATGGTGCTGTTCAGTGGCAAAAAGAATTGAATATGCGCGTGTATGGCACTGCTGCTGATTGCAATGGTATTGTGTATTTCGGATGTTTCAACGGAAAGCTTTATGGCATGTCTGCCCAATCAGGTGATGTTGTTTTTGAGTTTCAGACAGCCGAAAGCCATCAGCGTTATGCACAATTATTTAAGTCAGAAACTGAATTTGCTGATGGTGTTGAGTTGTATGGTGCCGATAGCAAAGAAGTGGAGCAACAGATCCTTGGGTTAGGTGCTTTTCTGTCAAGCCCTGTTATTGAAAATGATATCCTCTACATAGGAGATGCTAATGGCAACTTCTATGCGATTTCAGTTAAGCAAGACTAGGGGATAGTGCAGATAGGCCCATTTGTTTGCAAACATTATCACCCTATTGGTAAAAATGTTGTTTGGGACCCTTAATGAAGGTACTCTTTTGGAAGCACTTCACTAAGGACCTTAAACAACTTTACCAGTTCTTATCAAGTATGAATTCCTTTTTGGGATTATCTTTCTCTACTACCGAAATGTGGATGTGTTTGTCGGTTAGTTGTTTATTCAGCTGTTGGTGTAATATTTTTGAAGGCATGGCATCGGTGGAGAAGTCATTCAGGTAATGATAGACTGCATGCAGGTAAACCGTATCATTGCTGGTTTTAATAATGTAATAATCAACCAGTGAACCCATGTTAAACTTGATATTATCTATTGCGTCAGTCATTATTGCTGTCGTCCTTTCTGAAGTATTATCCGATAAGTGGATAGCGTTGTCTTCCGATGTCTGGATAACCCTCGATGCTTTATCTTCGTAGTCCGTAATGGTGTTGATATGCTCGTTATACCTTATCAGAAAGCCATCTTTGCAGTCGTAGGTGTAACGCTTTGAATCGTCGCGGTAAACTTTATCAACCATATGCTTGGGTGGATAGGGTTTTAATACACGCACCGCTATCGAATCTCCCAGCTGCAGTTCCTGGCCTATCACGTAGTCAACCTTATCAAAGTAGGTGCTGTTGTTGTGCTGGTAATAGTATTTCAGTGTGTATACCTCATACCTGCCACCTTTTACAGTGCTTTCACCATACACTTTGCCGTGCTCAATGGCATTAAAAACCAATACGAAATAATAGAGATATGTGCCGGTTACGGCTGCAATTAGTATTGTTGAAATAAGAATTGTTCGGGTAATAAATGCTTTTCGTTCTTTTTGTGGGTTATTCATCAGGGGGAGGTTTGGTTGGTAAATTAGTACTTTTTAAAAAGTGGATGATTACTGAGATTGTTTTCATCGATTGGGTCACCATTGTTGTGCGCAATTAGCAGACCTTCTTCCATGAGGTATTCATTATTAATCAGCCCGGTTGGCTTAAGACCTTCAGTAAAGCCTTCGTTCATCATTTGTCCGGCTCTTAACGGAAATTCCAGCAGGGCCGGGTAGTTGTTTTCATCTTCCGGACTGTCGTGGAATCTTTTACAGCTCTCTTCAGACATGGACAGGTAAATTCTACAGGCCATCGGACGTGCCGGGTAGGCACTGCAGGCGCCATCCTTAAGCAAGGGGCATGGTAACTTACTTTTGTTTAACTCATCCTGCGAAAGGCGGCCTCTCTTCTGGTAATTGTCAAATGCTCTTTGCAATACACCCTGTCGTTCATTTTCGCTCATGTTGAGTTCTATAAATTTCCAGAGGTAATGAAATTCGTGTGAAACACCAAAGATAGGCTGGTGACAGCACCAACTGCAGCCTTTCCGGCAGTCAATAGTGATATTTTGACGTGCTGCCTCACTGCTTAGGGCTTCAATAAGTCCTTCAATAGCGTCTTGTTCCTGCCTGGTGGCCTGCCAAAGCTTATTGGCTGCGGGTTGATTATTTGTTGCTGCTTCAGCCAGGCGTAATCCATCCTGAAAAAAAGCTTTATCTGTCTCCGAAAGTTCGTGTTTGTCCATGCTTATCTAAAATGTACAAGTGTGATTCGTTGAAAGAAAAGGGTGAAAGGCCATGTGCTGACCTGTTCACCCTTTTAGTAAGATTGTAATATTATTGCTTTGGCGCTAACGGATAAGTGACAAAAATTTTCTCAATAAGCTTCTTAACAGCTTCTTCAGTAAGTTTTTTATCGTTTTTTGCTGCACCAGATGCGCTGGCCTGCCAAATCAATTCTTTCTTTTCGCGGTCAATAACATCAATGATAATTGTGCCTTCGGTATGAGTGTTGTACTCAACTCTGTCAACGCCTGTATTAAGTCCCCAGCCATAAGGATAATAGGTGCTGCCCCAGTAAAACTTATCATTCCGTTGTAACGAAGTGGTTTCTTTCGTTTTTGATTTAATCATAATTTTCACGAGTAAATCAGGGCTTTTACTTTCGGAATAGCCCCGGTTTTGCATCTGCTCTTTGATGGCGCTGTGCAGCCATAATTTAGTATCTTCTTTGATGGGTATTGAACGCATGTGTTCAAGTACCATGAAGTTGCTATAGCTGTCGAACTTAGCACTCGGATCGTGATCGGAATATACTTGTGCAGATTTACATGCTGGCAGGAGCGTAATTGTTAATAGTAAAATTGCTAATTGAATTAATCTCATAAGATTGAGTTTGTGGTTGTAAATAAGTTTACATTTTTAAATAATAATTTTTCTCTCCAAACGGAATGGTAAATGTACACTTTTTGACAAAAAAAGCAGCACCTGAAAAGTGCTGCTGCTATCTAATTGAGTTGTGATTGAACTAGTCAAGATTATAGAAAGTAGTAAATGCTTTGGCTACATAGGTGTGATCTAAAGTACCTCCAAGCTCTCTAACCGAGTGCATGCCTAGCATTGGGTTACCAATATCAACTGTTCTTATGTCGATTTTACCAGTGGATACATTGCCCAGTGTTGAGCCTCCAACCATATCAGAGCGGTTAACAAATTTCTGCACCGGCACATCGGCTTGCTTGCAGATTGTTTCGAATATAGCTGCGCTCTCACCATCAGTGGTGTACTTTTGATTGGCATGAATTTTAATGACCGGTCCTTCATTCATCAACGGATTCAAAACAGGATCATGCTTTTCGGGATGGTTAGGATGAACAGAGTGCGCCATATCTGCCGAAATCATAAACGATTGATAAATACACCTTTGGTATTCCTCCTGCGATTTACCCAATTTCTCCATGATGCGTTCGATGATGTTGCGTAATACAGGAGAGCCGGCACCCTGCTTGGTCACGCTTCCCACTTCTTCATTGTCAAATACGCAAAGTATATTGGTGGCAGCCGTGTTGGTTTGAGTAGTGATTGCTTTAAGTCCGGCATGCACCATAGCTAAATCATCCAACTTAGGTGAAGAGATGAATTCCTGGTTAGGACCAACCAGGCAGCCCTTTTCAAATTCATAAACGAACAAGTCGAAGTCAAGTATTTCAGTTGTATCCACCTTTAGTTCGTCAGCAATCATCTTCAACAGGTAATTGTCCTTTTCAAGGGTGTCATTAACAATGCACATCAGCGGCAACATATCAACCTGTTTGTTAAGCTCTATACCATCATTCACGCTTCTGTTAAGGTGAATGGCTACACTCGGGATTACCAATAATGGCTTTCTGAAATCTATTAATCTTGATTCTGGTGTTAATGTATGCCCGCCTTTAAGTAAAACCCGTCCGGCCAGTGAAAGAGGTCTGTCAAGCCATGTCATCAAAATAGGACCGCCATATACTTCGGTATTCAGTTTTAGGTATTTGTCGTTGACCAGCATTTCGGGCTGTGGCTTAATTTTAAAGCCCGGTGAGTCGCTATGAGCACTAATCAGCCTTAATCCGCTCTCTTCTGGGGCATCGCTACCAATCTGAAAAGCAAAAAGGGCCGAATCGGCTTTAGTCGTGTAGTATTTTCCACCTTTTTCAATGTTCCACTCTGAGCGAATGTCAAGGTATTCAAAGCCATTAGCCTCAAGTTCTTTAGCTGTGTTGGCAACTACATGAAAAGCAGTAGGGCTTTCATGTATGAAATCTATCAGTTGTTGTGCAAATTGGATTTCCTGTGTCATTATATACTGTTTTATGATTCTCAAAAAAAGGCAAGATATATAAATTGACAAAAGAAGATAATGAGAAAGGTCACTTTAAGTGTGGCTATTAAACGAAAAAAAGCTGCTTCATATCGAAACAGCTTTTAATAATCTCATTTAAATATAAATCTAATCTATGCTAGTTTTACATTTACCGCGTTTAAACCCTTACGGCCTTCTTGAAGCTCGTAAGTTACTTCGTCATTTTCTTTGATCTCGTCAATAAGACCTGTAACGTGCACAAAATACTCTTTGTTGCTTTCTTCATCCTTAATGAATCCGTAACCTTTTGAATCATTAAAGAACTTAACTGTACCTTTATTCATTTAAAAAAAATTGTGAGGCATTGTTTGTAATAAGGAGCCTCTTGTAAATAATTGTTCAGGAACAAATGTAGGAACATTTTTCACATAAGCTCAACTTTTTTTGAGTATTTCCCGAAAAAAAGGAATAAAATTCACAATAAGTTCATTTTGGAGGTGTAAGTCGATAATCTCATAGCATAAAGTATTTAGATTATCAACTATTTAAGCTGATTTGTTGATAACTCCTGCAGCTATTTTTAAAGCTATTTTTTTAGGAAATTGTATATTCGCTATCAATTTTTACCGATACCGCATGATTGTTTGTATTGCCGAGAAACCGAGTGTAGCTTTTGAAATTGCCCAGATTGTTGGTGCGAAATCAAAGCGTGATGGCTATTATGAAGGCAACAACTATCAGGTTACCTGGACATTTGGTCACTTGTGTACGCTAAAGGAGCCCCATGAATATTTGCCCGAATGGAAACGGTGGAGCTTGGGGTGGTTGCCAATGATTCCTTCCAGGTTTGGCATTAAGCTGATTAATGACTCTGGTATCGAAAAGCAATTTAATACCATCCAAAAACTGGTACAGAGCGCCGATGAGGTGGTTAACTGTGGTGATGCTGGCCAGGAAGGAGAACTCATTCAGCGATGGGTATTGCACAAAGCAGGCACAAAATGCCCGGTTAAGCGCCTATGGATTTCGTCCTTAACCGAAGAGGCTATCAGGGAAGGTTTTGAAAAGCTACGTTCGGGTGATGATTTCAAAAACCTGTATGCGGCCGGTAGTTCACGTGCCATTGGCGATTGGCTGTTGGGGATTAATGCTACAAGGTTATACACTCTTAAATACGGACAACAGGGCCAGGTGCTTTCTATTGGGCGCGTGCAAACTCCTACGCTGGCATTGATTGTTGATAGGCAGAAGGCTATTGATAATTTCAAGCCAGAACCGTTTTGGGAATTGAAAACCAAATACAAAGAGGTTGTTTTTTCGGCTACCAAAGGGCGTTTTAGTCAGAAAGAAGAAGGAAACGCTTATCTGGAAACCATCAGGACAAGTGATTTCGAAGTAAAAGATTTCTCTAAAAAGAAAGGCAAAGAAGCGCCACCTCGTTTGTTTGACCTGACGTCGTTACAGGTGGAGTGTAACAAAAAGTTTGGTTTCTCTGCCGAAGAGACTCTGAAGACTATTCAATCACTCTATGAGAAGAAGCTGACTACTTATCCGCGTGTAGATACTACATTTTTGAGTAATGATATTTATCCGAAAGTGCCCAATATATTAAAGGGTATGAAAGATCATCAGCATTTGACTGAGCCATTACTAAAGGCTAAGTTGAAGAAATCGAAAAAGGTGTTTGATGATAAAAAAGTGACTGATCACCATGCCATTATCCCAACGGGCGTGCATGCCAATAATATGAGCCGCGACGAGAAGGTGGTGTATGAGCTGGTAGCAAGGCGTTTTATTGCTGCTTTTTATCCTGATGCAACCATCTCCAATACGCAGGTAATGGGCGATGTCAATGGTGTTGAGTTTAAAGCGACTGGTAAGCAGTTATTAGATCCGGGCTGGCGCATTGTTTTCATGGACGGGAAGGAAGAGAAGAAGCCGGATGATATTATGCCCGAATTTCAGGTGGGTGAAAAGGGGCCACATGAGCCGTTGCTGATTGAAAAAGAAACACAAGCTCCTAAACCCTATACTGAGGCAACACTTTTGCGAGCCATGGAAACTGCGGGTAAGCAGGTGGATGATGAAGAGCTGCGTGATGCTATGAAAGAAAATGGCATTGGCCGGCCGTCAACGCGTGCCGCCATTATCGAAACCATCTTCCGACGTAAGTATATTACTAAAGTGCGTAAGAATTTGCATCCTACCATTACCGGTATGCAATTGATTGATACCATTAAGAATGAATTGTTGAAGTCGGCCGAGTTAACCGGAATTTGGGAAAAAAAGCTGCGTGAAATTGAGAAAGGACAGTATGATGCTGGTGAGTTTATGAACGAACTGAAGCAAATGGTATCTGACATTGTATTTCATGTGAAGCATGATCGCACAGAGACAAAAATTGAAGTAGTTGAAGAATCTGCTGATCAAAAATCCGAAAAGTCGCCAAAAAAAGAAGAGAATCAAGAGCTGCTTTGTCCGAACTGTAAGCAGGGAAGGATGCTTAAAGGCAACTCCGCCTGGGGGTGTTCCCGTTTTAAAGAAGGATGCAAAACGCTTATTCCTTTCGGGTTTATGGGTAAAAAACTGACTGATAAACAGGTACAGCAATTAATTCAAAAAGGAAAGACATCTAAAATTAAGGGTTTTAGTGAGGGCGATACCAAAGTAGATGGTACTGTAGTGCTGGATGAGGCCTTTGCTTTAAAACTGGAAAAAGCAGAGCCGGATGTGTGGACATGTCCTTTATGCAAGGTGGGAACTGTGGTGAAAGGCAAAGCCGCTTATGGTTGTAATAATTTCCGGAACGGTTGTCGATTGCGAATTCCTTTCGAATTTATGGGCAAAAAACTTACTTCAAAGCAGGTGGAAGCATTGGTGCTCAAACAAAAAACCGGAGTTATAAAAGGTTTTGTTCATCCACAATCAAACGAGGTGCTTGATGGCCGCGTTGTACTTGGTGCAGATGGCCAACTGACAATTGACTGAGTAGTCTGTAAATCCCTTCATTGTTCAATTCTCCTCAATTTTGAACATACAATTGCTTTATACATCTGCATTATATTCCAATTTTGTTTGGTAACAAAAACCATGAGATATGAAGTACATTTTTTGTCTGTTGTTGTTTATTGCCGTATGGCCTGTCAGTGCACAGGATCAACCACATATTTTCCTGATAATGACCGACCAGCAAAGAGGTGATTGTTTGGGAAAAGAAAATTCACTAATTAAAACACCACACCTTGATGCATTGGCTAATGATGGTGCTTGGTTTTCAAATGGGTATAGTTCAGTGCCAAGTTGTACACCTGCCAGAGCCGGTTTGCTGACTGGTATGTCACCATGGCAACATGGGATGCTAGGGTACTATAAAGTTGCTGAAAAGTATGACTATGAGATGCCACAGATGCTCAGGGATAATGGCTACTACGCCATCGGCATAGGTAAAATGCACTGGCATCCTCAACGTAACCTTCATGGTTTTCACCAAACACTGCTAGATGAAAGTGGAAGAGTGGAGTCTGAGGGTTTTGTTAGTGATTATCGCCAGTGGTTTGCAACAAAAGCACCTAATGTGGATCCTGACGCAACGGGTATAGGGTGGAATGAGCACAGGTCTGGTACATATCTGCTTGCTGAAGATTTACACCCTACATACTGGACAGCACAAACAGCCATTGATTTCGTAGATGAATATAATCAGGATGAACCATTGTTTATGAAGGTGAGCTTTGCCCGTCCGCACAGTCCATATGATCCGCCTAAGCGTTACCTCGATATGTATGAGGGAGTCGATATACCTGAACCGTATATGGGCGAATGGGCAGAACGTTTTGCCAATTACCCTGAAAATAAAGATGCTGCTTTCGGCGATTACGGGGTCGAACATGCCGTTAATTCACGACGACACTATTATGCTGCCATTACATTTATTGATGATCAGATTGGTCGCTTTATCACTGAGCTGAAAGAGAAAGGCATGTATGATAATGCATTAATAATATTTGTGTCTGACCATGGCGATATGATGGGTGATCATAACCACTGGCGCAAAACATACGCTTATGAGGGCTCGACAAGGGTGCCTTTTATTGTGAAATGGCCAGGTAGTGTCAACAGTGAGGTGCAAAAGGGAAGTGAGCTATTGCAATGCGTTGAGCTGAGAGATATTTTACCAACTATGCTTGATGTGGCAGGCGTTCAGCAACCTGAAAGAATGGATGGTCTGTCGATGATGGACCTGGTTAAAGATGAAGCTGCCGAGTGGCGCCAGTATATTGACCTGGAGCATGCAACCACCTACGATGAGCATAATTACTGGTGTGCACTAACTGATGGCGAAACAAAATATGTTTGGTTTTTCAGAACAGGTGAGGAACAATTATTTGATCTCATTGCCGATAAAGGTGAAGAACGAAATCTGGTTGAGAACAAGCAATATCAAAAGACGCTTAAGGCATGGCGTAAGAAAATGGTTGCGCACCTTAAAGAGCGTGGAGAGCCCTATGTGAAGAAAGGAAAGCTTCAGTCCTTTGACAAAAATATACTCATCAGTCCAAATTATCCACAATAACATAAGCCTATGGCTTGATTCGTCAAGCTGTGAAGAATTATTAAAGCGGTGAATCCTTTATTAGGTTTCACCGCTTTTTTTTACTTTTGAGCTTTCTTCGCTATTGACGCATAATCATCATGTGTCAGCTTGCGATTTTAGTATGTGTAAAATATGAAGAAGATTATCATCTTATTAAACCTGTTTATTGCTCTTTTTACGATTTCAGAATCTGGTATGCTGGCACAGGAAGGTATTCCCCAAGGCACCGAAAAGATAATCATTGACGGGCAAGAGTATTACCTGCATAAAGTCAGAAAGAGCGAAGGCTTGTATCGCATTAGCGTTTCTTATGGCGTCTCCCAGAAAGAGATTCTGGAGGTCAACCCATCGGCTGCATTAGGGCTAAAAGAAGGGCAATTGATTAAAGTTCCGGTGATAAAGGGACGTAACAGTACTGAGGAGCAATTAAATACCGGACAGTATATTTATCATACAGTGGAAAAAGGGCAGACTGCCTATTATATTTCAAAACGCTACAAAGTAGATTTACAGGATATCTATGAAAACAATCCTGGCAGTAATCAGCAGCTGCTGGTAGGTGCCATGATTAAGATTCCAAAGAAGGATGTAGTGAAGCATGACCACTCAGCCATTGAGGAAGGGTATCATCTGCATAAAGTAGCACCAAAAGAGACACTCTATGCCATAGGCCGCAAATATGATGTTGATATTCGCGACATCATTAAGCACAACAAAGGGCTTGAGTCTGGTATATTATCTGTTGGTTCTTATGTAAGAGTGCCAGTCAAAAAAGCTGATGAAGAAAAAGTGGTGGAGCCTCAGCTGGTCGATGGCTCTGAGGATGCAATTTATATCTACCATAAGATTAAAAGCGGTGAAACCTTATATAGCATTTCGGAAAAATATAATGCCCGATCGCAGGATGTGATTGTGGCCAATTCTTCCATCAATGCCAATGATTTACCTTTGGGCTATTTGGTTCGCATACCTAAAGCGAGCATTCGTCAGGCCAAAAAACAAGATCCGTTTAAGGATGCTGTTCTGATTGACCATAAAATACGGAAGCGCGAGAGCTTATACGATGTAGAAAAGACGTATGGCGTGCCTGCCGAACTGATTGAGAAAGTGAATACTTCATCAGGTATTGATTTAAATGACTGGCGAAAAGGTATGATTATTAAGGTGCCAAGTAAAAAATGGGTGGAAGATTATTATGAGTCAATTCGTATTGTAGAGACTGATGAGGCTGAGAGCGGTACGGAAGATACTTTCGCCTTTGAGAAGCAAGCTTGCGATACTTATGACTACAGTATCTCAAAACCATCTATTGCCGTGGCTGTTTTGTTGCCATTTAACTTTGAAGCAACCAACGCAATTAATTATACTTTTGAAGAGGTTGATGGCGATACCATACAGGTTGAGAATGAGAAACGCAAACTATCCAATCGTTCCAAAGTGTTTGTCGAATTTTATCAGGGTACTTTATTGGCATTAGATGCTCTGAAAAAAGAGGGCGTTAATGTGGACTTGTTTGTGTATGATACCGCTCCTGATAGCAATAAGGTGAAACAGATACTTAACAAACCTGAATTGCGACATGCTGACCTTATTATTGGCCCGGCATATTCATCCAACCTTAAATTAGTTTCCGATTTCTCAAGGGTGAATAACATACCGATGGTTTATCCTCTATCAACCAGTAATAGTGAGCTGGAGAATAATCCACTGTTGTTTCAGGCCAATGCACCGGATACCCTGATGATTGATATAATGGCTCAAAAGATGATTCAACAGTCGATGGGTAAGCGCCTGGTGATGATTCGCACGGAAAGTAAAGACAATGTTTTTGAACAGAAACTTAGTCAGCTTATTCGTGATAAAGTTTATTGGGAAAGCTTTAAAAATGGCCAGGTGCCTGACTTTGTTGAGTATAACTTTAAGCAGGATGACCTGGTAAGCATGGAGCGTATGTTTGCGAACGATAAGGAGAACGCCGTAATTATTCCTTCGATGGAAGAGGCGCAGGTCAATCGTATTATTACGACTGTAAAGGGCGCCGCCGATAAAACGAAAACACCAGTTACGCTATGGGGCTTGCCCGAGTGGATGAAGTACAATACCATTAATCCTGAGGATATACATAAGCTCAATGGCCATATATTCAGTTACTATGCGGTAGATTATACTGATACGATTAACAATGAACGCATCAATACCTACCGAAGTTGGTTTGGGACAGAGCCAATGGCAATATCTCCGTTTTTCCAGACAGCATCTGTGAATTCTAACTTGAGTCGTTATAGTTTATGGGGGCATGATGTAACCTATTATTTCGTAACAGCACTCCGAAATTATGGTGCTAATTTTACACACTGTATCCAGCATCATCAGCCACATACAATTCAATCAAAATTGGATTTTGTTCGTATGGCTAATTGGGGTGGTTTCTTTAATAGGGGCTTGTATGTTGTAAAGTTTAACCCTGATTACGAAGTTACTATAGAGGAAGTAGAGTAGTTGGGTAATTAATTATAACTGAAAAATCTCACAAAGCTGACAGCTGATACTGTCGGCTTTTTTATGCTATCTTTGCACAAATTTTAATGAATGGTTTCAATTAATCAGTTAACAGTTGATTTTGGTGGTTTCAAACTCTTCGAAGAGGTTTCATTCCTGATAAACAATAAGGATAGGATTGGCTTAATCGGTAAAAATGGAGCCGGAAAATCAACCTTACTTAAAATTATAGCAGGTCATCAGGAGCCAACCAGTGGTATGGTTACCATGCCAAAAGGCATGAAGCTTGGCTATCTGCCTCAGCACATGAAGTACAATGATACGCGCAGTGTGGTCGAAGAGGTGGAACTGGCGTTTTCCGAATTAAAAGCACTGGAACAACAGATTGCTGAGATTACCACTGAAATAGGTGAGCGTACCGATTATGAGTCAGAATCTTATTTGGCTCTCTTGGATAAGCTAAATGAAAAAACAGAGCGCTTTAACCTGATGGGAGGTAGTAATCACGAAGCATTGATTGAAACCACCTTGAAAGGGTTGGGTTTTGAGCGAAGCGATTTTAATCGTAATACAGGTGAGTTTAGTGGTGGCTGGCGTATGCGTATTGAATTAGCTAAAATATTGCTTGAACGACCCGATGTTTTTCTGCTGGATGAGCCAACTAACCACCTGGATATTGATTCCATTCAATGGCTCGAAGATTTCCTGAAAACCTATGGAGGGGCAGTGGTGCTCATTTCCCACGATAAAGCTTTTCTTGATGCCATAACAAACCGTAGTATTGAAATATCCTTAGGTAAGATTTACGATTATAGAGCCAGTTACTCAAAGTTTATTGAACTGCGCAAGGAGCGTCGTGAGCAGCAACTCAATGCTTATGTCAATCAGCAGAAGAAGATAGAAGATACCGAGAAATTCATAGAACGATTTCGCTACAAGTCAACCAAAGCTGTTCAGGTGCAGTCGCGTATTAAGCAACTTGAGAAGCTGGATCGTATTGAAGTCGATGAATTTGATAATTCAGCTTTAAATATCAAATTTCCGCCAGCTCCCCGCTCAGGTACCGTGGTGGTAAAAGGTGAGGAAGTTTCCAAGTCGTATGGCGATTTGCTGGTGCTGAATGAGGTGGATTTGACCATCGAAAGAGGTGAGAAGGTGGCTTTTGTGGGGCGTAACGGAGAAGGAAAAACCACCATGGCGCGTATCATTATGAATGAACTGGCGCATCAGGGTAAACTCACCATGGGGCACAATGTCAAAATCGGGTATTTTGCACAGGATCAGGCTGAACGGCTGGATGAAACTCATACGGTACTTGAAACGATTGATTTAGTTGCCGTTGGCGAGATACGTACTAAGATAAGAGACTTACTGGGAGCCTTTATGTTTTCGGGTGAGGAAGTAGACAAGAAAGTGGCCGTGCTATCGGGAGGTGAACGTACGAGACTGGCTATGGTACGATTGCTGCTGGAGCCAGTAAACTTGCTGATACTTGATGAGCCAACTAACCACCTGGATATGCGATCAAAAGAAATTCTGAAGCAGGCATTGAGGGATTTTGATGGAACCGTTATTCTGGTTTCACACGACCGGGAATTTTTGGATGGCTTGGTTGATAAGGTCTATGAATTCAGGCATCAGAAAATAAAAGAGCACATTGGAGGTATTTACGATTTTCTTGAAAAGAAAAAGCTGGAGAGCCTGAATGAACTCAACGCATCCATTGCTTCGAAGAAAAATGAGTCGGTTAAGAAGGAGGGCTCTCAGGCAAAACTATCATTTGAGGAGCGTAAGGAGCTCAATAAGAAAATAAAAAAGACAGAGCGGCAGGTAGAGGATTGTGAGGCAAATATTGCGAATTTAGAGGAAAAACTTGAACAGTTAACTGAAAAAATTAGCGTACCTGAGAATGCTTCCGATACCAGCTTATTTGCTGAATATAAAGAGGTAGAAACAGCATTGAATACAGCTATGGCAGCCTGGGAACAGGCACATGAGGAATTAGAGGAACTACAACTGCAAAAATCGGAATTAGATTAATATGGCAAAGCAAGAGAAAGAACAACAGATGGTGTTCGGCATACGTGCCGTTCAGGAGGCAATCAGTGCCGGTAAAGAAATAGAAAAGGTAATGATTAAGAAGGGCTTGCAGGGTGCTCTTTTTCAAAGTTTCTTAGACGAAGTAAGGGCACACCAGGTACCATTTCAGTTTGTACCAATGGAAAAGCTTAACCGCCTGACTCGCCAGAACCACCAGGGAGTGATTGCCATGATTTCACCAGTGACTTATCAGGATATTGAGCAACTTGTGCCCATGTTGTTTGATGAAGGAAAAGAACCGTTTGTGCTGGTGCTCGATCATATTACCGATGTGCGCAATTTTGGTGCCATTGCACGCACTGCCGAATGCGCAGGCGTTGATGCTATAGTTATTCCCGAAACTGGTGCTGCTGCTGTTACTTCAGATGCCATTAAAACATCGGCTGGGGCATTGCATAAAATTCCTGTATGCCGGGTGCGCAGCCTTATATCTACCGTCGAATTTCTTCAAAACAGTGGGTTAAAAGTGGTGGCCGCTACCGAAAAAGGGGCGGTTGATTATAACCAGGCTAACTATCGAGGCCCAATTGCCTTGGTGATGGGAGCTGAAGATAGAGGTGTTAATCCTAAAATACTGGCAGCTGCAGAAATAAAAAGTAAGATTCCGCTATTGGGCGAGATTGAGTCGCTTAATGTATCTGTTGCAGCCGGCATACTGATGTATGAGATTGTAAAAGTACGTCAGTAAGCCCAAATGCAAAGTGTTACTCTTGAATGGTATTTTACTTGATCGGGTTGGCCTTTCGGTTTATTAGTTAATGCTATGTTTTGACATATAATCGCTTGTGAAAGTCAGGTTTTTGTTATTATTGATAAACAAACAAAAGTTTTAACATTTCTATCGCTCTAGTATTAAAACACCTGTAAACATTGGGGAAATGACAAGTTATTGCGGGTATTTTCATCAGGTGAAATGATGCTTTGGTCCTAAAAAATTTGATTTTTGTCATATCTTTTCTAAATTCGACAAGTTTTGCGATGAGAAAAATCTTATTTTTTAATCAAAAGCAACGCTTATGATTCACAAGGAAAGAGTCCTGAAGGCACTAGACCGCGAACCAGTGGATAGAGTGCCGTTTTTTTATTGGGACGTCCCCGAATTTGGTGTGAAGTTGATGGAACACCTGGGGTTTCAGAATCGTGATCAGCTATTGGAGTATCTGGATGTTGACTTTCGTTGGGTTGAGCCAGATTATGTAGGTAAAAAACTTGTTGAGGGTGATGGTCTGTCAAAGACCGATATATGGGGTGTTGGTTATTCAAAAGTAAAATACGGTGACTTTGAGTTTTGGGAAGCCACGGATTTTCCTTTAGAAGGACAAACAGACCCGCTTGCGTTGGAGGATGTTGACTGGCCTACCACCGGTTTGTTTGATTTTGATTCGTTACCTGAGAAGATTAATAAGTACAAAGACTACGCCATTATGACTGCGCCCGGGTATTCATCACCCGGATTATTTCGCATCATACAACGATTACTTGGTAGAGATAGCTTTTTGGATGTTATCATGTATCATCCTAAGTTTTTTGCCGCATTGGTCGAAAAAGTCAATACCTTCTACCTCGATTTTATTAAAGAGTTTTTTGAGAAAGCCGGTGGAGGCATCGACTTTATTAGGATTGCCGATGACTTTGGTTCACAGGCTGGATTATCTATTAGTCAGGATATCTGGGAGCAATATTGTAAGCCAGCTATCGAAGCCTTTGTAAAGGTACCCAAGGAGCATGGTGCCAGGTTTTATATGCACTCATGTGGCGGTGTGCGAAAACTACTGCCTGAGTTTATAAGCATTGGTGCCGATGTACTGGATCCTATTCAAACAAGGGCAAATGGTATGCAACCGGATGGTCTAAAAGCCGACTTTGGCAATTATATTACTTTTTGTGGTGCACTGGATGAAGAGTTGTTGCTGAGGCAAGGGACCCCGGAACAAGTAAAAGAAGGGGTGAAGCAGTTGCTTGATACCATGGCACCAGGTGGTGGTTTCATTCTTGGACCATCGCATAAATTAAAGGTGGAAACACCTGTTGAAAATGTTCTTGCTATGTACGAAGCCGCTAAAGAGTGGAAATATTAAAGTAAAAATTATCGCAATTCTATAAGCCTTGATTCTTGAGTGGAAGAATCAAGGCTTTTTTAATGCTTTCCGGTTTTTTCATGTTGTGAATAGAATGCCTATCTTTGCGGCCGCTAATTCAATATCCTTTTATGTTTGCTTTTTAGCAATTAATCCCCTTGAAGATAAGTTTGGTATTTATGCGCTAGTTAGAGTAGTGCAGTAATGGTTTTGTGTAATTTTTAAAATAACTATACATGGTTTTTATTGAAAAACTACGACAAGGTTCTAACCTGAAAAATGAGATTTTGTCTGGATTAACAGTTGCTTTGGCGCTTGTACCTGAAGCTGTTGCCTTTTCATTAATGGCGAAGGTAAGTCCGCTTATAGGACTTTATTCGGCTTTTATTATTGGTTTAATTACCGCAGTGTTTGGTGGAAGACCTGGTATGATATCAGGTGCAACGGGCGCCATAGCTGTAGTCATCGTTAGTTTGGTGGTGAGGCATGGAGTTGAATACCTGTTTGCCGCCGTTGTACTTATGGGGATCATCCAGATTCTGGTGGGCGTGTTAAAGCTTGGTAAATTTATTCGTTTGGTCCCTCATCCGGTTATGTTTGGATTTGTGAATGGATTGGCCATTGTAATTTTCATGGCTCAGCTAGACCAGTTTAAGGTACCCAACCTGGCTGGCGATCTGGAGTGGATGAGTGGAGCAGCTTTGTGGATGATGCTAGGTTTTGTTGGACTTACCATGCTAATTATTCATTTTTTGCCAAAAATTACAAAAGCTGTACCTGCTGCTTTAACTGCTATTGTCGTTGTATCAGCCCTGATTCTGACATTAGGCGTTGAAACAAAAACGGTAGGCGATATTGCTTCAATCTCGGGAGGATTGCCAAAGTTTCATTTACCAATGATTCCTTTTACATTGGATAATATTCTCATTATTTTACCATACTCACTTGTAATGGCAGCCGTGGGTCTCATTGAAAGTTTGTTGACCTTATCGGTTATTGATGAGATGACCGAAACAAGGGGCAGGGGTAATAAAGAGTGTATTGCTCAGGGGTCAGCTAACCTGGTATGTGGCTTTTTCAGTGGTATGGGTGGTTGTGCCATGATTGGACAAAGCATTATCAATGTGAGTTCGGGTGGCCGTAAACGACTATCAGGTATTGCAGCTGCAGTTGGTTTGTTACTTATCGTTCTGTTTGGGTCATCATTGATTGAAAAGGTGCCGATGGCTGCGCTTGTAGGCTTAATGTTTATGGTAGCGATTGGGACGTTTGAATGGGCCAGTTTAAAGATTTTTAAGAAGGTGCCGGCTATTGATGTGATTGTAATGATTGTGGTGGCCGGTGTTACCGTATTCTTCCATAATTTGGCAGTGGCTGTCTTTATTGGGGTGATTATTTCTGCACTGTCTTATGCCTGGGAAAACGCCAAACGTATCAGGGCACGTAAATATGTTGATGATGAAGGTATCAAACACTACGAGATATATGGACCTCTTTTCTTTGGTTCAGTTACTGCCTTTCAGGAAAAATTTGATGTAATGAATGACCCGGATGAAGTGATTATTGATTTTGCAGAATCGCGAGTAGCTGACCATTCAGCTATTGAAGCTTTAAATAAAGTAACTGAGCGCTATGCCAAGCAAGGTAAAAAGGTGCATTTACGCCATTTAAGTGCCGATTGTCGACGTCTGCTCGATAATGCTTCAGCTATCATTGATATTAACTTCTACGAAGATCCAAAATACAAAGTAGCGGTTAACGAGCTGGGTTAATTAGCTACATGGTATATGAAAATTGCCGGTGAAATAACACTTCACCGGCAATTTTTTTGTCTACAATATTCAGATATTATGCCTTGGTTTTCTAGCACAGTCCATAGTTGTTGGAGATAGTCAATTCACTTATATGAGATTGACAAAGCTATACATAAAGCTTTTTGATGAACTGGCAATGAAGGTGGCTTACCAACTGCCACCGGCACCTCCGCCCCCAAAGCTTCCACCTCCGAAGCCGCCAAAACCGCCTCCGCCAAAGCTTCCACCTCCGCTTGAGAAGTTACCAAAACTGCCACTATGTGATCGGTTACTGCTGCTTCCCATCATTGACATAAGGAGCCAGAAGGGCAGGCTTGAGCCCCCCAGTGAATTACGTCTTCTTCCTCCAGCCGCTTTCATTATGAATGAAACAATGATAAAGAAGAAGATGATACCTATGAAGCCAATACCACCGCCATTGCCTGTCTGATCCAGGTAATCATCAGCGGTGTATTCGCCCCTTGTTAGTGCCATCAGGCGGTTGGTTGCTGCTGCAATGCCCGAGTAGTAATCGTTCTGTTTAAAGTAAGGAATCATCTCGTGATCGATTATGCGATTGGCTACAGCATCGGGTACGGCTCCTTCCAGTCCATAACCTGTGGCAATAAAAGCTTCTCCACGTGAGTTGCCAATACGAGGCTTAATAACAACCACTATACCGTTGTTCTTTCCTTTTTGGCCTATACCCCACTTTTCACCTACTTTAAAGGCAAAATCCTCGCGCGAAGTGCCTCCAAAATCGTTAACCAGTAATATGGTAATCTGGGTGCTTGTTTCGCGTGCGAAATTGGCCAGGTGATTTTCAATTTGTTGTTCTTGCTGAGCAGATAACAGACTGGCATAGTCATTTAGCAATCGTGGAGGATTAGGGCGTTCAGGTATATCCTGCGCATTAGCCATTATCGACCATAGTGCTATAAGAATTAAAATATATTTATTCATCGTCTTTTGTTTAATTAACTGCCAAATGAAATGTCGTCAGATAACTCATTGACATCATCTGATTGATAGGGGAAGTGGACTTTTAGTTGTTTTCCACTTTCAATAATGCCATTGGCCAGGCCTTTGGCAAATTCACCTTCTTTGAAATCGGCAATCATCTGGTCTTTAATCGAGTTCCAGAAATCATCTGGTACTTTTTGGTTGATACCAGCATCGCCCAGTACGGCAAACTTATGGTCCTCATGCGCCAGGTAAAACAATACCCCATTGCGTTGTTCTGTTTTGTGCATCTGAAGTTTTTCGAACCAGTAAGCAGCACGGTCAAGCACATCTTCGGGGCATGTTTTATCCAGATGAACCCGTATTTCACCCGATGTATCAAGTTCTGCAGCTTTGATAGCATCAACAATCTGCTGACGCTCAGCGTCACTAAAAAAATCTTTAGCCATACTTTGGTTGATTAAAATTCTACTTTAGGTGCTTTTTCAGATCCTGCTTCGGCTTTGAAGTATGGTTTCTTTTCAAAATCAAACCAGCTGGCATAAATGACGCGAGGAAACTTTTTAATGTAAGCATTATAATCCCTTGTGGCATCATTGAATTTTTTGCGTTCTACAGCAATGCGATTTTCGGTGCCTTCCAGTTGGGCTTGCAGATCCATGAAGTTTTGATTGGCCTTTAAGTCCGGATAACGTTCCATCACCACCATTAATTTAGAAAGAGCTGAAGTAAGACCATCCTGGGCTTGCTGGAATTGAGCCAGAGTCGCCTCATTCAGGTTATCAGCATTAATATTAACACTAGTGGCTTTTGAACGGGCCTCAATCACACCTGTTAGTGTTTCCTGCTCATGTGCGGCATAGCCTTTTACAGTGTTTACGAGGTTAGGGATTAGATCAGCCCGACGCTGGTATACGTTTTCGACCTGTGCCCAGCTGGCATCAACCATTTCGCTTTTTTCAACCATGGTGTTATAGCCGCAACTGGTAAAGAATGGAATTGCAAAGGCAATCAGTAGTAGGTGTTTTAGAGTTTTCATATGTACTAGTTGAATGTTTATTTGTTTAACAGTTGATAAGTTGAAGAGTTTATGTTGTGAGCTATTTCACTAAAAAGTCAAACATCAGCTCATCTTCTATGTAGCCCTTCAATCTGTCGTTAATGGCTACAGGACCAACGCCCGCCGGAGTGCCAGTGTAAATTAAGTCGCCAATTTTCAGAGTAAAAAACTGTGATACATGAGAAATTATCTGGTCAATAGGGAATATCATATGCCCTGTATTGCCCATTTGGACAGTCTCATTGTTTTTTTCAAGATGGAAGTTGATGTTTTGGATATCATCAAATCTTTCTTTGCTGATGAATGCAGATAATACAGCCGAGCCATCAAAAGCTTTAGCTTTTTCCCATGGCAAGCCTTTACTTTTTAGTACAGCCTGCAAATCACGGGCTGTAAAATCAATTCCCAGGGCTACTTCATCGTAATAGCGATGTGCAAACTGGGGCGCAATGTTTTTTCCTATGCGGTTGATTTTTACCACCAGTTCTACCTCGTGGTGGAAATCACTGGCAAAATCAGGAATGAAAAATGGCTTGTTTTTCAAAAGTAAAGCAGAATCGGGTTTAGCAAAAATAACTGGTTCCGATGGTACCTGGTTATTAAGTTCCTCAATGTGCTTTACGTAATTGCGGCCAATGCATAAAATCTTCATAGCTGTTTATTTATTAAAACTGCGAAGTTTAATGTTTGTCAATACTTTTTTGGTGAACAATGGAAAGTCGCCATTCATCATCCAGCCATAATAGGATGGGTCTTTCTTAAGGACTTCTTCAACGCTTTTCCCCTTGTATTTTCCGAAGTTAAATACTTCAAGGCCCTTGTCGTTAAAAATAATTCGGCCAATAAAATCGGCATTGCGATTAAAAGAAGAAAAGTCATTCAGGAATTCAATATTGTTCTCCAACTCTTCGTAGCGATCTAATTGAGCTTTTAATACTTCGTAAGTTGCTTTAGTGTCGGCTTCGGCTGAGTGGGCGTTGTTTAAATCTTTATCGCAATAGAATTTGTAAGCCGCGGATAAAGTACGCTTCTCCATTTTGTGGAAGATGGTTTGCACATCCACAAACTTGCGTTTCTTCATGTCAAAATCCACATCGGCGCGGATAAATTCTTCAGCAAGCAATGGTACATCAAATTTATTGGAGTTGAAGCCTGCAATATCGCAGCCTTCTATAATTTTTGCCAACGTTTTGCCCAGTTCCTTAAAGGTGGGGGCGTCTTTTACATCTTCATCATAAATGCCATGGATTTCTGAAGTAACCTGGGGGATTGGTATTTCGGGATTGACTTTATAGCAGTAGGATTCTTCTGAACCGTCTACATTCACTTTCAGAATAGCTATTTCTACAATTCGATCATTAGCAATGTTTATGCCCGTTGTTTCAAGGTCAAAAAATACAATAGGATTTTTAAGATGAAGCTTCATGCTTTATTTTGTTTTTATGTGTGTTCATTAGCAAAAATAGGCAAAACGTCTGTTTTAATGCTTATTTGACAGTAATATCTGCCGGTTTCGGAACTACGATCAATTGAAGGCGGTCTGCCACTGACACATAGCGATTATCAGGTATAATGAGTAAATATTCCAGAGGAGTAATTTGTTCGTGTGTCACATGTATTTTGTAGGTGCCGGCTGTCAATGCTAATACAAAGTCAGCTGAATCTTTGGTTGGTTTATAGGAGCCAATTAAATTATCCAATGTATCCGTAACACTTATGTTAGGGCTGAAATCAGGTATCTGCACCTTTCTATCTTTTCGAATACGAATATTGGCTTTTATAACAGCGGTATATGGTAAGGTTTGGTTAAATACTACCTTGTATATATCATATTTGCCTGCGCCTTCGGGTCTGATGGCAGATACATAAGCAAACCTTTCATCTTCGACCCACGAAATATTGTAGTTGTGATAGGTGTCGTTAATGGGGTAGCCCATATTGATTGGAGTTCCCCACTCGCGTTTATTAGAATCCCAGTCAGCATAAAACAAATCATAACCACCCATCGAACGCAGGTTGTCGGAAGAGAAGTAAATGCGTTGCCCGTTATGTGCCAAAACCGGAAAGTTCTCATTGTGTGTAGATGAATTAACCTGTCCCGGCAGTTCGCGGGCTTCACCCCATTCTCCAGTTGGTAATTTTATGGCATAATAAATATCTGTATTGCCTTGCTGATTTTCTGATGCAAATAGGATGGTATCTTTGCCTGCCGTCATCCACATGCCATATTCCGATCCTTTGGCATCCAATGGCGGACCAAAATTTGCCAATGGCTCAAAGCGATGATTGCCAATGTAACTGGAATAGCCCATGGTTTCGTCACCTTCGCGGTTATGGAAAGCAAACAATTGTGAACCGTCGGGTGTAATACCTGCCACCATTTCGTCAAATATTGAGTTAAGCTGCGAACCAATGGTTTTGCCTTTTTCAAAGTTTAGTGCCTGCTTCTCAGCAACACAGATATTGTAATAATAGATGCCAGCATAGCTGTTATACCGCTTATCAGAAGAGTAAAAAAGTGATTGTTCATCTGCGCTTATATAAGGGCTGACTTCATTTCGGGTAGTATTTATTTCGTTGCCCAGGTTGATAAATTTTACATCCAGAGCATGAGAAATTAGGAGCTTAGCGTTATTGATGTTACTCTTTAGAGTGGTAATTTGCTTCAATAGGTCGATAGTACTACCAGCAATAGGTTCTATTTCTTGCAAGATTGAATAGGCCTCATCAAACTTATGAGAATGGAACAAAACGAGTGCTTTATTGAATTTAGCTTCCAGGTTATTGGGCTTTAATTCAAGCAACCTTTCAATGTATGGTAGTGCTTCATCTTTTAGGGTGTTATCTTTAATGTAGCAGCTGATAATCTTTTCGAGCAGCTCTATGTTATCCTTGTCCTTACGCCATAATCTGCCGTAATCTTTAAGTGCCTTTTCGTAGTTATAATATTTGTAGTAATTATCCGCTCGTTTTTTATAATTCTGAGCCTGGCATAAGCCGGTTAATGAAGCAATTAGTAAAGCTAATATGGTTGTTTTCATTGGTGGATTCAGTTAATGATTTAAAGAAAGCAATTTTTAGCAGAATGCTCATGAATTTTTTGATGAATAGTTAAATGTTACTCTCTAACTTTTATACAGGTTGCATGAACAATCACATATTGTACTTGTTAATTTGTTAAAATGAATGCCTATCATTATGAAAAGAAGACAATTCATCAGTTTAATTGGTATGGGCACAGCCGCTGCCTGTACGCCCGGTGCTAAAAGCAGTACAAATTCAAATAATTCAGAGAACAAAATGAAAAGTGCACCTATATCAGGGCATTTCTTTCCAGCCTTGCCTTATAGTTACGATGCACTGGAGCCGCATATAGATGCTACAACCATGGAGCTTCACTACGATAAGCACCATAGAGGGTATTATAAAAAATTCATGGCAGCTATTGATGGTACAGCCTTGGAAACAACAGCTATGCCAGCCATTTTTGCCGATGTAGCAAAACATGGTGAGGCAATACGCAATAATGGCGGAGGTTACTACAACCATATGTTATTCTGGGAAAACTTAAGTCCAGAAGGCGGTGAGCCATCGGCCAAATTATTAAGTCATATTGTAAAGGATTTTAAATCGTTTGATGCTTTTAAAGATGTTTTCTTTAAGGCTGCCAAAACACAATTTGGTAGTGGCTGGGCCTGGTTAGTCCTAGATGAAGAAAGAAACCTTAAGGTGGTAGCAACACCTAATCAGGATAATCCGTTAATGGATGTTTCCGATGTAAAAGGTATTCCGTTGTTGACGATAGATGTATGGGAACATGCTTATTATCTTAATTACCAAAATAAACGCGGTGACTATATTAATGCATTTTGGAATGTGGTTAACTGGAAAGTGGTAAGTAAACGACTAGAAAAGGCTCTTAAAGGAGAATGGCTTGGATAGGTTGTTTTTCGATATTTTTTAACAAGCCCTTTTTCTTTGAAAAGGGCTTTTGTTATTTTTAGGGTTCAATTTCCACAAATGAAGAAGATACTCATCATATATGCACATCCAATAGAACATAAATCGCGCGTTAACCGGCAGCTGATTAGTGCAGTAGAAGGGATAGAGCATGTTACTGTCAATAATTTATATGAGAAATATCCCGATTTTTTCATTGATGTAAAGTATGAACAGGAGTTATTATTAGAGCATGATATAATTATCTGGCACCATCCTTTATATTGGTACAGTGCTCCAGCTTTGTTGAAAGAATGGTTTGATTTGGTGCTGGAACATGGTTTTGCTTATGGACGCGAAGGGAAAGCTTTAAAAGGTAAGTGGGCTATTAACAGCATTACAACGGGAGGGCAGCAGGAAACCTATCAATCAGATGGTTTAAACAGGTACGATATCAAACAGTTTTTATTACCTTACGAGCAATCAGCCTATTTGTGTAGGATGAAGTACCTTTCCCCCTTTGTAGTATTCGGTTCACATTTGCTTAATGAATCCGAAATAGACAAAAAAGTAGTTGCATACGTCAAGTTAATAAAAGGCTTGCGTGATGATGAATTTACTATAAGTACTCTTCAATCGCGGAAGATTGTTAATGAGCTTTTGCAAGAATAGAACTGATTTAATCACCACTAAATATTATGCATGCACCTGGACGAAATATTTTTTAGAATTATGATTTACCTGCTGGCAGCTGTTGTGTCAGTGCCCATTGCAAAAAAAATAGGTCTGGGCTCTGTGCTTGGTTATTTGATTGCAGGTATTGTCATTGGTCCTTTTGCTTTGGGCCTTGTGGGGAGTGAGGGCGAAGGTGTGATGCATATCGCTGAGTTTGGAGTTGTTATTATGCTCTTTATTGTTGGTTTGGAGTTACATCCCGGCATGTTATGGCGTATGAAACGGCTGATTTTCGGATTAGGGGGGATGCAAATTGGTTTCACAGCTTTAGTATTTGCCTTAATTACAGCCCTTTTTTGGCTGGATACAGCTCAGGCCATTACTACGGGCCTTATCTTAGCTCTATCATCTACAGCGATAGTTTTACAGACACTGACGGAAAAAGGTATGCTGCAAACCAGAGGTGGGCGACATAGTTTTTCGGTATTGTTGATGCAGGATATTTCTGTTGTACCGATTTTTGCCATTATTGCTTTACTGGCCAATCAGGTGGTTACAGACTCAACAACTGTTGAAACTGCAGATGCCGTCAGTGGATGGTACCAGTTGTTGATTATTTTGGCAGCAGTAGCAACCATCATCATCGGCGGGCGATATTTGGCAAATTATATCTTTAAGTTCATTGCTGAAACAGGATTGCGCGAACTTTTTACCGCCACGGCACTCTTATTGGTTATTGGTATTGCTGTGTTTATGGATGCAGTTGGCCTTTCGCCTGCTTTAGGAACTTTCCTGGCTGGTGTTGTTCTGGCTAATAGTGAGTATCGTTATGAACTGGAGAATAACCTTGAACCGTTTAAGGGATTATTATTAGGGGTGTTCTTTATTTCAGTAGGGGCCAGCATCAATTTTCATTTACTTCTCAATCACTGGATGCTGATATTGGTGATTCTGACGATATTGGTTAGCGTAAAGCTGATTATTTTATGGGCACTCGGCAGGCTATTCAAGCTGGAGCAATCACATAATATGTTGTTTACTTTTAGTTTGGCTCAGGCCGGCGAGTTTGGCTTTGTATTAATCACTTTTGCCACCCAAAGTGGCGTATACGATGAATTTACTTCAGGCATATTGCTGATTGTTGTGGCTTTATCGATGCTGATTACACCAGTTTTGTTTATTATTAATGAGCAAGTGATACAACCCAGGTTGATCAAATCATCCAAACATGATGAAGATGAAGTTGAGGATAATGGCCACCCGGTAATTATTGCAGGATTTGGGCGCTTTGGCCAGGTGCTTGGGCGCTTTCTTAATGCCAATGGTATAAAACTCACCATTATCGATAACAATCCCCATAATGTGCAATACTTAAAAAAGTTTGGATATAAGGTCTATTTTGGAGACATAACCCGAAGAGATATGCTGGAAGCCGCAGGTGCCGGCCATGCCAAGGTACTCGCCATAACAATGAGCGAACGGGATCAGATAGATAAACTGGTAGCTTTGGCACAAAAGCATTATCCAAACCTTAAACTAATTGTAAGGGCTGTTGATGTGGCCCATGAGTTGGCGCTACAAAACATTGGTGTGGATGGTCATCGACAGGCTATTTTTGATTCGGCCATTGAACTAGGTACAAGTGCACTGGTTACTATGGGACATAGTAATCATCAAAGCTACCGTTCGGCATTAACCTTTAAGCATCTCGATAAGCGCTTTATGAAGAATCTTCAGCAGCGTTATTCAATTGATGATCCTCACTTTTTAATGGAGACTAAGAAGTTTGCTGAGCACCTTGAGAATATACTTCTTATGCAGCAGAAACACCCTTATCAGGAGATGGATTGTGCCTGGGATACGGATTCACTAATTGAAGAGGCACGCGAATATAATGAACAAATAGAGGGTAAATAGTTGCAGAGGCTTATTTTGGTATGATAATTGCGTTCATTTCGTAAAATGAGGGCATATGAGAAGTAAGGAGAGTTATCAAATTATCAAAGATGTAGCTGTAGAAATGATCCTTGTTTTATTGATTTCATTCATAGCTGCTTTAGTTTTTTATATTACTATAATAAAAAACGTTCCTTTTTAATATTCTGAATTACCTATATTACATTCATGTAAAACTAAGCAGGGGCTGTTTGAAAGCCCCTGCTTTTTTTATTTCCTGGTACCAATCCAGGTTAATTTGTGCCAGATGCCTTCAAGAGGTCCATGCTTATAATGTTTCGCCCACCAGTGACAGAAAATGCCTGTAAAAGCGGTGAGTAGAATAGCAATTAAGAAACTGTAAGTAGCACCTGTGTATTGGTATAGAGCCAATCCATACCCATAATAAATACTTGAGCCTAATACTGACTGCATCATGTAATTGCTTAAGCTCATTTTGCCCAATGGTGCAAAAAGCATCAGGAAACCTTGCCATCTGCCTTTTTGAAAGAGAAGCGTAATGCCAGAAACCCATACCAGCATTAAGGCAATGTCGGTCCACGGAGTAAACATGGTCATCACTGAACGTTCAATAGCTGCGCTTTCAATCCAACCAGGTAAAACGATTCGTATTGGATATAAAATAATAAAGGCCATAGTAGCTGCTATCAGAACTTTCTTCCAGAATTTATTTGTGGTCTCAGTGTTGACAAATAGCTGTTTTCGACCAGCAACTATTCCAAATAAAAACATAGCGAAAATAATAAAGAAGCGACCATTTTCCCAGTTCCAGAGCAATACAGCCTTTTTTCCATTTGTAATATTACCTACCCAGGTGTTAATGATTGAGCTTTCCGGTATATACTCCTGCATCTTTCCAAAATAGGTCCATGAAACAGGATTGCTGATCTCCATTGTCGGGTTTTGAATAGCTTGAATTAAACCCATCCACTCTAATGGTTGTAGCAGCATAACAATGGCTATACCAACCAAAACTTTATTAGGAAAGTTAGCTAAGGGAATTAGTAGGAAACCAATGACCGCATAAATAGTTAAAATATCGCCTTGGAAGAATAGAGAGTTTAGCATGCCAAAGGCAAATAAAATCACCAGTCGCCAGGCGAAGCGCCCCCTGAAATCTTTTCCTTTCAGCTGTTGATTATTGGACTGTATGAAAAATGTTAGCCCAAACAGTAAGGCAAATATGGAGTATGATTTACTTGCGAACAGAAAGAATAAAGTATCCCAGATTGTTTGATCAAGTTTCACCATCCATTCGGGCAAATCGGGCGGTAAAAAATAAAAATCGAAATGTTCGAGGTTGTGCAGTAGCATGATAGCTACGATGGCAAAGCCTCTGAGTGCATCAATTACGTGCAGGCGTTGAATTTGAGGTTTCATATTAATTTGTTTGTGTAAGGTTTTAGATTGTAAACGTAATAAAACGAAGTCAATTAGCAAGATATCAAAAATCTAATTTGTTAAGAGTAGTGAGAGTAATGTATACAGAAACGTTATTGCGCTTTTTTGTATATTTACCGATGGAAAACAATTTATTCTTGCTGGAAAATTAGGGTGGCAAGAATAGCAAACTTTGGACGAATGAAAAATTTATTAAGTGTGGCTTTATTAAGCCTGACAATGGTTCTTTTCTCTTGTTCTGATGATAACAAGCAGGCAAGATTATCAATCCGTTTAACCGATGCTCCTGGTGATTATCAAGAGGTATTAATTGATGTGCAGGATGTAATGATTAATGTTTCTGGAGATGAAAACAATGGCTGGCAATCACTATCAAGTACACAAAAAGGAGTGTATAACTTACTTGATTTTACTAATGGTATGGATACGCTGTTAGTTGACGAATTTCTGCCTGCTGGCAAAATTTCACAGATGCGACTGGTATTAGGAGACAAGAATCAAGTAAAGATTGATGGTAAGTATTATCCCATAGAAACTCCTTCGGCTCAGCAATCCGGATTAAAGTTTAACATCCATGCCGACTTAAAGGATGGTATAACCTATAAGTTATGGATTGATTTTGATGCAGGACGTTCGATTGTTGCTAAAGGTAATGGTGGGTATTCACTTAAGCCAGTCATTAGAACTTTTACAGAGGCTACCAGTGGTGCCATTAAAGGAAGCGTAATGCCAGTGGAAGCCACGCCTTATATTATGGCTGTTACCGCTGACGAAGAAGATACAGTTGGAACTTATGCTGATGCTGAGACTGGTTTCTTTATGTTGAGAGGGGTGGAGCCCGGTAGCTATACAATCACAGTACAACCAGCAGAAGGTTATCAGGAAACAACGCTTGAAGATGTGAAGGTTGAATTGGGGCAGGTTACTGAACTTGAAACAATCACTATTGAAGAAGTTGTAGCTGAATAAGGAAAATTTAATATCAAAAAATAAAAGGACCGCCGATGAGCGGTCCTTTATTCTGAAAAACTATTTTGAGCTTATTATACTCTTATTAAAATGCGGCGATAATTCCGTGAAAATCTTCAGCTTTCAACGAAGCACCACCAATTAAACCTCCATCTACGTCTGGGTTTGCGAATAATTCCTTGGCATTTGAAGGCTTACAGCTTCCACCATAAAGGATGCTTGTTTCATTAGCAACTTCAGCACCGTATTTGTTAGCTAAAGTTTGACGAATGAAAGCATGAATTTCTTGAGCTTGCTCTGGAGAAGCAGTTTTACCTGTTCCAATAGCCCATACTGGTTCATATGCCAATACAACTTTACCGAATTCTTCTGCTGAAAGATGGAATAAAGCTTCTTCGATTTGCTCTTTAACAACCTCAAAATGCTTACCAGATTCACGCTCCTCTAATACTTCGCCAATACAGAAAATTGGTGTCAGGCCATTAGCTAAAGTTAAATCTGTTTTTTCTTTTAAAATGGCATTTGTTTCACCATAGTAAGCACGTCTTTCTGAGTGCCCCAGAATAACGTACTGCGCACCAGTTGACTTCACCATTGAAGCTGATACTTCACCAGTGTAAGCACCGCTTACCTTATCAGAACAGTTCTGAGCTGCAACGCCTACTAATTCTGCGTCAACAGTTTTAACGACTTCAGTCAGGTGAATAAATGGTGCACCCAATACAACTTGACAATTAGGCTTGTTGGCCTTCAAGATTTCGTTCACTTCTTTGGCTAATGCCACACCTTCTTCTAAGGTGTTGTTCATTTTCCAGTTCCCTGCAACAATGTTTTGTCTCATTGATAAAAATTTAAGTTTATTTGAATTTGTATATGATAATGATTAACCCTGTTATAACTGATAAGCATAGCCAAAGCCATATTTTATCATGGGCCCTTTGCATTGACTGAATCGATTGTGAAAGTGGATTCTTTAAGGTTTCTGCATCGGGTAGTTGGGTGTAGCTGTATTTTGCAATAATTGTACCCTTTTGAATAATAACTAAACCAGGATTGGCTCTGATAATGGTTTTAAGGGTGGTTTCATCACATTGGGCATATTCAAAGGCAGCCTGATGCGCCATATCAAATTTGTAGCAATCCTCCGTTAATGAAGCTGTGGCCAAGTAAAAATAGCTACCGTGTTTTTGAGCTACACTTTTAATATTGATAAACTGTTGGATATTATCTGTTGATGTATTTTCTACTTTAGGCGCCACCATCAAAAATACTGGCTTCTCATTATTAATAATGGCATCAGTAATGTCGTCTCCTTCAGTAGAAGTAAAATGTAAGGCCGTAACAGGCGGTTGATAACCTTCGCGAATTATTTTTGTTTTGCTATCGATAAAAATCCAGGTACTGTCGTTATACGGATAATCGTCAACACCAAATTCTTTTCTTTCTCCTTCTTTCTCCAGTATGAATGTAGTTTCGTATTCACCTTCATCGGCCCCTTCAGGTATGCTCATTTTTTCAGGTATGTTAGCGCCAATGTGGTAAGGCCTGAAATCAAGAAGAGGCAAGTAATACATGCTATACACAGAGATGCCAATGATAAAAAGAAGTCCGGTACTGGTCAGTAGAAATTGGCGCCCGCCAGACAAATTAGACTTATAATCATTTCTTCTGTAGTAGACAATTATACTGAATGGAAGAATGATAAGGTTTTTGCTTAATGTTTCCCAGTTGCTGAGCTTGATGGCATCGCCAAAGCACCCGCAATCCGAGACCGGTTCAAATATAGCTATGAAAAAAGTGATGATAGTAAACCCAGCCATAAAGAGCAATGCTGGCAAGGCTACTCGCTTTAATCTGAAGCCGAGTAGTAAGTGAAAACCCAAAATAAACTCAATAGATGACAAAGCAATTGATAAGATGATGGAAATTCCATCACTGTTATGTATTCCTATAAATTCAAGGTATTCGGCTATTTTTATAGCACTTCCTTTGGGGTCAATAGCTTTAACGAACCCTGAAAAAACAAATACTGCCCCTGTTAGAAGGCGACTTATCAGCTTGAGCATCTAATTATGGTGTTTATATGTTTTCTTCGTCTTCCGGAAATTCAAGTTTAATAAGGGCAAAAATGGCATAATTAATCATGTCCATATAGTTGGCATCAATGCCTTCAGAAATAATTGTCTGCCCCAGATTATCCTCAATCTGTTTGGTGCGGTGAAGCTTCATAAGAATAAGGTCGGTGAATGAACTTACGCGCATTTTTCGCCAGGCCTCGTCATAATCATGGTTTTTATTTTCCATGAGAGCCTTAGCACTATATATATTATTGAGGTACATTTTCAGAGCTTCATCGTGGTCCATCTCTGGTTGTTCGGCGGGTTTAAGTTCGAGCTGAACAAGAGCCATAGCACAGTAGTTTACAATGCCAATAAACTCATCCCTGATGCCTTCATCCACCTTTGAGGTGCCCTTTGTTTCGATGCTTCTGATACGCTGGGCTTTAATAAATATTTGGTCGGTCATGCTTGATGGCCTGAGGATGCGCCACGCTGTTCCGTAATCTTTCATCTTTTTCTCAAAGATGTCTTTGCAAATATTAATGACGTGATTGAATTGACTATCTGTTTTTGACACGTTATATGCTTTTTTGAATGGAGGCGTAAAATTATCAAAAAATGATAAATATTGAGGTATAATTAATTAGATTCTAACGATTGAATCGCATTATTTATATTGAATTGATAATTAGGAAGTATTGTAATAGAAGAAAAAACTAAAGCGGCTTTTGGCCGAAATCGACCCACGGGCTGCTGTGATGGAAATGTCCTTGCCAGAAGGAAATTCCAGTCAAAAGCCAAAAGCGAATATAGTGCTTTGTTTTTGCATATTTATACAATAAGTAACAATGATGCATTATTTTTTTGCCAAGCGAATAACTATCCCAACTACAGCGCCGATACCACCACAGATAGCAATATTATTTCTGACTTTTGCGATGCCCGATATTTTTTGCCCCAGTGACACGAGTTCATTAGATGCAGGCTTTAGTAAAGTGCTTATGCTGACATATTCACCCGCAATTTTACCAAAAAACAGGTAGCCGATAATAAGACCGAGAAGGGCAAAAATTAATACACTAACAATAGAATGTTTCATAATTCTGAAGGTTTATTTTAAATAAGTTGCACTATTGTGGTGGGCTAAGTTAGGAATTATTGACAGGCAATTGCATATTTTAGCAGTATTTACTGGCTTATTGCATGTGCCTTCCAAAATTGTTGTATATTCAGCAAATGACTACCAAAATGTATTTAAAGTGAAACAAACAGGCTGGTTATATATTAGCATTTGCATTAGTTTAATGGCTTTGGCCAGCACGGTTGTTAGTGCCCAGGATAGAGAGTTGGTGACAAAAGAGCGGGGACTTTTTAAAGAAGTTTGCTGGGTAGATGTCAATGATACGGCTATTCGCAACGGACAAAGTACAACGTATTACAAGGGTAAAGTTATTGAGCAGGGGCGATACTTGAAAAATTCACGTGTGGGACGATGGCGCTTTTATAATCTGGAGAGTATCCTTGATTATGAATATGATTTTGACAGGAACGAACTTGTTATGATGAGTGGTCAGGATAGGCATGAATTAAAAATGAAAACACCTTGCCTGTTTATGGGTAGCCCTTTAATACCTTATCTGTTTTTAGTTAATAATTTAAGTTATCCCCGAAGCGCTGTGAATGAATCTGTTGAGGGTAGGGTGGTTTTAGCTTTAAGGGTTGATGAAACAGGTCATGTTATCGGCTTTTATATAGCAGAAAGGTTACATCCAACCATTGACAGGGCTGTTGTTGAAGTGGCTAAAACGATGCCTGATAAATGGCGTTTCATTGCGGCAACAAACATGGGACATCCAGTTGCCAGTGAATACCATATTGCCATTGAATTTCAACTGGAGTAGTGTAATCGGTTAACTTCGTTCGATGCACTTACTGATGTATTTCTTAAGTTTTAGTTTATCAGTCAGTAGTCGGCCTGTTTCTCCTTCTGCCGGACTATAAACGATTTCTGATTCGTATTGTCCTACTTTAATCAAAGAAGCTTTCCTAACTTGCGGAATAGCAAGTAGCAGATTCATCTCTTCCGACTTTAAACTTGCATCAATTAGTATGACTGGACAGGTGTGAGCTAGTGGTACATTCAAAAGCGCCTGAAACTGAAACAGACAAAGTACCTTTGTGTCTTCGATAGCAACGGGTGCATCCTGTGGCTTGTTGGAGTAAAACAGTATTGTGTTAGCTGTTTTACTGTCCTGTGCAGAATGTCCGTCAGCCGGTATAACAAAATGAAATTCAGAGCCTACTTTTTCGACTGATGTTACCCAAAGGAATCCACCAAGTGCATTGGCAAGATGCTTACAAATGCTAAGCCCTAGTCCTGCACCGCCAAAGTCTCTTGAATTTTCATCATTTGCTTGTCTGAATTTATGAAAGATATTGGGTATTTTATGCTTCGGAATACCAATTCCAGTATCAGACACAATGAACTCAACTGAATTATCTTTTCGGTACTGATAGCTTAAAGTAACAGTACCACTGTAAGTAAATTTCAACGCATTATCAATTAAGTGTCTGAGCGTTTGTTTAACACGTTCTTTATCGGTAATGATTGCGGGTGTGTCAAAACCAATTGGCTCTTGTACCCGAAACTGCAGGTTGGCATTGTTCGCCACAAGAGGGGCTGCATATTCACTAAGCTCATTAACTATTTCATGGGCATATGTACAGTTTAAATCAAGGCTTATTAAGCCCGACTCAATTTTGGAGAACTCCATAATATCATTCAGCAGTCTCAATAATTCATTGGAACTTGTTTTAACAATGTTATGAAACTCTTTTCGCTCAGGGCCTGTAAGCTGGTCGTCGCACATTAGTTCAGTAAATCCCATGATGCTGTTTAGGGGTGTTCTAACTTCGTGAGACATGTTTGCCAAAAATGAAGATTTAAGACGATCAGATTCCTCAGCACGTTGAGTAGCTTTTCTGACTTCATTCTGCATTTGTACTCGCTCAGAGATATCGATTAAAATAAGTAAATTATTGGTCTTGCCATGGTTCAAAAGTTCTATTTTAAAGACCTCTACTGGCTGGGTGGTATTATTAGGGGTAAGTAAATGAAATACTAAAGGTGACTTATACGAAATATCTCCATTAAGGAGTTGAGAGATGGCGACATGTTCATCCTCAATAATAATATCGGTCAGTACTTTTTGGTGTAATGTCTGCGAATCAGTTTTTAATAGATGTATGGCACTGTGGTTAAAATCAGTAATAGTATTGTCCTGATTAAGCAGTAGTATGGGTAATTGAACGCTAGCAATGCTAGCTGTGAGTTGATGTTGTTCCTGTTCGCTTATGTACTGATGGCTGATCTCCTCTATAATAACGGTAAATAGCTGGATGCTTACATCACTTATTTGTACAGGTCGTATCGCAATCTTATAATACCTCGTATCTTCACTTTGGGCAATCACATCACCAGAAGAGTCCAGTTGCAGTTGTTGTGCATTCAGTTTTAGTTGTTTGTCCCAGTGATGCGATTCTGTAATTTTTTGATGCTTTACTAATTGTTTGTATAAGGAGTTACAATAAATGACTTTCTGTTTTTCGTTTGAGATACAAGCCGGGTAGGGGATAAGCTCAATCATTTGCTGAAGGTTACCAGCAATTGTTTGGGCTTCATGATTGATATTAATGTGGGCTTTTCGCGTACTTTGTTTTTTACTGTTGTTTCTGAAATTGATATATAGATAGACCATCAGAGATAGCCCCAGTAGAGCTATAATTTGGTAAAACAAACTTTGGACATCTTCTACATCCAGTTGGCCATTGTCGGCCAAAGCATTGGTAAAAGTTGCCAGAAAGAAGAATAAGTTATAGTAGCGAACAGCCTGTCGGTTGAACATCAATTAAAATTTTCATTGGTCAATTAAGCAACAAAAGTATTTCTTTATAGACTCGTTACAATAAAAGTGTTTGAAAAAAATCAAAGTCAACTTAAAATCCCATAATTATACAGATATTTCGAATATTCTTACAGTCCATAAACGTTAACTTTATTAACTTTGCCAGTCAGAAAATTAACGAGCATATTAAATATACGAAAATGATAATTGAAAGTCAGATAAAAGCTTCGGTAGTAAAAGCAGTGAATGATTTATATGGAGCCAGCATTACAGAAGAGGCCGTTCAATTGCAGTTGACACGTAAAGACATGAAGGGCGATTATACTGTTGTTGTCTTTCCACTTTTGAAAATCTCTAAGAAGAATCCGGTTGAAACAGGTAATGATCTTGGAAACTATATCAAAAAGGAATGTGTTGAAGTGGCCGAATTTGAAGTAGTGAAAGGCTTTTTGAACTTGCAATTATCAACAGCATACTGGTTGGGGCTTTTAAATGAGCATGTGCATAATGCCGAGTACGGAAAAACCGAAGCAACGGACAAGTCGCCTTTGGTGATGATTGAATATTCATCGCCCAATACCAATAAGCCACTTCACCTGGGACATATTCGTAACAACCTTTTGGGGTATTCATTATCCCGCATTGTTGAGGCAAACGGTAATAGAGTGGTAAAGACCAATATTGTCAACGACCGAGGTATACATATTTGTAAATCTATGCTCGCCTGGAAAAAGTGGGGTGAAGGACAAACACCAGAATCTACAGGCAAAAAGGGTGACCATCTGGTTGGGGATTTCTATGTAAAATTTGATCAGGAATATAAGAAAGAGCAAGCTGAATTGATGGCAGCCGGCCAGTCAAAAGAAGAAGCAGAGGCCAACTCTCCTTTGATGAAGGAAGCGCGTGAGATGCTTTTAAAGTGGGAGGCTCACGATCCTGAGGTTTATGCACTTTGGCAGCAAATGAACCAATGGGTTTACCAGGGATTCGATGTTACCTACAAGCAGATGGGTGTAGATTTCGACAAGATTTATTACGAATCAGATACTTATAAGGTAGGTCGTGATATGGTGCTGGAAGGCCTGGATAAGAAAGTGTTCTATCGTCGTGAAGATAACAGTGTGTGGGCTAACCTTGAGAATGATGGCCTGGATGAAAAGCTGTTGCTGCGTGCCGATGGTACCAGTGTGTATATGACACAGGATATTGGTACAGCCAAGCTGCGCTACGATGATTACAATATCGATAAAATGGTTTACGTGGTGGGTAATGAGCAAAACTACCATTTTAAAGTGTTGGCCATCCTGCTTGATCGTTTAGGCCTTGAATGGGGTAAGGATTTGGTACACTTTAGCTATGGAATGGTTGAGTTACCCGAAGGCAAAATGAAGTCGCGTGAAGGAACAGTGGTTGATGCTGATGATTTGATGGCAGATATGATCAATACTGCCCACGATATGTCAAAGGAACTGGGTAAGCTGGAAGGCTATAGTGAAGAAGAAGCCGAACGCGTTTATGAAACCATTGCGCTTGGAGCCTTAAAGTACTTTATTCTTAAAGTTGATCCAAGGAAGAATATGACTTTCGATCCTAAAGAATCGATTGATTTTAATGGTAATACCGGACCATTTATTCAGTACACTTATGCCCGTATACAGTCCATCTATCGTAAAGCCCAAGCCAACGGCATTGAAGTGCCTGACGCGATAAGTGCAGAAACGGCTATGTCGGAGAAGGAAATTCAGTTAATGCGCATGATTAGCAATTTCCCATCCGTTGTAGCAGAAGCTGGTAAGGTTTATAGTCCGGCTTTAATAGCCAACTTTGTTTATGATTTGGCCAAAGAGTTCAATCAGTTCTACCACGAATCGCCAATTGCGGTTGAAGAGGATGAAGTTAAGCGTGCCATGCGTCTGCTACTTTGTCAATCAGTAGGAACTGTTATTAAAAATGCGATGTGGATGATGGGTATTAATGTCCCTGAAAGGATGTAGAAATAATTGAAAACTAGACAAGAGCCTGCTGTTTGCAGGCTTTTTTATTATAGTACAACTTTTTTTAATGGTTAATTATTAAGGAATAATCAATATATTTGGTTAACCTAAAGTGGCAAGAGCAATAAATCGCCGTGTCAACCCGTTTGCAGAGTATATTAACACCCACAAATAATACTATTTAAAATGAGATTTTTTTCGCTGGTTTTTACTACGATGTTGGTTGTTCAGTCAACTAATTTGTTTGCACAAAATGATTTGGCTTCAAGGTTCGACTCATTATCCTTAAAAGCACAGTTCGATTACGTTTATGAGAAATCAGAAACATACGAGCGCTATAAGGTTATTAAAATTGATACCTATAAACTACTAAAAAGTAATTCGCTTGATAGTGTCAATGTGTACCGTAGTGATTTAACAAAACGAATTGATGAGATTGCGGGGCTGGAAAAAACGCTGGCGGTAAAGGATGAGACGATTAGTACATTAACTGCCGATTTAGAGTCTACAAGGAATAGTAAAGATAGCATGCAGTTTTTAGGTGCTGAGTTAGCTAAAGGTGCTTATAACTCATTGATGTGGGGTTTGGTTTTTGGCTTACTCGCATTGGCCGTTATTTTATTCCTGATGTTTAAGCGTAGTCATGCCGTTACAAATGAAACAAAGCACCGCTTAAGTGAGGTTGAAGAAGAATTTGAGACGCATCGCAAATCTGCTTTGAAACGTGAGCAGAAGTTAGCCCGTGAGTTAATGGATGAACGCCTGAAGCATAAGTTTTAAGCTGCTGAACGATTAGTTAGTAGAATATCCAAGGAGGCTCAAACAGCCTCCTTTTTTTTCTGAAAGTCTCAACGACTTGCTACACATCTTGAGATGCGAAGCAAGTTTTCTTTCATACCTGTTGGTGTTTCCGTGTGTCATGAATGTTTTTTATGAGATAATCCGCTGCCTCTTTGTAGAGGAAGCCCTGCTCATTCCAATGACAACTCCACCGACTCATGACCAACTCCCGCAGGCAGGATTCGACTTGGGCTACCAATCGATTATGCTATAATCGCTGAGGGAAGTTTGTTTCGCTATAAAACGGCCTTGCGAAAAAGAAAGCAGATACTTGTATATCAGTGAGATGAATGATATCAACTTACTCTACGATCAGCCTGTCTTCAATCATTCGGTTGTTGTATTGCTGAATGATTCCTTTTAATAATGGTAAGCTGTTTTTGTAGCCGCTATCAGTATTTTTAAGATTGTGCTTTAAGTATGGATCTTCTGCAATATTAAAGGCACTAATGAGGTTCTCACCATCGTAATGCAGTACGTAGTCTCCATGCACCATCTGATAGCTGTTGTTGGTATAGTTAATGGCAAATCTGTCGTTCTCAGGATGCAATAAGTCTTTTCCAAACGCTATATAAGGCTCTTTATTGAAACCAATGTAGTTAAGTACCGTTGGCATAATGTCAATCTGTTGTGCCAGTTCGTTGTTAACGCCTCTTAACGTGCTGTCGCCCGGGCTATACAATATCAGCGGAATCTGGAACTTATTAACGCTGGTTTGCGAAATATCATAATGTGCCTGTGTGCTATGGTCAGCCGTGATAACAAATAGTGTATTGTTATACCACGGCATCTGTTTAGCACTTTCAAAAAACTTTCTCAATGCATTATCGGTGTAGCCAATACCTTGATGCACTGGTAATGTACCTTTGGGGAATACATCGGTATATTGCTCGGGTACTTTAAACGGGTGGTGCGATGATAATGAAAAGAGAGAGGTCATAAAAGGTTCCTGCATCTTATTCATCTCATTGGCAAAAAACTGGAAGAATGGTTCATCCCAAATGCCCCACATGCCATCGAATTCATCATCGTTGTTAAATTCAGTCATGCCCTTGTAGGCATCAAACTTAGCCACATTAGCAAAAGAGTCAAATCCCATTGAACCGTTGGGTGCTCCATGGAAAAAGGCACTGTTATAACCATCCTTCTTTAATAAGTAAGGTAAGCCATTAATGTGGTTGGATGAATATTCAGATACAACGTATGGCAATACCAGGGCTGGTATGCTGGCCAGTACCGATGGCATTGCATCAATTGACTTGCGGCCGTTGGCATAGGTATTCGGAAAAATCAGTGCATGCTGAGCTAAAGAATCAAGAAATGGCGTATAACCTTTGTAGGACCCATTGTCAAGTTCAGGATTGAATGAACCCAGAAACTCTCTGTTAAAGCTTTCCAGAATGAAAATAACAATGTTCTTCTTCGGTTTGTCAGTAATGCTATCGGTTAAAACAACCGGGTTGAATGCTTCGTTTAACTCCTCCTTTGTTTCAAAATAATCGTAGGCTGTAAAGCTCTTTTTACCCCAGGTGCGAATCATACAAAATGGGGTGTTCAGCACAATAGACATTTCGTCAGGTGTATTAACGTATTTGCCGGCATTAGCCATGTTAATTGGCCGGGTTGAATGACGGTAGCCGCCACGCATGCCCACAATCGAAAAACCAGTAAATACAGTAAGGGCTATGACAGATAGGGCCGGATAAAACCAGCGATTCGAAAACTTAAAGGCTCTTGGCTTAATGAATGAATAACTTTTGGCTAATAAAAATACTGAAGCGATGAAAATAATGGCCACATACCAGTAATCGATGACGAACTGGCCCCATAGTTTGGTCATGTTTGTTTCGTTTTCCAGTATGTTAATCACATTGTAGGTGGTACGTTTCAGAATGAATCGATAATAAATCAGGTCGATGCTGTTAAGTGCCAGGCCAATGCTGTTAATCAGCACGAATAAGGTTTTTAAGAAAATCTGGTAGCCTTTATGAAACTTAAACGGAAGAGGTAGTAAAAACAGTAAGGCATACAGCCCGTTTAAGTATAGCATGGCACTTAAATCGAACAACAGCCCGCCTTTCATAATGGTTAAAAAGCCACTGAAAGTGATATTAGGAAACAGTTCAGTATTGAAAAGGTAAAAAAGAATACGAAACGCACTATAGAATGCCATTATTAACAGCAATCTGTAGGTGAGTACAAGGTATTCGTTCAGCTGCTTTCCTTCTTTTCCAGAAATCTTCATATTAACTTAAGCTTGTCAAAAAAATTTGGACAAAGTTAATAATGAGATTAAGTTTTTTAGAGTTTTTTGTATTAAGAATCGTTAACGACCACCTAATCAGTATTAAGCCATTTTAAAGCTGCCTCTTTGGTGGAGAATTGTTCACGTTTTATTTTTGAGTTCTCCGGCAGCCACGAAAATAGCATGGCATAGGCGGTAACTTTAGGATCCTGCACGCAAAAAGCTGTTTTAACAGATTTGCATTGCAAAGTTTTTTCCTCTGCTTTTTTCGATAGCAGGCTTATTTCATCTAACCTTAAGTCAATGGATGCATTTCTTAGATCATAAAACACCTTTAATTCATCGGGTAAAGTATGCAGACTGCCTAACTCATCCAGAAAATCATACAAGTCATAAATTGTAGAAGGGCCATCGATGGAAACGTGAAGTATATCATTAATAAAGGCGTATGAAATCATAGGTCGCGCTATAAGTATTGGTTCTACTGTGTTATCCATTGTTTAAACTCTTTGGACATGAGCATCTGCTGGATAATATTGATGAGAGTTTGGTTGGGCAGATCCTTTAGAAACATTTGAACTTCGTCTTCTGATACATTGGCTTTTGTTATTAAAGCTTTTAACCGCTTTAATGAGGCGCCGGTTAATTCATCTTCAAAGGGTAACCACAAAAAGCTAAGATTGTTTAAATCTCCTGCGTTACTCAATTCTGTTGATGATTCCAGCTTTATTTTTAGTTCCTCAATGATTGTGGACAGTGTTGTTTTGCAATCTGTTTTGACCGGATCTGTGGTGCCTGATTCGTCTCTCAACGCCCAGCTGCTGTAAGCATAATCTATTTTGTCAAGCGCCGCTACCTGTGGCGAATTGCTGCCAAAGCACGAGGCTGTTAAAAGAATTGTTGCTTTCTTCCAGGAGATCAAATCAAACTCACGGTCGTCAATTTTAGAAAGTTGTTGTTGCAATAAATTCAAATAGGAGGCAGCCGTATTCATAATTGCGTTTTTCGTTTAATACAATGATATTGAGTTCTAAATTAAAAAATTAAAAAATGAAGCATTTAATAGTTACACTGTTTTTGATGACGGTACCTTTATTTGGGACGACAGCTAATAAAAAGGAGATGAGGGAAGCAGACAAGCTAATGATAATTTGGAGCAGTGGCGACAGAGATGTGGCACTGAAGGTGTGTTTTATGTATACTAATGCTGCGAAAAAAATGCAGTGGTTTGATGAAGTTTACCTGATTGTGTGGGGACCTTCTGCACAGTTGCTGGCTAATGATAAAGAGCTGCAAGAACAATTGAAAATAATGCAGAATAACGGTGTTGTGGTTGAAGCCTGCGTTAATTGTGCCGATATGTACGGCATTAGTGATGAGTTGAGAGCCTTAGGCGTTGAAGTCAAAGGAATGGGCAAGCCTTTAACCGAACGATTAAAAGCCAATTGGAAGCAGTTGAATTTCTGACAAGAAAAAAGCCGACCATGGAGGTCGGCTTTATAATCTATTTAAGCAAACTGTGCTAATGTTTTTTTAATAATGTCAATAGCTTCGCGCAATTGTTCTTCGTTAATTACCAAAGGAGGAGCAAAGCGTATAATGTGCTCGTGTGTAGGTTTGGCAATCAGTCCGTTTTCTTTCATTGCTACACATACATCCCAAGCTGTTTTACCATTTTTAGGCTTGATAGCTACCGCATTTAACAAACCTTTACCACGTACCAGCTCTATCATATCGGATTCGATGCTTAGCATTTCTTCACGGAAAATTTTACCAAGGCGCTCAGCATTTTCAGCTAGCTTCTCGTCTTTAATAACGTCAAGAGCTGCAATGGCCACTTTACATCCAAGTGGATTTCCGCCATATGTTGAGCCATGCTCACCTGGTTTAATTACCAGCATTACATCGTCATTGGCCAATACTGCTGAAACAGGGAATACACCACCCGAAATAGCTTTACCTAAAATCAGTACATCTGGTTTAACTCCTTCGTGATCGCAGGCCAGTAATTTACCTGTACGTGCAATACCAGTCTGTACTTCATCAGCAATAAACAGTACATTTTTAGCCTTACACATCTCATAGGCTTTCTTCAGATAGCCTTCATCTGGTACAAAAACCCCTGCTTCACCCTGAATAGGTTCTACCAGAAAACCAGCTACATTAGGATCTTCTAATTCTTTGGCTAGTGCATCCAAGTCATTGTATGGTACAGTTACAAATCCAGGGGTATATGGACCGAATCCTTTGTACGAATCAGGATCGGTTGACATTGAAATGATTGTAATAGTACGGCCATGAAAGTTATCGGCACAAACGATGATTTTTGCCTGATTCTCAGGAATACCTTTTTTGTCGTATCCCCAGCGACGACAGAGCTTTAGTGCAGTTTCATCAGCTTCTGCACCGGTATTCATCGGTAATACTTTATCATAACCAAAGTATTTAGCCATGTACTCTTCAAACTCACCTAATACGCTGCTATAGAATGCTCTTGATGTTAGTGTTAGCTGTTGAGCTTGTTCAGTTAGTGCATTAATGATTTTAGGGTGGCAGTGACCCTGATTTACCGCCGAGTAGGCTGAAAGAAAGTCAAAATAACGCTTGCCTTCAACGTCCCACACGTAAATACCTTCGCCTTTTTCAAGTACAACTGGTAGTGGATGGTAATTGTGTGCGCCGTACTTATCTTCACGAGCAATATAATCTGCAGGTGTCATTTTCTTGTCGGTCATAACAAAGATTTAAAAAGGTTATTATTCTCTAATTTATTTGGTTTGCTAGCAAAAATAGGAGAATTAGCGAGAAAAAAATGCCTTGAAAAGCTGAGTTTTATCATATTCGATGAGATTGCATCACGTAAAATAGATGCGCTGAAATGAAAAACAATTTCGCATTTAGTTGATATTAATTTATTTTTATCGGATTAATCACGAAAAACTAATAGAATGCTGTTTGGAGGAACACTGGTAAATGTGCTAACAGTGCTGGCAGGAAGCGCCATTGGAATACTGATAGGAAATCGCATTCCTGAAAAAATGACGAAAACTGTTTTTCAGGCTATTGGGCTTTTTACCATTGTTTTGGGCGTTGGTATGGCTGTTAAAGGACAAATGCTATTGATTATAGTGTTTAGTCTCATCATTGGTACCATTTTAGGTGAGTTGATGTCGCTGGACAAGCAAGTTGATGAGTTATCAGGAGTACTTAAAACAAAATTACGCTTAAAAAATCCAAAGTTCGCTGAAGGTATGCTAACAGCGTTTTTGCTTTATTGCGTAGGATCGATGACGATTGTGGGCGCAATAGACGAAGGTATGGGCAATGGGTCAGAGGTATTAATGACTAAGGCACTTATGGATGGCTTTTCATCCATAGCTCTGGCTTCTGTTTTTGGAGTAGGAGTTAGTATGTCGGTGGTGCCTCTCCTTATTTTTCAGGGTGGTATAACGTTGCTGGCCTATTGGTTGGGAGACTTTATAGGCAAGGATGTGATTACTGAATTAACGGCTGTAGGCGGTATTTTGTTAGTTGGATTGGGAATTAATATTTTAGAAATAAAGCAAATACGAATAATGAATATGTTGCCATCGTTAATTGTGGTGGTAGTACTGATTTGGCTTAATGCCTATCTGTAAACAGATTAATAAAACAACACACCTTGGAAAAAGATACAAAGTCAATATTGATAGGGCTATTTGAGAAATGGGCTGGTGAAGAAGCGCGGTCTTTTGTTATGTTACCTCCTTCGGGTTCTTACCGTGAATACTACCGGATTGCCGGTCGCACCAAATCAGCCATGGGAGCCTATAATGCCGATGCAAAAGAAAATCAGGCATTTTTGGAGTTTTCAAAGCACTTTAAGAACAGACAACTGCCAGTACCTGCTATTTATGGTGTTGATATGGATCATCATGTCTATCTGCAGGAAGATTTGGGCGATGTAACGCTCTATAGTTTTTTGCAAGGTATACGCAAAGGCAAAGCTTTTCCTGAAGAACTGGTAAGTTTCTATAAAAAAACCATTAAGAAGCTTATTTGCTTTCAAGTAAAAGGTGGCGAAGGGCTTGATTACAGCAAGTGCTATCCACGGCAGGCATTTGATAAGCAATCGATGTTATGGGATTTACACTATTTCAAGTATTACTTCTTAAAACTGGCGCGGATTCCTTTCGATGAGCAAGCGCTGGAAGATGATTATCATCGTTTGATCGACTTTTTATTGGAGGTGGATCATGACTATTTCCTCTACCGCGATTTCCAGTCGCGTAATGTGATGGTGGTGGATGATGAGCCTTGGTTTATTGATTATCAGGGAGGCCGTAAAGGTGCCTTGCAGTATGATTTGGCTTCATTATTATTTGATGCCAAGGCTGATATGCCGAATAGTGTTCGTGAAGAGTTACTTAATTTTTATGTTGAGGAACTGGGTAATCACATATCGGTTGATAAGCACGAGTTTAAACAACATTATCAGGGTTATGTATTAATTAGAATTATGCAGGCCATGGGAGCCTATGGTTTCAGGGGCTTTTATGAAAAGAAAGAGCACTTTCTAAAGAGTATACCTTATGCTATAAATAATCTGAAGTATTTGCTGGAGACGATTGATTTGGGCATTGAACTGCCTACGCTTTTTTCAGCTCTTACCAATGTTACTGAATCGGAGGAGCTCATGACCATTGGACAACGTAGCTCTCTGTTAACGGTGCGCATTAGCAGTTTTTCCTATAAAAGAGGTATCCCGGTTGATGTGTCTGGTAACGGAGGTGGCTTTGTATTCGATTGTCGTGCTATTCATAATCCCGGTCGTTATCCTGAATATGCTGATAAAACAGGCAAAGATGAAGAGGTGATTGCTTTTTTCGGTAAAGAACCTGAGATGGCTGATTTTCTGAATGATGTGTTTTCCCTTGTAGATAAGTCGGTAGAGAAATATATCTCCAGGGGATTTAAAAACCTGATGGTTAATTTCGGATGTACCGGCGGACAGCATCGTTCAGTCTATAGTGCCGAACAGTTGGCTTCCCATCTTCAACATAAATACAAGTTAAATGTTGAATTAAAACACGTAGAGCAAGATATGAAGAAGCGATAGTTTTGATATGGGAAAGAAGAAATGTAAAGATGTGGATAAGTTGAAAAATCCGATTATTAAAGACAGTCATAAGTACGAATGCAAAAAGTGTGGGCTAGGCTCTAAAAAAGAGGAAAACCTGTGCAAGCCAAAAAAAATTAAGAAGTAGTGAATGCCATGATATTTGCGGCGGGTCTGGGTACCCGTCTGAAACCTCTTACCAATCAACTCCCTAAAGCACTGGCTCCTTTCAACGGGCAACCTTTGTTGGCTCATGCCATCAATAGTCTAAAGGGTCTCAGTATTGAACGCATTGTAGTGAATGTACACCATTTTGCAAGCCAAATTATTGATTACATTGAAAGCAATGATTGGTGGACTGAAGTGCTCATTTCCAATGAATCAGATGAACTGCTGGATACGGGGGGTGGACTATTGCGAGCCCAATCTTTATTCATTCCAAATAAGTCAATACTAGTAAGAAATGTAGATATTGTCACATCTACAAATCTAGAAAGTTTCATATATTCGCATCAGCAAAATGGCAATGATGCAACTTTGATGGTAAAGAACCGTAATACATCACGTTACCTGCAGTTTAATAATGATATGCAACTTTGTGGTTGGCGAAATGCCAAAACAGGTGAGCACATCGAAGTGCTGGCTTGTGATCACCTAAAGGAAATGGCCTTTAGTGGGATACACATGATTGAACCACATTTGCTTAATAAATTAGGAGGAGAGCGGGTTTTTTCAATCATCAAAGCATACCTGCAATTGGCACAGGATTTGCAAATCAGGGGCTTTTCTGTAGCTGATGATGACGCCTGGTTCGATGTAGGAACCATTGAAAAATTAAGACAAGCAGAACAATATTATAAATCAGGGAAATAATTAGAACAATATGAACGAAATTCAAAGTGGAACCGGGAGGCGGAGGTTAGGCGACCCGCTTCAGCAATTTATTAAGTTTTTCACTAATGGTAGTGCCTTATTAATGATGGCAACTGCAGTAGCCGTTATCTGGGCTAATGTTGATCATGACAGCTACCACCATTTCTGGCATAGTACTTTTGGTATATCATCAGGATTGTTTTCTGTTGAAATGGGACTGACGCACTGGATTAATGATGGACTCATGGCCATCTTCTTCTTTGTGGTTGGTTTGGAGATTAAACGTGAGTTTTTGGCTGGTGAGCTAAGTTCTTTTAAGCAGGCTTCATTGCCAATATTTGCTGCTATCGGCGGGATGGTGGTGCCAATCATCTTATACTTCAGTTTTGGGTTTGAAGGTACAGCCTCTAAAGGATGGGGTATTCCAATGGCTACCGATATTGCGTTTTCATTAGGTATTTTGTCCCTTCTGGGAAAACGCGTTCCGCTGGCTTTAAAGGTGTTTCTGACCGCATTGGCCATTGTTGATGACCTTGGAGCTGTTTTGGTTATCGCACTGTTTTACGGTGGCGATTTGAACTGGACGTACCTGATGATAGCTGGTATTCTGTTATTGGTATTAACAGTTGCCAATCTAAAAAATATTCAAGACCTGAAGATCTACACTTTCTTAGGCTTTATTATTTGGTACCTGTTTTTGCAGTCAGGTGTTGATGGTCCGGGTTCAGGCTTACATGCTACTATTGCCGGTGTGCTTATTGCCTTTACCATTCCTGCTCGTCCAAAGGTACATATCAACGAATTTTTGGCACGCATCAAGTCCGGGCTGACACGCTTCGATTCGGTTCCTAAGAGTGAAAACGAACGTGTGTTGACCGATGATCAGTTGTACGCCATTAATGATGTTGAGTACAGTGTAAAAAAGGTTCAGAGTCCATTGCAATATATCGAGCACCAATTCCATGGTTTTATAAGCTTATTCGTCCTGCCAATATTTGCTTTGGCAAACGCGGGTGTTACCTTGGTGCATCATGGCGATGGAGGCGGTGACGTATTTACAACTTTATCGTTTGCCATAGCCTTTAGTCTGGTAGCCGGAAAGGGTATTGGTATCACGGTATTTTCATGGTTGGCTGTTCGATTGGGCTTTGCTGTAAAGCCTAAAAGATCATCATGGATGTCATTCCTTGGACTGGGTTTCCTGGGAGGTATTGGTTTTACCATGTCCATCTTTATTGCCAGCCTTGGCTTCAAGGAGAGTGCCGAACTGCTTAATCAGGCTAAAATAGGTATCTTTGTTGGTTCTATTGTGGCTGGTCTGTTTGGTTTTTATTTGTTGAAATACTCGTTGAAAAAAGACGAAGAGCGGAAGCCAATTCCAACACGATAATAATATCAATTAAAGGAGTGTGAATAACACTCCTTTTTTATTTGCTACGATTATCAGACTATATACATTTGCAACTTTACTAGCTTCATGAATCAATATATTACATCGCATTTGGGAGAGCTGGCAGCTCTGATTACAGCTGTATGCTGGACGTTTACCTCACTTTCATTTGAGTCTGCTGGTAAAAAGGTGGGATCAATGTCTGTTAATATCATTCGATTGGTAATGGCAATCGGTCTACTTGGTACACTGCAATATATTCGTTTTGGTTACTTCTTTCCTGAAGGAGCTACCAGTTATCAATGGATATGGTTATCAATAAGTGGCTTGGTTGGCTTTGTAATTGGAGATATGTTGCTGTTTCAGGCTTTTGTAGTAGTAGGGGCACGTATTTCAATGCTGGTTATGTCATTATCACCACCTTTGGCAGCGTTGTTTGGCTGGTTGTTGCTGGGCGAGCAACTATTGATGAGTCACATAGTGGGCATGGTGGTTACTATTTCCGGCATTGCACTGGTAATTTTAGGAAAGCCCGTCAAAGGCAAACGTATTGAGGTTAAGTATCCGGTTCGTGGAGTTTTACTGGCTTTTGGCGGTGCAACAGGCCAGGGGTTAGGACTGGTACTAAGTAAATTAGGAATGGGAGATTATGATCCTGCATCGGCCACTATGATACGCGTTATTGCCGGTACCATTGGTTTTGCAGTGCTCTTCATCTTTACGGGTCACTGGCCAAAAGTTATTAAAGCAATCACATACGGAGCTGCCATGGTGCGTATTTCCATTGGTGCTTTCTTTGGTCCATTTCTGGGTGTTTCATTTTCGCTGTTGGCCATCAAATATACTACAACAGGTGTTGCTTCGACAATTATGTCAATTGTGCCCGTATTAATTATACCACCAGCCATCTTACTGTTTAAAGAAAAAGTATCACTAAAAGAGGTGGCAGGAGCGACATTGGCTGTTTTGGGAGTCGCAGTGCTGTTTTGGTTCTAACCTGTAATTTTCAGCATCACCTTGGCTGCTGTGAGCAAAGTACCTGTCATAATGATGATGGTGAAGAAAATCAACCTGGCATCAGTGCCGAATGATTCAGCCAGTCCCGACTTCAACAGGCGTTTGTTATGATGCGATATAACCACAAACCGTGGTATAACTCTCAGGTAAAGGCCATATATAATTCGTCCCAGAATAATGCCCAGTAAGAATCCTCCAATGATATCGCCAGGGAAGTGTACGCCCATGTAAATGCGTGAATAGGCGTTAATCGTTGCCCAAAGGAAAATAAATAGGGTGTAAGCTTTGTTTCTGAATAGAAGTGATGTAAACATGGCTAAGCCAAAGGAGTTTGTGGCATGAGATGATACAAAGCCATATAAACCACCCCGTTTGCCATTTATTAAGTGTATCAGGTACTTTAGTTCTTCATCGTGCGAGGGGCGTAACCGTTCAACTCCGTTCTTAAACACATTGGTTGATATCTGATCGCATAATACGATTAATACTGCTATGGCTAGCATGGTAACTAATCCGCGTACACCATGGTTCTTAAAAATCACATAGGCGATGACTAAATATAGAGGTAACCATACTTCTTTACTGGTAAACATCCAAAAGAAGTTGTCCCAATAGCCATTGTGAAAACTGTTTAAAAATAGAAGAAGTTCTTTATCCAGTTCGATTAACGATTGCAAAAGCCCCATGTTTTTCAATTTAGATCCCGAAATTAAACTTTTCTAATTGAAATATCAGTTGTCTGATTAAGAATAATAAAATTTAATACACTCTTTCACTAAGTATTGCTGTTAAAAAGTTATTAAAATGTAACAAGGCTCGTTAAAAAAATTGTATAATTGCAACCATGCATAAGTGGCGTTCACATATGGCATTTCTTCTATTGGCGATATACAGTGTTGTTTTCGCCCATAATGTTATACCCCATCATCATCATATGGACTTGGGGGCCAATGTGGTGGCAATGTTTTGTGACGAAGATGCCACGCATCATCACCACGAAGGCCATGGCTCTCATCAGCATCATTTCTCCGGTATTCAGCATAGTGATGCTAACCTGACACATGAGCATAATAATGAGGAGCATGCCGCTTGCCATTTTGATGTGCGACCGGTGGCAGCTAAATCACTTGATTTTCATCCTTACCTGGTTGTTAATCATACTTTTCAGTTGCAGGTATCAGTAAAAGAACTTCCTAAATACGATATTGATCACAGCCCGATTAAGTTTCCCGAGGGCTACAATTTCGCGGTCCCGTTGAGGGCACCGCCTGTCTCTGTATGATTTGTTTCTAAGAAATTAACAACCATTGTATTCAATATAGGATGGTTGCAACTTACTATTTACTAACATTCAATCTTTAAATCATGCAGAAATTACTATTTATTCTGGCTGTATCAGCCTTAATTCTATCATCGTGTGGAACCAAAAAAGCAGAGCAAAAAGAAGGTACTCATGTTCATGAAGACGGAAGCGTTCATGAAGCACACGAGCATGCCACTCCTCAGCAGGAAACTTTCGAAGTTAAAGAGAAAGGTTGCTCGGCTGAATGTGCCAAAGATAGTTGCGACAGCGCAACAAAATCTGAAGAGAAGCACGACCACGACCATGAGCATGGCCATGATCATTCACACGAGTAGAAGGTATTAGCAAACTTAAGCAGGATTTGTACCTGTTTTAAGTTTGCTTTACACACGACAAAGATTGAATTAAAAAATATTTTGATGAAAATACATTATATAATTGGGTACCTGTTGATGGCTGTTATCTTATCAGCATGTAACAACAGTCCCCAGTCAACACATGATGCACATAGTCATGATGATATGACTATTCCATACACCGGTTATTCAGAGAGTGTGGAAATTTTTGTGGATGCACAGCCTTTAGCCGTTGGGGCTAATTCGCAGCTGATTGTGCATATAACGGACCTGAAATCGTTTAAGCCTGTTGATATTCAGGATATAACCATATCACTAGTTATTGGAACAAAAGGTGTGAGGATTAAAAGTGAATCACCTGTTCAGCAGGGTATATTCAAAGTTGTAATTCAACCAACAACCGCTGGTGCCGGGCAACTCCGTTTTGAATTTAATAAGGATGGGGCAGTGCATCAGGTGCTTATTCCTGACGTAAAAGTATATTCTAATGAACACGATGCTGTTCACCTGGCAGAAGAAGATCTGCCATCATCTCCCAATGCCATTGCATTTACTAAGGAACAATCCTGGAAGGTTGAGTTTGAAACCCGGCAGGTGCAACGCATACCTTTTGGTGCTGTTATTAAGGTGCCGGCTAAAGTAAGTGCATCACCCATCAATCAGCGAATTGTGGTGGCCAAATCATCAGGTATTGTTCTGTTTACCTCAGGTATTATATCTGTTGGTCAAAAACTGAACAAAGGGGAATGGGCATTTACTATTGCCGGACAAGGCTTAACGGAGAATAATTCAGTTCTGCGTCTGCAAGAGGCCAAAGTGGAATATGAGACTGCGAAATCTGATTATGACAGGGATAGACGCTTGTATGAGAAAAAAATTGTTTCAGAACGCTCACTGCTTGAGTCAAAGGCGCGTTATGAAAAGGCATCAACACAATGGAATAATCTTCAAAGTGCTATTGGAACAAAGGGTGAGAAGGTGCGGGCTCCTGGTAAAGGGTTAGTTCATGCGGTTCATGTACAGAATGGAGAGTTTGTATCGGCTGGTACGCCCCTGTTTACTATTGTTGAAAATAAACGAATGCTGTTAACTGCAATGGTAAGACTAAGTAAGGTGGCCGAACTGTCTGCCATTAATGACGCTACCATCGAAACGAATTCGGGAGAGGTGTATGAGCTGCAGGATTTAAACGGACGGATTGTTTCTGTTGCCCAGTCAATTAACGAAGAGGCTTATTTATTACCTGTAACAATTGAAGTTGACTATAATCACGATCTTTTAAGTAGTGGTTTTGTAAACGTGTACTTGAAATCTGATGAAACAAATGAAGAGATAGTTGTCCCGGAAACGGCTCTCGTTGAGATGCAAGGCTTATTCTTTGTATACGTGCAGTTAACTCCTGAACTGTTCGAACGTCAACAGGTAAAGCCTGGAAAAAGTGATGGCCGGAATTGTCTTATTCAAGCGGGTTTGACAGGCAGGGAGCGTATTGTAACCAAAGGAGCTACCTTGGTGAAACTGGCAGCTGTATCTAATACTGTTGACGCCCATGCCGGGCATGTACATTAGGAGGACAAGCTATGTTAGATACAATCATAAAATTTTCGCTCCACAATAAGCTGATGGTACTTTTGGGAGCAGTAATCCTAATGTTGGGCGGCCTGTATACAGCCAACAATATGGATGTGGATGTATTCCCGGATTTGACTGCCCCAACAGTGGTGGTGATGACCGATGCCCATGGCAAGGCAGCTGAAGAGGTGGAGCGCCTGGTGACATTCCCAATTGAGACGGCTGTTAATGGCGCTACTGATGTGAGAAGAGTGCGCTCGGCCAGCTCACATGGCTTTTCGTTTGTATGGGTTGAGTTCGATTGGGGAACAGATGTGTTTAGAGCAAGGCAGATTGTCAGTGAGAAACTGGTGACTTTGGCTGGTCAACTGCCACTGGGTATCTCTCAGCCGGTTCTGGCGCCTCAGTCAAGTGTTATGGGGGAAATCCTGTTTATAGGTTTGCAATCTGATAGTACGGATAAGATGACATTGAGGACTATTGCCGATTGGCAGGTGAAGCCTTTGTTGCTGGCAACTGGCGGAGTCTCTCAGGTAACAATTATTGGAGGTGACTATAAACAGTATAAAGTACTGGCCGATCCGCATAAGATGATGCATTATGGTGTGACATTAGATGAACTGGCCAATGTGTGTCGTGGTATTAGCCAAAATAGTACCGGAGGAGTTATGCGGGAATATGGTAATGAATATGTTGTTCGTGGAGTCGGGCGAAGTGATGACCTTGAGGTATTGGGTAATTCGCTAATCAGACAAAATAACGGACAGCCTGTGTACGTATATGATGTGGCTGATGTTGTTATAGAACCTGCTGTTAAGATGGGGTACGCTTCTCAGAATGCTACACCGGCGGTAATCTTGTCAATATCAAAGCAGCCGAATACCAATACGCTCGAATTAACCGAGAGGATTGAAGCTAACCTGCATACACTGTCAGAAACGTTACCCGCTGACGTCAGACTGGATACAAAAATATTTCGCCAGGCTGATTTTATTGAAACATCAGTAAATAATGTGCAACGTGCTCTTATTGAGGGGGGATTGTTTGTTGTTATCATCCTGTTTTTGTTTTTGGGAAGCTTCAGAACCACAGTTATTTCATTGCTGGCCATTCCCTTGTCTCTGCTAGGCGCAGTGATCACATTAAAGTATCTGAACCTGAACATAAATACGATGAGCCTTGGTGGTATGGCCATTGCCATTGGTTCGCTGGTAGATGATGCCATTATTGATGTAGAGAATGTATACAAACGCCTGCGACAGAATCATCAGTTGGCCAAAGAAAAACGTGAATCAACGCTTACAATCGTTTATGAAGCATCAAAAGAGATTAGAGCTTCCATATTAAATGCGACTTTGATTATTATAGTGGCGTTTGTGCCGCTGTTCTTCTTATCTGGTATGGAAGGGCGTATGTTACGGCCATTGGGTATTGCTTATATTGTTGCTCTGTTCATGTCGCTAATCATAGCCATGACAACTACTCCGCTATTGTGTCGTTTATTATTGACGGGCGATAATTACCTGAACCGTAAAGAAAAAGACAGTCGCTTAACGCGATCTCTGCAAAACGGCTATCAAACATCATTGCATTGGGCTTTGAGGCATAAAGCAGGATTTCTGATAGTGTCTGTTATAGCGTTTATTGTATCAATGGGTGTTTTAGGCACTATGGGACGTAGCTTCTTACCTGAATTTAACGAAGGTGCTCTTACTATCTCAGCTGTCAGTCAGCCTGGTGTTTCTTTAGAGAAGAGTAATGAACTTGGTAATCTCATCGAAACCGAATTGCTGGATATACCTGAGGTCACCAGTACAGCCCGTCGTACTGGGCGCGGAGAACTGGATGAGCACTCACAAACAACCAATAGTGCAGAGATTGATGTTAATTTTATTGTTGGTGAGCGTGGGCAGGAAGCTTTTATGGCTGAAGTACGTCATAGGCTGGCTAATGTGCCTGGAGTAGCCACTACTGTTGGACAGCCATTGGGGCACCGCATTGATCATATGTTGTCGGGTACACGGGCTAATATTGCCATCAAGCTGTTTGGGCAGGATTTAAATCAACTGTTTGTGTTAGGTAACCAGCTTAAGGCAGCAATAAGCGATATTGAAGGATTAGTGGATGTAAATGTTGAACAACAAACCGAAGTTCCGCAGATTCAGATTAAGGCTGATAGAGGTAAGCTGGCCATGTATGGGATCACGCTTAATGAGTTTAATGAATTTATAGATGTGGCTTTTGCCGGAGAAAAGCTGGCTGATATATATGAAGGACAGCAGAGTTATGATTTGCTGTTACGCTTCAATCATGATTATACCAATTCAATTGAAGGTTTAAAGAAGGCTTTGATTGATGCCGGTGATGGCAAAAAAGTGCCACTCGAAGAAGTGTCTCAAATCAGCTCTGCTGCAGGACCTGGCATTATCACCCGCGAAAATGTTCAGCGTAAGCTGGTCGTATCCGCGAATGTGGCTGAACGTGATTTAAGAAGTGTAGTAAATGACATCAGGGAAGAGGTGAAGCAAAAAATAAGCCTGCCTGATGGCTACCGCATAGAGTATGGCGGGCAATTTGAGAGTGAAGCGAAAGCATCGCAAACACTGATGTTGACGTCTTTTATGGCTATCTGTATCATCTTCCTCTTGCTGTATCAGGAATTTAAAAACATGCAGTTGGCGGCTATTATACTTATCAACCTGCCACTGGCTTTAATTGGAGGTGTTTTTGCCATTAAGTTCACATCGGGTATTGTTAGTATTCCAGCTATCATCGGATTTATTACCTTGTTTGGTATTGCTACGCGTAATGGCATATTGCTGATATCCAATTATCAGCACATGAAGATAGATAAGTTGGGATTAACTGATCTGGTGGTGCATGGTTCGGTTGATCGTTTAAATCCGATACTTATGACAGCTCTTACAGCTGCCCTGGCACTGATACCATTGGCACTAAATGGCGATCAACCCGGAAACGAAATACAAAGCCCGATGGCTAAAGTGATATTGGGCGGTCTGCTCACTTCTACTTTATTAAATATGTATGTGATACCAATCGTGTATTACCTGTTACAAAAAAGAAAATCAGCTAGTGCTGCGAAAGGAGGTTTGTTATGAAGCGTTTATTGATTTTAAACTTACTATTGGTATCTATACACCTGGCAGGTCAAAATTCCATTCCGCAGTTGATTGAACAGGTGGAGCTGAATAATCTGATGTTGAAATCGCTGCGGGCACAAACTGACGCACTCATTATGGGCAATAAAACGGGGATGAATCCCTCCAATCCTGAAGTGGAGTACATCTACCAGTGGGGTAATACCAACCAGTTGGGTAATAAGCAGGAGTTTCATGTCAGACAGAGTTTTGACTTTCCTACTGCTTATCGCTATCGCAAGCAAATGAGAGAAAATCTTAATGAGCAGGCCGAAATGCAATACCTCCATGCTTATAATAGAGTGATGCTCTCTGCTCAACAGGTTCTATACAGATTGATCTACCAGAATGCGCTGGAAGAGGAGTTTCAGAAACGATTGAAGCATGCTGAACAAATTGCGAAGGCTTACCAGCTGAAGTTTGAAGAAGGGGATGCCAATATATTGGAGCTAAACAAGGCCAATATTAATTTGCTTAATGCCCGCAATGCTCTTGCCCGGATTCAGTCCGACAAGCAACTGCAGGAAGAGCAACTGCAGCAAATCAATGGTGGTATAGCTATTGAGTTTAACACAAAGTTGTGGCCATTAGCGCCACTGCCCGAAAATTACGATGACTGGTTTAATGCTAATGCCGATATCATACCGTTACTAGGTAGTTTGCAAGATGGACTGGAAGCTAACCGATATAATGAGAAGCTAAATAAAGCGATGTACTTGCCTAAACTAACAGGTGGCTATAGTGCCGAAACGGGTGCTGTAGATAAATTCCGCGGTGTGAATGTCGGATTAACGATTCCGTTGTGGGAAAATAAGAATACAGTAAAAGAAGCCAGGCTAACTACACTGGCATTGGAAAATCAGATGGCTGATACGCGTTTACAACTTTATCACGGGTTAAAAGCAATTTATTTAAAAGCCGGTAACATGAAGGCTGTTGCAGCAGATTACCGAAGTGCCATGGAAGCACTGAACAATACTGAACTGCTGCAGATAGCCCTTGAAAATGGTGAGATAAGTATTCTGGAATATATGATGGAGTTAGGTATTTACTATGAGGCTGTGGAAAATGCGCTTAATGCCGAACTGGATTATTACCTGAGTGTGGCACAAATGAATGCTTTCCAGATAAACTGATAAAGCGTGAGATATGTAATAAACCGTTCCTGTAGTTAATGTTGGACAGGAACGGTTTTTTTCTTAATCAGGTAATTAACCGCCGGCCTTTTTGACTTTGTAGCCATCGTTTTTAAGTAACTCAACTACTTTATCTCTAAAATCGCCCTGTATCAATATCTCACCATTTTTGGCAGAGCCACCAACGCCGCATTTACTTTTAAGCATTTTACCCAGCTCTTTCAGGTCATCTTCATGGCCAATAAAGCCGGTTATCAGGGTTACTTTTTTGCCACCTCGTTGCTTCTTGTCAAGCATCACTCGTAAATCCTGTTCCCGTGGTTCAAGCGTTTCTTCCTGTTCATCCTCGTTATATTGGTACTCAAAATCCTGGTTGGTTGAAAAAACAACACCATCCAGGTTTTTCCACTTCTTTTTCTTTGCCATCTTTGTAATGTGTTTTTGCAAATGTAATAACAAACGAAGGATTAGTTTAAATTCCACGAACCATTCTTTATAGTAGGCTATGAATAAGATACCGGGAATAAAAGTGATTGCTTTTGATGCGGATGATACACTCTGGGAAAATGAAACCTTCTTCAGAGAAGCCGAAAATCAATTTGCCGAACTGATAAAAGACTATGCACCCAGAGACGAGGTGCTTCGGATTTTATACGAAGTAGAGATGGCCAACATGCCGGTTTATGGTTATGGTATCAAAGCTTTTATTTTATCACTGATTGAAACAGCTCAGTTCTTGTCCGGTTATCGTATTACAGCGCGCCAAACCAGCGAATTGATTGACCTGGGTAAAGAGATGCTGAACAAGCCGGTTGTGTTACTTGATGGTGTTGAAGAGGTATTGCAAACCTTGCATGGAAAGTATAAGCTGATTGTGGCCACCAAAGGCGATTTGCTGGATCAGGAGCGGAAACTAAAAAAGTCGGGCTTACTCCAATATTTTCACCATATTGAGGTGATGAGTGATAAGCATACGGAGGCCTACCGGTCATTAATAGCTCACCTTGACTGTCAGCCCAAGGAAGTGCTGATGGTTGGAAATTCGCTCAAGTCAGATGTATTGCCCATTTTGGAATGTGGCGGATGGGGGGGACATATTCCGTTTCATACCACCTGGCATCACGAGCTGGTGACCGATGAGGTGGTGTCCGAACAATTCTATGAACTTACGTCTATAAAGCAATTGCCAGAGTTGGTTTTGTAGAAAAGAATTGAACGCAATTAGGGGTGTATCTATAGATTGGTGGTATAGGTGAGCGAATTTTACTATGTGATTGAATGGGAGTATTTTGTGATTTCGATACGTTGTGCAGTTTTTTACTAACAGAGCTTCGTCCCCTGGCGGTGTCCTAAATTGTTAGCTAATAGGTGCTCTATTAATGTTCAACCCCATCCGGGGTTGTATCATACTAGCAGATGGTGTTTTATTAAGTTTCGACCCCATCCGGGGTCGCATATTGCAGGCTTGTGAGCTTTATTACTTTGCTCATCATTATCCTCCATCGTCGGTCCCCTGTCTTCAGTCCCTATTCTTTCTAAAACTTTGTTAAAAACGACTACAATGCCGAACAAAGCTATTCATGCGTTGGTTTCTCACTAATAAAAAATGATTATGGAAGCCTTAACATTAACAACTCCTGCATTGCTGTTTTCAGCAGTATCACTCATCTTATTAGCTTATACCAACCGTTTTTTAGGCTATGCAAGCCTGGTGCGTCAACTTTACGAGAAGCTAAAGGCCAATCCGGATCAGGTATTACTTGATCAGATAATGAACCTTCGGAAGCGCTTATACCTCATAAAAAACATGCAGTTATTGGGTGTTGCAAGCCTTATGTTTTGTGTCCTTTCTATGTTTCTTATCTACATCGAAGTTTTTTTACCCGCTGCTTATGCTTTTGGTCTGGGACTTCTTTTATTGATTATCTCCTTATTGTTATCTGGTTGGGAAATTAAAATATCGGTAAAAGCACTTGATTTGCACTTGAATGATATGGAGCACTTTGGTGAAGACAATTCGTAAGTAGATCAGGCAGTTCATTAAGCAATATCCATTAATAAAAGCAAACGAACGTTAATGGCATCATATATGGCACAGGCTTTGATAATCACTTCGCGTTAAAACTGATTTAGTATGAAGAATAAATTTATCAACCTAAGTGTATTGGCTTTGCTCGCACTGGGTGTAATAGCTTGTTCAGATGATGATAGCCAATCTCCTGAATCAAAAAACGCTACATTGTTGATGAAATCATCAGCTGTGAACCTTAAAACGGCTTACGAAATAACCTTCGCGGAGGCAACAATACACGTTGAAGAGGTTGAATTTGAGTCATTGGAAATTGATGGTGACGATTTTGATGTAGATTTTGAAGGACCTTTTGCAATTGATTTGTTGACCGGTAATAGCCAGCCTAAGATTCCAACTGCTTATCTGTTGCCAGGTAAGTATGAGGAGGTAGAGGTAGAGTTAGATGATGATATATCACCAAATATTCAGGTGGCAGGTAGTCAGTACATTGATGAGGAAAATTCAATTGACTTCGTATTTACGGCCGATGAAGATATTGATTTCGAAGCTGAGGCAGAAGATATTGGTCAGACTTACTTATTCGAAGTAGTAGAGGGTGAGAACATTAACATCGTTATGGAATTTAAACTTAACGAATGGTTTAAAGGTGTTGAGTTCTCGTCAGGTATAGCTAATGGAGAAGGTGTTGTAGTAGTTAGCAAAACGGAAAATGAACAATTGTACCAGCAGATCATTCGCAATATTGAGCAATCAAAATTGCTGGTGTATGCTGATTAAGCCATAGTGTATTAATAAAAGAATGCCACAGTTCATTATGAGCTGTGGCATTTTTTATTGTAAACATTGATTGTTATTTCTTGGCAAAAAACTTGTAGGATATGAGTTTGTAATAGAGCTTGGCTACCAGAAAATCAGGTGCATGTAAGCCATCAATAGGCGCAAACTCTACAATGTCAAAACCCACAATATTCTTCTTTTCAAATACCCTTTTTAGAAAACGCATGGTGGTATCCCACGACAAGCCACCAGGCTCAGGTGTCCCTGTAGATGGCATTATAGACGGGTCAAAAGCATCCAGATCAATGGTTAGGTAAACATCATCAGTCATTAACTCAATGCAATTATCCATCCATTCTTCGGTACCATAAATATTTTCAGCAAAGAAACACTTTTCTTTATTTATAAAAGGCTTCTCAATAACATCCATACTGCGGATACCAACCTGCACCAGGTTAGTTGTTTTGGAGGCCTTGTGCAGGGCACATGCGTGATTGTATTCACTTCCCATGTATGATGGACGAAGATCTGAGTGCGCATCCAGTTGCAATACTGTCAGGTTATCGTATTTCTCACGATAGGCCTCAATAGCACCAATGCTTACCGAATGTTCGCCACCAAAGAAGGTGATGAACTTATTAAGTTCAAGCAGCTCTTTTGTTTTGGCATACACTGCTTCATACACCTGTTCAGGGCTCCGGTTTTCATCAATGGCTGGCAGAATGTGAATACCCTTCTGATATACTTCTGAGTCGGTTTCAATATCATAAAACTCAAGGTTGGGAGTGGTATTGATAAATACCTCAAAGCCCTTATCGGCACCTTTACCCCAGGTGCTGGTGCCATCGTATGGTATAGGTTGAAGCAGTATTTCTGCCTCATCCAGCGATATGTATTTATCGTCTATATCTCCAAAAATCCTAGTCTTCATCTAGATAGCCTAAAATATCCAACATTTCACGAACCGATTGCTCTTCACGATACACGGTGTCTACAATATTACCAGTATCATCGCGATCGATAATAACATGCTTGGGTGCAGGTATCAGGCAATGCTTAATACCACCATAGCCACTCACCGAATCCTGATAGGCACCTGTGTGGAAGAAACCCAGGTATAAAGGCTCTTCATCTGAATCCTTATAACTTGGTAACAGCACCTCCTGGTTAAAATCTTCAGAGTTATAATAGTCGGAGTGATCACAGCTGATGCCACCAATATTTACCCGGCCATATTCATTGTTCCATTTGTTAACAGGCAGCAAAATAAACTTTTCCTGAATCGACCAGGCATCAGGAATGGTGTTCATCAGACTGTTGTTGATAATGTACCAGTTCTCTGTATCGTTTTGCTGTTTTTGCTCCAGTACCTCAAAAATGATTGCACCTGCTTCACCCACCGTGTATTTACCAAACTCGGTGTAAATATCCGGTTCCATCACGTTCTCTTTTGTACAGGCGGTTTTAATGTTTGAGATGATCTCATGTATCATATACTCGTAGTTGTACTCAAAGCCAAGGTGGTTACGAATTGGAAATCCGCCGCCCAGGTTGAACGATTCGAGATCGGCGCATTCTTTTTTCAACTCTACATACAGCTTCAGCGCCTTCTGAAATTCGCCCCAGTAATATGGCGTGTCTTTAATACCCGAATCAACGAAAAAGTGCAGCATTTTCAGCTCAACCTTTTCACTAGGCTTGATTTTCTCTTTATAGAAGTCCAGTATCTTATTATTTTGAATACCCAATCTCGATGTATAATAGGCCGATTGCGCTTCTTCGTTAATGGCCATGCGAAGCCCGATTTTAATCTTTTGCTTCGATTTCAGTTTCATCAGGCGCTCAAACTCGTTAATGCTGTCCAGCACAATGATAGAGTTTGTAAAACCCGACTCCTGCAGTTTAATGATTTTCTTCAGGTAATCATCGGTTTTGTAACCATTATGAACGGTGATAATATCTTTGTTGATTTTACCTTTTTTGTGAAGATAGCGCACCAAATCAATATCGAATGAAGAGGACGTTTCAATATTCACATTGTGCTTAAGGGCTTCATTTATCACGTGGTTAAAGTGATTACACTTTGTACAGTAACAAAAATGGTATTTGCCCTTGTAGGCATTGTTTTTAATAGCACGGTTAAACAGGTTACGTGCTTTTTTGATTTGGTCACCAATTTTTGGTAGGTAAATAAATCGGAATGGGGTACCATACTTTTCAATCAGGTATTTCAACGATACACCGTGAAAAGTAAGATAATCATTCTTAAGGTCGAAACCCTCCTGAGGAAAGTAAAAACTTTGCTCAATCAAATCAAAATACGTGTTCTTCATTTAGGTAATCCCAAGTAGTATTTTATTAATATTTATATCGCAGCAAATGTATTTAAAATACCAGTAATATATAGTATTGAAAAAATAAATATCAGCTTTGTTTAACCACTTCATCAAAATAATCTTTCAAATGCCTGCTGCCATGGGGTGGAGCGACATTGTCCATCGCCATGGCACTCATAAAAAACTCAAATGGTCCATAGGTTTTTGATGAGGTAAAATTTCGTAGTAACCAAATACTGAATCGGCGTGTCCAATCGGGTAAATGTCGAATTTTTATGGGCTTATTCCACGCCTTTAATGCCATGGCAGCTAATTCTTTTTGCGACAAAACCTGAGGTCCGCCCACCAATACTTCGTGCTCACCGTTTTCGAGGGCATTAATGCAGGCATGAGCTAAATCCTCACCATGAATGGGGTTAAGCCGGTAGTGACCATCCCCAAATAAGTAAACAGTTCCTTTTTTTGCCATGCTCAAAAAGTCCTGCATATCAGAGAAGAAGCCGTTGGGCCTCACAATGGAGTAGTCTATACCTGATGCTTTCAGTTCATCAACAAAGCGCTCTTTTGCTTCAAATATCTTCAGGTGCCTCAGTCTATCGCCATTTATCGCCGATACATACATAAAACGCTCTACCTGTGATTGTTTCGCTTCAGCCAGTAAATTAGCATTTCCCTGATAGTCAACATCCATATATGTGAGGCCATCTTTCTGGCGGGTTATTCCCACTGTTGATATTACGTAGTCTGTTGTATCACAAATTCCATTGATACTATCAGGTTGGGTAATCTGACCAATAACAAATTCATTAACATCACTAAATAATGATTGTTGTGCCTCTTTGCGGATAAGTACCCTTACCCAGTAGCCTCTGGTTTTTAGTTCTTGCACAAGAAAACGTCCTAGGTAGCCGGTGGCGCCTGCCACTATTACTCTTTTTGTTGGTTCTTTCATAACTGATTGGTTAGTGTTGTTATAACCAAATGTAGTGCTTTCCAGGCAATAGTTGCTGGGCTGTGGTTGCAGGAAGCCGTTCAATCGTTCTTTTAATGGTGACAAATGTTTAAATCTGGCAGAATTCTTGCGATTACCATTGGACTGTATATTTCCATTAAATACATTCGTATGTTCAAACATATGCACAAATGAAGCTAGCAATTGACCACAACAGCCCGATTCCTTTGCACGCACAGGTTGAAATGCTGTTGAGAAAGATGATTGAGTTGCCTGAATACAAAAACGGTGGCTTATTACCCCGAGAAGTGGATTTGGCTAAACGCCTGGGTATTTCACGCAATACCTTAAGGCAGGCTACCAATAAACTGGAGTACGAAGGGTTGCTTATTCGTAAAAAGGGTATTGGTACCAAGGTGGCCGAAAAAAGTATTACCACGAATCTCGACAACTGGATGAGCTTCACCCAGGAAATGTCGGTACAAGGGGTGAGCTTTAAAAACTACGCATCTGAAGTAAAACTGGTTAAGGCGGATGCAAAAGTTGCATCATTCTTTGATATTGATGAAGGAGTGGAAGTGCTTTGTTTGTCAAGATTAAGAGGTGATAAGGAAGGACCTTTTGTTTATTTTGAAAGTTACTTTCATCCTCGTATTCAAGTGAGCCCTGATGAGGACTTTACCCGACCTCTATACGAGATACTGGAGAATGACTATAATGTAATTCCCACCACATCAAAGGAGAAGATTAAAGCCAGGTCGGCCACCGTAATAACAGCTAAACGCTTAGCCATAAAACCTGGTGAACCTGTGCTGGTGCGTGAGCGCTATGTATCCGATCCGGGCGGGCGACCCGTTGAATACAACATTGGCTTCTACCATGCCGAGAAATTTACCTATTCGATCACAATCACACGATAATTATACGATATGCAAACTAAAAGATATGCCATAGGCGTTGATGTTGGCGGCAGCCATATCAGTTGTAAGGTATTTGATATTAATGAGAACATACTCTTAAATCAAAAAGAAAGGCACCTGACCATCGATAATATGGGTAGCAAGGAGGCCATTCTGGATACTTTTGAAGCTTTGATTAAGCCTGCGCTTGAACAGTTAGAAGGTACTGAGTTGGCTGGTGTTGGCTTGGCAATGCCTGGTCCGTTCGATTATGTGAAGGGCATTGGCTTGTTCTCAGGTGAAAACGCGAAATACGTGAATCTGAATAATGTTGACCTGAAAGAAGCCTTAAGTCAAAGGCTCAATATTCGTCCTGATAGCATTCGTTTTGTCAATGATGCCACGGCTTTTGCCATTGGCGAATTCTTTAGTGGTAATTTAAAGGGCAGCCATAATTCATTGGCAATTACATTGGGGACCGGCTTTGGCTCTGCCTTTCTTCAAAATGGTATTCCTGTAATTAACGACGAGCGTGTGCCCGAAGGCGGCTGCCTGTGGTATTTACCTTTCGAAAATGGCATCGCCGATGATTATTTCTCCACTCGTGGTTTGGTTGAAAGGTATGAAGCTCATTCGAACAAGCGGGTGTCTGGTGTGAAAAATATTGCTGAATTATACAACGATGACCTTGCTGCCGAAAGAGTATTTACTGATTTTGGTAAGCAGCTGGCGGCATTTCTGTCTCCATGGCTCGAAAGCTTTCAGGTGGATAGATTACTCATCGGTGGGAATATCTCCAAAGCCTTCTCTCTATTTAATGAGAAATTAAACGATGAGTTAACAGCTCAGGGTCTCAAAGTTGATGTGGTTCAGTCGCAGTTGCTTGAGGATGCTGCATTCATTGGAGCAGGTGCCTTGCTGAATGATGAGTTCTATAGCTCGATTAGTGAACAGCTCAAATACATGTAAATCATGACAAATACAAAAATCACTAAATCGAAGGCCGTTTGGCCGGTGTTATTCTCATTTTTTGTGGTCAGTTTTGTTGACCTGGTGGGTACCGGTGTAGATGAGTTAAAGCAAAGTGCCGATACGCCTGATTATCTGTTGCAGCTTATTCCCTTGGTGGCATTTATCTGGTTCTTTCTTATTTCTGTTCCGGCCGGTATTTGGCAGGCTCGATATGGCAAAAAGCGGGTGTTGAATATAGCCATCCTCATAACAGTTTTGGGATTATTTGTTCCGCTGGTGGGTAATACACTGCCGGTGATACTGGTTTCATTCGCATTAATGGGCATTGGTAATACCATTATGCAGGTGGCTGCCAATCCCTTATTGATGAGTGTAGTACCCGCTGAAAAAGGCTCTGGTTACCTGAGTCTGTCACAGTTTATCAAGTCTCTTGGTTCAATGGTGGGGCCGTATGTGGCTGCTGTAGTAGGGCCATTGGTAGCCAGCGCTATTGGTTTTGAAGGCGAAGGAACCTGGCGGTTTGGCTTGTACCTATTTGGTATTGTGGCTTTACTTGCCTGGTTGTGGTTGAGCCTAACGCCTATAGCGGAGGAAAAGAATGCAGATTCGCAGGTGACCATAGGCTCTTGCCTAAAGCTGTTGGGTAATCGTTACATCGCATTGATGGTATTGGGCATTTTTGCCGTAGTGGGAATTGATGTGGCCATCAACTCTAATATTGGAACATTTCTGCAGCTTAAGATAGGTGTTAGTGAAGAGGCCGCCAAATATGGCAAATCAGTTTACTTTTTTGCCAAGATGCTGGGTACACTGGTAGGTGGTATTTTACTGATGAAAGGCAATGCCAACACATTCCTGAAATGGTCCACCTTATTGGCATTGGTATTTGTATTTGCACTCACTTTTGTGCAGCATAGCATTGCAGCCTGGATTCTTGTTGGGCTCATCAGTCTGGGTGTTTCCAATATTTTCCCCTTAATCTATTCCATTACAGTAGGTAATTATCCCGACAGATCCGATGAGATATCCGGTCTGATGATGATGGCTATCTCGGGGGGCGCCATTTTTCCGCTATTGGTAGGCCTGGCTATGCAATCACACCTGAACGGTGGCTTATGGATCATATTCGGGCTACTGGTGTTTATTCTGTTGCTTACACGCGTTAAAAAATCATAGGACAAAATGAATCACAAAAAGATGTATCTACACATATGTTCAAACATATCAACAAGTATTAGGCGATTCGTCACAGCCGGCTTATTGGCAACGGCTCTGTTTGCCTGTAACAAACCGGAAAAGTCGGCTTATGACTATGTCAATCCGAATATTGGAACGGCTCATAGTCGCTGGTTTTTCTATACGCCGGCAGCACAGCCTTTCGGGATGGCCAAGCCTGCACCATCAACCAACGGACATTACGGTAATAAATGGGGTTGGGAAGCTGTGGGCTACGACGACAGGCATACCTCTATTGAGAGCTTTGTTAATGTGCATGAATTCCAGGTGGGAGGCATTGCCATGATGCCTACTGTTGGTCCGCTGCTGACTCAGCCAGGTTTGCTGGAGGAGCCGGATGCCGGCTATCGCTCACGTTTTACAAAAGAAAATGAAGTGGCACAGCCTGGCTATTACAGTGTAGTGCTGGATGATTATGGCATCAAAGCCGAACTGACATCCACTAAGCGGGTGGCCGTTCATCGCTATACATTCCCGCAGAGTGAGCAAGCTCATATTTTATTTGATATTGGGCGCAGACAAGGGGAAAGTGGGAAAGTAGTGGATGCCATGGTGCGAAAAGCGGGTACCAACATCATTGAAGGATGGGTGAGAACAGAGCCTGAGTATGTGAAGAAATACCAAAGCGGCGCTTTCATCGATATTTATTTCTCGGCAGAGCTTGACCGGGCAATTGATGAGTTTGGAATGTTCAGAGGTGATACCGTTTATGCAGGTGCTGATCTAATGAGTGGTGAAGGTGCGGGGGCTTATGTAACATTTAAAACCGAAGCAAACGAACAGGTGGAAATGCAGGTAGGCTTATCTTACACATCCATTGACAATGCCCGCCTTAATCGCACAAGTGAAGGCTTAAGTTTTGATAATGCCAAAGCGGCAGCCACAGAACAATGGTCCAATGAACTTACTAAAATAAAGGTCTCGGGCGGCACGGAGGCTGATAAGACTAAGTTCTACACGGGCTTATACCATGCTATACTGGGGAGAGGCTTAGCCAGTGATGTGAATGGGGCTTATCCGAAGAATAATGGTTCAGTTGGGCAAATTCCTTTGAATGCAGCCGGTGAGCCTGAATATAATTTCTATAACACCGATGCTATATGGGGCGCTTTCTGGAACCTGACACAGCTTTGGGCATTGTCCTGGCCTGAGTACTATAACGACTATGTGCAGTCGCACTTGCTGGTATATAAGGATACTGGCTGGTTGGGCGACGGCCTGGCTAACAGCCGCTACGTATCGGGGGTGGGTACCAACTTTGTTGGGCTTATCATTGCAGCAGCCTATAATTGTGGCATTCGTAATTACGATGTTGAACTGGCACTTGAGGCTGCTCTTAAAAATGAACTGGAATGGAAAAACCGACCCATGGGAGCGGGCAAGCTCGATGTGGAACAGTTTGTGAAGAACGGTTACATAGCGCATACCGACGATTGGGGTGATATACCCGAAGCGACTGCTTTTTGTGCCTCTCACATGCTGGAGTATTCATTCAGCGCGCATGCCGTGGCACAGATGGCCAGGTCACTGGGACAGCAAAAAGAATACGAACAATTGAGAGAGCTGTCAACAGCCTGGGAATATATTTTTAACGAAGAGAGTGGTTTTATTCATCCCAGGGACAGTGTGGGCAATTTTATCTCCGATTTTAAACCATTTCAAGCCTGGAGAGGATTCCAGGAAGGCAACTCGTGGCAGTACAGTTTTTATATACCACATCACATCAACCAATTGGTAGATAAGATGGGGGAAGCTGAGTTTGTGGAACGACTGGATACGCTTTTCCTCTCGTCGCGCGCCGATAACTTTGGCGGAGGTACCGAGATTGATGCCTTTGCGGGCGTGGAAACCATTTATAATCATGGTAACCAGCCCAGCCTGCATATCTCATGGCTGTACAATTTTACTGGTCAGCCAGAGAAAACACAGTACTGGACAAGAACCATCTGCGATGAGTTTTATGGTACTAATCCTATTCATGGCTATGGCTACGGTCAGGATGAAGACCAGGGACAGCTGGGTGCCTGGTACGTGATGGCATCCATTGGTTTGTTCGACGTAGCCGGCCTAAGCAATGAAGTGCCAACCATGCAGATTGGCAGTCCGGCTTTTGATGAGGTATGCATCAGCCTCAATCCGGATTATTACTCAGGGAAACAAATCGTGATTAAATCAAAAAATAACACACCAGACAATAAGTTGCTGCAGTCGGCAAAGCTTAATGGTAAGGAGCTTGATAAGTACGAAGTAACATTTAAAGACCTGGTGAACGGTGCGACTATTGAATTAGAAAAAACAACAAAAACGTTATACGACAATGAGAAGTAGACTAATGATTGGCCTCATGGCCATTGCTTTAATGGGATGTGGAAGAGCTCCAAAGGTGAGCGAAGAGTTAAAGACATCTATTCAGACCAATGAGAGTTTCAAGTTTGTTAAAACCAAAGCTCTGGAAGTGGTTAAAACAGGTTTTAATGCCGGCGATGGTTACGGTGAGGTATGGATTCGCGATTACAATACCTTTATCGAACTGTCGGCCGAAGTGTATCCTTACGATGAGTTGAAGGAAAACCTGCGTGTCTTCTTCCGTTTACAAGGTGACGATGGTAATATCCTTGATGGCTTTATTCCACAAAGTAAGGCGGTACAATCCGAAGGGGGCTACACGTATTATTACAATGAGCTGGAACCAACCTATTGTGGTCATAAAAACGATGTGGAGACCGACCATGAGACATCACTGGTGCAGGCCGTTTACAGGTATGTTACAAAAACAGGCGATACAGCTTTCTTAAAAGAGAAGATTGGTGATAAAACAGTTGCTGAGCGCATGGAGTGGTCAATGGAGTTCTTGTTAAATCATCGCTGGAGCAATGAGTATGGTCTGATTTGGGGTGCTACCACTGCCGACTGGGGCGATGTGCAGCAAAGTCATCCATGGGGTGTTTTCATCGATGAGGATACCAAGTTTAGCCTCGATATCTATGACAACGCCATGTTCATCATTGCTTTGAATAATATGATGGAGATAGTGCCTGAGTCAAAAGCTAAATGGGAACCCATTCGCGATGGATTGGCCCAAAATACCATGCTTCACCTGTGGGATACTGAGAATGACAAGTTCATCCCACACGTGTACCTGGATGGTTCGCCATTCCCGGCCGATTTTAACGAGAACGAGATTTATTACCATGGTGGTACGGCCGTTGCCATAGAGGCCGGTTTACTGACCAATGAGCAAATTAAACTATCACTGGATAAGATGATTGCCAATGTAAAAGCATCAGGGGCGGGGTCTATTGGTTTAACCATGTACCCACCATATCCCGAAGGTTTCTTTGAGAACAAGGGCATGTATCCTTATGGCTACCAGAATGGTGGTGACTGGACCTGGTTTGGGGCACGTATGATACAGCAGCTGATTAACTACGGTTTTTACCAGGAAGCCTATGAGCAGCTGTTACCAATGACTGAGCGTGTGGTGAAGAACGATGGTTTCTTCGAGTGGTACACCGTGAATAACGAACCTACCGGTTCAGGTACCTTCCGTGGTTCGGCTGGTGTGCTGTATAAGGCAATTGAAATGTTGGAACAGGTTATTGAAGAGTAATGAGCAAGATAAGGGAAACAAAACAGTTTTTATTGCCTTTGCAGAAGGCAGATGTAACTAAAGGGAATTATGATCTTTATCCAACCGCCAGGTTGGATAAAGGTGCTATTCAGTCAGGCAGCAATGCATTGGCTGAGTGCATGGCCAATGAGAAAGTGATTATCATTGATGGCTATGTTGGTGTATTTTTTAAGGAAATTGTAAAGGAGCTGGAAGAAGCACTTCACCAGAAAGGTAAAGTGGTTAACAGCATTTCAATGCATGAAGTCTTAAAGCCAGCTGATGAGATTGATGCTATGATCGCTCCTTTCCTGGGTGGTGACGACCCCATTTTCGGCAAGCGCACCAGTTTGCAGTTAAAAGACTTTTATCAGGAGGAAAAGCTGACGAATATGCCGCTGGATGCCAGTGCGGATATCAATATTGTTTATGGACCGGGTGCTACTTTGTCAGGTGTCAAAGGCTTACTGGTGTATGTCGATCTGCCTAAGAATGAACTGCAGTTCAGGGCGCGTGCTAAATCGGTATGTAACCTGGGTGCTGAAGAGCCGGCAGCTGGTAAGGCGATGTACAAGCGCTTTTATTTTGTTGATTGGGTGGTGCTTAATAGTCACAAGGCTGAGTTGCTGCCTGCTATTGATATAGTGATTGACGGGCAACAAACCGAAGAGCTGGTATGGATGAGTGGCGATAAGCTACGCCAGGGCCTACACCAGATGGCACAGAATGTATTTCGTGTGCGTCCGTGGTTTGAGCCGGGGGCCTGGGGCGGTCAGTGGATCAAAGACAAAATCAAGCAGCTTAATCCGGATGTGATTAACTACGCCTGGTCCTTTGAACTGATTGTACCGGAGAATGGTCTGCTGTTCGAAAGCGATGGCCTGATGCTGGAGGTGTCTTTTGATTCTATCATGTTTCAGGAGTATAAGGCCGTGATGGGACAGCATGCCGAGCAGTTTAAGTATGAGTTTCCTATTCGATTCGATTTTCTGGACACCTTCGATGGAGGCAACCTATCCATTCAATGCCACCCGCAGGTTGATTATATACAGAAACACTTTGGCGAAACCATTACACAGGAAGAGACCTATTACATACTGGATGCCGGTAAGGATGCGAAGTGCTACCTGGGCTTCCAGGAGTCTATCGATCCAAAAGGGTTTGAGGCCGATTTAAAGTACAGCTTCGATAATAAGGAGCCTATTGATATTACCAAACATGTACAGGTGCTCGACAGCCATAAGCACGATTTATTCCTCATTCCTCCGGGCACGATTCATGGCTCAGGAACCGAGAACCTGGTGCTCGAAATCAGTACCACGCCCTACATCTTCACCTTCAAAATGTATGACTGGTTGCGTGTGGATTTAGATGGCCAGCCCCGGCCAATTAATGTGGAGCGCGGTATGGAAAATCTGTGCTTCGACCGTAAAGGTGAGTATGTGAAGGAGAAGCTGGTTGCCAAGCCTGCTTTATTGGCCGAAGGTGATGACTGGCAGCACTACCACCTGGCAACGCATGAGAAGCATAGCTACGATGTGGAGCGTTATCACTTTAACTCAAGCATTGAGATTGATACTGAGAATAAGTGTAATGTATTGTCACTGGTGGAAGGTAGCAGCATTATTGTGGAAACAAAAAACGGCATGCGTCAACGCTTTAATTACGCCGAAACGTTTGTGATACCAGCTGCCGCCGGTGCATACAAAATCATCAACGAAGGGAGTGATGAGGCCAAGGTAGTGAAAGCCTACATGAAGTAAACTTTTTAAAAAGTGATATTATGAAGATATCCGTAATACTCTCGTTCCTGTGTTTATTGACTTTTAGCTCTAATGCGCAACATGTTGTGTGGCAAATTGGCGACGGCAATAAAACAGGAGCAGATTTTGCTTTGTATCCTGATGGGTATAACGATTACATAGCCAATGATTTTGGGTGGGAAGATACCTACTACCTGGTAGGTACATCTGATGCTAAAACCGATTGGCCTTACATTATGCCGGGTATCAGCGATACCTGGGGCGGCACCTGGGGCACCTCGGGCTGGCGCTCAAGTACACTCACGGTGTTGTTCGGGGTGGATAAGTTGCCTAAAAAAGGCCACTGGACACTGGTGGTTGATTTAATCGACTATAACGCCGAAGATTTGCCCTTATTTAAAGTGACCATTAATGGCAGGGAGTGGAAATACCAGCTACCTGCCAAAGCCACCAGCTCTATTGATGAGCTACCTGAAGCGGGAGCCGGCTATACCATTGATATACCTGTGCCACAAGAGCTGTTGCGCACAGGTGGTAATGAAATCAATATGACTACGCTGGAAGGCTCGTGGGTGAAATACGGGCAGATTCGTCTGGAAGGTTCTAAAGGGGTGAAGTTGCGCACCGACAAAGACATCCATTTGCGAGCGGTCAAGCCGGCTGCTTATGAGATGGCGCTGGATGGCAACAACTATCAGCCATTACTGGTGGATGTAGAACATCTCAACGACCTGCCTAAGCTGGAAGTGCTGGTGGATAACACACCCATCTTTCAGGAGGTGGTGGAGAAAGGACGCTATGTGTTTGAAGCGCCCATGCCGGCCGTCAGCCAGAAACAGGTTAGTACCTATTCCATCCGTGTAGATGGGCTGGAGGTTGAAACTGGCAAAGTGGTACGACAGCCTCATGCGCTTATTACACCGGCCGAATACGTGGATACAAAGGTAGGTACCGGCCACTCGCGCTGGATGATTGCCCCCGGGCCATGGATGCCCTTCAGCATGGTGAAGCTGAGTCCCGATAACCAGAATCCCTCATGGCAGGGAGGCTACGAGCCTAATTTTGAGTCCATCGGCTGCTTTAGTCATATACATGAATGGACACTGGCCGGCCTGGGCATGATGCCTGTTAACGGACCACTGCAGATTAAGGTGGGTGATGAGCGTGACCCCGACAGTGGCTATCGCTCACGCATTGATAAAACCACTGAAGAGGCGCCCATTGGTTATTATGGCGTTCAGTTGACCGATTATAATATCAAAGCGGAGCTAACCTCCACCACGCGTTGTGGGTTTCAGCGCTATACGTTTCCTGATAATGAGCAATCGCGGGTGCTGATTGATTTGCATATACCGGCTGAATACTGGTACCAGAACCTGGCGGTGGAATGGAAGCAGGTGAGCGACTACCGCATCGAGGGCTATAGCCATCAGCTCACTGAGAATACCTGGGCAGGTGGCATTGATCAGGAGTACATCATCTTCTTTGTGATTGAGTTTGACCAGCCCATAGCTAAGATGGGTGGCTGGATTAACGATGAAGTACTGGATGTTAACAGTATGAGCTATGAGCGTCCCGACGAGGCTGGTTGTTTTGTGGAGTTTGATACTAAAGGCAACAAGCAGGTGCAGGCACGCACCGGTATCTCGTATGTGAGTATTGCCAATGCAGCTGAAAACCTGCAGACTGAGATTGCTGAGCCTTTTGGATGGGATTTTGAAGCTGTACGCAACAACCATGTGCAGGAATGGAACAAGCTGCTGAGTCGCGTTACCATATCTACCTCCAACAGCATGGAGAAGATGCGCTTTTATAACAGTATGTATCGCTCGCTGTGCAGCCGTAACACCTACAGTGATGTGAACGGCCAGTGGCGCGATGCAGATGAGAATATCTGTCAGCTGGATGATCCTTCATCGCCTGCATTGGGGTGCGATGCCTTTTGGAACACCTTCTGGAACCTTAACCAGTTTTGGAACCTGGTGACGCCTGAGTGGAGCAACCGCTGGGTGAAATCGCAGCTGGCCATGTACGATGCCGGTGGCTGGCTGGCCAAAGGGCCGGCAGGGATGGAGTACATCCCGGTGATGGTGGCCGAACACGAGATACCCATGATTGTGGGGGCATATCAGATGGGCATACGCGATTATGATGTGGAGAAGGCCTATGAAGCCGTGAAGAAAATGCAAACCACACCGGGGCAGGAGGTAGGCGGTGGCTATGCCGGCAACCGCGATCTGGTGACTTACCTTGAGCATGGCTACGTGCCATACGATGAGGGGCGTTTCTCTAATTCGCTGGAGTATGCCTACGACGACTGGACGGTGTCGCAGCTGGCTAAGGCTTTGGGTAAAGAAGAAGATTACCAATATTTTTTAGAGCGTGGCTACAACTGGCGCAATGTGATTGATAAGGAGATGGGCTATGCCCGCATGCGCGATGCCAAAGGCAATTGGAAAGACGACTTTGATCCATATAAATCGGGTGCCAACCACCACTATGTGGAAGGTAATGCCTGGCAGCTGACCTATTTTGTGCCGCAGGATGTGCCCGCACTGGCCGAAATGATTGGTCAGGAGCGCTTTATTGAGCGCCTCGACTGGGGCTTTGAAGAAAGTGATAAAACACGATTCAATGGCATCAACGACCAGTATTGGGATTACCCGGTGGTGCAAGGTAACCAGCAGTCGATGCATTTTGCCTTCCTGTTTAACTGGGTAGGCCAGCCATGGCTGACACAAAAATGGAGCCGCGCCATTATGGATCGATACTATGGCTATGGCGTATCAAATGCCTACCTGGGCGACGAAGACCAGGGACAGATGAGTGCCTGGTTTGTGATGGCCGCCATGGGCTTGTTTCAGACAGATGGTGGTTGCAGCGTTGACCCGGTATACGAAATTGCCAGCCCCTTGTATGAGAAGGTGGTGATTGACCTGGGCGGCCGCTATGGGCGTGGCGATACCTTTACAATTGAGGCCAAAAATGCCTCGCGATTGAATAAGTACGTGCAGTCTGCTAAGCTGAACGGTGAAGTACTGAATGATTTTAAATTTCCGGCCGCAGAGCTGCTCAAAGGTGGCAAGCTCGAACTGGAAATGGGTCCTAAGCCCCTTAAGTAGTAATTATATATAAATGCAGAAGAGGGAGCTACGGCTCCCTTTTTTTGCTTACAAACCTGTCAGGATTTCAAATCCTGACAGGTTTACTTCTTATTTTCTTTTCGTCCCTTGTTAAACATAGCGAGACGCTAGGCCGAACGGAGAGTTATTTATGAGTGTTATGCATTTGTGTTTTGTAAAGGAAAAAGATAATATCTTTGAGCTATAAATTAAATGTAGATATGAAAACAGTTAAAATTCAAACAGCATTCTTTTTTAAAGAAGATTATAATAAAGCATTTGAAAGTTTCTCAATTATAGTTCAAGATGTATTTGGGCAGTCCGATAGAACAATATATAATCCAATAGATAATAGCGCTCCTAGTGATATACCAAGAGTTGAGGTACGCTATAAAGACTTTGTTATAAGCATAGCTAAGAATAGAATTGATATTTTAATGGAAAAGTTAGAGCAATTCAATGAATACATAGAAAGATTTAACTCAATTAATTTTTTATCACTTGGTGTTCAGATTAAACGAATTGGGCTAGTTAGAACATACTTTCTCGAAAAAGATATTTCAACTGCAAATAATTTACTTAATAGTGATTTTTCTGATTTAAAGCTTAAGGAGGTAAACCTTAGAATAAATATTGAATCAGAGGTGATGGCAAAAAAATGTAATGACATTGAAAAAGTAAATGTTGGTCAATTAGGCACTAAAGATAAAAATGGGAATGAATACATTGTAAATGGATATTTAATAGACAGGGATATCAATACTTCAGCTGATGAAGTATATGAAATCGGAAAGGGAGAAAGAGATGAGTTGTTGAAGAGTTTCCTTAAGAAAACTGAAGAGTATATATTAAAAGCTAAATTGGATTAAGTTATGGCTGATACAAATTCAACATCTTCTTCTTCTCACGATTCATCTTCGGCATACGTAGGGGGTAGTACTGCAAGTACACAGGTTAGTAATACTACTCTCACCTATTTAAATTCAATTAAAGTAGAGCAAAAAAGGCTCGAAGAGAGCATTAAGAAATCTAATGATGAGTTAGACCGTATAAAGGGAGAAATCAAAAGTCAAGCGTCAAAGAATATTGAAGTGATTGGTATTTTCTCTTCGGTTATTGCTTTATTAATTATCAATGTAAATATTGTTTTGTCAGCTACTGATATATTATCAGCTATCTTGTTGATTATTGGTTTAACTGCATCAATATCGGTCTTTGCTTTATTGATTCACCATTTTTTTAATACTAATGGTGTGAGTAAGCTTAATGAATATTTCTGGATTCCAGCTTTAGTTTTGTCTGCTTTGTTAGTAGTCGGTTTGTTAGCTGAATTAGGGGTCTATAACCCACCGCCACTAAGTAATAAAAGAAAACCTGAAAATAAAGAAAGTGTAATTATCAATAATAACCTGGAGGGACAAACAAGTAGCGTTGTTACTAAAGGTGGAGATACTTTGAAGGTTTACAATAATCATCAGTTTATTATTGTTGGAGATAGTATAAAATAAATTTTGACACCCCCGTTAAGCGTAGCGTCTCGCTACGTTTTATTCAGCAAGGCCTCCGGCCTAATTTTTATTTTACTGTTATTACGCTTAAGGTCAAAATTTCCACCTCCTGTGCTTATAACCTAAATATACAACTAATATAAGCTCAAAATATTTCCTCCACCTATTGAACTTTATATTTTACTACCGTAAATTGCTTATCGTTGTCTGCTAACTGTTGTCGGGAAGCAATAGTTAGCCAGATAAACACCAAAAACTAATAGGGATACAGTATTAATCAGGCTGTTGCAAGGTGCAATTGTCTGTTTAAACGATCTTTGACATACTGTAATCCCCCTTCTTAAGCCTTCAATTTTTATTTTCTATATGTTATTAAACCAGGCAGGTTTTAGTACGTGTCTGTCATTTCGCATTACATGAGTGTCTGTGCTATTGACCAGCTTCTATTGAAAGCTCTCGCAATTAGCAGGATGGATCGCCAGCCTCTGTCAAATGCTCCTGCAACTTGCTTAACAGTTCGCCAGCTTCTATGGGAGCTTCCTGCGACTTGCAGGGCTTATCGCCAGCTTCTATGGGAGCCTCCTGCGACTTGCAGGACTTATCGCCAGCTTCTATGGGAGTCTCCTGCAACTTGCAGGGCTTATCGCCAGCTTCTATGGGAGCCTCCTGCGACTTGCAGGACTTATCGCCAGCTTCTATGGGAGCCTCCTGCGACTTGCAGGGCTTATCGCCAGCTTCTATGGGAGCCTCCTGCGACTTGCAGGGCATATTGCCAGCTTCTATGGGAGTCTCCTGCGACTTGCAGGACTTATCGCCAGCTTCTATGGGAGTCTCCTGCAACTTGCAGGGCTTATCGCCAGCTTCTATGGGAGTCTCCTGCGACTTGCAGGGCTTATCGCCAGCTTCTATGGGAGCCTCCTGCGACTTGCAGGGCAGTTCGCCAGCTTCTTTGGAAGAGTCCTGCAACATGCAGAACAGTTCACTAATCCTTGACAATTGTATTTCGAATAGTTGCAGAAACTACTTCATCTGCCTGGTTTTAATCAAATGTCGGGCTATCAGCCTGATAAACGCATTTTGTAATTATTACTTATTAACTAAAAATCAAATACCATGCATAAAATTGCCTATTCCTTATTATCAAACAAGGTTCTTTATACATTCGCACGTGAAGTATTAGCAATAATTAAAACGGCCGGTATAGATGTAACTCCATTCAGCAGCTTTGTTGAGAAATCAGAAAGTAGCTTGCAAGAGTTCGATAAGGCACTAACACGTGATGATGTGAATCCGTTTACTATTAAGATTAATGATGCTGACAGGGAACGAGATCTTCGTTTTTTAGGCTTCAAAAACTATATTGAAGCGTGTGCTTATCGAAAAGAGCAAAGCAAACAACAGGCGGCTCATAACATAAAAGCAGTTATCGAGCGATATGGCAATGAGCTTTATCGTTTGTCATACCCGGAGCAAACGGCTGCTATGCAAAACCTGCTTACAGATCTTGGAAAGGAACCTCTCAAGTCGGATTGCGCAATAGTTGAAGCCACTGCCTGGCTGGATGAGCTAAATGCCGATCAAAGCCATTTTGAAAGCCTGGTGCAACAGCGCAATAGTCAGGATACAGGCAATAGCAAAACCCTGACTGAAACCCGAAAGCCATTAATTATAGCGCTTAAGAATTTATTAATGATGATTGAACTGCAGCAGCAGATTCAGGCATCGGATGCTTTAAATGCCCTGGTCAATCATTTGAATAACCTCATAGATTCAAGCATGACCAGCGCCCGTTTATCAAAGTCGCTGAGCGACCGGGCCAATATTGAAAGCTAGTTGAGAAGAAGGGGGATGACAGTATTTTAAAAAGATCAATCATTATAAAAACTAATCATTACAGACCGATTAAAAATGTAAAAAAACATTGAAACGCCTATATGATATGCAATCCCGCCGGGATTGTTATTAATAGGGTAGGCTTATTAGTTCTATAAATATTCAACTTCTCCGAAGTTGTTTTATTATCTCCAGCGGAGATAAATATTTGTAGATAAGTGCAATGTAAATAACCAATCAACCTC
>NZ_JAGUCN010000025.1 GCF_018271975.1 Carboxylicivirga mesophila
AAGGGTTTTTCGTGCAGCTATACAACCTACAGATACTACCCCAAACCTCCCGAAAGGTCGGGACAAGCTCTAAAGGGGCTTACCCCGCGCGCTGTGCCCTTTAGGGAAGCAAAGGGTGAGTGTGAGGGAGGCTAAATAACTTAATGACATTGACCCGGCACGAGGGCCATTAAGCCTTATTCTGCTCAAGCCGCAGGGGCTCATACTTTCTTATCTTGATATAAGAAAGTACGCAAAGAACATCAAGACTACAGCACTCGCCTACCCACTAACATTTTGTTTCAGGGAAGATTTAAAGATTAACATTACAGACCGATTCAAAATATAAAAAACATTGAAACGCCAATATGATATGCAATCCCGCCGGGATTGTTATTAATAGGGTAGGCTTATTATTTCTATAAATATTCAACTTCTCCGAAGTTGTTTTATCATCTCCAGCGGAGATAAATATTTGTAGATAAGTGCAATATTAATAGCCAATCAACCTCAGCGAGGTTGTATATATATATTTAATCGGTTAATAATGTTACTATAAAAACAAAATCCCGAAGCTAAATAAATAGCCCCGGGATGAATTGGTACAGTTAGTAATAAATAATATTGCCTTACGGCATCAGTAGCGCCTCCAGCTCTTTGGCAAACAATGCAGCCCCTTCAATGCCGAAGTGCACTTTATCGGTTAACACATCGGCCCTTAAGTTGGCTTCCGAAGTAATCTTATCGCCTTCAATCAGGTGCAGACGGCTATCGCCTTCGGACTGTAACTGGTACACCAGGTGCTTCAAGGCCTTACGAAAATCATCGGGCTTAACGCCAGTGCGCTCATTGCCTGTTGCCCGTGTATGCGTCAGGGTAATACAATAAATATTAGCCTTAGGCTGGTTATGCCTTATCTCTTTCAGGTAACTCAGGTAAGAAGTTGTAAAGTCCTCCACCGTTTTATCATTAAACATCAGGTCGTTGTAACCAATCAGGATGCTTATCACATCAGCCTGTGGCATTTCGGCTGTCATGCGTGCAATGGCCGGTGATATTTTGGCCCCGCCAACCGCCAGGTTATAGTAATCCCAACCTTTAGCTTTAGCCAACAAGTATGGATAGGTCAGAAAAGTGGCTGAACCCTGCCCCACGCCATGTGTGATGCTGTTACCTACTGCCAGGTAAACAGGCTGATTGGGCTCCTCAACGGGCATCAAGGACGCATCCTCTTCCAGTTTCATTTTTACCAGTCCCACATTGGCAAAGCTAGGCATCGTCACTTCAAATAAAGTAGCTGCTTCATCAAAGCGATTGTCAATGGTCAGCACCATCTCTTCTTTTGCCTTATCACCCTTAAAGGCAAACGTCTCTTCGTGGGCTCCGTTCTGATAAACGGCAAACTCAGCACCTCTGTTTTGCCCGGGCAGTGCTTTAAATACCAGTACTACCTTCGAGCTATTTGTTTTAAACAGCAAACGAATACCACTGTTGGTACGTGCCTTATCGGCATTGAACATAGCCTCCTTAAGTGGTGCTTCCAGCGTTGCCTCCGAGAAACGTGAGAAAGCCAGCATGCCATCCTGCTTGTACACATAATTAGCTCCTTTAACCACAATTTGGTCACTACACACATCGGCTTCCACCAGCTTATCCTGCGCATCGGCGGTTTTACAGGCGATGATTAGTCCTGCTATCAGCAGCCACGCTGTTATATGCATCCATTTCATTGGGCCTGATTGTTTAGAATAGTGAATAACCGTTGCTCCATTTCTTGCTTCAGTGCTTTGTGTGCCTCATCATCGGCCAATGAAACAGTTTCAAGCGGGTCGTTGATGTAATCATATAATTCGGCACCCACAATTTTGGGTTGCTCATAAACACGCTGTTTACGAAAGGCGCCCTGCAACCATACCGTATAGCGGTAACGCTGGTTGCGAATGGTGTAACCCATTATATTATTACCTCGCGGAAACTGGCTGATGGCATAATCCTTCACCATTGTCTCAGGGTGTTGCAATGCTGGCAGCAGGCTTACCCCATCCAGGTGTTCTTCGATCGGTAAGCCACTTAACTCACAAAGTGTTGGATAAACATCTACAAACTCAGCCATGGTTGAGGCCACTTGTCCCTTACTCACCTGCGGAGCCGCAATGATTAATGGTGCCTTCACCGCCTGTTCAAAATTGGAGTGCTTACACCAGATACCATGATCGCCCAGGTGCCAGCCATGGTCGCCCCACAACACAATCACCGTATTTTCACGCAGTCCCAGCTCATCCAGCTTTTTAAGCACCTTGCCTATCTGCGCATCCACATAGCTCACACTGGCCCTATAGCCATGTATCAACTCCTTCTGCTTATCAACAGGCACCTGTCCCTGCTGTGGTATATCTGAGTAATTGCGTAATTCGCCCCAGGTATGGTAGGCATATTCAGGAGCTCCCTTGGCCTTATCCATAAAGGCCGCCTGCTCAATACTTGCCCTGTCATACATATCCCAGTATTTTTTAGGTGCGGCAAAAGGCAGGTGAGGTTTATGAAACCCCAATGTTAAAAAGAAGGGTTTATCATCACTACTCATCTCTTCCAGCAAAGCCATGCCTTTAACAGCCACCGCTCCATCTTCGTAGGCATCGTCAGGCACATCAAGGCACTCCACCGATGGCGACAAACCTTTGCTTTTCAGATACTGATTGGTAGCTTTCCAGTCCAGCTTTTGCTTACGACTTTCGCGGTAAGCCTTATGAATAGCTTTTGCCTGGTACTTACCATTGGCCGGATATTGATAACCATCGGCATAACGCAGGTGTTTATCTTCCTTATACGGGATGGTCCAGGAGCCTGGATCATTATTTTTAGCCCCGTGCATCAGTTTTCCCACCCCGGCCGTTTGATAGCCATGTTGCATAAAATACTGAGGCAAGGTCACCACATCGGGATTCACGTCACGCATATTGGTTTTTAAGTCCCACACCCTGGTCTGGTCAGGACGCAAGCCACTGAATATACTCACGCGTGAGGGCGCACAAACAGCCTGCTGGCAATAGGCATTTTCGAACAACACCCCCTGCTTTGCCAATGCATCGATATTAGGGCTAATAATAGCCTTATCGCCATAGCATCCCAGCATGGGCTTTAAATCATCCACCGCAATAAAAAGTATGTTGGTATGTTGCTGTTTTTGCGCCGTACAGCTGGCCGCCAAATTCAATATAACGGCCAGTATTATAATTACCTTACTAAAATTCTTCATTTCAAACAGTGATTAGTGTGCAGCCTTTTTCGACCACTTGTTTTTTGATGGATCCAATATCTCGGCATCGATAGATGCCCGCCATTCTTTCACCAGCTGATGCAGCTCACCGGCCTTTTCTGGCATCTGCTCCGCCAGGTTATGCTGCTCACCAATATCGTCTTTAAGATTGTAGAGCTCGATGGTGCCTTCATCGTACCAGTCCACCAGCTTATAGTCGCCCAGTCGTACGGCAGTGCTGTTGCGGTCGCCGGTACTGGTGGGGCGTCCCATTGGTGAGTGCCAGAAGATGGGTGTTTCCCTGTTAAATGCTTTGCCTTTAATGGCGCCTGTAACATCCACACCATCGATGTGGTCTTTGGGTCGTTGAGGCAATCCGGCCATTTGCAGCACCGTTGGATAAATATCTGTACCCGTCACCAAAGCGTCAGACACCTGCCCTTGCGGCGTTACACCGGGCCATTTCACAATAAAAGCTTCGCGTATACCACCTTCGTAAAGCCAGCCTTTACCGTAGCGCAAAGGATAGTTACTGGTGGCCAGCTGACGCGTATTACCGCGAGTGGACAGCCCGCCGTTATCAGCCGTAAAAATGATGATGGTATTATCAGCCACCCCCAGCTCTTCCAATGTCTGGCATACCTTGGCCATACTCTGGTCGATGCTTTCAATCATAGCTGCATACACCGGAAAATCCTGGCGCAGCTTAGTATCACCCGTAATGGTTTTTTCGTACTCTGGTAAGTCATAGCTCATCTCCGACTTAAGCTTTTTCTTGTATTTAGCCACCAACGCGGGTTTAGCCTCAAAGGGGGTGTGTACCCCATAGTGCGACAAGAATACAAAGAAGGGCTCATCGGGCTTTTGCTGCACATGCTGCTGCATAAACTGAACGGTTTCATCAGTGAGGCGGTCGGTAATGTATTCACCTTCCTGCCCATCTTCCAGCCCGTGAATCTCTGTTTTTTTCAAGCCCTTACGGCCTGCAGGCGTCGATTCACCTTTGCGATAAGGATACCAATAGGTAGGCGGTGAGCCGGCAGCACCACCAGCCACATTAATATCAAAGCCCTGCATTTCGGGCATATTGCCTTCTTTATCCTTAAATAACAAATGCCATTTACCGGTAAAGAATGTGGCATAGCCTCCTTCCTTCAAGGCCTCGGCAATGGTGACATCATCGGCCACTAAACCACCACGACCGGGCACATGACCCCGCGCCGGGTATTTCCCTGTCATCACCCCGTACCGTGCGGGCACACATCGCGGATGAGCTGTATAAGCCTGTGTAAAGCGGATGCCTTCATCAGCCAGCTGGTCGATGGCAGGCGTTTCATAAAATTCAGAGCCCTGACAGCTTAAATCCATCCAACCCAAATCATCGACATAAAAGATGAGGATATTAGGTTGCCTGTCAGTTTTTCGCGGCTTGGCCTGAACCCCTAATGTCAGCACTAAAGCCACAACAAATAATAAAGTTGCTTTCCCTATCATTATATAAATCTACGTTATTAATCGTAAAAGACCTTCGATTTCTCAAAGGCCTTTTAGCAAAATCAATCCAGCATATTATTGCTTGGTTACTTTTTTACGTATGGTTTGTCCATCGGCCTCCACCGACACAATGTAAACACCTTTACTCAAGCCGGCAACATTAACCTGCTTGCTGCCGGTATAGTCACTTGCCACCTTCTGACCAGTTAAGCTAAACACCTCTACCTTATTCACCTTGGCATCGGTCATAATGCGAAGCTCCGATTGCATTGGGTTGGGGTAAAAAACGATGTCACTCGTCACTTTTTCAATGGATGTAGCTGTACCCTCTTCAATAGTAATATCATCAATCCAGATATTATAGGATTGTGTGCCAGTCACTGTTTTATCGGCTGTATAAAAAAGTATAAGACGTGTTACGCCGCTTGAAGGATTAGCAACTACTTCTGCAGAACCAGAGTAGGTAGCGTAGGTCGCTGTCAACGCAGTCCATTCGGCTGAGTTTTCAACAAACCCTAATTTAGCAACCCCAACCCCGCTGGCATCTGTTTTGGCTTTGAAGGAAACAGTATAGGTCCCTACAGGGATGTTAACTGTTCTAAATCTGAAGTCAGCGCCTTCCAGAGTAGTAATGGCAATTTTCATCGCCTTTGAACCTGAGGCCGCATCGGCGTCTACAGTCGCCAGATATTCAGTGGTATTATTACCCCTCCAAAAACGGTCAAATACTTGCGGATTGGTTGTAGGCCACATATCCAATTCACCATCTGTTGCATTCTGCTTTGCCAGCTCATCATTAATGGTGTAATCCGCCGACTCAAAATCTTCGGTAAACGGAAAGTTGGTATAATCAGGGGTAACCGGTTCCACCGGATCCACGCCTGTTGCACTCACGCCATAAAACAAATCATCCGCAACAAATGTCATCGGAGCAGCTGTTGTACCGCTACCACATTGCAAAATAAACTTACTAATCGTCTTCACTTCAGTTTGTTCATAGGTATACTTAAAGAACTCCCAAACATCAGTTTCTGCAAATGTTCCCTTAACAAGTTCATTTGAGCCATCAGTAAAAACAATTTTAAATTTCGCTATCTCACCAGCTGTTCCTTTGGCCCAAAAAGATACTTCATAAGCATCAACGGTTACATCCACACCTACATCTTTAATCTGTGCACCTTTGTTTACCTCTCCCTCAATTTGAAAAGCCTGATTGGAATCATGCCCAGGTGTTACAATGGTACGACTAACGGCACCACTGTTAATCCAGCTATCGTCACCGTTTTCAAAATTGGCATTGCCTACCAGATTGGTCTGCGCATATATAGTTGCGCTTAAACCGATAAATAAAAGAGTAAAAATTTTTCTCATAATAATTGAATTTAAAATTTGCTCCGACTAAGGTATCGAGGTAAGCACACGCAGGTGGTTGACAAATCGTTCCGCGAAGGTGTAAAAATGGTTCAATGTTGACTGGAACGATTTATCAACCCAGGCAGAACGATATCCATAACATACTAATAAGCAGTCGTTTTTAGCTTTACCTTTTAATACAATCAGTTTAAATACACACTATGAATAAATCACTACTGCTTTTACTGGCCGGCTTACTTCTGGGGCCTGTTATGCTGCTGTTACAGGCACAAAACCAACGCCATTTTTTTGACGATACCTGGCAGGAAAAATCATTTACAGAGCCGGGTACTTCTACACCCATGGAGCTTAAACAAGCCAGCAATGCCGATGCCACCATTAGTATTGATGCTAACACCATTATCAATAAAGTGCTGCCCACGCACTTTGGCGTTAACACCACATTTCGCAATGGCAACGACCAGCTGAGCCGAACACACCTGTACACAAATGCTGGTATTGGCTCCATGCGTTACCCGGCTGGTAGTGGTTCCAATATCTACTTCTACGATGGCATCATTCCCAACAACTTCCGCATTGACTTTAATCCCATTGACGGCACCAAAAGTGCGAATATGACACCAGAGCTGTTTGTGGAATTTAAAAACAATGCCAACAGCGAAGCCACTGTGGTGGTTAATTACTTTTATGCACGCTATGGCATTACCAGCGAGGGCACACGTTCAGCCCGCGTTCAGCAAGCCGCCGACTATGCAGCCGGTTTTGTACGCAAGCTTAACATTGATCTGAATGCCAATATCAAATACTGGGAAATTGGCAATGAATGCTACGGCGGCTGGGAAGAAGGCTACGAGATAGATGGCGTTATAACAACAGGCAAAGAATATGGCGAAGATTTTTGTGTATTTGCCGAGGCCATGAAAGCTGTTGACTCCTCGATAAAAGTGGGTGCTGTGGTCACCCGCGAAGACGATGACTGGAACAGCACCCTCCTCCCCGAAGTGCAAAACCATGCCGATTTTCTGGTGGTGCATAATTACTTTACTTCGGTAAAGGAAGCCACCGCTGAAAACATATTGGAAAGTGTGCCTCAAGTGGAGAGTGTGCATACAACACTGCTCAACTGCGTGGAGAAGTATACCGATAAATCACGCGATTACTTCCCGGTAGCCATGACTGAGTTTAACTCGCGCGGCCCTGTTAACTGCACCATGGTCAATGGCATATTTGTAACGCGTGTACTGGCTGAAGCCATCAAACATGGCTATGGCATGGTGGACCTGTGGGTATCAGAGTGGAAATGGAGTGAGACAGCTCAGGAAAGTAAAGGCTTTCTGGCCAAGGATGATCCTGCTCAGGCTGATTATACACCCCGCCAGAGTTATATCCCCTACCAGTACTTTAAACGCAGCTTTGGCGATCAGATGGTGAAATGCTCATCGGACAATGCCGATATACAGGTGTATGCCTCCACTTTCAGCAGTGGTGAAACAGGACTTATCATCATCAACAGCAATGCCACAGCAAAAACCGTTAAGCTCGATTTGGAAACACTTAATGCCGAAGAAGCAGACATTTACTGGCATGAGTTTTATGCCAACAGCATTGAAGCGAATGACAAGAAATTCTATATCAATGGCCAATCGGGCAATACGATTGGCGGAGGACCCGATGACTTTGCCACCATTGCCCCTTATAAAGCAAGCTATACCAACAAGCATGTGATTGAAGCCAGAAAATACAGTGTTAATTTCCTGGTGCTTAAACCCAAGGCTATTAAACCTGAGTACAATGTACTAATGATAGCCGTTGATGACCTCAAACCATTATTAAACTGCTATGGCGAAACGCAGATACACACACCCAATATTGATCGACTGGCCGAACAAGGCGTAGTATTTACCAAGGCCTACTGTCAATGGGCTGTTTGCGGACCTTCGCGGGCCAGTATTATGACTGGTCAAACGCCTGATGGCACAGGCATCCGTAATCTAAGCTCTCAATTACGAGAGGAACGACCTGATTTGATTACCCTGCCCGAATATTTTAGTAATCAGGGCTACGCAACGGCCGGATGCGGAAAGATATATGATCCGCGTAATGTGGATGAGCACCATGATATTTACAGCTGGTCGATGCCATACACACAACCGGGCAGCTACAACTATCCGGAAAATTACCCGCCATTTGTACAGGGCACCAATTACCGGGTGAGAGCTAACACAGCCACCGAACAAGGTCCGGAAGGTGTTGATGACGATGGCTATACCGATGGACAGATTGCCCTGGATGCACTCAATAAGCTGGATGTATTAAGCCAAAACAGCCAGCCCTTTTTCATGGCGGTAGGATTTAAAAAGCCACACATTCCTTTTGTGGCTCCTAAAAAATACTGGGACCTGTACGACCGTAGCAGCATCGACTTGGCTGCCTTTCAGAAAGTAGCAACGGGCAGTCCTGACTATGCCTATCACACACCTGAACCCATTGGTTACGATGATATACCAGACACCTGGACCTATAACGATCCCACCCTGGGTGATGGCCTGTTAACGCCCGACGACCAGCGGCAGCTGCTGCATGGCTACTATGCTTGTGTATCCTATATTGATGCGCAGGTGGGTAAGCTGCTTGACAAGCTGGAAGAAACAAATATGGCTGATAATACAGTTATCCTGCTCTTTGGTGACCATGGCTATCACCTGGGCGACCACAACCAGTGGGGCAAGCACACGCAGTTTGAGCATTCGGCCAGGGCTCCCCTTATTATCAGTTCACCCAAAGGCATCAGCGGTCAGCACCATGCACCCGTTGAGTTTGTAGATATCTATCCTACACTTTGCGACCTGGCGGGCCTGGATATTCCTTCATCGAAGTTACAAGGTGAAAGCCTCGCTCCTGTTCTCATGGGTGAATCAATCAATAAGGATATGGCTGTTACAGAATACCGCTCAGGCGGTGGCTCCAGCTACTCATTCAGAACAGAACGTTACCGTCTCACCTTATGGATGCAAGGCAGTAACGACCGCACCGATTTGAGCGATTGGGATGCCTCGTGCATTAAAGCCATTGAGCTGTATGACTATGAGAATGACCCGCTGGAAACCACTAACCTGGCAAACGAGGCAGCTTATGCGGCTGTTGTGGAGGAGCTTAAAACTAAAGCAGGCGACTGGTGGACCTTGCAATATAACTTTCTGAGCGGCCAGTCAACCGGTGCATTAAGTATTCCATTCATTGAGCATTTTGAAAACTACCAGCTAAATGATGCCTTTAACGGCGATTACTGGTTAAATAGTGAATCGCTGTGGGAACGCCTATGGCAAGGTGAATACCTTAATAGTTTTGAAGCCAAGGTGGTGGATGACTCCAATAATGAAGGCAGCCAGGCATTAGAGCTGACATTCACTCCCAAAGCGAGCGCCGATAATGGTCAGCTGATTAAACTGCAGACCATCGACCTGCAAAGTTTTGGCGGCAGCCACTTCATCGTTTCATACAAAGCCAGAACGAATGCTGAAGGACAAAATATGGTAAAAACAGGCGCTACCGAACAAGCTGATGAGTGGCATGCCCTCAATACCGAATACCAGTACTTTTTCGATACGGTATCGCTCACCAACAACCGCTTAGCTCTATACTTCAACAACATGAGTCTGACTCCGGGTCAATCCTATAAAGTATGGATAGATGACCTGAAAATATCCTATACCACCGTAACGGAAGCCAATGATATTGAAGAAAAGCATAGCCCGTCGGTAGTGATATATCCCAACCCTGCCACTGACAGATTGTACTTTAAATCATCGCAAGCCATTAGCAGAGTGACCATCCTGAATACCAAAGGCCAGGTGCTTTTACGTCAGTGGGATGTGCAAAATACAGTTGATATCTCTAACTTGGCTTCGGGCATCTATTTTATTGAACTAAGCATTGGTCAGCAACGCAGCATACACAAATTCATTAAAGAGTAAGGCATGAAAGTGAAACACCTGAAATACATCCTGTTTTTTACATTACTTGTAACATATAGCCTTCAGGGCAGCGCTCAGAAGCCTTACAATATTCTATGGCTAAGCTGTGAAGATATTGGGCCCATTATGAGTGCTTATGGTACCAGTGGTATTGAAACACCCAACATAGACCGGCTGGCCAAAGAAGGTATCCTGTTCAGTAAGGCCTATGCCACAGTGGGTGTTTGCGCCCCAAGCCGCTCATCCATTATAACGGGCATGTACCCCATCAGCATTGGGGCGCATAACATGCGAACAGGCGATCACTGGGGATTTCATACGCCCGAAGAGGAACATTATGAAACCTGCATTAAAGTAAAAGATAAAACAGGCCGTAATGTGCCCCAATACTCGGTGGTGCCACCAGCAGAGGTCCGTTGTTTCACTGAATACCTGCGAGCAGCGGGTTACTTCTGTACCAATAATGCCAAGTGCGATTACCAATTTAACTGCCCCATCACCGCCTGGGATGAAGTGGGTAATGATGCCCATTATCAGCACCGAGCAAAAGAACAACCCTTTTTTGCCGTATTCAATCATGGTATCACCCACGAATCGCAAATATGGAAACGCCAAAGCGAACCATTAACCGTTGATACCAATGTGATACGCATACCAGATTATTACGCCAATATTCCGGTCGTTCGACGCGATGTGGGACGCAAGTACGCCAACATCGAAGAGCTGGATGCACAAATTGGCGAATGGCTGCAAAAGCTCGAAGAAGAAGATTTATTGGACAGAACCATCATCTTTTTTTGGAGCGACCATGGCGGCCCCCTGCTGCGACAAAAAAGGGCTGTGGGCAACTCGGGACTAAGAGTTCCTTTAATCGTTCGCTTTCCGGATAAAATACAAGCCGGAACGGTTGTGGATGACATTGTATCGTTGATGGATTTAGGACCAACCGTTTTATCATTGGCAGGCATTCAACCACCTGATTATATGCATGGCAAGGCCTTCTTTGGCTCATACAAAGCCGAAAATGCGCATCCATATGCTTTTGGCAGTGCCGACCGTTTTGATGAGCATACCCAAATGAGCCGTTCGGTGCTGGATGGACGCTATGTGTACATTCGCAACTACCTGCTTGATCAGCCCTATACCTATCCGCTGTATTACAGGGAGCAAATTGAGATGACCCGTGAATTGATTACACTTAATCAACAAGGTCAACTAAGTGGTGATGCCAGCTATATCTTCCAGCAAAGCTTACCCAGGGAAGAATTATATGACTTGGAGCATGATCCGGATGAAGTCCATAATCTGGCAAATCATCCTGACTATCAGGATAAGCTGGAAGAGCTCAGAAACGCTTTATGCCAATGGCAACTGGAGATGAATGACAAAGGCTTTATCCCCGAGCACGACCTGGTTCACCTGATGTGGCCCAATGGCATTCAACCGAAAACGGCAGCTGTCCGATTTACTACCGAGAACCGGTATGTGTCAATGACCTGCGCAACACCCGGCGCTTCTATTGCTTACCAAAAGGATAACAATATTGGCACTAACTTATGGGAGTTATATTCCGGACCAATAATACTAAAAAAGGGAAAAATCGTTGCAAGGGCTGTTCGAATCGGCTATCAAACTTCTGCCATCAATGAAATAATTGTGCATTAAAACAGGTGCATTCAAGTGATCGATAAAAAACGCGGAACCGTTAAAAGGATATTAACGGTTCTGCGTTTTTTTTAATCTTCTTTAACGTTGAACATTTATACACCCTACTACTTATAAACTATTGCGCTGTTTTTGAAGCTCTTCAAACGACTGACAATAGACCTGGCTTAGTTTGTTCCTTAACAAATACTAAAATTTATCCCCCTAAAGGTACTGAAGTACCTAATTATCACATACACTATTGGCATGTGTTTTGTTTATCGGCTTGCCCCTTTCTATTGAAACGCATCGAAAGATGCATGAGTCTATAATCTAGCTCATTCTAATTAAAATAACACCGTAATGCTAATGCTTTTACTGGTTTCTAACTGCCTGTGGAGTATATAAGCCATTACACAAAAAATTTATCTAACAAATAATTTATAGTTTATGAGAAGTTTATGGGTGCTCATTTTGGTTCTGTTGGCAGGCAATACTTTTGCCCAACGGACTATAACAGGCCGTGTCAGTTCTGATGACGGGGAACCATTACCGGGAGCAAATATCATGATTAAAGGAACGATGAATGGGACTGTCACTAATCTTGACGGAGATTATGCGATAGAAATTGAGGATGACAATGCAACCCTTGTCTTCTCATTCATTGGCTTTGAGGCACAGGAGATTGTTGTTGGAAGCCAATCCGTTATTAACGTAACCTTGGGAGATGACTCGGAGCTGCTGGAAGATGTGGTGGTAACAGCTTTGGGTATTAAACGCGAAAAGAAAGCGCTGGGTTACTCGGTTGCTGAAGTAGGCGATGAGGCCTTCGAAAGCTCAAAAGCAGCCAACCCAATGTCGTCATTATCCGGACGCCTGTCGGGTGTGCAAATTAACTCAACAGGGCAAGGTGCAGCCGGTTCAACTTCCGTAATTATTCGCGGTAATGCATTGGCCGATGGTTCAAACGAGCCACTTTATGTTGTGGATGGTATTCCTATCTCCAACAGCCAGTACTCTAATGCTGATAACAAAGACGGTGGAGGTATCGATTCAGGTAACGGTATGTCAGGTATTGCAGCCGACGACATCGAAAACATCTCTGTACTAAAAGGTGCTTCAGCTACGGCTTTGTATGGCTCGCGTGCCATTAATGGTGTAGTAATGATTACCACCAAATCGGGTAAAGGTGCTCAAGGTACAACCATCGATTTTAACTCAACTACTACTATTGAGAATGCCCGCATTTATTCAGACTGGCAAAACGTTTACGGACAAGGTAACTTTGGCAACGCACCATCATCAATGCAAGAGGCCAAAGACAACACCGGCATGTGGGGTGCCCGGTATTCGGATGTAAACAAGTACACCGACTACAGGGGGCAAAGTTCGGAATATCGTTTTTACGACAATGAAAATAACTTCTATGAAACAGGTGTAACAACCAGCAACAACGTTGCTATTAACCACAACACCGAGTCATCGACTCTGCGTATGTCGTATAGTAACCTGCATAACAATGGCATGTTGCCAAATACAGAATACAACCGAAACACATTGACCTTGAACGGTTCAACAAAAGCAATGAATAACAAGCTGGAGTTAACGGGGAAAATATCATATGTGAATGAGAATTCAACCAATGCCATGATTGGCAACACGCCTTTCTCGGCTAACCTGATGGGTACACCTAACAACGTGCCATTATCAGACTTAAGAAACTACAAAGATCCGGTAACAGGATTACCTGTTGGTTTTGGTAACCTGAATTCGAATGTATACTGGAACCTGTATGAAGTAAGCCACTTGTATAATAAAGACCGGGTGATGTCAATGGCTCAGGCGAAGTATAACTTCACCAACGACTTAAGTGTAATGGTTCGTTACGGAGATGACAAAACGTTCTTCAACCAGCAGTCTATTTGGCCTATTGGTACACCTCATTACCAACAAGGTAGAGCTTCTGAGGTGCGTGCCATCAACTCAGAGACCAACATCGACGGTATGCTGTCGTACAACAAAGATTTTGCCGATTGGGGATTCACGGTAAATGTGGGTGCAGCCCGTATGGACCAGGAATTTGATGAGCGTCAAATCTTTGACGAGCGTTTTTCGGACCCTTCCATGCAAAAGCCTGGTTTTGGTGAAGTAACCACCAGCTTTGTTAATTACAACAGAAAACGCATCAACTCAGTTTTCTCAACTGCGCAATTGCGTTACAAGAACTTCTTGTATTTAGATATATCAGCCCGTAATGACTGGGCTTCATCTTTAATAGATGCACAACCATCTTATTTCTATCCATCTCTTAGTTCGTCTTTTGTGTTTACTGAGATAATGGATACTCCTGACTGGTTATCGTTTGGTAAACTGCGAGCTTCATGGGCCAAAGTAGGTTCTGACACCGATCCATACCGCACACGTTTATACTATAATATCGATGGAGTTCTGCACCCAGGTGCAGGAGGTGATTCACCGAGTGGAGGTATCGGCAGTGGTACGGTACCCAACCGTAACCTGAAACCATCGATGAACGAATCGTACGAATTTGGTGTGGATCTTAAGTTCTTCAACAACCGCCTTGGACTTGATGTGGCCTACTATAACTCAAAAGCCACTAATCAGATTGTGCGCGTTGCAACAGCTCCATCAGCTGGTTACGACAATGCCATTATCAATGCCGGTGCTATACAGAATGCCGGTGTTGAAATGAGCCTTTATGCTGATCCTGTTAAAACTAAGGACTTTAACTGGAACACTGCCCTTAACTATGCTTACAACGAAAACAAAGTACTTAGCTTAACTGAAGGCGTTAACCAGCTAACCTTATTTGAAACAAACGGAAGCGTTAGTGTGGTAGCTCGTCCTGGCGAGGAATACGGTCAGATTATGGGTACTACTTACCGACGTGATGATGCCGGAAACATCCTATTGGATGAAAACGGCCGACCAATGGTCAATGATGGATTAGGCGTAATTGGTAATGCCTACCATAAAGTAATGCTCGGATGGGTGAACCAGTTCCAGTACAAAAACTGGTCAGCTACATTTGTGATGGATGCTAAATTTGGTGGAGAAGTATATTCTCAAACAGAGGCACAGGCCTACTCAACCGGTCGTCACCAAGCCACTTTAGATCGTGATGGCTACGACGGCGGTGTTTGGTATCCTTCTGTCCTTGGCGGACAAGGTACCAGCTCAACCCCACAGGAATTCTACCAATCAGTATCCAATGTGGATGAGCAATTTGTGTATGACGCTTCATATGTGGCTATCCAGGAAATCAACTTAACGTATCACTTACCATCGAAGCTGTTCGACAATGTTAACTTCATGAGAGGTGCTTCAGCAGGTTTATTTGTTAGAAACCTGGGTTATGTATGGCGTGCTACTGATAACATCGATCCGCAAGCTACCTTCTCTATTGCCAATGGTGGAGCTGGTGTTGAAATGGGTAACATGGCCCTGCCAACAACTTATGGATTCAACTTGAACATTAAATTCTAAGAACAATGAGAAATAAAATAACATATATGCTACTCGCTGTCGTAATGCTATTCTCGGCAGCTTGTACCGATGACTTTGAACGAATTAACAATGACCCTAACCAGGGCGAGAAAATTGATCCGGGATTACTACTAACCCGTGTTTGGATGCGCTACAATGGTACTCCACACGAGGAATTAAGAGGCAACATGATTATGGCTGGTCCATTATCGGGCATTGTGCAATCGGCTTACAGAACAGGCCAAGGCTTTGAGGGTAACAATGATCAATATAACGAAGCCAAATATGTTGAGATGTATAAGGATGCTGTAAAAAACGGCGTGCAATTGCTTAAGAACCTTGACACTGACAAAGAAAATGACAATACGGCTAAAACATCGATTGCAACTATTACCATGCAATTCGTATTTCAGCGCTTAACCGATATGTATGGCGATATACCGTACCATGACGCCGGTAATGCCTATAACACTGGTTCTTTCTATCCTGAATTTGACAGCCAGGAAGATATCTACAAGTCAATGGTAGACTCCTTGAAGAAGCACCGCGATATACTGATGGAAACCGATGCTGAACCATTCCTGCCGAAAAATGATATCTTCTTTGGTAATCTGGATGAGACAGAAAGGAACAGAGCATGGGCCAAAACCGCCAACTCTTTAATCATGCGCTTAGGCATGAATGCATCTGCAGCAGATGAATCATGGGCCCGTTCAACGGTTGAAGAAGCAGCTAATAACAGAGCAGGCTTCATCACTTCCATTAAAATTGGAGATGCATTTATACTTCAGACCAGCGTAAACGGTGGAGACTGGGGTAACCATATCAATGGTGCCAACGCTACCAAATGGGGACACACTTATGTGGGCGAAAAATGGTTGCGCTTAGCACAAAGAAACCGTGATCCCCGCATCTTTTATGTGGCCTCGCAGGTAACTAACAGCAACGATTGGTCGGCATGGACAGGCATGAGCAATTTTGATGCTTTTGAAGAAGCACCCCAATTTGGAGAGCCTTGGAAACCTGTCACATTTATGCCAATTAAGGCTGGTGGTACAGAGTCTTTATCCATTCGTGCCATGTATGCTGTGAAAGGACAAGATGGTGACCTGACTAAAGTTGGTGGTGACTGGTTTGTTGACTTAAATGCTACCACTGCCAACTACGCTCAATACCATACAGTAACAGGTATCAATCCTGAAACTGTTGGTCACAGAGAAGCACCTATTGTGGTATTTGGTGGCGACGAGTCATATTACATTTTAGCTGAAGCAAAAGAAAGAGGCTGGAACGTGCCAGGCGATGTGGCTTCCAACCTTGAAAAGGCAATGGAGCTAACCTTCGAAAAGTACCCTGTTCTCTTCCAGAAAGGTTCAAATTCGCCTCAAACATACCTGGCTATGCAATCGGCTACTGAAGGTACAGATTTGAGCTATGAAGGTTTGCAGGCTGAGTACATGGACATGGTAATGAATGAAACCATTGACCTGGAGTTAATCTGGAGAGAGCGGTGGAAATCGTTAATGACCACTTTTGCTTACGATGCGTTTACTCTTTGGAACCGCACCAACCTGTCAATCATCCCTCAAGGGATTCCTTACCCGGGAACTGAGTTCACCGAAATACCTGTGTATACAGCTGAGCAAGTTGAAGATCCCGCATTTGCTGTGGAGATTCCAACCAGCGAATTCACCAATCAACCTTTCCATAACGGAGGTGATACTGAGGGACACCGTCCCCGACGCATTAACTATCCAAACGCGGAAAGAACGAATAACACAGAAAACATCGAGGCAGCCATACAGCGCCAAATCAGTGAGTATGGTCAGGTAGGAAATGGTAGCCATTTCATCACTACCAGAATGTGGATTTCAAAACAATAAGTCACTAATAACCAAAACTTATTACCATATAGTCAAGTCCTCAAGGGTATCCTTGGGGACTTTTTTTGAAGGATATACTACAGCTATTGCTCACCAATCGTTAGAAAAGTTTAAAAACGCAAGTGATTTGATAAAGAATGTTAAGCCACCTGCCTAGGCGTTCTTTTTGGTATGGCACTTGCAATATCAGTTACAAACAATTAAAAACTAAATGATATGATACTAGCAAAGTTTTTCTTGATCGGCGTACTGGCCATTGTAAGCGGAGCAATCGTTTTAGCAGTTGTTGAAACCATTTCTCAATTCAGACAATAGATAATAATTAATGTATAATCATATGGAGGCTGCCAACAGGTGGCCTTTTTAATTTTACCTCATCGACATATTATCAGAAGGCCTCCGTCATGTTAAAATAGATCAGGTTTTGCTTATTTGTCGGATCCCGACCTACATCCAGTCTGAAGTTCATGCGTGGCTGCACTTCAATACGTAAACCCGCACCATAGTTTGGCAACAGATGATTTGAATCCATAAACTTATCACTGACAGAACCAACTCCACCCCATGTTACAAAGCCACATTTGGAAAGGAGTCTTCTAAACCGGGTTTCATCACCAGCATTAAACATGTGACGGTACTCCACCACCGACATTAAGGCATTGCGATCGCGATAATGCCCCAAATAATACCCGCGTAAGTCAAAAGGCGAACCAACCAGCGACATCTCAGTGATGGGCACATCTCCTGAAGTAAATCGTCCGTTTAGCATCCAGGCTAATACACGCCTTTCTCCCAGCATCTTTAATTCTTTAAATTGACGATAATCCAGCTTGTAAACACCATATTCCATTGTGCTTCCTATTGCCTTCGGGTAATACGTCGCCGAAACTTCAACAAACAAACCTGAATATGCATTGGCGGGGATATCGCGGGTATCGTAACTGATATTGGCACCAATACCAACATTAGTAAAACTAAGTCCTTCAGTAGTTCCTCCCTGTGCAATAAAATGCGGATCGTTGATAACTCCCTCACTGGGTTCCTCCATTGAACGTTTTCCGGCGTCAATTGACGCTCCTAAAAACAAGTTTGTGTCACTATATCGGAATAAAAAAACCGGATTCAGCTTAAACCCGACACTTCTGTATTGGGTGGTTTCCTCTCCCCGCTCGGTACTGGAATTGGTTTCATACCCCACACCATAGTAGTTATCAAGGGTACTGTTAATGCTGAACTGGCCGAAAATCCGGAAGCGATCCTCATTAAAAAACAATTGTGGTCTGACAATCATAGTGCCACCCCCATTGGTCATATAGGCAAAAGCAACAGGCAATACCGAACGCTTCATGGCTGTATCTGCCACATTGGTAGAAAAGGTAAAAAGGCAGCTTCCTCCAATGACCAATCCATAATCAGGTGTATAGCCAGGCCCACCAAGGATACTAAACCTCAGATTTTTCTTCTGCTGAATACTATCTTTTTCACTTGCCTGCGCCTGTATAGTGCTGACATAAAAAACTACCAACATTATTGCATTAATTCTCAGAACACTTCTCATAAACAGCAAATCTATTATCAAGTACATCACCAGAGTGGCTATGCACTTAATATCATCAAAGCTACAAAGAAAAACATATAGCGCAACAAAGCGAGTGAGTCAATATTATTTAACATATGAAATATTGAAATATTTCTCGCGTCCTAAAATACCCACACTAGCTTTATTGAAGCACTGGCAAATTGCTGCTTATAGCTTCCAACCACCACCTAGTGCTTTATATAAATAAACCATTGAAAGCAGTTCATCGCGCCGGGCATTATTGCGTTTTATTTCTGCATCGAATAAACTACGCTGAGCATCTAATAAATCCAGATAGTTGATAACCCCATTCAGGTATTGCAATTCGGCCAACTTCTGGTATTTGCGAGTAGCCTCCTCAAGATTTGACTGTGCATCGTAAACCTCTTTTGCTTTTCTGAAGGTCATAATGGCAGTATTAGCCTCCTGGAAAGCTTGCAGTACCGAGCGCTGATAGGCATAAATTTCCTGCTCAAGTCGTGCTTCTGATTCTTTTTGACGCGCTTTGAGCTTACCAGCCTGAAATATTGGTGCCAGCACATCGCCGGCTATAAACCAGTATGGCGACTTAAGAAACTCACCCAGCTCATCATTTTCACGGCCGAATCGTCCGGTCAATGACAGACTGGGAAAACGATTGGTTGTGGCCACACCAACCATAGCATTCGCTGCAACTACACTTTGTTCGGCTGCCCTTATATCAGGTCTTCTCTCCAGTAACTCTGAGGGTAATCCGGCTGGTAATTCATCTGGTATGTATTGTTCATCCAGGCCTTTACCTCTCACCCATTCACTTTCATAGGTTCCGAGCAATAGCGCCATATTGTTCTTAGATATGCGTATCTTTCGTTCCAATACAGGCACCAATGTCATTGTTTTAGCCAGTTCCACTTCAGCTTGCTGAACAGATGTTTCAGAAGTTAAACCACCGCGAAAGCGCAAATCTGCCAAACGCACCCCTTCCTGACGTGCCTGCAATGTCTGTTGTACAATATTCAGTTCATCATAGAGAGCTGAAAGCACAAAATAAGTTTCCGCCACTTCGGCCACAATAGACATTTGCAAAGCTCTTTGGGCCTCCTCAGTGGCCAGATAATCAGCAATAGCTGCCTCACGGCCCCATCGTATATTTCCCCACAGATCAATTTCCCATGTTAGCGATGCCCGTACCTCCAACTCTGTTGACGCACTCTCATTATTACCACCATAATTCTCCATCTCACGTTCGGCATGAAAATCTGCCCCTAGGTGAGGAAACAAATCAGCCGAAGCAATGCGCTTGGCCGCCATATATTGCTTTAGCCTTGCACTGGCTATCAACACATCTTTGTTATTTTCAAGCGCTTCATACACCAATTGCTGCAGCACTGTATCTGTATATAATTCCCACCACTGCAAATCATCAATAGTAGTAGAATCGATACTCATCACCTCCAACTTATCAGGCAAGTTTAATTCGGGCTTCACATATTTCTTTCCCACTTTGCATGAAGAAACTAGGGCTATCAGGCCGATGAGCAACAAAACAACTGCTTTTTGCTGCATTGTGTAAAACAGTTTATTATTCTTCATTACCCCCTGCTTTATTTAATTTTTGAGCAAATAACTCTTTTACCTTATATGTTATCACAAAAAAGAATGGTACTAACACGATACCAACTGTAATGGCTACCAGCATACCAAAAAACACCCCTGTTCCAATTGAGTGACGCCCGGCTGAGCCAGGACCTGTAGCCAGCACCATAGGCAGCATGCCTAATACAAAAGCCAGTGAAGTCATCACGATAGGTCGGAATCGCAACTTACCAGCTAAAAGCGCGGCCTGCACCACATCCATACCCTTATCTACCTCAACCTTTGCAAATTCAACAATCAAAATAGCGTTTTTCGCCGCCAGTCCGATCAAGGTTACCAGCCCAATCTGAAAATAGATATCATTCTCAAGCCCGGTTACCCAGATACCTGCAAAGGCACCCAAAGCAGCAATTGGCAATGATAGTATGACAGCAACGGGCACCAGCCAGCTTTCATATTGAGCAGCCAGAAACAGAAAAACAAATAAGAACACCAAAGCCATAATAATGCCTGTTTGGCCCCCGGCCTGCTTCTCCTGGTAGGATAAACCACTCCAGTCTAAACCAATATTATCCGGTAGTTTCTCTCTTACAATTTCCTCCATTACTTCCATTGCCTGACCAGAGCTATAGCCACTTGCCGGAGTGCCTCTTACTACAGCTGATGAAAACATGTTAAACCGCTTTATGTTACCAGGCCCTGTAGTATAGGAAGTATTGCCTAATGCTGTAAGCGGCACCATAGCACCATTGTCTCCCTTTACAAAGAATAATCCAAGTGTATTTTTATTGGCACGGTAAGGCGCTTCGGCCTGAATAAATACTTTATAGATTCGGTTAAACATATTGAAATCATTCACATATACCGAACCCAGAAATGCTTTCATGGTGGAAAACACATCTGATAGCGGTATCCCCAATAGCTTCACCCTGTCACGATTAACATCAAAATAAAGCTGTGGTATATCAGCTTGCAATGCTGATGAGATATTACTAAGCTCCTTGCGCTGTCCGGCATAAAATAACAAGGTATCTGTAGCATCAACCAGATTTTCCCAGGTGGCACCTGCCTTGGCCTGAAGCTGCAACTCAAATCCCCCGGAAGTTCCAAGACCTGGAATAACAGGCGGTTTATTAAAGAAGAAACGAGCCTCTGGTATATCGTGTAAGTCTGCCCGGGCTTTATCGATAACACTCTGAAGACTTAGCTCATCATCTTCGCGCTCGTCCCATGGCTTAAGCGTCACAGTCAGCTCAGCCCTTGACTGGTTGGTCCCCACGCGTGGACTAGTACCAGCTATGCTCTGCACAAATTCAACAGCCTCCTGTTCTTGAAAATAATCTACAACCAAATCGGTTATCACTCTTGTGCGTTCCAGCGTGGCTCCTTCATTTAGCTCTATTTCAACTGTAAAAAAGCCCTGATCTTCCTCGGGTATAAACGACGTCGGGATAACTCTGGCCAACACAAAAATGAATACCATGGCCATTCCGAAACCAGCGAGCATACGTTTAGGATTTCCAACTGCCTTACCTAGGATTCCCTGGTACTTAGAGTTCGTTATATCGAGCCAGCGATTAATTGTTCTAAAGACGATATTTTTATTGGCATCACCAGGCTTTAAAATAATGGCACACATAGCCGGACTTAAGGTTAAGGCCACCACTGTTGAAATCAGTACTGATACAACTATCGTCACTGAAAACTGGCGGTACAATTCTCCGGTAATACCACTCAAAAAACTTACCGGAATAAACACGGCTGCCAACACCAAAGACGTAGCAATAAGTGCTCCCGACAAATCCTTCATAGCTTTATGAGTGGCCTGACGGGCCCCTATCTTCTCTTCTTCCATGATGCGCTCAACATTCTCCACCACAACAATGGCATCATCCACAACAATACCAATAGCCAGAATAAGTCCAAGAAGGGTTAACATATTGAGCGAAAATCCCATAGCCAGCATAAAACCGAAGGTGCCTATCAAAGAAATTGGCACGGCTATAACCGGAATAACGGTTGCCCGCCAATTTTGAAGTGAAAGAAATACAACTATTACCACCAGCAGCAATGCCTGAAATAAGGTAACATACACCTCTTTAATAGACTGTGTAATATAATCCGTCATATCAAACGGAATCAGGTATTCTAAACCTTCCGGGAAGTTACGACTGATATCTTCCATGGCAGCACGCACATTTTCTGCCACTTCAACCGCATTGGCACCCGGCAAAAGATAGATAGCCAGCATAGCGGCATTACCCCCATTTATACCACTCTCTTGTGTATACGACGATGACTCGAGCGACACCCGTGCCACATCGCGCATCCTGATGATGGTTCCATCACTGTTGGCTCTGACTACGATCTGCTCAAACTCTGCGGCGGTCTCCAATCGTCCTTTGGTAGAGATAGGCATGGTTACATCAATGCCATCCATAGGCTGCAGTCCCAGCTCACCAGCGGCCGATTCGCGGTTCTGATCCTTCAGGGCATCCTGCAGATCCTTCACGGTCAATCCAAAACTCGCCAGTCTGTCGGGCATCACCCAAATGCGCATACCATAGTAACGGCTACCGCGGTTAGATACGCGCCCCACCCCTGGTATGCGTCGCAATACATCCAATACATTTATGGTAGCAAAATTACTGAGGTAAATCTCATCAAACTTGGGATCTTCAGAAACCAGACAGAGGGTCATCAGCTGACTGGCCGACTGTTTTTCTACTTTTAAGCCGTTCTGAACCACCTCGGCGGGTAACCTAGACTCAGCCAGTTTTACCCGGTTCTGAATTTCAACGGCCGCCAAATCAGGATCAACACCCACATCAAATGTTACATTGATGGAAACACTGCCCGAATTGGAGCTACTTGATTCCATATAAATCATTCCCGGTGTTCCGTTCAGCTCCTGCTCAATAGGTGTTGATACAGCCTGAGATACGGTTATGGCACTGGCTCCCGGATATGAACCGCTGATTTTTACCACCGGTGGTGTTATTTTAGGATATTGGTCGATGGGCAGAAACATCAGGCCAATAAGTCCCAACAGCACAATCAGAATGGAGATAACGGATGAAAAGACCGGCCTCTCAATAAAAAATCCTGGTTTCATCTTGCCTTACTTTTTATCCTCATTAGTACTGTCATTGCTAGAAGGAGCTACCGGATTCACTTTAATACCCGGATTTATTTTCTGCTGACCTTCAATAATTATCTTTTCATTGTAGCCCAGACCTCGTTCTATGACCACGTTATTATCAATCTCGGGGCCTGTTTCAACAAAACGCTTCTCAGCTACACTATCACGCCTCATCACATATACAAAACTTCCTCCCTTTTCGATGATAAGGGATTTGCGCGGCACTACTACTGCACCTTCAAGGACATCCAGCAGGAAATTAACCTTGGTAAACTGCCCCGGCAATAGCACCTGGTTAGGATTTGCCAATTCGGCTCTTACGCCAAAAGTACCAGTTTTGGGATCTACCTGAGGATCGGCAAAATCAACCACACCTTCCAGCGGATACTCACTGTTATCTGCTAAAGTCACTCTTACTGTTGGCTGCCACGAGCGTGTACTGTCCGTTTGCCCGATATTAACATTACGTTCACGGCTTCGCAGGTAATCCAATGCGGTCATTTTGAAATCAACTAAAACCGTATCACTTTGTACAACTGTCGCTAAAAGTGAATTGTTACCCGGACCAACAAGGGCTCCTATATCCACGTAACGCTCACTAATATACCCATGCAACGGTGAGCGCACAGTAGTAAAATCATATTCGAGTTTATATTGAGCCAAATCGGCTTTACTCATAGCCACATTAGCCTCGGCACTTTCATAAGCAGCAATTGCATTGTCCAAATCGAGGCGGCTGGCAGCATTTTGCTCATAGAGTGGTCTGAGACGTTCCAAATCGCGTTTGGCCTTATTAAACGAAGCTATATCACGCTTTAACTGCGCTTCAGCTTTGTCCATACGTGCCTTATACTGAGATGGATCTATTAAGAACAAAACCTCACCTTGTTCTACCCGCTTTCCTTCCTCAAACATCATTTGGTTAAGGTAACCTTCAACCCTGGCGCGTACCTCAACATAACGATAGGCGCGTATGCGACCAACGTATTCGCCAAACAGCTTTACATCTTCTCTTTCGACTGATGCCACAACAACTGCCGGATGGTCAGGTTCTTTTTCTTTTTTACAAGCTAGTATGCTAAATATAGTAAATAGGAACAGAAGTAATTTTCTATTGCTCATGGTGTGTAAGTTATTATCAAGAAAGGCCAAAATTACGCTTTTGCATGGTTTTAAGATAATTTTCAACTAATAATTCCCAATAACATTTGTTAAATGATGTTGGAGTGCTAATGTTTTATAAAGAAACAACAAAAACACATCTTAAGAAAATTCTAAGATCACTAATACACCACCAAGTTTCTTTATGTTATTTATTATACAAGCGGTAAAGAGTCCAAAAACAAAGAAGACATTACATACTTTTACAGATATTACTCACAACGCTTAAGCGCTTGTTTTTTCTATTCATCACTAATCTTTTTGTTAATTTAGCAAAGAACAATAATTAAGCCCCTATGAAAGTACTTATCTTCTATACCAAAGAGTTTGCCTACACGCCTTCAGAAAGAAATCTGGAGAATGCCCCGGAACCAGGTGAGCCTAAAAATTTTACCGATTGTCTTCTGGCATGTATTCAGGTTGAACAAAGTGATGAAGTTAAAGGCGTCAGAAGCCGTGAAAAAAAGCTGGCCAATCACCTGAAATGGGCCGCCCGTAAAAACAACACCAATAACATTGTTCTCCATTCATTTGCACACCTCTCTGATTCCAAAGCTTCGGTTGACTTTACGAAGCAACTATTTGATGATGCCCAATCCAGATTAGAAAATGCAGACTATCAAGTGGCTCAGACTCCTTTTGGCTATTTTCTCGACCTTAAAATAGATGCTCCAGGCTTCTCCCTGGCGAGAATATGGGCCGACCTTTAAAGCCTGACACATCACCCTTTCATTAAATGAACCAACTGATTCATCACTGTTTTTTCATGATTGATTAGCCTTTTACAACTATAGGTGCATAAAAGGCCTACTTTTGCCAGTGGAGAGATGTTTAGTGTAAATACACTATTAATTTTTAATACATTGCTAAAGCATTGTAACAACAAAGTAATCTAAGATTATACAACCTAAATCTTATCAATGAATTTTAAAAAATACCTATGGCTAATAATTGCACTTTATTGGCTATCTGTTCTACTTGTCACTGCGCAGGAGAAATACACCATAAGTGGCGAAGTAACCGATGCTGAAACGGGGGAAGTTTTGATTGGTGTTACCATATACACGGCAGATAAAATGATCGGCACCATGACCAATACTTATGGTTTTTATTCGCTCACTTTGCCAGCTGGTCAACAAACCATCTATTTTAGTTTTGTTGGATATAAAACCCAGCAAAAGCAACTACTTCTTAATACAAATCAAAACATTAAAATAGCTTTACAAACCAATGAAACTGCTTTAAATGAGGTGGTGGTAAAGGCCGAAAAGAAGGACAAGAACATTACCTCAACACAAATGGCTGGCGAAAAACTGGACATGAAAACCATTGATAAGCTCCCGGTACTTTTTGGTGAGCGCGATGTGTTAAAAACCATCCAGTTATTACCAGGCATTAGCACAGTATCTGAAGGCGGTAATGGCTTTAGCGTGCGAGGTGGTTCTATCGACCAAAACCTGATTTTATTGGATGAAGCGCCTGTTTACAGCGCCTCGCACCTGATGGGTTTTTTCTCGGTTTTTAATGCCGATGCCATTAAAGGCATGACCGTATTCAAGAGCGGCATTCCGGCGAATTATGGTGGCAGAGCAGCATCTGTACTCGATATTACCATGAAAGACGGGAACATGAAAAAGCTACAAGGTTCAGGAGGTATTGGCCTCTTGGCATCGCGCATCACCATAGAAGGCCCGGTAGTTGAAGATAAAGTGTCATTCATAATATCGGGGCGCCGCAGTTATGCCGACCTGATGGCGAAGGGTGCCAACCAAATTGATGGGGATACGAAAATGTATTTCTACGATCTGAATGCCAAACTCAATTATAAAATAAATGATAACAACCGTCTGTTTCTTTCCGGATACTTTGGTAAAGATGATTTTGGCTTTGACGATCTGGGGATGGATTGGGGTAATACAACAGCCACTCTGCGCTGGAACCATCTGTTTAGTGCCAAACTTTTTTCGAATACTACGGCGCTATACAGCGAATACGATTATGGCTTTAATTTTGGCGATAATGGGAGCATGCAATCGGGCATTAAAGATGTGAGCCTAAAACAGGATTTTACCTGGTACGCCAGTCCTGAAAATACACTTAGATATGGGCTTAACTGCACCTATCACATTTTCTATCCGGGCGAATTTTTATTTGAAGATCAATCCATCTCTGACATAAAAGTAGCCGAGAAACAAGCCTTTGAATCTTCGCTATACATTAGTAACGAACAAAAGATTGGTCAACAGCTGGTACTGGATTACGGTCTGAGAGCCTCCATGTTTAACCAGGTAGGCAAAGGCGAAAATATCACTTACGATGATGACAATAACATCATCGACAAAGAGTATTTCAGCAATGGCCAGATAATGCAGAGCTATTATGGCCTGGAGCCTCGCTTGGGTATCAATTATCGGCTGACGCCTCAAAGTTCCTTTAAGGCCTCATATAACAGAATGGTTCAATACCTGCACCTGCTATCGAACAGCACCTCGGGGCAGCCAACTGACACATGGACTCCCAGTACTTATAATATTAAGCCAACAACAGTTAACCAATATTCAGTCGGTTGGTTCCGAAACTTCTTCGATAATACCTTCGAGTTTTCTGCCGAATCCTACTACAAAACCATGAACAACATCAGTGATTATAAGGATGGCACTCAGGTAATGCTTAACGAAGATATCGAGTCGTATGTACTTCAGGGTGAAGGCAGGAGTTTTGGATTGGAGCTATACCTGAAAAAGAAGTATGGCAAATTTACAGGCTGGATAAGCTACACCCTATCGAACACTGAGAATAAGATTGATGGCATTAACAACGGTCAATGGTACAGCTCGTCGTATGACAAAACCCATGATGTGTCCATTGTATCAAGCTATCAGCTGTCCACACGCCTATCGGTTTCTGCCAACTGGATTTTTTATACCGGGAATGCTGTAACTTTCCCAAGTGGCAAGTACGAATTTGATGGCAATCAGGTGCCCTATTATACCGAACGAAATGGCTATCGAATGCCTGACTACCATCGATTGGATTTAAACATACACCTGGAAGGCAAAGGCAAACGACGTATACAGTCAAGTTGGGACTTTTCGCTTTACAACCTGTATAACCGGATGAATGCCTACACCATTAACTTTCGCGAGAATGAAACGAATCCAAATATCACAGAGGCTGTTAAATTAAGCTTGTTCGGCATTGTCCCTTCCGTAACATGGAATTTTAAATTCTAATATGACTACCTATGAAAGCAACAAAGAAATATATATTCGGCCTAAACTATCTGTTAATTATCAGCCTGGTATTGGCATCCTGCGAAGAAGTGATTGATATAACACTCAATGATGCAGAACCTAAGCTAACGATTGATGGTGTCATTAGCCTCAATAGTCCGGCAACTGTAAAACTAAGTTATACTACCAGCTATTTTGCTGATGAACCGCCAATCTACGAGACCAATGCTACAATTAAGATAACGAATACAAGGGGCACAAGCGAGATACTTTCTCATGTTGGCAATGGATATTACATCGGACAGAGCTTATTGGGCGAAGTAGGCATTGAATATGAGCTATCTGTTGAAGTGGATGACAAGTTCTACGCTGGCAGTAGCAGACTTATGACACCCACTCAAATTGTTGACCTCAGCTACACAAAATTCGACGGCTTTGGCTCTTCTGACGAAGACGAATACAACTTAGAGATAGTACTTAAAAACAATCCACAGGAAGACAACTATTACTTAGTAAAATATTACCTGAACAGCTCTGATAAAGAGGAAACCTATAGCTTGTGGTCACATGAGTTTTTTCCTAATGATGAATTAATTGAATTCTCACCTCTCAGATTTTCTTTTACTAAGGACGATTTTGTAACCGTAAAGGCTTATTCAATTGATGAGGGTACCTATGATTATTATTCTCAACTCGATGAAATAATTGACCAGCGTGGAGGTGGCAGTTCAACGCCTTTTAATCCGGCCTCCAACCTGGGGAAAGGTATTCTGGGTTATTTCAGAGCCTGGTCCTTCGATGAAAAAAGCATTCAGGTTGAAGATGAATAAGCAAGCTGCTGGAAGCTAGCTATTCAAAAGTAGCTTCCAGCACCTTACTTTTTTTATTTTTTCGATTCGATGATGATAACGCCGTTTTTACCCTTATCACCATAAAGCGATTCAGCAGAATGATCTTTTAAGACTGAGATGGACTCAATCTTCTCAGAATCTAAATCCTCCATAGAACCCGTATATTCCTCACCATCTAAAATAACATAGGGTTGCTGTTCGCCCGACATGCCTTTAATACGAACAGTCTCTGCCTTTTCTCCTCGACGAACCAGAATATTATCCATCGCAGCTGAATTTCCCTTTCTCATTGATCCGTAACCAACCACTACTACCTCTTCAGCATCGTTAGGCTTTATATCAACCGTTTCAGCCGATACTACGACATCATCATGCTCAACCGTTCCTTTTTTAGTATTGATAAGAATAACCCCATTTCTACCTTCTTCGCCATACGAATCAATCGCTGCATCACCTTTAAGAACATTAACTGATTCAATATCCTTAGCGTCAACAACACCGCCTCCCGAGTACTTTTTACCGTCTACAATATAAAGCGGATCGTCTTTAGTGGTGTTGATCTTCACTTCACCATCCTTTATCATATCAAGTGACTTTCCCTTTTTCGTATTGATAATAACTACCCCATTCTTACCTTCTTCTCCATACAAATCAATGGCTGACTGCTCCTTAAGCACGGTTATTGACTCAATGTTTTGCTCATCCACCTCGCTCTTTTCCTGCTTTTTGCCATCAACCACAAATAGTGGAGTTTCACCATTATCGGCAGTGACACTCAGTTTCATGGAACTAATCTTCACCTTATCCGTTGACTTAAAGAATGGCATTGCATCAGCATTGCCTTTAGTTGTGATCTCAACAACACCATCTTTAGCCCTGTCACCATACTTATCGGTTGCAGCGTTGTTTTTAAGTACATTCACACTTGCAATCTGTTCCGGAGCAATCTTACCAAACACTTCCTTATCTACCTCCTTGCCATCAACAATATACATCGAAGGTTCACTTGATGCATAAGCCTTGCCAGCCTTTAGTTTTTCAGCCAGAAAAGCTTCAGTATGGATAATAAAGGCCCCATTTTCGGGTGTTGACGAAAGATATTTAATCGGATTGCCAGCAGGCGAATGACCAATGGCTTTTACCTCATTCAAATCCAAAGCTGTTATTTCCTTCATTGACACTTCTTTGCCGTCAAGTATTAAAACAGGCTGATTGCTGGCTGGCCCATCCAGTTTAATACGTCCATTTGCAGCTACAAGTTCAAACTCCTCGCCTTTAGAATTGGTCAGTTTAGTTGTTCGTCCCTCCCAGTCCTCTGCGCGACTACTATCGTTTTTGCCTACTTTCCGTTGCAGCTTGAATTCAAAATCCATTTGCAGTTGCTTGCCTAGAAGTCCCGGATCATTAATAAGGGGGAGTTTTTGCACAACCCTTACCACCTCATCCTCCAAGGCTAATTTGCCATTCTCTGGCGAAACTTCCAGTTGTTTGGTTTTTTCTGTTTCACCGGCATAAGCAACAACTACCACATTTTCAAGTTTAACAGCCCCAGGTTTGCTACCAATGGCTACTTCTGTAATTTTGCCTTTTTTATTCACACTAAAATTGGCCGTCACCGTCGCTTCAACACCACCATCACGAGCCACCAATGGATACTTGATACTTCGGGCAATAAAGTTTCTTAAGTCATTCGTATTCTCAATTTTTGCATCTACCTCTGCACTTATAACGTTATTTGTTTTATCGGGATTAGTGAAGGCCAGCAGAGCCAAACCCAAAAGCGGAATCAGCAGCAGGTTCTTTGTCCATCCAACTATCAGGCTGGTATGTTTTTTATTCATCATAACAATTCGTTTTTTCGTTAAACTTTGATTAAAGTTATTGACCAATTGCACCCCTCTGTTGCTTTGCAATAGGTTCAGCAACGAATACTGATAAGCCTGTGGTTCCTTTGTTTTTTGCACCATCGCGTTGTCAACACAATATTCATGGTTTTGAGCTATCAGCTTACGCAGCCACCAAACAAACGGATTCCACCATTGAACTACCAGCAACCATTCGGCCAGGGATATATCAATTGAGTGCAACTGTGCACAATGTGTGCGTTCATGCTCCAAAATCATACGCCCATGCTTGTCTCTCTCCAAATGAGCGGGCATAAAAATAGTTTTGAAAAATGAGAAGGGATTAACATCACCATCATTAAGCAATACTAACTGGTAACCTTTGTAAGAGCTAACACGCGCGCCTTGCTTTAAGCGACTGATACTGTAATACCCCCATAACAAGCGCATCAGGAAAAATAAACTCACCACTGCATAAAATCCCAGTCCCCAGTTCATCCAGTTAATAGGATTTGGAGCGGGCGCTGCCATAATTTGTGTCACCGGCACATCAAATGTCAATGCCAACGGCTCAGTATTAATTTCAGGCTTAAACAATAATTCTTTCAACCACAGGGGCATCGCCAATAATGGCATCAACCATGGTACAAACAAAGTGGTTAATAACCAAATTCTGTTACGTTGAAAAAAACTATCGCGCGCCAAAAACACTAAATACACCAATACAGATATGGCAATGATAATAGCGGACTTTACGTGCAGTTCGAGAAAAGCATCCATCAGTCTTGTTTTTTCTTTTCTATTAATTCAATTAACTCTTTCAGGTCATCTACATTCAGCTTATCCTCATTCACAAAAAAGGATACCACATTTTTGTAAGATGACTCAAAGTAATCCGACACCACATTCTTAATAAACAACTTACGATATACCTCCTTGCTAACCGCAGGATAGTATTCGTGGGAGTTGCCATATGAATTATGTGCCACATACCCTTTCTCTTCGAGACCGCGAATAATAGTACTAAAGGTATTATAGTGCGGTTTAGGCTCCGGATGTTGCTTGAGCAAATCCTTTACAAATCCCTTACCTGCTTCCCACAATATCTTCATCACATCTTCTTCGCGCTTTGTTAATCGTTTCGAAATCATTATTCTGCATTAAAATTTTGTACCATGATTGTATTGACAAAACAAATATAACTAACTATTTCGTTTTATCAACTATTTTTTTCGTTTGCAAACGAAATTTTTAGTTAAAAAGAGTCATACAACTGCTTTATCAGAGAATAACCTGTCATAAAAATTATCCAAACAGGCGCTTCAGCTCAACTAAGTGCTCAGTTGTCAGTTCTCTTTTTTCGTTTATCAAAGAGGTAAGAAAAGTCATTTTAGCGGCATTCTCAAGCACTTCAATTCTATCGAAAGCTTCGAGTAAGCCATTCCCTACGGCTAAAACACCATGATTAGCCATCAAAACAACATTCGTATTCATGGCCACTTTAGCAACATTCATTGCCAGCTCTTCAGAACCGGGCGCTGCATATACAGCAAGCTTGGGCTGACCTAAAATGGTATATGCTTCCGCCAGTAACGATGTATTAACACCACGCGAAACAACAGCAAACAAACTCCCCATTGGAGCATGCGCATGAACAATGGCGTTCACATCATTTCTTGCAGTATAGATAGCCAGGTGCATCCCTGTTTCCATGCTTATGGGCTGATGTCCATCAATTTGTTCACCATCCATCGATACAATGGCTATACCACTACTTTTAATCCTGCCTTTATCGGTTCCCGATGCCGTAATGGCAATATGATTATCATCCAGTCGCATACTTATATTTCCGCCCAAAGAGGTGGTCAGCCCCCTCTTATATAAACGACGCATCCATTTGGCAACATCTTTTTTCTGCTTCAAAAATGATTCTTTATGCATGATAATCATGTTAGAGGTCTAAAAATAATCATCAAAGATGTAAAATTCATCGCGTAAATAAGGCTATCTGTAAATAAATCAGATATGCCTTTCTTTTATTCATGGCCGAAAAACGAAAAAACTTATTTTTGTAGCCCATGAATAAGGTAGTTATAAAAAAATACATCATACTTATTGGCGCATTGCTATACAGCTTTGCCATTTTAGCTCAAAGCACAAACGAATTAGCAACAGATAAACCCAAACCAGGTGAAGGACTTTACAGTTTCCTGATCCGCCACAACCTATCGCCGCAAGAACATCAGCAGGCCTTTATTGATCTCAACAAAGGAAAATTTGGCAAAAACAATGCGCTGTTAGCACACCATGCCTATTTGATTCCTTCAACAACTATCGAATTACACGAACCACTATTTGGCAAAGAAAGAGCGTTTTTTCCACTCGAATCAAATGACATGAAAGGAACAGCATTCTACCTTGTTGCCGGTCATGGAGGACCCGATCCTGGTGCCATTGGTCAGTATGGCAACCACGAACTGCACGAAGATGAATATGCCTATGATATCACCTTGCGCTTAGCCAAAAAATTAATGGAGAATGGGTCTAAAGTTCATTTAATTATACAGGATGAAGATGACGGTATCCGCGACGAGCAAATCTTGAAATACGATAACCATGAAACTTGCGGTAGCGAAACAATACCTTTAGATCAGAACCAACGATTAAAACAACGCACCCGCGAAGTTAACAAGCTTTATAAGAAAGATAACGAAGCCTACCGACGCTGCATCATCATTCACCTGGACAGCAGAAGTAAACGGCGACAGATTGATGTTTTCTTTTACCACCATAAAAATAGCTCGGGCGGGAAAAATCTGGCTTACCAGCTCCGCGATACCTTTGACGAAAAATACAAGCAACACCAGCCTTCAAGGGGATTTTCAGGTACTGTCAGTACTCGCAATCTTTATTTACTGCGCCACACAACACCATCATCGGTTTTCATTGAATTGGGTAATATTCAAAATTATCGTGATCAGCAGCGATTTGTGATAGCAGACAACCGACAAGCATTGGCCAATTGGTTATATGAGGGAATAAAGAAAGATTTTGAAAGAAATAATAAGAAATAATCCTTATTTTTGTCTTTCGTAAAATTTTAATCATGCACTAAGTGATTATTGCAACACAACTAATAGAATACTAACACACGCAAATACGAAAACAAAATGAAACCAACACTTTTGATTTTAGCAGCAGGAATGGGAAGCCGCTATGGAGGCTTGAAACAAATGGATGAACTGGGGCCACATGGCGAATCAATTATTGATTATTCAGTATATGATGCCATTCAGTCGGGTTTTGAAAAAGTAGTATTTGTAATTCGCGAGTCCTTTGCCGAAGCTTTTAAGGAGCGCTTTGAACCCCGTTTGGCCGGAAAAATTAAAACGGAATATGTGTTTCAGGAATTAACCGACCTGCCTGATGGTTTCTCTTTACCTGAAGGTCGTGAAAAGCCATGGGGAACAGGCCATGCCATACTGATGGCTAAAGATGTTATCAACGAACCTTTTGCCATTGTTAATGCAGATGATTTTTATGGTAGAGAAGCCTATAAACAGGTGTTCGATTTTGTAGCTCAGAGTGCAGATGCCAATGAATATGCCATGGTAGGTTATGCTTTGAACAACACATTATCAGAGCATGGAACTGTATCGAGAGGTGTTTGTGAGACTGATGTCAATGGCAATCTGGTTAACATTACCGAGCGCACCAAAATTGGTTATGAAGGCGATAAAATCTTCTTTTATGAAGAAGATAGCAAAACTGAGCTTACTGGCAGTGAAGCCGTGTCAATGAACTTTTGGGCTTTCAAACCAGAGTACTTCCAGCATCTGGAAACAGCCTTTGTTGAGTTCCTGAAAGAGAAAGGAACTGAGATGAAATCTGAATTTTACTTTAATGCGGTGGTTGATGGGTTAATTAAAAAAGGTGAAGCCAGTACAAAAGTTATACGCACCGATGCCAAGTGGTTTGGAGTGACTTACAAAGAAGACAAACCAATGGTGCAAGAGCAATTGAATCAGCTGATTGCTAATGGCATTTACCCTGAAAAACTGTGGTAAAATAAATCATCATTAAATATTACAAGGCGCTTCCTTAAACAGGTAAGCGCCTTTTTTTTATCTTAGGTTTTCTAAAATATTTAATACCATGAAAAAACTTTTTCTTCTGGCTATTGTATTAGTTACGATCAGTGCCAGCGCCCAAACACCTAAAGGCAAAGTAATCGAAGGCCAATCTATCGCAAGTAAAATAACCGGCTATGATGTTAACTATTCAGTTTATCTGCCGCCTTGCTACGAATCATCGGAGCGCGCCTACCCCGTATTATACCTGTTGCATGGTTACAGTGATAATGAAACAGCCTGGGTGCAATTTGGAGAAGTCAATCGCACAGCCGACAAAGCCATCGAAGAAGGGCTTATTCCGCCCATGATCATTATTATGCCCAATGCCAAAGTAACCTGGTATGTTAATAAATTTGACGGCAACGACCGCTACGAGGACATGTTTTTTGAAGAGTTCATTCCACAGGTGGAGAAGCAATACCGCATTCGTTCGCAAAAAGAATTCAGAGCCATTAGTGGTTTGTCAATGGGTGGAAATGGTTCATTGCTATACGCCATCCGACATCCTGAAATGTTTGGTGCCTGTGCAGCATTTAGTGCAGCCGTTTATACCAATGAAGAAATGAAGCATCATTTGCAGGAAGGCAACAAAGCATGGTTTGAACCCATCTATGGTCCGCTTACCAAGAAAGGCGAACTCCCCCAACACTGGATGAACTATAATATCCTAAACACGCTTCAAAACAACCCTATTGACAAGGTTAAACGTGTAAGGTTTTATATCGATTGCGGTGATGATGATTTCCTGTATAAAGGCAATGCAGCCCTGCATGTATTAATGCACGACTTAAAAATTAAGCATGAATTTCGTATTCGCGAAGGGGCACATAACTGGACCTACTGGCGCACAAACATCATTCATGGTCTTCAATTTGTTGGCGATACTTTTCATCGCCTGTAGTTGATAGTATTAAATTTCACCAACATAGTTGCTTGTTTTTCACATCAATAAAAAATATCTTTAAACAACATAAAGCTAATCTGTCCCATTTATTAGCTTATTTTATTCTGCTGCAAATGTAAATCTGCATTTGCAGTCAGAATTTTTATAGCCTTATTATCTACAAACCCATGAGCAAAGCAGCCTTGCTTTTCTGTTGCTTTGCCCTAAAATCTTTGAAAATGAAAGCAATTATTAATCGAAGAGATTTCTTAAAGGCCGGAGCGGTAACAGCTGTTGGTGCAGCTGTTCTTCCCCACGTTCTTTCCGGTTGCACAACCGGGCCGGCAAAAATCGGAGGTAACATGACTATTCACGACTATCTGGAGCACTTTGGTGTAACCGAGCAGATGATTCAGCAAATCATTGCAGAAGGCCTGTCAAAAGGCGGCGATTATTGCGACTTATTCTTCCAGCACAGCATTGGCAATTACATTGGTTTAGAAGACAATGCTGTTAACAGAGCCTACTCCGACATCAGCTTTGGTGTTGGTATCCGTGTATTAAAAGGCGACCAAACCGGTTATTCATTCAGCGAGGAGGTTAGTTTAAACGCTATGAAGTCAGCTGCCCGCACAGCAGCTAACATTGCCAACAGCAGTGCCACCGTTGAGCCTGTTGCATTCGAATCGCCAAAGCTACCCAGCTACTACATGATAAAAACGCCATGGGAAGAAATATCTATCAACGAAAAAATACCATATCTGCAGCAGGTGAATGATAAAGTTTTTGCTATGGACAGCCGTGTAATTAAATCAAATGTATGGTTTAACGACGAAACTTCTTACGTGCTGTTTGCCAACTCCGAAGGCCTTATGACTTGTGATTACCAACCAATGGCACAGTTATCGGTAAGTGTAACGGCTGAGCAAAATGGCCAGAAAGAGCAAAATTATTTTGACTACTCAGGTCGCCGTGGTATTGAATTCTTTACACCCGAGGCAATTAACACTCTGGCAACCGAAGCTGTTAAGCGAACTGTGTCATTGTTTGATGCCGTTAAACCTAAAGCTGGCGAATTACCAGTTGTACTGGCAGCCGGTAGCTCAGGTATTTTGCTGCATGAAGCCATAGGGCACGGTATGGAAGCAGACTTTAATCGTAAGGAGACTTCTATTTTTAGTGATAAAATTGGCAAGAAAGTGGCCAATGACTTTGTAACAATTGTTGACGATGGAACGAACCCTAATATTCGCGGTTCTATTAATGTAGATGATGAAGGTAATAACACAGAAAAAACGTATCTGGTGGCCGGTGGTACCATGGAGTCGTATCTGCACGACCGCATCAGTGCCCAGCATTATGGCGTGAAACCAACCGGTAATGGCCGACGCGAATCGTTCCGTCACATGCCAATGCCTCGTATGCGTAACACGTACATGGAAAACGGTCCGCATAAAAAAGATGAAATCATTGAAAGTGTGAAATATGGTGTTTATGCTGAATCATTCTCCAATGGTCAGGTGATGATTGGTGCCGGTGATTTCACTTTCTACGTTAAATCGGGTTACCTCATCGAAGATGGAAAGCTAACGCGTCCTATTAAGGACATCAACATAATTGGTAACGGACCAAAAGTACTGGCCGATATCGAGATGGTGGCTGATGACCTGAAGATGGCTGAAGGCGGCTGGACCTGTGGTAAAAACGGACAAGGTGTGCCGGTATCGCAAGGTTTACCAACTGTAAAAGTATCCAAGATCACCGTTGGTGGTGTAAATGCTTAATCTATCTAACCCGAAAAACGAACAACAATGAACAATAAAGAACGAAAAGAACTGGCCATGTGGGCCGTTGAATTCGCCAAACAAAAAGGTGCCAGCGAAGTAGCTGCATCTATCAACAACTCGCGCTCGGTTGAAATTGAGGTACGCGAGCAGAAAATTGAGAAGATCAAAGAATCAACCACAAATGGGTTGTCGTTGAATATTTATCGCGATCATAAGTACTCAGGACATTCAACCAACAATTTGAATAAAAAAGATCTGGAGAAATTTATCACTGAGGCGGTTGAGGCCACAAAATACCTGACGGCAGATGAATTCCGCGAATTGCCAGATCCTTCACTCTATCCGGCTGATTTAAATCGGGATCTAAAAATTGAGGATAAAAGCTACAACAGTGTTGCACCTGAACAGCGTGTTCAAATTGCTAAAGAAATTGAACAAGTGGCCCGCTCAAAGAGTGATAAAATCATCTCGGCAACCGGAGGTTTTAGTGATGACTATTCAGAAAGTGTGCTTGTTCATAGCAACGGTCTTATAGCCGAACGTGCCTCTACCTCATTCTGGGCAGGTGGTGAAGTAACCGTCAGAGATGGTGATGCCCGACCTGAAGGTTATCATTGGGGTGGCAGTCGTCACTTTAAAACCATGCCCACTCCGGAGGAGCTGGGTAGTAAAGCGGCAGAAAATGCCATCCGTAAGATGGGTCAAACTAAAATTGCATCTGGCAAATACGATATGCTGATTGAAAATCGTACAGCCGGTCGTTTATTGTATATGTTTGTAAGACCAATGTCAGCACGTGCCCTTCAGCAGAAGAGTTCATATCTGGATGGTATGCTGGGCCAGGAAATTGCATCTCCTGTATTGACGGTCATTGACGATCCTTTGATGGAAGGTGGTTTTGCTTCAAGGCTTTACGATGGACAAGGCATTGCTGCCAGACAGCGCACCATGATTGAAAAAGGCGTATTGAAAGAGTACTATGTTGATAACTACTATGGCAAAAAGCTGGGTATGACACCTAATGGCGGCTCAACCTCCAATATACGCTTCGATTTGGGCACACGTGGTTTTGATGCTATCGTTAAAGATATCAACAAGGGTATTTTTGTAACTTCATTTAACGGTGGTAACTCCAACTCAACTACCGGCGATTTCTCTTTCGGAGTTTCAGGATTCCTCGTTGAAGGCGGTAAAATTATCAAGCCTGTCAATGAAATGAATATATCCGGTAATGCGAAAGAATTCTGGAAGCAACTGGCTGAATTGGGCAATGATCCATACCAGTACTCAAGCATTCTTAGTCCTACCCTTGTATTTAAGGATATTGATTTTAGCGGACTATGATGCTAATAAATTGTATTTAAAAATATCTAATACATGATTAGAGCAAGGGGCTGCCGATAAAGCAGCCTCTTCTTTTGTTGGATGCTCTATTTTCAGACTTTAAGGTATTTTTATATTTTTGTGCTCTAATTTGAAAATTATGGATCCGAATAGCAGCAAAAAGCACCTGATTAACCTCCTCAGCCCGGAAGAGTTAAAAGAACGTTTGGCAAACGAAACCTTTAAACGCACGACTGTTTCGTTTTACCGATATGTGATTATTGATGATCCGGCTGAAATGCGCGACCAGCTCTTTTCTGCCTGGAATAAGCTGCAGTGTTATGGACGCATATACATCTCCAAAGAAGGAATAAATGCACAGATGAGTGTTCCTGACCACCTGTGGCACGACTTTAAAGAGCAACTACATGCTATCCCACAGTTTAAGGACATACCATTCAAAATAGCCGTTGAAGATGATGGTCAGTCGTTTTTGAAACTACAGATTAAAGTACGTGAACAAATTGTTGCCGATGGCTTAAAGCCCCATGAGTACGACGTAACAAATATAGGCAAACACCTGACAGCCAAAGAATGGAACACTGCCATTGAAGAAGGTGCCATTGTGGTAGATATGCGCAATCATTACGAAAGCGAAATTGGCCGTTTTGAAGGCGCCATACTTCCGGATGCAGAAACATTTAAGGAGGAATTACCAGAGGTTGTTGATAAACTGAAAAACAACAAAGACCAGAAAATCCTGCTCTATTGCACTGGTGGCGTGCGTTGTGAAAAAACCAGCGCCTACCTTAAGCACCACGGCTTTTCGGATGTTAACCAGCTACTGGGAGGTATTATTGATTACACCCGCCAGGTTGAAACTGAGCAGATAGAGAATAAGTTCGTTGGTAAGAACTTTGTATTTGACAATCGTTTAGGTGAACGAATAAGTGATACTGTCATCAGCCATTGCCACCAATGTGGTGCACCCTGCGATACACATACCAATTGCGCTAACAAACGCTGCAACCTGCTATTTATCCAATGCGAGAGCTGTAAAGCTAAATATGATGCCTGCTGTGGCGATGATTGTCAAACTTACTTTCTGGCCCCGCAGGATGAGAAAGAAGCTTTGGAACAACGACTGGTGTTTAAAAGAGGAAAACGCTTTCATCGACCTAATCAAACGGCATAAACAATATCATTTTGCAGCCTAAGGCAGATTCACTATTTTGCAACTCAACCAAAATTAATGACTTTATGAAGATTGTATCGTGGAACGTCAATGGTATCAGAGCGGTTCTAAAAAAAGACTTTGCGGAATCGTTCGCTTCCATGGAGGCCGATATCCTATGCCTGCAGGAAACAAAAGCGCAGGATGACCAGGTAAAAGAGGCTCTGGCTGAATTTAAAGACTATCATATTTATTCCAATTCGGCAGTTAAAAAGGGTTACTCAGGTACAGCTATCATCAGCAAGCAGGCACCATTGAGCATCACAAAAGATATGGGCATTGAAGAGCACGACCAGGAAGGACGTGTACTGTGTGCCGAATATGAGGATTTTTATCTGGTAACGGTATATGTTCCTAATTCGGGAAGTGAATTAAAGCGATTGGATTACCGCCAGACTTGGGACGAGGATTTCTTCAACTATCTGAAGAACCTTGAAGCTACCAAGCCGGTTCTGGTTTGCGGAGATTTTAATGTCGCTCACACAGAAATTGATCTGGCACGTCCAAAACCCAATTACAACAAGTCAGCCGGCTATATGCAGGAAGAAATCGATGGGATGGATCGCTTTACGCAGGGCGGCTTTAAGGATACCTTTCGTCATTTTTACCCTGATGTAACTGATAAGTACTCATGGTGGAGCTACCGGGCCGGTGCACGCGGCAAAAATGTAGGCTGGAGAATCGATTATTTTCTGGCAAGCGAGGGTTTTCTGCCTCAGTTAAAGGGTGCCTTTATTCTCAATGACATTATGGGCTCTGACCATTGCCCTGTTGGCATCGAGCTGTAAGCTCAGTCAGAAGATAACTAGTCAGAAGGCAGAAGTATTGGTGGATGCTACATTATTGCTGCAGCAAAGTAGCATCCTCAACTATTTTATTCTTTCTGTCCGCCGTTCGTTAAAGCCTCAGCCAACTCGTTACAAACAGCCAGTTTGCCTTCAACTAATGTGGTAGTGGTGACGATGCCTTTCAAACAGAGCTTTTCATCAGGCAGGCGATAGATATCCTGGTAGAACATGTATTTGATACCCTTGTGCTCCACTCTTGTGCGCACCACAAAACGGTCATTGCTTTTCAAGGGTGTTTTATAAGACAAGTCGATACGTGCTACTACAGCTACAATATTTCTATCATACAGTTCTTTAAAATTAACGCCCAGCGAGTCGAGGAATTCATGACGCGTATGTTCCAGATAATTTTGGTAAACAGAGTTATTAACAATCCCCTGCAGATCACATTCGTAATCACGCACTTTAAACTCCAGCTCGTAATCGTAGTTATTAGCCATAATCAAAAAATTTAGCTGCGAATGTAAAAATAAAAAAGGTGGCCCGAAAGCCACCTTCCATTAATCATCTCAGAATATTCTAAACCTTTAGTCCCTATGATTAATGTTGATAGTGCCGGCGCACGTTTGCGAGGCTTAACTATCTTCAGACAGATGATTTTGGGATTATTGTAAATGTCTTTTTTGTTGTCATAGATTTATGAGATGAGAACCCACCTTTGCAGGTTCTCATCTCAGTATAAATCCAAATCACACACTAATATTTCAATACAGATACCTATTGAATCATTATTTTTTTTGTTACAGACTTTTCTCCAACAATAATTTTCAGGAAGTACATGCCTGGCACATGGAAATAAACGGGCTGATTATCAGAATGTGCTACGCGGTTACCGAGCACATCGTAAAGTTCAGCTTTAAATCCAGGCAGGCCGGTAATATTTATAACTCCTTTTGAAGGGTTGGGATAAACCTTAATATGGTTGTTAAATTCATCATTGATACCAACAGTCACTTCATCATAAATACCAGTAAACTTTTGATTGTCTTCAGACCATAGGTTTGATCGGTATTCATGCTCAAGCCAGTAATGCATGTATTGAATCTGACCTTTGGTGAACATGGACGTACAGCCCGAATAATCCATGAAGTTTTCGGTATTGACCAACCCGTCATTACACAAATTTCCTTTTCGGCATTCCCAGGTGTAGCAGCGTGTTTCAGGTGTATCGTCTATACCGTCGTCACCACAGTAGTCGTAGCTACTGCCAAAGGTATGCGACAGTCCCAGGTAGTGTCCCACCTCATGAGCTAATACATTGTCGCTGGATGTTCCGTACAGGTACTTATGGTTATAAACAATGCCTGCCATCTTCCCGCCTCCGTCTGTATCAGGCAAGTAAGACCAACCAGTTCCATTATTGGAACTATTAACATTGTAGGTTACCCAAATCTGCAGATAACGTTGTATCCCCGAATAATCGCCTCCCATGTTCCAGTTGGCCTGTCTTTTTAAGGTGGCATTGCATCCGGGATTATCACCTTTTATATCCCTTGTGTGATAGGTGATGCCATTGGTTGCATTGCCATATGGATCTTTCTGCGCCAGGTGAAATACAATTTTACTATCCTGTATGAGCGGCTTGAAAACATCCTGCACCTGGCTTATCATTGGATTTTTTGCAGCGAAATTCTCATTCAGCAGTTTGATAACCTTTTGTGCTTTATCAAGGCTTAACTTACTCTGCGGATTATAAGGATCAAAAACATGAAACACAACCGGTATATGATATTCCCGGCCAGTTGCTTTTAACATACTTAAGGCATGAGCTGGTAAAGCGTGCACATCGGTTGTACTGCAAACATGCTCTGGTTTAACATCCTGCGCATAGCCAGCCAGGGCACTGAAAAATAAAGCTAACAAAAGTATCTTTCTCATTATTGTCGAAATTTGAGGGCAGTATCACTACCGCCCTCATATGTGTTCATTCAATTTTTATGGGCTGAGATGCTTCGTGAATTAATACCCTCCAGTCTGCTTCATGTTGGTATTGTTTCGCATCTCGTATTCACTAATGGGGTATGCGAATGATTTATCAGGATAAGATACCAATGGTTTCTGCGGTATTTCAGGGCGAACAATATCCTTTTGATACCTGGCCAAATCAAATAACCTCAATCCTTCAAAGGCAAATTCAAGTTGTCGCTCTTTCAAAATTACTTCTGCATCAACTGATGTCAGTGTAGAAGCACCTCGTTTACCTCTGATAACATTCAGATCATTTAGCGGCGTATCGCCAATTGAAGTAGCAGCTCTCAGGTTAGCTTCAGCTCTAATCAGGTACATCTCCGAATAGCGGATTACCTTGGTATTATTCACATTGGTATTATTGCCTTCACCCGGATATTTGTAAATACTATATCCATCAGCTCCATTATCCTGAATCACACTTCGGCGCACATCGTCATCTTCATACATGGCCAACAAGCTAACCGGCACACCAAGATCCTGATAACTAAGATAAATACCACCTATTGATTCACTGCGACCAGGAAAATTACTGTCACTAGGATCCATGTTAATTTCAAATACACTTTCGAAACCATCAACTCGTTTCAGCGACCAGTATTCGGTGTAGTTATCAACATCTAATAATTGATACCTGTTTGACTTAATGACCTCATCAGCCATTTTAGCTGCCAAAGCCCAATCTTCTTTGTAGAGTGCCACACGGGCCAGCAAAGCTTTAGCAGTAGTCTGCGAAATATATACGCATCCCTTAGTGTTTTCCAGCAAAGAGATGGCCATCTGCAAGTCAGCAATGATATAGTCATATACTTCTTTTACTGTGTTACGGGCTGGTTCTTCAACAGCACTATTGAGTTTGTAAGGTACGCCCACATGGCCCCCGTTTCCGTTGGCACCTTCCTCAAGGGATGCATCATTAAACGTATAATGCTGGCTGAAGAAATTGACCAGATTAAAGTGCATCAATGCTCTGATGACCAAAGCCTCACCTTTTAAGTTATCGATGGATGATTGTGGCGCATTTTCTTTATCAAAGTTATCTGCATCAATGGCATCAATCACATTATTGGCCGAAGTAATAGCCATATACGCATTGCTCCATAAACCTGATGCCGTTGAAGTTGGAAAGAAAATCATATTCAACTCATCCGCATATCGATCCGTCTCGGCTGCCGTGTTACGAATCAAATCATCGGCCTTGCACGAACCTGAAATTGGAATAAATCCGCCATACAGGTCGGTACGCATTAAGTAAACATACAGGCCATTGGTGCTGCTTTCCAATTTAGAATAGGTCGATAAGGCCTGTTCTTTATCGATATCCCCAAATGGATTTCTATCAATAAAGTCCTCTGAACATCCAAGTAATAAGATGAATGAAATAATATATAGTAGCTTTTTCATTGTATTTTTATGCTAGATTAAAAATCTAAATTAACTCCAAAAATAAATGTACGCGGGTTTGGCACAGCGTTATACGAGTAGCCATTGATGCCCACTTCCGGATCGAGACCGCTTACATTGGACCATGTCATCAGGTTGGTGGCCTGAAAGTAGATATTGGCATTTTGTATATGAGCCTTCTGTATCCAGTTTTTAGGAATGGTATAGCCTAATCGTAACGTTTTTAGTCTCAGGTATGAGCCATCTTCCAGCCACCTTGAGCTAACCCACTCATTACTTTGCGTATCGTTATAGGCGATTGGTTTTGGCACATCAGTCACCTGTCCGGGTGTTTTCCAGTAGTTATTAGCTACATAAGCCGTCACAGGTCCTGAACTGCGCGTTCCCACATCCGAACCATCGTGCTCGCGGTAAACCCTTTCCGAGAACATCACCTCATTACCCGTTACACCGTAAAACATAAAGCTCAATTCGATGCCTTTAAAGCTTAATGTATTAGTCAAACTACCATAAATGTCCGGCTCTGGACTTCCGCAATAGTCGCGCGCTGCCTCTCCATAGTTTTCAGTCTTGTTCCCATTCTCATCGTACCACCAGGCCATACCATTATCAGGATTTACCCCGGCATATTGAAACAGGTTCCATTCGGTGTACTTACCTCCCACGCGTCGCTTCTGAAACGAACCATTATTCATTTCTTCCATTCCTTCGCCAAGGCTGATAATCTCGCTGGATGGCAATGTGAAATTAAGGTCAGTTGTCCATTTAAAATTGCCATTGAAATTGATAGAGCTAAGCGCTACCTCTAAACCTTTATTCAAAATTTCACCGCTATTCACAAGGATAGATGACTGACCTGATGTTTGCGATATTTCTTCATTCAACAACAGATCGTTGGTATTTCTCCAATAGTATTCAATAGTACCTGAAATTCTATTAAACAAACCCAGGTCAACACCTATGTTAGTGGTTTTGGCACTCTCCCATCGCAGATTGGTGTTTTCAATTTGCTTAGGGTAAAGTGCTAAGCCCGAGTTATATTTGTCGGCCTGGTATAAACCTTTACTGGCATAACTGCTAATACCACTATTACCTGTCTCACCATATGATGCTCTTAATTTCAGGTTATTAATCCATGATACATTAAAGAAATCTTCATTGGATAAGGTATATCCTAACGAGAAAGATGAGAAGGTAGCCCATTTATTATCAGCTCCAAATTTACTACTGGCATCACGGCGAATACTGGCACTTACGTAGTACTTACTGTCGAAGCTATACGACGCATTTGAAAAGTATGAGATACCCGAATTTTCAATGCGTGAACCTCCAACTTCCTGCTCATCAGAAGTTCCGTCAAGGTTTGGAATATCCGGATCTATTTTTGTTCCGCCGGCATACACCCACCAGTTGCTATATTCGCGTGCTTCCTGCCCAAGCATCACATTCAGGCTATGTGCGCCATTAAACACTTTACTATAAGTTAAGGTATTACTAATATTCCACTTGTAATACTTATTATTAACAGCATAGTAACCGCCTCCCCAATCGATAGCATTGGCGGCCGATGGATCAAAATACTGGTCATCATCAACATCTTTCCAATCCAGACCAAATACACTTTTAGCCTTGATATTATCAGTAATATCAAGTTCTACATAGGTTGAGTTAACGATACTTACGGTGCGGTTCTGCATTGAATTAACATCAATAATATGCAGGGTGTTGTAGTTACCATTAGAACCGCCAAGATCATGATTAAATTCGCCATCCTCAGTGTGCGACGAATAAAATGGTAAAGTCCAGAAGGAAGCTGCCACCGGGTTGGCCCAAGCCCAGCCATCCATCACATAATTTTGTTTGCTGCGGCTCACCTGAATGTTATTCCCAAACTTGAGGAATTTATTTAAGCGATGATTTAGGTTTACACGCCCACTAAAGCGGTCGAAATTAGTGCCCACCACAGTACCTTCCTGATTTAGGTAACCGGCACTAACAAAGAAGTCAGTTTTCTCATTTCCACCGCTTAAGCTAACATTGTAATTATCATACGAACCTGCTTGAGTATACGCATCCCACCAGTCAAAATTGGTATCGGCAAGTGAATTGGGGAAATAGAGTCCCTCCTCTACCATTGGATCATACCAATCGGCATAATTGCCATCAGGATCAAAGCGCTCGCCGGCATTTCTGGAAGCATCCTGAAAGTATTGAACCAAATCTTCGCTATTGGCATTCTTGTTTTTGGCATTAGTCAATGTTGATACACCTTTCTCTACATTAACATTCACCTTTGTTTTGCCACTTTTACCACTTTTTGTGGTGATGATGATAACGCCATTACTTGCACGCGAACCATAGATAGCTGTAGCAGCAGCATCTTTCATAATCGTCACGTTTTCGATATCGTTACTGTTCAACGAGCTCAAAAAGTTAGAGCGGCTATCATCAGCCCAGTCACCAACACGGCCAGTTAACACCGGCACACCATCTACAATGTATAGCGGTGAATTGGAGGCATTAATACTACCACTTCCCCTGATGACAACTTCGGCATAACTACCTGGGTTACCCACAGCACTGCTCACCACCACACCAGCTGTGTTACCCTGAAGCGCTTTATCGAAGCTCGAGGTAGAAACACGTTGGAGCTCATCGCCTTTAACTGTGGAAACTGAACTGGTTAAGGCTTCGCGACGCTGAACGCCGTATCCAACTACCACTACATCATCCAGCTGCTCACTTTCAGTTACCAGCGTAATATTCAGGCTTGTTCGCCCTGCTGCATTAACTTCCTGCTTTTCAAAGCCAATGTATGAAAAGACAATTATCGCATCAGGATTAGATAATTCAATACTATAAGTGCCATCAAAGCCGGTGATCACACCATTTGTGGGTGAGGTTTTTTCGAAAACATTTACCCCTGGTAAAGGCTCTCCCAGTTCGTCGGTCACCTTCCCTGTTACGCGAATTGTCTGCTGTACAGATTCGTGATTTTTATTAAGGCTATGTACAAATATCAGATTATTATCCAACACTTTATAGGCGTATGGCAAGTCTTTAAAAGCCTCATCGAGCACATGATAAACATCGGCATCTGCAGCATTGACTTTGGTGGTCAGGCTGGCATCTACATCATCATTATTAAAGAAGAATTTATACTCAGTCTTATTTTCAACCTCTTTGAAAAGCTGAGCTAATTCAATTTTTGCTGAAGAAATGGTAATGGTTTTCTTTTGCGAAAAACCACTAGCCGAAACTTGCAGTAAACCAATGACAAGCAGTAGGCATGTAAGTCTCATAATTCGGTACAGTTTTATCATACCACTCTTTTCGAAAATGGCATGACGATCCAATTTTAATTTCATAGATTTGTAATGTTTAGGTTAAACTTAAACAGGATTTTAACTTTTAATAAGACCGGATGGTGTGGCAGCACTTTCCGGTTTTTAGTTTTCACTACATAGGTCTTATCTAATTAAGGGTTATATTAATAGTTCCATTAGTTCGCATATATTTTATGCCATTCGACATTGAAAGAATGTTCAGAACATCCTCAATACTTTCTTTTTCGAATGTGCCGGTGAATCGCAAGTCTTGAATGGCTGCATCAACAGTGATTGTAACACCATACCAGTTTTCCAGACGTTGTGCCAATACATGCAACGGTTCGTCTTTAAATACCAACTGTCCGCGAGTAATGGCCGTATATTTCTCTATATCTGGCTCAATCCTTTTTCTCAGTTCTTTAAGCCTTTTGTCATAAACCGATTTTTGCCCTGGCAATAAAACGCACCTTAGCTGTCGCTCGGGTATGGTTATTTGTACTTTACCTTCTTCCAGCACTGTTGTTACTATGGAAGCATCGGCACGCGCTTCCAACCTAAAACGCGTTCCCAATACCTTTACCACATGATTGCCCGATAACACTTCAAAAGGTTTACGGGCATTATGCCTGACATCAAAAAAAGCGTCGCCGTTTAAACGGACTGTTCTGTTTAGGTCATTAAATTCAGAACTATAGGTGAGCTCCGTCTGACCACTTAACCAAACGATAGTACCATCTGGCAATTGAACTTGTTGTCGTTCACCAGCTTTGGTTTGAAAGGTGTAGTATTTTAATTCCTCTTGTTGTTCGGTTAAAAACACTTTACCCACTAATAATGAAATAGCGATAAGAGCAGCAACTGCGGCATACTTCAGCCATTGGAAAGACGTCGACTTTTTCTCCCTGATTTCGGACTGCTTGATGCGGTCCTGGAATCTTAAAAAGGCCTTATGATTATTGAATTCATTTGGATGAGCCACATTCCATATATCACGCAACTCCACAAACTGCTTTTTAAAAGCAGCATCACTCTTCAGCAATGCTTTAAGCTCTTCAAGCTCAGCAATACTTGCCTCACCAGATAAGTACTTTATAGCTAATGATTCTTTATAATGATGGTCCATTGAGTGTGCCTTTTATTATATGATGCACCAGCACACAAAAACCCTGTACGTTTCTTTATTTTTTTTGAGATAAAATATTAGCCTATTGAATTACTGACAGATACAAAGCAACAATAACGGGACAATACCCCTTCAACTCATCTCGCAGATAAGCAAGTGCCCGGGTCATATGCATCTCCACTGTTTTAACCGAAATATCCAGCTGTTTGGCTATTTCCTTGTTTTTCAATCCTTCGTGACGCTTGAGAATAAATATAGTTCTCGCCTGCTGAGGCAAGTTGTTGATGGCTGTTTCGATAGCCTCCTCAATCTCTTTTAGTATCAAACTATCCTCTTCGGTAAATCCATCTAATAACTTACCTGAGGTAGCATTCTCAAATTCCTTTTGAATTTCCTGATGTTTCTGTTGTTGGCTATTCTGCTGACGAATGAAATACATGCAGTTGTTATAAACTGCCTGAAAAAGATAGCCCTGTAGTGATGTTTTTATAGAAATATCACCTTTCTGCCACATCTTATAAAATGTATCCGACACAACATCTTCGGCATACTCTTTTCGTTCAACGTAGCGCAAGGCATATGCGCATAGGCGCGAGTAATAGGTATTAAACAAATACTCATACACGTCCTTATGCCTCTCAATATTGCCGTTATTGATTTGAGGTCCTATGGTTTGATTCACTTTTAAACTTTATTGCCTGTGTAAAAATAGAAATTTATTCTAACAGGCAACATTTTTTAACAATTAAGATGGGCATAAAAAAAGGTGCCTCATCGGGCACCTTTCTATTTTATTAGCTAGTAAAAACTAGTCTTTATCGGCTTCTTTAAACTTAAAGAGCTTATACATTTTCTCAAAAATCTCTGTATTATTATACACTCCTGAAAACTGCTCAGCCCCGGCGCCAAAAGCAAAAACTGGCACCATCACAGGACTATGATCACCGGTTGTAAAAGCGGTTTTAACATGTCCTTTTTTAGGATCGCCATTTAATACCGACATACCGCCTGTTTCATGGTCAGCAGTTACAATTACTAAAGTCCGTCTATCTTCCATCGCAAACTTAAGCGCTTCAGCTAGTGCTTTATCCATATCCAGCACTTCTCCGGTGACATAGGAAGCATCATTCTGGTGACCTCCCCAGTCAATCTGGCTGCCTTCCACCATCAGGAAGAAACCTTTACCATCTGCATTATCAAGTACCTCGATAGCCTTAGCTGTTGACTTTGTAAGCATTTCGCCTCTATCGCGATACCCTGCGTTATGACCAACAGCTGTTAGCACTGCCAGCTTACCACTTGTGAACTCATCCACCTCTTCAACATTATAACCTACCCTGTAGCCTTTTTGGTTTAATTCAAGCACCAGGTTTCTTCCATCGGTACGCTTGGTAAAGAAATCAGCACCACCTCCTATAAATACATCAATATCGGTATTTAAAAAGTCAGCAGCAATCTCCTCATACATACTTCTCTTTGGCTGATGTGCAATAAAAGAAGCAGGTGTAGCATGCGTAATTGCCGATGTTGAAACTAATCCGGTTGCTTTACCATTCCTTTCAGAATACTCAAGGATTGTAGTGAGATTTTCACCATTAACATCCACCCCAATGGCGCCGTTATAGGTTCTTGTACCGGTCGACAATGCGGTACCACCGGCAGCAGAATCTGTCACATAGTTATCTGCACTTTGTGTTTTACTGAACCCAACATATGGCATTAATTCCATATTTAAACCGTTGTTAGCTGTAATTCCGCCAAAAACCTGAGATACGCCCATGCCATCACCTATAAAAAGAATAATATTTTTTGGGCGCTTTTTAAAGCGGATATCATCGTAGTTAATGGTTAAAACTTCATGAGTATTCTCAATGGTATACTCATATTTAGCATGAAGATCTTTATAATCTTCCTGAGCATTAGCTGTGAAACAAACCAATACCAACAGGGCTACAAAGGCTGTTTTAAAATTTCTCATATTGAAAGTTCATTACTTTATATTAATTGTCCAGGCAATTCTATTTTAATAGTCGATTCCCATTAATTCAAAAGGAAGCGTAAAAAAATCACTTTTCACTAAGAAAAACAACAAGTTTATTGGTTTGTTTATATTGTTTGTTGCAAATTCACTTTTTTAATTCAAATTAACTTTCTAATGGATAGGACCAAGATACTCTTTGTTTGTCTGGGTAACATATGTCGGAGCCCGAGCGCTGAAGCGGTAATGAACAGCTTGATTAAAGCCAAAGGAATAGAAGAACTTTTCGAGATTGATTCGGCTGGCATCACAGGATACCATGCTGGCGAACCCGCTGATCAACGGATGCAAAGGCATGCACTCAACAGAGATATTCATCTGACAAGCATTAGCCGGCAGGTTAAGAGTCCTGCTGATTTCGAGCACTTTGACTATATAATTGGTATGGACGACCAAAATATTGATGATCTGCACCAGTTAGCGCCCAACAAGCAACAGGCAAAGAAGATTAGTAAAATGACCGATTATTGCACACGGCATCAACACGATTCTGTCCCTGATCCTTATTACGGCGGAGCAGCCGGTTTTGAGCTGGTGCTTGACTTGCTTGAAGATGCCTGCGAAGGTTTATTGGAACATATTCAAAGCCATGAATAATTCAATTATTCAACAAATAGAAGATCAATTACAGTGCAGCATCACCAGTCAACAAACAACTGGTGGTGGTTGCATTGCCCAAACTTCGATTATTCAAACCAATGACGGTCGCAACTACTTTTTAAAGCAAGGCTTTGAAGGCAGCATGTTTCAAAAAGAAGCCAATGGCCTGATTGAGCTCCGCAAAGCGAAGGCTTTTGCTGTACCGGAGATTATTCTGGTAGCTAATAACTTTCTGTTACTTGAAGCCATAGAAACAGGTAATAAAGAAAATAGCTTCTTTAATACATTTGGTGTGGCATTTGCCCACCTCCACCAATACACCAATGATCAATTTGGTTTTTTTGAAGATAACTACATTGGTTCAACGCCTCAAATAAACAAGGCATCTACAAGCTGGATGGAGTTTTATTTCAATCACCGCTTGCTCTATCAATATCAATTGGCCGAACAAAACGGCTATGCAGATAAACATGTGAGAGATGGATTCCATATCATCGAAAAAAGGTTGCCTGCAATACTTGATGGCAGCGAGGAAAAGCCATGTCTTTTGCACGGTGATTTATGGGCAGACAATTACATGGTTGGCCCCAACGGTGAACCAGTATTAATTGATCCGGCCGTCTATTACGGACACCGGGAAGCGGACCTGGCTATGACGAAACTATTCGGAGGTTTTAGTGTTGAGTTCTATAACAGCTATTTCAATACTTATCCACTGAAAGAAGGCTATCAGTACCGCGAAAACATCTACCTCCTGTATCATGTACTCAACCACTTGAATTTGTTTGGAACATCCTACAGAAGTCAGGCTATCCAACTAATGAACAGTTATCGTTAACAGAAAAGGGTGCTCTTACGAACACCCTTCCATATACATTAGCTTGTATTAATCTATGTTCTGATTTTATGTCCTTTTATGCCATAGTACAAAATGAATAAAAAGCAAGGGATGCAAATCATATAAGCATTTTGAGCGCCAAATACATCTTTCAACGAGGCAAAAGCTGTTGGTATCAAAGCACCACCAACAATGGCAATAACCATCAATGAAGATCCCGCCTTGGTAAATTTACCCAACTCAGTCATCGCCAGGGGCCATAGAGCCGGCCACATTAACGAGCATCCCAATGCCATAAAAGCAATAAAATAAATGGAGTACTGTTCGGGCACCACTACGGTCATCACTGACCCAAACAAGGCCAGGTAGGCACAAATGCGCAAAGCCTTATCCTGACTAATATACTTAGGAATTAACAGAGCTCCGCAAATATATCCAATGACCATTCCAATTGGTGCAATCCATGCATAATATTCGGCATTTGCCAGGCCAAGTGTAGTAGCGTAATCGACCAGTGTACCCAGTGATATGGTTTCTACCCCAACATATAAAAACAGAGCCAGAACGCCCAATAAGAGGTGTGGAAACTGCCAAACAGAAGATTTGCTGGCTGCATACGGACAATCTTCACCATTTTCATCATCTTCACCAGCTGCTTTTACCTCCGGCAGTGGAGCTAATAGTGCCAATAGGCCTAAAAGCAGGAATACACCAATGATGATCATAAATGGTAAGTTGATATCCGTCAACTGCACCATATCTACTTCCTTTCCTATAACAAGCGCCAAAAACAAAGGAGCGATTGGCCAGGCCAGCTTATTGGCTATACCCATTATACTCATGCGTTTAGCAGCACTCTCGATAGGACCAAGTATGGTAATATAAGGATTTACGGAAGCTTGCAGAAAAGTATTTCCCATACCACTGATAAAAGAAGCCACAAGGAATAACGCTAAGCTCTCATTGTTAGCAGATGGAATAAACAGGTAGAAACCCACTGCAAACATTAAGAAAGATAATGCCATGGTATTTTTATAACCAATCTTACCAATTACCAAAGATGCCGGATAGCCAAACAACAGGAAGGCCGAGAAAGTGGCAGCCAGAACCAGGTAAGATTCTGTGGAGCTGATCTCAAGAGCCGAGTTTAATAAAGGAATTAAATAACTGTTAATGCCCAATGCAAACCCGATTGCAAAGAACATTAGCCCAATAATCGTTATAGGGACCAGAAAGCTTTTCTGGTCATGAGTATTAGTACTTGCCATATTCAATAGTTTTGTTTTAGTTTATTGATGTGGCAAATATACACTTAAAACAGAAAGCTGTCGTATTCTTACGGTTTAATATTGTATTCTTTCGTATTATTTTCTTTCGAAAGCCAATGTAATATTAATTGCAATTTTCGGATATCATATGTATACGCGCTTTACAAAACCTTCCTCGTAAGATGGTCCGCAATTGATCATTGTAATAAGTTTGCCATGCAGCTTGCATGTCACTTCCTATTTTCCGTATTTCAACCTGAAACTGCTCAATAGGCGTGCGGGTGCGCAAGGCCTTCACCAACCTAACGCTGTCAACCCTTTCCTGCTCTGTCGCAAAGTCCATCATCAGGTTAAATAATTCGCGGGATGTAAGAGGTTCAATTTTAAAATAGTTATCCGGATTTTCTTCTATTTCAGCATACAGCAACTCATAATCCTGATCATCAAAATCCATGAAGTCTATCTTCTCCTCAGTTTCGGGGAAAGCGACTATTCGATTACTACCTCGCTGAATATAAACACTTAGGTTATCATTTAATAGCTTAATGATACTATCGATCAGTTCTGATTTATTTTTCATCACTGTAATATTTAAGGTACGTGTGTTGCACCTAAAATTAATGATAATCTGCTAATATTTCAGGTTCAATTGACCAAAAGAATAAGAAAAAACAACAGAAGTAATTAAAATTGACATATCTCATAATTTGCATTTTCAATTGCGCTGTTTATTTTTACGTCTTTCAAAATATTTCATCCATCTACATAGAATCCAAAAAGGAAAGTATCTGAAATGCAGTATTCGCTTGATATAGATATGAGCCTCTTAAAATCGGGGCACGAAGCAACTTTCGAACAAGTGTATAATGCATTTTATAGCTCGCTCTATTTTTTTGCCAACCAATACATTAATAAAAATGCCGACGCAGAGAACCTGGTACAGGAAACCTTTCTGGCTTTATGGATGTACAAAGAAAACCTTTCAGGTAACACTCCCGGTTCTATTAAAGCATGGCTTTACACCACCCTTAAAAATAAGTGCCTGAATCACCTGGAAAAAGAATCTCATAAATTAAACTACAATAACCACCAGCTTCATCAGTATAAAATAGATATAGATATCCTGGGGCATATGGAAATTTCTGAAGTAACATTCGATGAAATTGAACGGTTGCTATACAAAGCACTGGAACAAATGCCTGAACAGTGCCGGCGCGTATTTGAAATGAGCCGATTCAAAAATCTAAAAAATAAAGAAATAGCCAATAGCCTGAATATCTCAACCAAGGCCGTGGAAGCAAACATTACCCGTGCACTTAAACATCTGCGTATTCATCTGAAAGATTATCTTCCCTTGTGCATTCTGCTGGGTTTACTCTAGTCAATTTATAGTTAAAGCCTCAATATAGGGTATTATTTGGTTTACCTGTCTTAATATTAAGATGAAGCCATTCCTTAACTTGTTTTTCAATGAACTGTAAATGAGATGAAACACATGAATGTAACAGCAACTGCACTTCAGTCATTTAATATCTTTAATTCATTAACAACGGAAGAATTAGATTACTTGACCGAGAATATAATTTGCAGAGAAGTAAATGTAAATACAACTTTATATGAAGAACATTGCCACATAAGCAGTTTAACATTGTTATTAGATGGCATTATACAACAATCAAAAATGGGTCCCAGGGGAAGAAATGTAATTATTCGCTATGCCAAAGCAGGCGAAATTGTAGGTTTCCGCTCAATGATGACCAACGAACTAGCCTGCACTACTACAAAAACCATCACTAAAGCCAAGATTGGACTTATTAATAAGGACTGCTTACTAAATATTTTGTACTCCAATTCGCAAGTTTGGCTAAAGCTGATTAGGCATGCATGCGGCGAATTAGATCAAACACAACATTCTATTGTTAACCTTACTCAAAAACAGATTAGAGGCAGGGTAGCCATTGGTTTGCTATACCTTAAAAACACATTTGGATTAGACGAGGACCGCCTTCTTAATATATCTATCTCACGAAAAGACTTTGCAGGTCTGATTGGTGCGGCACCAGAGTCTGCTGTACGGATGTTAGCTGAATTCAAAGACATCCGGATTATTGACTTTATTGGTAAAAAAATTCGCATAAATAAAATGGAAACTTTACTAAAATACAGTAGAATTTGCTAATTACAGTAACAGTGCATACCTGAACAACAAACGATTACAACCACATAGATGCTCATTTGAAGAAATCATCAGTTAAATTTGTAGTAGAATGTAGGGTATTTAATCCGCTACCTGTCTTAGTTAACGAAGAAGAGAAACACAATGGATAAAAACACCATTTGGCAGCTGATAACCAAACAGCTGCCGACCGACAAAGAAAAGCAGGTTTGGGACGAAATCGTGCAATCACCCGAACTGTTGACAACTTATAAAGACCTGAAAAGAACATGGTCCCTTTCTGGTAGCCAGCCGCAATTTTCTGATGAGCAGCTTGAACAACGTTATTCACAATTCAAAAACAGGTATCAGAAACCAAGTATTGGCACTAAATTTCTTAGGCAATTTGCAGGATATGCTGCAGCCATTATAATTGCTTTTGCTGCTTCGTATGCCTTGTGGCATATTTCCGATAAAAGTAAGCCCATTACTAATCAGGTTATGCATTTCGAAGCCGGACAAGGCAGTATAAACAGTTTTGTATTAGCTGATGGTTCCATTATCTGGCTCAACTCTAATAGTTCTATTGATATAGTAAGCATTGCTGATAATTCAGTGGAAGTAAACCTGACTGGTGAAGCATTATTTGATATTATCCACGACGATAAGCGCCGCTTTATAGTGAATGTCCGCAACTTAATTATCGAAGATCTAGGCACGCGTTTTACCGTACGTAACTATAACAACGATAATGAAATAACTGCGACCCTGATTGATGGAGAAATAGCTGTAAAAGATAGTGCGCATCTACTGAGCCAGGTATTAGCACCTGGTCAAAAACTGAGTTATTCCATCGATGATGGCACTTATACGATTAACACTATTGACACTACTTATACAGGCAAATGGACCGAAGAAAAGTTTGAGTTTGTTAATAAAACATTAGGTGATATTGCCAGGGATTTGGAAAATTGGTATGGTGTCACCATCACTTTTAAAGACGATAAGCTAAAGCAGGAGCGCTTCACAGGGGTTATACAGAAAAGCACCTCTATTGAGAACGTGCTGGATATCATTACCTATCCGGCAGGTATTAAATACAGTATTAACGCATCTAAAAACACGAAAGAAATAATGATCCACTAAAAAAGCAGCAGCCAGGTGGAAGCGGCTACTGCTTAAGATTTTACGAAACTGCTCTAACAGTTTCATAATGTTTAATAATAACATCACAAATTTATGAAAAAAAAGCAAACAGAGCCCAGGTGGGATCACCTTGGCATTGGAAAAATTCTACGCATCATGAAAATCATGTTCGTTCTGATGGTCGCATTTGGCTTATCGGTATCAGCAACTGGATTCAGCCAAAACAATAAGCTGACATTACGTTTGAAAAATGCCACGCTTCTTGAGATATTCAAAGAAATTGAAGCCAATACCGACTTAGGATTCTTGTATAAGGACGATCAGATTGATCAGAACAAAACTTATTCGATCAATGCTACTAATCAGGATATTCATGAGGTATTGACTCAAGTACTTAACGAGGCTGACTACACATTTACTATTATCGAAAACAATGTGGTCATTACCAAAGTAACCAATACAGCCAAAACAACTGTAGTGCAACAGCGTATGACTGTAACTGGTCAGGTAGTAGATGCCAATGGCGAACCTTTGCCTGGTGTCAATGTTTATGACAAATCCAATCCGCAAAACGGAGTAATAACAGGCATTGACGGCAGCTACACCATAACTGTTGATAATGCTGATGCCTCGCTGATGTTCTCCTTCATAGGTTTTGAAGATCAGGAAGTACAAATAGCCGGTCGCTCACAGGTTAATATAACACTACTGGAAGAACAAATAGGACTGGAAGAAGTAGTTGTAACAGGTTACGGAACCATTACCAAAGAAGCTTATACCGGTTCGGCAGCCGTTGTAAGCGCCAAAAAAATCGAGGAACGCCCGGTGGCCTCATTCCAGGATGTATTAAGAGGTAACTCGCCTGGTACAATTGTTACAGGAACTGGTCAGCCAGGTGCTATGAACACCGTTCGATTAAGAGGTATCAGTTCAATGAATGCCTCCAATGCGCCCCTGTATGTAATTGATGGCGTTATTATGGATGTATCAAATATGTCCGGAAGTTCTGACTATGCAACCAACCCGCTTAACTCCATTAACCCTTCCGACATTAAGTCGATGACTATTTTAAAAGATGCTGCTTCTGCATCATTATATGGTTCAAGGGGAGCCAACGGTGTGATTGTTATCACCACCAAGCAGGGCCGAAATACCGACAAACCACAGTACAGTGTTGATGTACAAATGGGTGTATCGCAAATATTTAATGCCAGCAAACCCGATTTGGTGAACAAAGATGAGTTTATGGAGTTATGGCTGGAAGGCGAAATGCACTATCAGGTAAGACGCAAAACCGGTTATGATGATTTCTTTAGTGAGATAAAGAATTTGTATGCTGATAAGGAAGGTTACGAAGTGAGTGGCCGCAATTTCTACGAATGGCAGAACTATGCCAAAGAACAGTTTAACAGTCACTTTGCAATATACAGTCCTAACAACGATGATTATTACGACGAGTTCTTTGATGAGGATGGTAATCCGGGTGCCGACTACAATAAATTGTCCAATACCAATTGGTTTGATGAAGTAACCCGTGTGGCCCCATTCCAGAAATACAATGTATCAACCAATGGTGGTAACGCGCATTTTAACTACTACGCATCATTGGAATACTTCAATCAGGAAGGTATTATTATTGGTAGTGGCCTGGAGCGTTACTCCCTAAGAACTAACCTGTCATCGAAACCCAAAGGCGCCTTATTCCATTGGGGCATTAACAGTATGGTATCATACAGCGACCAGAGCGGACCGCGAGCCAATGCCTATGGTTATGCCATGCCACAATATACTGCACTGGCCATTGCACCCGTTGCACCGGTTTACCTCGAAGATGGCTCGTACAATCTGAGCCTGCCTAAAGGGGTTAACAATAACCAAAACCCAGTGGCAGTAGCTAATGAAAACTATTACCTGCGCCCTCAAACCAAGATCATCACTTCAGGTTGGATTCAGCTGAATTTCACCGATTGGTTAAATGTTAACAGCCGGACGAACCTTGATTACACGCATGCCCGTCGTCGCAATTGGTATAACAAAGATTTCGGAGATGGTAAGTCGGACAACGGTTCACTTTATGAACGCGATGCCCGTAGCAGGAAAATTAGTAACACCACCTTGCTTAATTTCAACAAAACGCTTAACGATGTGCATAGTATAACCGCCTATGCCGGTACCGAAGTGGAAGATTTACGCTACCAATATACAGGTGCAACAGGTATTAATTTCCCGACCAACAAAACACCTTATTTAAGTGCTGCGGCAACGCCCGAGAGTGTTTTTGGTTCAGGCCATGAATACGGCATGTTCTCCATCCTTTCTCAAGTTAACTATGTGTACAATGGTAAATATTATGCATCAGCATCATTCAGAACTGATGAGTCATCGCGTTTTTCACCAGAAAATCGTCGTGGCAGCTTCTGGTCATTATCCGGAGCATGGCGCATTTCTGATGAAGCATTCTTAAGCGATGTTTCGTTCCTCGATAACCTGAAGTTGAAAGCAAGTATTGGTACCAACGGTACGCTTCCTTCTGAATTATATGCCTGGCAATCGGTTTATTCGTTTGGCTACGACTACAAAGAAACCCCGGGAGCTACACCTCCAAGCATTGCCAACAGCGATCTGACTTGGGAGGAAAACCAGGTGTATAACATTGGTTTTGAATCGCGTTGGTTTAACCGTATCAATTTTAACCTGGAATATTACAACCGCGAAACAAAGAACCTGTTGCAAGACCTGCCTATTTCAGGAACAGCAGGCTTCTCATCTATGCTAATCAACTCTAACGCCAGTTTAACTAACCAGGGAATCGAGGTGGATGTGAATGCTGATATTATTCGCAATTCTGATTTCAATTGGAATATTAATGTAAACGCAGCCACACTTAAAAACAGATTCTCAGGACTGGATAACGATATTATTGGCTCTACTCAAATTCAGCGCAACGGCGAAAGCTACTACAGCTGGTACATGCCCGAGTGGGCTGGTGTCGACCCTGAAACAGGTGAGCAACAATGGTATGGTAGTGATGAAGATGGCAATGAAATAATTGTAAAAGACTACGACGATGCTGAACGCCGCATCCTAGGGACAGCATTGCCTAAAGTAACCGGAGGTATTTCATCTTCTTTCAGCTGGAAAGGTATAGATCTTAGCTTCCTGTTTACCTACGGCATGGGCCACCACGTGATGGATTATACCGGAAGAACCGCCACCAAGAACGATGGTTACCGCGACTACAGAGGTATCGAACGCAGCCAGCTGGACCGATGGACGCCTGACAACACCAGTGGAACAAACCCTATCCGCGTTAACTCATCAGGCACCTGGAACCGCTATCGTTCGTCAAGGTATGTATACAAAGGCGACTACCTGAAACTGAAAAATATAAAACTACAATACACCATTCCTGTGTCAATCACTCAAAAGCTGAAGTTACGCAGCGCTAGTGTATTTGCCCAAGCCGAAAACTTATGGGTAGCCACAGAATTAGATGGTTTTGATCCTGAAATTTCCTTAAGTGGATTCAGAGATGCCGACCAGTATCCAACCGCTACAACCTATACGTTTGGTGTAAAGCTTAACTTTTAATACGCAACAACATGAAAAATAAAATATTAATATTCACATTAGTGATGGCCCTATTCGCCGGATGCGATGATGTACTTGACAAGGAACCTCTTACATCGATACCTGACCTTGACATGTTTACCGATACAGAAGGGGCTCAGCAAGCTTTAAATGGTATCTATAACGAGATATCTGATGAAGACTATTACGGGCGTTTGATGTATGCTTTCGAAGGCTCCAAAGGACCTGATTTTTATGTGGAAGATACAGGTAACCGCTTCCAGGAGGAAAATGGCTATCGCGAATCATCCACATTGGATGCTTATGCCGATGCTGCCTGGGAAAGAATTTACAGCTCCATCTTCCTTTGTAACAAAATGCTATCTAATATCGATAATGCAGAAGGTGAAGCCGATGAGCTTAAACGACTAAAGGGAGAAGCCTTGGCCCTTAGGGGATTAGCCTACTTCGATTTAATGCGTTTATTTGCTTATCCACCCACCTTCTCCATCGCAGGTGGCGATAACTACAACGATATGTACAAATGGGGAGTACCTTTATTACTATCTCAGGAAGATAATAGTGCTGCATCTATTAATCCGCCTACACGTGAGGAAGCAATCGATTGCTATATACAAATACTTAGTGATCTGAATGAAGCGGCTCAGTTGCTAAACGGCATCTCAGCCAGTGACGGAACTATTTCTTATCAGGCGGTTAATGCACTACTTGCCCGTACCTACTTATACATGGGTCAATGGGATAATGCCATTGCTGCCGGAGAAAAAGCACTTGGTGGATCTTCTATGTTAGCTTACGACAACTATACAACTTCATACTATAGTGCTTATAACAGTGAAAGCATCTGGGAACTTCAGTATTCGTTGGCCGATAATCTTGGGTCTAATTCGCTCAATCATCTGACTCGTAATCCAACCATAGATATTCCAGGCGATCCTAATGACGGGAAAATTGCTGATGACAAAATTGGTTACGCCGGTTACGGAGGCAATGTGTACCTGAGAGAAGTATTAAACGAAGTAGATGGCGACGTACGTCAGTACCTGATTTGTGATAATGAACTGGGTGACGACACCGGTATTCGCAAATACATTGGTGACGGCAATCACTCGGTGCACAACATCTACATGGTTCGCCTGCCCGAGGTATATCTTACTCTGGCCGAATCCTATGCGGAGCAAGGTACAAATATGACAAAGGCCGCTGAATACATGAATTACGTGTATGAAGCCCGCACCAATGTTGTGTACACAGCACCGGCAACCACTGAATTGTTGATTGCTGATATTTTAAAAGAACGCCGCAAAGAACTGGTGTTGGAAGGACATACATTTTGGGATCATTTCCGCCGCGCCATTCCGTTCCAACGCGAAGCTGAAGGTAACGTAAGTAATGATGTGGCTTATATCGATTATACGCAGCCTCAAGTGGTTTACCCCATTCCAATGAACGAAATGGAGGCTAATCCAAACATCAGAAACCAGCAAAATCCGGGTTATGCACCGTATACAGGTGGACAGTAGAGTCATATTTTTCTAAAGGTTTAGTTAATTAATGCCTGCATAACAAGGATTATATGCCGAAGAAGCAATAGTGTGACGCGCTTCTTCGGCATTTTTTAGTTAGTCAAACACTCTACCTTCAGCTTTCATGCCCTTTAAAGCTTAACTATTTGAAACATTGATTGTATTTTAGTTGAAAAATTTATTTACCCATGAGCAAAACAACACGCATTAGGCTTATCATCGTAGCCATAGTTGCATCAGCTATTGTGCTTACCGTCAAGTTCTGGCCCAAAGCTACCAAGCCTGCATTAGAAGTGAATTTGCAAAACACAACCGGCATCAGCGACGGCCCCTATATCTTCCTGAATAAGGAGGATGCCCAAGTAAAATGGGTCATTAACGACTCTGCTTACACCCACACTTTATTGGCATCCGATGATATACGCATTAATTCCGATGTGGATTATACATTCAATATCGATGAGCTGACTACTTTACTTACAGCTGTCCCCGCCCAATTTTCAAATGTTGAAAACATAGCTGTACTAAGTGATATTCATGGTCAGTACGATCTGTTCATCAGACTGCTTAAAGCCAACCACATCATCGACGCAACAGGCAATTGGCATTTTAAAAAAGGCCACCTGGTGATTATTGGCGATGCCTTTGACCGGGGCGATAAAGTGACCGAAACCTTGTGGCACATTATCAAACTAAGCGAACAAGCCCATCAAGCAGGCGGAAGGGTACACTACCTGCTGGGCAACCATGATGTAATGGTTTTAAATGCCGACTTACGCTACATCAATGATAAATATACTGCGGTGGAGCAAGTAAGCCATCATAGCTACGACCAGCTTTTTGGCCCTCAAACCCTGATGGGCGAATGGCTGAGAGCCTGCCCTGTAGTACTTAAAATCAACGATATTGTATTTAACCATGCAGGCTTATCAATGGAGATGGTCAGGCATAATTTAAGCATCAAAGCTATCAATACCACCTTTGCAGAACAGGTAATAGATAATCACCGTGACAGTACACGTGCTAGTGAGCATTTGTCGCTGCTGGCACGTTCAAATGGCCCCATCTGGTACCGTGGCTACTTTAAAGACACCACTCTGACTAATACCCACATCGACTCCATTTTGAACCATTTTGAGGCGAATCAAATAGTGGTGGGCCACACATCCATGGAACAAATTGAGGTATTGTTTGACAAGCGCATATTGGCAGCTGACACATCCATAAAAAAGGGAGAAAATGGCGAATTGTTGCTGATAGAAGACGAACATTATTATAGAGCCGGATTAGATGGAGAGAAGCAGTTATTGTGGTAAAATGATTAAAGGCCTTTATGAAAGGCCTTTTTATTGCCTCATATTATTGATAGCTATCGATTTGAGTAAGCTATTTCTTTTGAAACTTTAGGGTTAAATGGAGCCTGAGCTACCGGCAAAACAAAGTAAACACGTGTACCAATGCCTTCTTCTGATTGCACCCAAATATTGCCACCATGTCGCTCCACAAACTCCTTACACAAAATGAGCCCTAATCCGGTGCCCTTGGCTGACACATCTGAACTGATATAATAGGCTTCTTTCTTACTAAACAACTGCTGTACTTCGCTGGCTGTCATGCCATGCCCCTGATCAACAACCGAAAATTGCACCCCTTCTTCAATAACTTCAGCACTAATCTCTATCAGGCTATTATGCGGTGAATGCTTAATGGAGTTAGAAACCAGGTTACGAATGATTGTTCGAAACATATTGATATCAATCTTCAACGATAAAGAGGCCTCAATATTGATGTCAAAACGAATGCCTTTGCTGTTAATTGACTGGTCGAGCAGCTCAATGGTTTTTGTTACAACCGGTAAAATGGGCGTCAACAGAGGTTTAAATGTTATTTCACCCCGCTGTGAATTGGCCCAGGTTAAAAGATTCTCCAATAAATAATAAGCACTACTGGACGACTCTCGTGCCGTATTGAGCAAATTAGTGATATCCTGCGGCTCCAGCTCAGGCAGCTCCATGTATAACTCAACCAGTTCCTTTAATCCGCCAACCGGCCCTCTCAAATCGTGCCCAATAACCGATAATATTCGGTCTTTAGAACTATTCAATGATTCCAGTCGCTTATTAATCGTCAATATCTGCTGTTGTTTCTCTTTAAGGCGTTTATCCGCCTCATTCAGCCTCATCCATTGCCGCTTCATATAGAAGCCGTTGAAAAGAAGGATAAGTACAAATACCACAACAATGGCAATTATCACCTTGAGATTGCCCAGCTTTTCCTGCTGCAATTCATCTTTTTGCTGCAACAGGGCTATGGCCTGATCACGCTTTTCTATCTCATAATCCTGCTCAATTTGCAACAACTTATCAGAAAAGGCAGCTTTATTGATCGAATCTTTAACCGCTACATATTCGTCAAATTCCCTGAGGGCGTTTTCAGGCTCACCCGCCAATATAAGGTACTGGGTATTGTTATAATTAAACGCAAGCATCTGGTCAGGTGGGATATTCAGCTTTTGAGCCAAATCTGTCATTAAAGAAGAATAAAAAGCCGCCTCATCCAGCTGCCTTGTTTGCACACTAATTCTGAATAAGTTCTGGTAGCTTGAAAAAATCCCCAGCGAATCACCCTCTTCTTGCTTAATGGCTATGGATTTATGCAGATACTCCTTCGCCTTAGCCCAGTCTTTCTTGTAAATATAAATAACGCCTAAATTATTATAGAGCGGCTTATATCGCTTTTTGTTATTACTTTTTTCCAGGCTCTTTTCCAAAACTGAGTAGTAGCTAATGGCCTCATCTGTTTTGCCTTGCTGATTATAAAAGTTGGCCACATTTAAATAAGCCATCTCTGATAAATTCACATCACCCAGCTCTTCGGTTCGCTTTAAAAGTTCATTATAATATTTTTCGGCTAGTTGATAATTACGTGATTTGGAGTAGTAATTAGCCACGCGGGTGATGCAATACACCTCTCCTTCAGGACTATTGGCTAATTTAAAAATATGGGCTGCCTCTTTGAATATACCAAGTGCTTCTTCCACCTTTTGCGCATCAAGAGCCCGTACACCCTTGTAAAAAACAGCCTCACCGAGACCTCTTTGACAGTTACTGGCTCTTAAGCGCTTTTCGGCCACCAAAAGAATGGAATCAATAACCTCTGCGTGCTTAATATATTTCTTGGCGAATTGTATATAGTAGGCCCCATTTCTAATACCATCTGCCGATTGTACTTTGGCTTCTAATGAGTCCAACTGATGCTGAAACGTTACATTCTTTCCAAAGCTTTTTACAAATAGTGCGGCTTCCTGTTTAGCTTGCAGGTAAACTGTGCTAAGCGAATCCTGCTCTGTAGCATGCGATACCGGAACAATATACCAAAAGGTAAGAATCAGTAGAAGGTAACCATATTTTGATGCCATAAGAAAACCTGTTTGAGCCAATAAGATCTATCAGCCTGTTTTTGTCGCATCAAAATACAAAATATTTTAATATGAGAAGACGTGTTATTGAGCAGCTGAAGATTGCAACTCGCCAACTTTAGCGGTAGAAACACCTTTTTGCGGAATACTAAACCATACCTGGGTGCCGATACCTTCTTCGGAATTAATCCAGATAGCACCTCCATGGCGCTCCACAAATTCCTTACAAAGAATCAGTCCCAGACCGGTGCCCTTGGCCGTAAGTTCAGAACCAATAAAATAGGTCTCTTTCTTTTTAAAGATACTTTTGGTTTCATCGGCTGTCATACCTTTACCCTGGTCGCAAATGCAGAACTTAACCTGTTTGCCGTCTTCAATCACCATGATTTTGATTAAACCATTATCGGGCGAATATTTTAGGGCGTTGGACACCAGGTTGCGGATAATGGTGCGAAGCATGTTCATATCCACCTGAATCACCAGTGCTTGCGGAATGTCATATTCGAAGCGAACGTTGCGCACATTAATCGAACGGTCTAACAGCTGCACGCTTTGCTTAATAAGTGGCGCCAATGGCGTAGCTACCGGGTTAAACACAATGTCTCCCCGCTGTGAGTTGGCCCAGCTCAGCAGGTTTTCGAGCAGGTGGTAGGTACTGGTGGATGATTCGCGTGCTGCCTTTAAAAGGTTCTTTATATCGTTGGGCTCATACTCGGGCAACTCCATATAAAGCTCAATCAGCTCTTTTAAACCGCCAACTGGCCCGCGTAAGTCGTGACCAATGACCGATAGGATCCGATCCTTAGCCAGGTTGGATACACGCAGCTGCTCGTTCATGCCGGTAATATCCTCCTTTTGACGCAACAGCCTGCGGCGCGACTGTGCCAATTCCTTGCGCTGACGATTGATTAAATAACCAACCAATATAAGTACCAATAAGAAACTACCGGTTACGGCTATTAAAATATTCTTAGTCTTGAGGCGGGCTTGATTAAGGTCATCTTCTTTTTGCAATAAGGCTATTTCCTGATCTTTCTCTTTTAAGTCAAAGCTCTTTTGCATTTCGATAAGCTTATCTGAGAAAGCGGAGTTGGTTCGTTGTTTCTCTGCTATAAAGTAGGTATTTAACGCCTGTAAAGTCTTTTCGCTATTGTTAGTTTTAGAATAAAACTTTATTTGATTATATAAGAAATCAACATATGTATCATAATCCGATGTGTCTTTTTCAAAATAGGTACTTAACTGTCTATTAATTTCTCTTGCCTCTGATAGTTGGTTTAAATTAATATAGTATCTTAATAAATTTTGTTTAGTTCTAACCACTCCTAGAGAATCATTAACTTCTTTTTTAATGAACAAACTTTTATTATAATACTTCAAGGCCTTATTCCATTGTTTTAGATTGACATATATAGATGCTAGATTGTTGTATATATTTGCTTTTCTTTTCTTTGATAAATTGTTTTCATAGTCACTTAAAATAGAGTGGTAGAGAACTTTGGCTTTATCTGCCTCTGCATTTGCAGCATAGAAGGCAGCATTATTAAGAAGAAATGATATTTTTAAACTTTCACGACTTACCTTATCTAAATAAGACTTACCGAGGTCAAGATATTGCTGAGCTTCAATAAAATTACTTTTTTGGGAGAAGAAAGTCGCTAGTTTTGAACAACAAAGAACAATTCCATCAAAAAAATCACATTGCTTGAAATCTGAAATTGCATTTTTATAATAAACTATTGATTCTTCATGTTTTTCGGTTGATGCTGCATTATTGCCATGGTAGTAATTGCAATAGCCAACACCTTTAGAAGCGTTTAAATCAATGAAGAATCCTTTTGCCAATAACAAACACGAATCTGATGCCAAATAATTACCCGCTTTTCTATAATTACTGGCAATGATTAGATACACACAACCTTTCTCGGTATCACTTCCGGCTTCAATGAGGCTATCTATCTTAGTTTGGTAAGTTTCTTCTCTAATTATCTCCTTTACATAGTTATAAGTAGCATCAAACTCTATCTTTTCTAAAGCGATGATGTTGATAACTATATAAAAAGTAAATAAAATAATAGCAAATGCCTTACGACATAAACGAATGTTATTTGCTGAATTGTAAGGCATTTGATATTTTATTTATGGTAAATCCTCTTCATCATCGTACTCAATAGTAACTCCTCCTTCATCACCCACAGGCTCCCTCAACACGGCCACATCTGCAGATTGTGCCACAACTACTGCACTTTTCACCTTCACATTGGCACCACGCTCCAGCAGGCCAACATCTTTCCGGTTGATGGTAAAATCAACATCAAAAGCTTTAAATGTAGAAGATGTACCAGTGTAGGTGATGGTTAATGGTCGGTAATATACATTATCGGCTACTTCTCCTTCGCCGGTTTTTGTAACGGTGCTGTCATCAGGCAGGTAAGATACCGTTCGCACAATAAATTGTTCTATTTTACCGTTAGTACCCTTAACGGTTTCCAGGTTTACATATGGAACTAATTCCTTCATATTGATTTAGGTTAAAAAATTACGAAATGCAATGTATAAAAAATTATACTGACTTGCTTTAATAATCGAATATTTTAATGCGATATTCCATTGTATTCGCGGCTATTTTCATACAGTTCATAAAAACCTGATTTCCTCAAAAACGACTCGCCACTCAAAAAACTTGGACGCATTAACAAATAACTATTAACTTTCGCCAAATTTAATAGGCAGCCGTAAACACAGCTGCGATTAGCGTTCACTCACTATGGATAATTTAGATTTTAACACTATACTTTTCGCGTTTGGTTTAACCTTGTTTGCCGGCCTCAGCACAGGTATTGGCAGTGCTATGGCCTTTTTTGCCAAGCGCACCAACACACGCTTTTTGGCCTTGTCACTTGGTTTTTCAGCTGGCGTAATGATTTATGTTTCCTTTGTAGAAATATTTATGAAGGCCAAAGACACCATGGTAGAAGCCTATGGTGAGATGCCCGGCACCTGGTACACGGTTATTGCCTTTTTTGGGGGCGTTTTGTTTATCGCCCTAATCGATAAATTTATTCCTTCGGCGGAGAACCCGCACGAACTACACTCCATTGAAGAAATGGGGAGCCAGCCCAAAGCCATTAAGGATAAAAAACTGATGCGCATGGGCCTGTTTACAGCTCTGGCCATCGGTATCCACAACTTTCCTGAGGGACTGGCCACTTTCACGGCCGCCTTGCAGGATCCCAACCTGGGTATTGCCATTGCTGTGGCCATTGCTATTCACAACATTCCCGAAGGCATCGCGGTATCGGTACCTGTTTTTTATGCCACCGGCAGTCGCCGTAAGGCATTCCGATTAAGCTTCCTCTCTGGTCTGTCAGAACCCATTGGAGCGCTTATCGGCTACCTGATATTAATGCCATTTATGACCCCCCTCACTTTTGGGGTAATATTTGCCGGAGTAGCAGGCATCATGGTATTTATTAGTCTGGATGAGCTGCTGCCATCGGCACGCGAATATGGTGAGCATCATTTATCGATTTATGGACTGTTTGCCGGCATGGCTGTAATGGCGGTAAGTTTACTAATGTTCTTATGATGGCTGTGCCTATTCAACAATAGGCTGGCTTATGCTTTGATGAAATCGCATAGAAGGTTTTTTGACAATCAATCATTGTTAATCTGATTCTTGTCACTTACTAAACTTTTCATGGGCTACAGCGTTGATAATTGGTAATCGTAATTATCAATTATCTTATCAATGAAAAAGTTTTTAAACCTACTATTCTTAACTCTGCTTTCAAATATTATTATTCAGGCTCAAAAAACAGACGCCAATATATTTGGAGATGTACAAGCTGAAGGCGAACACCTCCCTTTTGTTAGCGTCTACTTAAAAGATACACAATACGGCACCATGACAGACCTATCCGGTCATTACATGCTGACTAACCTGCCAGAAGGTGAACATATACTAGTGGCCAGCCTCATGGGCTATAAGCCGGTTGAAAAAAAGGTGAACATCACCAAAGGCCAGTCGCAGGAAATTAATTTTGTATTGGAAGAGCAGGTCATGTCGCTGGATGACATTGTTATTACCGGCACCAAAACCTTTAAGCGCAAAACCGAATCGGCCGTGGTGGTGAACGTGATGGAAGGAAAAAAGCTGGAGATGCTGCAGGCAGGAACCCTATCCGAAGGCTTGGCTTTTCAACCGGGCCTGCGCATGGAAACAGACTGTCAGACTTGTAACTACACACAATTGCGTATGAACGGACTGGGCGGTGCCTATTCGCAAATTCTGATTAACAGTCGCCCCGTATTCAGTCCACTCACTGGTTTATATGGTTTGGAGCAAATACCTACCAACATGATAGAGCGCATTGAAGTAGTGCGTGGTGGCGGCTCAGCCCTTTATGGCGCAGGAGCTGTTGGAGGAACAGTTAATGTGATTACCAAAGTACCTGAGTCGAGCAGTTTTTCGGCATCCACCACTCAATCGGTCATCAACGGCGATGCCAGCGACAGCCAGGTATTTGCTAATGCAGGCATTCTATCGGATCGTAAAAATGCCGGATTAACGCTGTTTGCCACCAACCGCAACCGCGAGTCATACGATCATAACGGCGATGGCTTTAGCGAGCTGCCTAAGCTCAAAAATAATTCCTTTGGCTTCACATCATTTTTATTACCAGCCCCTAACCATAAACTAGAGGCCAGCTTCTCGAGCATGTATGAGTACCGCCGGGGTGGCGACCGCGAAGATTTGCCTGCCTTTCTGGCTGAGCAAACCGAGGAACGTACGCATAATGTATTGATGGGTGGATTAGATTACAGTTTTTCGTTTAATGATAACCAATCTTCACTGGATGTGTATGTGGCCGGGCAAAAAACCGATCGCGACCACTATACCGGCATTAAACCAGAAGCTGATGAACCGGGTTATCAGGAGCACCTGGAGAATCCGCCCTACGGCTTAACTGAAAATGAAACCTATATGGGAGGCGTGCAGCTCAACCATATGTTACCCGACTTTTTTGGCGGTAAAAACAACCTCACCTTTGGCAGTGAATACAACTATGATATGGTGGTGGATGAGATAAAGGCATATGACTATCTGCTTGACCAAACCACCCGTAATGTGGGTGCCTATATCCAGAGTGACTGGGAGCTGGCTAAAAAATGGAACTTACTAACCGGTGTCAGAACCGATAAGCACAACATGGTGGATAAACTCATATTCAGTCCGCGAGTATCGCTGCTGTATAAGCAAAACGGCATGCAGTTGCGAGGCAGCTGGTCAACGGGCTTCAGAGCGCCGCAAGCCTTTGACTCGGATATGCACATTGCCTTTGCCGGTGGTGGTATCCAACGCATACAGCTGGCCGATGACCTGGAAGAGGAGCGCTCACAAAGCTGGAGCGCCTCCATCAACTATGACAAACCAACCGAGAAATACATCTGGGGCATTACACTCGAAGGTTTTCACACCACCCTGTACGATGCGTTTATTCTGGAAGAAAACGGGACGGATAGCCAAGGCAATGTGATACTTGAGAAACGCAATGGCAGTAACTCAACTGTGAAAGGGATAACACTTGAAGGACGCGCCAATTATAATAAACTATGGCAACTCGAGGCTGGATACACTATTCAGTCCAGTAAGTTCGACGAAGTTGTGCAATGGTCAGAAAGCATTGAAGGTACTAAAGACTACCTGCGCACACCGGAGCAATACGGCTACTACACGCTTACCTATAACCCGGTGTGGGGCATTAAAGCCGCTTTGTCGGGTGTTTACACCGGCTCAATGCTGGTACCTCACTTCGGTGCCGGCGAAGCTGATGGCACGGGTAACCCAATTAACGATGAACTGGTTAAATCAGATCCCTTTATGGAGACCAACATCAAACTGAGCTATGCACTTGATTGGCGATATGTTGGCGTTGGCATTGAGTTGTTTGGTGGTGTTCAGAACCTGTTTAATGCCTATCAGGATGATTTTGACAAGGGTAAAAACCGCGACAGTAACTATGTGTATGGCCCTGCTCGTCCACGCACCATCTATTTTGGCCTTAAACTCATGAATCTTTAGAGGATAATTTGCTGACCTTGGTCAGAATGCTTCTGACCTAAGGGATCATCCTGATGACCTTGGGAATAATGTTGCTGACCTCGGTCAGGATGCTTCTGACCTAAGGGATCATCCTGATGACCTCGGGGATAATGTTGCTGACCCTGGTCAGATTGTTTCTGACCAAAGGGATTATCCTGATGACCTCGGGGATAATGTTGCTGACCCTGGTCAGATTGTTCCTGACCTAAGGGATCATCCTGATGACCTCGGGGATAATGTTGCTGAACTTGGTGATGAATCTGATATCCTTAAGAACAGCCAATATCCCCAAAGGGATATATCCGCGCCCTTGGGGGATGAACAGAAAAAGATAACTTTACTGCCATTCAAAATCAATCTGAATATGCTAAAGAAAGAACGCTACAATAAAGTCATTGATTACTTCCAGGAACACATGCCCGTTGCCGAAACGGAATTGCATTATACCAACCCGTATGAGCTGCTGGTGGCCGTTATCCTATCAGCTCAGTGCACAGATAAACGGGTAAATATGCTAACCCCGGCTATTTTTGAACGCTACCCTAAACCAGAAGATATGGCCTTGGCTACACCCGAGGAAATATTTGAGTTGATCCGCTCGTGCAGCTACCCCAACAACAAAAGCAAGCACCTGGTAGGCATGGCTCAAATGCTGATTGAAGATTTTAAGGGAGTGGTGCCCGATGATATCAAAGAACTGCAGAAGCTGCCTGGCGTTGGCCGTAAAACAGCCAATGTCATAGCCTCGGTGGTGTACGAAAAACCTGCCATGGCCGTAGATACGCATGTGTTTAGGGTGGCAGCCCGTATTGGCTTAACCACCAACTCCAAAACACCATTAGATACCGAAAAACAGTTGGTCAAGTATTTCCCCGAAGAGCTATTGCCTATTGCCCATCACTGGCTGATACTGCACGGTCGCTATGTTTGCATTGCGCGAAAACCTAAATGCACCCGCTGTGGTTTAAAGGCCTTTTGCCGCTACTATGAAAAGGAAGTTTATAGCGAGAAATAATATTGAGAGCTATTAAAGAGTGCGTGCGAAAATGAAAAAAGATAATAATGTGAATCAATTGTTAAAACTTGCTGAATATAAACCTTCAACCCTTATCAGGGTTGTTTTCTCACCATATTCATAACCCCGCGCTTCGCACGGGGCTATTCTTGTTAATGCCCTACGGACATTTTTTATCCCGAAGGGATTTAATATTAATAACCATGGGGGCAACCCATGGTATATTGACACACTACAAAAAGAACCCCGGAGTGGGTTCAACGATTGATACGCATTAATAACAAACTTAATTCGTAAGAAAACACCTCTCCGCAATCCTCTCCATGAAGGAGAGGAAGTTATAACTTAGCAACAATATCATCCTTTACTCAAGATAGTTGCCTTTTTAAATAAAGACACCCTCTTATGAGCAGCCTTCATTCTTTTGCTTATTTCGTTAGTTCGCCACCTGATGCATCGCCTTTCTGAAACAGCGTTGGCGTAACACCAAACAAGCTCTTGAAGCTTTTTGAGAAATATTTAGGATCGTTAAATCCTACCTGGTAGGTTACTTCCGATACATTCAGTTCTCCTTGTTTCAACAGTTTTGCAGCCTGCTTCAGGCGGATGGTACGAATAAACTCACTGGTACTTTGCCCGGTCAGCTCACGCAGTTTCATATGCAGTAAAGTACGGCTCACATTCATCTTCTTCACCAGCTCCGATACGTTGAAATTGGCATCGGCCATATTCTCTTCCACTGTTTGGATAGCCCGGTTAACAAACTGCTGGTCGGTAGATGTAGTGGCAATTTCCTCCACAAAATCCCATTGCTCTTTAAAGCGTGCTTTCAGCAGCTGACGATTAGTTAGCAAATTCTGAATCTGCGATACCAGCAACTGTTTATCAAATGGCTTCACCACATAAGCATCGGCACCGGTCTCCAGCCCTTCTCGCTTCGAGTCAATATTATCCAGTGCAGTCAGCATAATAATCGGGATATGACTGGTAATAACATTCTTCCTAAGCTTGCCGCAAAAGGTGAATCCATCCATCTCGGGCATCATTACGTCGGTAATAATAATATCGGGTAAGGATGATGAGGCTTTTTCAAGACCTTCCACCCCATTGGCTGCTTCATCCACCCGGTAGTGCATTTTTAACACATTACACAAGTGGGCACGCAAGTCGGCCTGATCCTCAACCACCAACACCTTAGGCTTATCACCACTCTCGGTAACAATAGGTTGAGCCACCTCTGTTTTTACATCCTCAGTTCTATAGTCAGTTGTATCTTGTTGTTGCGATTCTTCAATGATTTCATCAGCATTAAACATCGCTTTATCTACACATAAATCGATGATGAACACTGTCCCAACCGGTTCATTATCCTCAATCCATATGGCTCCCTTATGCATGTCAACCAACTCTTTCACCAGCGATAATCCAACTCCCGTGCCAGCTCCACCTATACTTTGGTTTTGATCCGATTGGAAGAAACGCTCAAATATCCGCTCCTTATCTTTATCGGGTACGCCAGATCCTGTATCACTCACCTTGAGTTGCAGCTGTTTATTCTTCATCTGCAACATTTCTATTTTGATATGGCCACCTGATGGAGTGTATTTAAAGGCATTACTAAGCAAATTGAATATAATGGTCTCCAGCTTCTCCGAATCAAACCACACCATTAATGGTTTTGAGTCGATATGGCAATCAAAGTGTATGTGCTTCTGATCGGCAATGCCCTGAAACGATTCGGCAATGCGCTTAATAAAACTGGTAATATTTCGCTGGCGAATGCTGAGATGCATATTTCCCTGCGTTACTTTCCTGAAGTCCATCAGCTGATTAATCAAACGTAAAAGCCTGTCTGTATTGTTCTTCATCAGGTTCAGCTGACTGCGCGTGGCAGCAGACAAGGTACTATCGTGTTCCAGCATCTCTTGCAAAGGACCGTTAATGAGTGTCAACGGCGTTCTGAATTCGTGCGAGATATTCGTGAAGAAGCGTATTTTCATCTGATGCATCAGGGTTTCCTTTTCCCGTGCCATCTTCTCGCGCTTCAGTCGTTCACGCTCTTTAACCCTTAAAACAATCAAACGCTGAGTAAATACAAAACCTGCAATGAGTAATACAAAATAGCTCAGGTAAGCATACCATGTCTTATAAAATGGTGGCCTGATAATAATGGTTAACACTGCTTCCTCCGGATTCCATTCGCCGTCATTATTGGCGGCTTTTAATCTGAAAGTATACGTATTAGGCGACAAATTAGAGTATATTACTGAACGATGATCAGCATTGGTTACATTCCATTCTTCCTCCAATCCCTCTAGCTTGTACATGTAGCTGTTTTTATTCTGCTCGAAATACGAAAGGGCAGCAAACTCAATCTGAACCACATTCTCATTGTGTCTCAGCACAATCTCGCGCGTTAACGCAGTTGCCTGATTCAATATTATTCGGTTGTTAACCTCCACATTGGGCTTAATTTCCTTACCCGACAGACTAATCTTTCTGATAACCGGTTTGGCCGAATATGGATTACGATGCACACTATCGGGATAAAAAGCCCATATGCCATCATAAGTTGGCATAGCTACCAAGCCATCACCAAGCATCACTGTTTTGCCAGGGGTAAAGTAGTTACTTAAGAAACCACCTGGCATAAAATACGGTGTAATAACCCCCAGTTCGGTACTGAAGCGTGCCAGTCCCTGCAAGGTACCCAGCCACAAAGTTTGATCAGCCCCCTGGTATATCTGACTTACTGCCGACGATGGTAATCCATCTTTTTCCTTATACACCACATTCGTTCCTTTATCAGGATTGATACGGTGCAAACCTTTGGCTGTTCCCACCCAGATATCGCCATTGCCGGCATCTGCAATTACCAGGACCTGACGATCGGCTAAAGCAATATCCTTCGAGTCTTCATTGAAGTGATACAGAAGCTTGCCTCCTTCAAGGTTACCTTCAATGGAAAAACAGTATAATCCTTCAAACTCAGTGCCTACCCACAGCCTGTTTTGCGCATCAATATAATGCGCCATAAACTGCTCGCCTACATCAAATAGTGCTCCCCCATCTGGCTTTTCATACACAAACTGCTGATGGTTATTATCAAAAATATTAATGCCATTATTGGTAATTACCCAAAGGTGCCCATTCCATTCGAAAATATTAAGTATGTTATTGCCATTAATTTTATGAGGTGCCGGCTTGTACAAAGTATATTGCTTGAATGATGTCAGCACTCCATCTTCCAATACAATATGCATTAGGCCCTCTCCTTCGGTTCCTACCCATAAATGACCATTGGCATTTTTATATACAGCCGTTATATTTTTCTTAAACAGGTTAGGCGATTTCGTTGAATCGGCCAGAACTTCAGCAAATTCAAAACGGTTATTGGGTAATTTGTTGACTTCATAGAGGCCACTTTTGGTAGCCAGCATCAGCTCCTCGGCATCACTCAAAACAATTTGGTTAATGCGATTAAGCTCATCCGGATGATAAGTGTATTGCTCGTTCTTTATTTGAATGAAGTTATCTCGCTTCTTTGACATTTCAATAACACCACCTCCGAGCGTTCCGGCCCATACATTTCCTTGATTATCGGGATAGATAACTTTCACTTTATTCTTGAATAAGCTTTTTAGTGCATCTTCTCGCTCCTTGAAACGCATAAAAATACTTTGCCTTACAGATTCCCCTCTAACCAACTGATTAATACCTCCATCATAGGTACCAAGCCACAGATAACCATCCTCATCTTCGCACAACGAATAAACGTTGTTGTGACTGATAGAGGTTGAATCATTGGGATTATGAAGAAACGTGATAAAAGAATCATTTTCCCTGTCATAATAGTTGAGTCCATGCGCCCAGGTTCCAAACCATAAATCGCCTCGCCTGTCTTCATATATACTCATGATAGCTGGACTACTAATGGCCCCTTTTTTTTCTTCGGCATAATAGTTGATAAATTGGGAAGAACCGGCATCTAAGCGACTCAATCCGCCTTCGGTCGTTCCGGCCCAAAGGGTGCCATTGGCATCCTCCAATACTGAATACACATGTGGATAAATTAGACTTTTTTCATCTTCCGGATCATGCAAATAGTGAGTAACACTCACTATCGGCTTGTCATTATCAGCACCAATGGCAATATGATTGAGTCCGTTTTTTGTGCCTACCCAAAGGTGATTATTGCGCGATGGAGCAAAGCAAAACACTTCATTTGAAGTCAATCTAAAATTCTCATCATCCTGCACATCAATAAAAATCTCTTTTTGCAAATCAAAAATACTGATACCGCCTCCGTCAGTACCAATCCATAAGCGTCCATAAGCGTCTTCGTATAAAGCTCGTACAATATTAGCGGCTATTGAGTTGCTATTATTCGTCTCATTTCTATACACTTCAACACTATATCCATCGTAGCGGTGCAGCCCTTCTTCAGAACCAAACCACATAAAACCGTATGAGTCCTGCAGTATACAGTGTATATTGTTATCGGCCAGACCATCATTAGTAGTAATGTTAGTAGTAGTATAATTCGATAACTGTGCGGTAGTAATTATATGACTACAAAAGAGGGTGAAAAGCAAAAAAAAGCGAATACTTCTGTACATAGATATAAATGCTTTAATACAAATTGAGGTTAATGAGCTTACTTCTTGATTGTGGATAGGTTGTTACAAAAATAATACAATATTCATAAAGCCTGATTACTTTGAAGTTTTAATTAAACAGTTACTATCAACGGGCATTTGTTTAGAAATGAAGTCAACTATAATTATTACGGCAATATTTCTTTTAATTTGATATTTAACAATTCTTAACTGCATCAATTTGTAATATTTCAAATATTATTGCGACTTTTGCATCAAGGATTTTTCATAAAATTGGATTTAGTTAGCTGATTTAAGGGTAAGGACAGATTTTTCAATCTGTCCTTTTTCTTTGCCCTCAACTCTAACCTTTAACATGGTTTAACGATGATTGACACCTCTTCACTATATTAATCCTCATCTTTGTACTGTAGATTTTTTTTCATAGATTTTGGATTTAGTTA
>NZ_JAGUCN010000026.1 GCF_018271975.1 Carboxylicivirga mesophila
GGGTGTTTAATCCTGGTCCCTAGATAGAACACGCGCGTAACAGGTATAAGCATAGTTCTTACACAATCTGTAGAGAAAAAGCTTGAGTTCTGTTATCTCAAAAATTGCCTTGTAATTTTAATGTCTACTCGAATTAAATGTGTGATTAAATTAGTTTGGAATGTGTCCATTGCAGTACGCGAGTGTTAATCATACCTTTTATGACGCTGGTGAGCTTATTTAAGACAGGAGATGCTGCTTCAACTGGATTGGTGAATACTGAAGCACTATTAAATTGAACTTATGTAATGCGAGAATAGCCTACATTAAAGCCAAGCTCTTTATAATGATACAATGCAAGGCGATAGAGGATTAATTTGAATTTGCTATATATGCTTCCAAGGCATACTTATAAGCCTAATTCATCATTGGTATTGGAGTAAGAGATTTATAAAACAAACCCCACTGAAAATTTTATCAATGGGGTTAGAAATCTTTACTTCTTAATATCTGGATATTCTATCCGTGCGTGATAAATATTTTTGAGCTTATTTTTAAAGACCTCTTTAGCTTCAGTAATTTCTTTAAATGTAATGGGGGCATTAATAAATTGGTCTTCCTCAATCTGAATATTAATAATCTTCTCGACCAATTTATCAATTTCATCATCCGAATAACTTTTAAGGCTTCTGGAAGCAGCTTCAATGGAATCGGCCATCATTAAAATGGCTGTTTCTTTAGTAAATGGTGTGGGGCCCGGATAAGAGAATGCAGATATGTCTGGTGTTTTTTCAGGGTATTTGTTGATATATGAATTGTAAAAATAGCGTGTTTTGGTAGTTCCCTGGTGGGTGGTGATAAAATCAATAATCTGACGTGGGAGGTTATGTTTCTGCGCCATTTTAACGCCATTATCGATGTGATTAATAACAATACGTGCACTATCTTCAAAATCGAGTTTAGTATGCGGATTTAAGCCGCCAGCCTGATTTTCGGTGAAGAAAAGTGGTGATGCCATTTTACCTATGTCATGATACATGGCACCGGCTCTCACCAATGCCGGGTTGGCACCCAATTTATACGCTACTTCCTGAGCCAGATTACCTACTTGTATACTATGCTGGAAAGTACCAGGTGTTGCCTCAGCCATTTCTCTTAAAACAGGATGGTTGGTATCAGCCAATTCGATAAGAGTGACATCCGATAGAAAGCCAAAAATACGTTCGAAAATCCAAATCAGTGGATACACCATTAGTAACATTACTCCATTGGCGGCATAATAGGCAAACATAACCGGATTGATGTTTTTCAATGTGCCTTCCTGCCACAATAATAGCGATGTATAAAAGAGAGAATAGGTGAGTATAATGAGCATAGCTGTTCTGACGATGTGGCTGCGACGCGTCATGCGGAATAAGCTAAACATGGCCACCAAACCTACAGGTATCTGGATAAATACAAACTCAAAGCTGTTTTGTGCAAAAAACGCGCAAATAAGTATGGTGATCACATGCATGAAAAAGGCCAGACGACTATCAAGGAATGTTCGAATGATGATCGGAAGAATGGCAAATGGTATGATGAAGAATGGGAAATGTACAAAAAACTGCTTTAGGCTGGCAAATAACACCATCGTTAGTGTTATCAGCAGAATAAAACTGATGGAACTGATGGAATTGAATACGTCTCTTCTAAAGTAGAAAAGGAATAGATAGATAGAGGTAAACATGAGGGCGACCAGTAAAAGCTGGCCTGACAGTATAAAATAATAATCGGTATCTGATACAATGTTGGCTTCGTATTTGCGCCTCAATGAATCCAGTACCTTTTCGATTTCACTTGTTACAATCTCACCCTGGTCGATGATGCGCTGGCCAGCCAATACTCGCCCCGATGTAAGTGAAATATTTTTTCTTAGCTGGGCAAGTTCAGTCGCACTTCGTTCTTCATTTATAAGTACGTTGGCCTTTATGTATTTATTAAGTTGCAGACTGTTGATTAGCTGCGAAACTTCACCAATTATTTCCTCATTTTCAAGAGGTAAATCAGTGGCGGAATTTCTGGCAAGTCGTTGGTAAGCACTGGTTCGTTGTTCTAACTCCGAAAGCTCATAGGGCTCCACGTAAGTGCCTTTAATCAACATCATCTCAAAGGAGGGTTGGGCATCCACATACTCTTCGGGCAGAAGAATGATACCTTGAGCGTATAGTTCATTAAGATTGTCAATGATGCTATTCTTTAGTAAAGCAAAATAGTTGATTTTATCTTTATTGCCTTTGGCCAACAGAGGATAATTATCCTGATTATTATTAACAAATCCATCATAGTCATTCGAAAACTCCTCCTTGATGCTTTGAACCATAGATGTGTCAAACTCAAAATAAGGGCGATAATTCTTTAGAGCCGCGTTGGTCTCATCGTTAAGTTCAGCCTGTGTTTTGTAAATAGGAAAGTCGAATGGTGCAATCAAGGTTTGGTGTTTCCAGGGCGTACCATTCTGATATTCATATGCAAATTTCCCTGTTTTGGGAAGCAAATAGGTAACAATAACAATGCTGATAATGAAAAGAAGTATCCTTACAAATGGCTTGTAAAACTTGCTTTTAAATCCAGAAAACAGTTCGAGCATAATCCTAAAATTTTATTAAAGGCACAATTAATATGACCAAAGATAGCTAAAGGTAAGTTTTTTTACCCCAATTTTGTTCATGATAGTAGTGCTTGCTGCTATTCCTGTCGTTATGCGATAGGACCATTGAAGCGAACATAAATAGGTGATTTGATGGAAAAATCAATTTGTACGTATGGTTTCATACCAGTAAGAAATGAGGCGACTGAACGCTCTGAGATGGTCACACAATTATTATTTGGAGATACCTTTGATGTAATTGAACGAGCGGATGATTGGTGCAAAATACAATTGCATGATGATAATTACATTGGGTGGATCAATGCTAAACTGGTTGCCAAACTCTCAGAAAAGGAGGTTGAAAGGTGGATAAATGCCGAGAAATGGACAGTGCCGGCGCCCTTTATCAGAGTGGTTTCTGAACCAGATAAAACAACGCACCTCCTATCAGGTGGCAGTAGTGTCTTTTTTAATAGTAGCGACCGAAATAGCTTCACAATAGGAAATAAGGAGTACTATATTTCTGGTAATTATAGTGCTTCTAAACCGGCTAGTTCAATAGCCGACAATGCCACGGCCTTTATAAATGCCCCTTATTTATGGGGAGGACGTAGTTTCTATGGTATCGACTGCTCCGGCTTTACTCAGGTTGTACTGAAAATGTCGGGAATTCAATTGCCTCGAGATGCTTCACAGCAAGTTGAGCTGGGTTCGATTATTAGTTTTGTTGAAGAGGCTGCACTGGGCGACCTGGCCTTTTTCGATAACGAGGAAGGAACCATTACTCATGTTGGTCTTTGTCTTGGCAAAGGAGATATCATTCATGCCTCTGGGCGTGTAAGGTTAGATAAACTCGATCATCAGGGTATATTTAATGAAGACACACGCACCTACACTCATAAATTGCGTGTGATAAAACGTATATTGTAATGGCTTATACCTACGAATATCCGCGCCCGGCAGTAACCACCGATGTTGTTCTGCTGGCAAAACAGACACGGCAACTGTTGTTGATACAGCGAGGTAATGAGCCTTATAAAGGCTTATGGGCTTTGCCCGGTGGCTTTGTTGATATGGACGAAGAATTATCGGATGCAGCTTTGCGCGAATTAAAGGAGGAGACAGGGATAGATACCATAGCCATAGAACAATTTAAAACCTATGGAGGCATAAATCGTGACCCACGTCATCGTACTATCTCAGTGGTTTACACAGCCGTAACCGAGCACCCGTTACTAGCTCAAGGTATGGATGATGCGGCTGATGCCAGGTGGTTTGATGTCGATAAATTACCGCACTTAGCTTTTGATCATCAGTTGATTATTGACGAGGCGCTTCACTTTTTAGCCAATAATGGAGGCCTTTAAAATGTCATAGGTTTCAGGTCCTTTGCTAAACAAAAGGTCAATCACACTCAGGTTTGGGACAAAAGAATATTTCTCCGCAAATACCTGTCGATATTCAATGGTTTGGTATTGTTTATCATTTTCAGGCAATGATTTGGGATGAATAATTCTACGCAGATCGTTAGGTTGATCGCTGGTAGCCACATACTCATCACTTAGCCTAATATTTACATCCAGCTCTAATTCATCAAGCATAGTCTTGAATAAGCCCATATTAAAGTCTATCAGGTATTTGTATTGCTTATGATAGAATGGGGCGAAGTCATCGGCGTAATACTCAAAAAATGGGGAACTGTTATAGGCCGACACGATTGAGCGCCAGTGCTGCTTTTGCCAATCCATGTCATAGCTGATGAGCGTTTCTTTAATGCTTGTTCGGCTTCCTTTGATATTGGTAACCGGTATGGCCAGATGCATTGGCCCATTGGCACCAGCAATTGAGCAGCGGTTGGCATATGTTTTTCGTTGGTAGTTAGCCTGCTGTTCAATAACCACAACATCAGCATTAACAATGTGCGAAAAGAGCTGCACAGGTCCTAAATAAGTCAGCGGAATTATCTTAGTTGTTGGCATTCGTATCACTTAATTCTTCAGTATACTCAGGCGTATCGTTGATTGGTTCTTTCTTTTTCTTTGATTTGATAAAAAAGTAAGAGGCACCGGCGATGAATCCGGTTAGAAAAACAATAATGAGCAGGATGGCCAGTGAAACCCGTATTTCGTTAAACAGAATATTTACGCTTACGGGATCAGCATTCTTGGCTGAGAAAATCACCAATATGGCCGATGAAATCAAAATTACCCAGAATGATTTTTTCATTTGACAGCAGTTAAAAGTTATGCGTGCAAGATAGGCATTTTATCACTTAGTGTCCGAAAGTTTTTCAACCCGACCTATAATATGGTTTTCGGGCACAAAACCCCAATAGCGGCTATCGAAAGAATGCTTTTGATTATCACCGGCTACCCAGTAGTAATTCATTTTAAAGGTATATTCTTTGCTGTTTTTACCATTTATAAGAATTGTGTTGTCCTTTATAGTCAGGTGATTATCTTCATAGGCCTCAATAATGCGCCTGTACAAGGGAATATTGGTCATTGTGAGGCGCACTGTTTTACCTTTGGTAGGTATGATGATGGGGCCCATATAGGATGCATTCCAGAAGTAACTGGCCTGAAACGGGAATACATAGGTGTTGGGCATGTTCATGGTTTCTTCTTCAATGTTCAGGTACTCACCCCAATTGTTTTCTTCCAACAGCTTACGCTGTATCTCAATTTGCTGAGCGCCGTTTTCCCTGTATGTGGTATGCGCTTTTTTTCTGATAGTGTCTTTTATATGGTCGGGAGCGGATGAGCGTAAACTGTATTTGCCGATAAATAATGCGTTGCATGCCAAACGCTGATTATTGATAAAATATTCGCCGTTGCTTATGCTCATGGTATCGCCTGGCAAAGCTATCAGTCGTTTAATAAAAATCTTACGATTCGCCACAGGATTGTGCTGAACTTCAGCTTTCAGAAGTGGATTGTAGCTTTTGGTTGTTTGGTATTGTCTTTTAACAAAGTGATAGTTTTCCTCTACGTGCTTTACAAAGCTGGTATCAGCTTCGGGGAAATGAAAGGCTATCACATCGCCGTGTTTCATGGGTGAATAACCAGGTAGTCTGCGGTATTTCTGAGATTGATTAACCTGACGGGCTGGTCCGTAGGCCAGTTTATTAATGACAATCAATTCATTGATGTTGTGAGCCGGGCTCATGCTGCTCGACTGCATGGTGTAAAAGCTAATGGCGCAGGTATTAACAAACCCAATAAACAGGATGGAGATACCTAAGGCCAGTAACCATTCAAGCCACCTGACCTTGGCGCGTGCTATCCGATTAAAATAGTTGTGCAACCATTGTTTAAGAGCCGGGTGCCAAAGCAATATACTTACCAGGCAAAGCAGGCTGATGAGTACCCAGCTTTGGCTCCAGATGGCCAGTAAGAGCCAGAGAATGATCAGTAAATATTGTAAGGCAGCTTTCACGCTTAATATAAAAAAGGGAAGCTCCTGTTTGAGCTTCCCGGATGTATTTAGTTATGTACTATTTTAAAGAATCTATCCCAACGGATATTGGCAGGGAATCCTTTGTCGGTATCAAGCGATAGCCAGACAAGAATGGGCTTACCAACAATATGGTCTTCTGGTACAAAGCCCCAATAGCGCGAGTCGGCTGACTTGTGGCGGTTATCACCCAGCATAAAGTAATAGTTCATTTTAAAGGTATAGCTGGTGGCCAGCTTACCATTAATGTAAATCTGGTTATTTTTTACTTCCAGTTTATTGCCTTCGTAGGCTGTGATGATACGTTCGTAAATCACCAGGTTTTTCATGTTCAGCTCCACCGTTTCACCAGCCACAGGCATTTTTAACGGCCCAAAGTTGTCGCGGCTCCAATTATAGTCGCTACTGAAAGGGAAGACCTGGAAACCACTGCCGTTAGGCTTTTCTTCTTCTATTTCGATGCTTTTGATAAACGACATGCCTTTTACCTGTTCTGCTTTGTCTTTGCTTAATGGCAGGTAATAGTTTGGCGCTATTTGGCCCAGATAGTCTGCTTTTGATATGCCCATGCGCTCAAAGAAACGGTTGTTAAGGACTGTCCCATCCGTTGTTATCTGGTAATTGTGCTGAATATCTTCAGGGTTGGTAACGGCTTCGCCATTGATGTATATCTGGTTGCTACGTATCTCAAACACATCACCGGGGATAGCCACACAGCGCTTCACATAGTTGTCGCGGCGGTCAACGGGACGGTATAACACCTCACCAAAGGTATTGGGGTCATTCGCAATCACCTTGCGGCCAATGTTCATCAGGTAGTGGTTGCGCTCCCAGTCGGAGTTAAAAGGTTGCTTTGGCATCAGTTCCTGGTTGCGCATCACTTGTGATTTACCAGCTTCCATCATCAGGTTGTAATAGTCAGGATTGGTTTGTCTGAACGGTACCGTATCACCTGCCGGGAAGTTAAACACCACAATGTCGTCGCGTTTCACATCGCCAAACCCTTTCAAACGTTTATAGTCCCAATGGGGCCAGCTGGTGTATGATTTGGTATTGATAATCGGGAAGGTATTTTGCACCAACGGAAACGCAATAGGTGTATTGGGCATACGTGGACCATAGCTTACCTTGCTCACAAATAGATGGTCGCCTACCAGCAATGATTTTTCAAGCGAGCTGGTGGGGATTTTATAGTTCTGAAACAGGAAGATATTAATCATGTACACGGCAATAAGTGCAAATACCAATGCATCGGTCCATTCGACAATAGCACTTGGTTTTTTGCCGTCTTTTGTTTTTTTCCAGAAGTCCCAGGGTATTTTCCTGGTGATGTAGTTATCAAATATCAATGGGTAAAGCAGTAGTAACCAAAAGTTACCCACCCATACTACCCAAAGGATGAAGATAATACTGGCCACTGCCAGTTTAATCCATTTAATTAGAGGTACATTTTGCATTAGAGTTCTGTTTAGGTTAGAAGTTTAATAAGTCGTTCATACTTAAGAAGCCTTTGTTTTGAGCGGCAAACTCGGCCGCCAACACTGCTCCCAGGGCAAAACCGTGTCGCGATTTAGCGCTGTGGTGAATGATGATTTCATCAACGGGCGATTCGTATTTGATGGTATGAATACCTGGTACCTCGCCTTCGCGGATGGCTTTGATGGCTATATCGGAACTGTTTTCTTCTTTGTCGAGTTTCCAGTTCCTTTTTGCATCCATATTTTCGATGATGCCTTCGGCCAGGGTGATAGCGGTTCCGCTTGGTGCATCCAGCTTTTGCGTGTGGTGCACTTCTTCCATCGACACGTTGTACTCGCTCATCTTATTCATGATGCGGGCCAGCTGTTTATTAAGCTCAAAAAAGATATTCACACCCAGGCTGAAATTGGAGGCATAGAAAAATGTTTGCTCCCCGTTTTTACAGCGTTCTTCTATTTCAGGTAGTTGGTCTAACCAGCCTGTAGTTCCCGAAACAACCGGAATATTAGCTTCGAAGCATTTTAAGTAGTTGGAGTAAGCGGCTTCGGGACGCGTAAACTCAATGGCGACATCGGCCGACTTAAAGCTGTCATCGTCGAACGAGTCATCGCGCGATACATCAATGATGCTTACAATTTCATGTCCACGGTCGAGTGCGATTTTTTCAATTGCCTGACCCATTTTTCCATACCCAATAAGTGCTATTTTCATTTTAAATCTATTTCTACAGTGCCTGTTCAGGTTTTCACCCACAACATTGATTTGTTGAATTATGAAGGGTTGAGTGTTTTACATGTATCAAAATCAACAGTAAAACATAGCCTTCAGGCAAAGATAAAAAATTCGTGAGTATGTCAGCAGTATTCGAACTCTTTAGCATTGTAATGCGCCTTACTTTAACCTTTCTTTAACGAATAGGTACTACAGTAGAGTTTTTTGTTTCGGTAATGACCACCTGGTATGGTGACATCTGTCTTTTTTAGTCGATAACCTGGCTTTTTTGCTCAAATAGCTGGTTGTGTAAGAAAGTTGTCTGGCTTTTACCCAGAGTGTTCTAAGAAAAAGTGAGAAATTTCTGTGAATTTACCAGCCTATTCTGACTTTTTTACAGTCTCTTGTAACAAAAGTGCAGATGGTTCTGGTTAAAAGACAGACTCATCTGGCCAAATGCCAGACGCTTGTGTGAAAAAGCCAGTGCTTTGAGTGAATTTGCCAGGTTGATGAGCTAAAATGCCAGAAGACTGCATTAATTTGCCTGACGCACCAGCGGATGAGGATGACCGATGATTCTGACAGGCAGGAATACTTATTGACGCATTAGACCGTTTATAAAACAGAGTTCGATTTAAATTTTATCTTTGCCACTGTCAAGCATATAAATTATAAGTAATGAAGTATTTGTTATTTGTTTCTGTCGTTTTAGTCTCGTGTTTTACATTTAGCACAAATGGGCAGTCCTACCGAAAAATATCTACACCCGAATACATCGATCAATATAAAGATTTAGCCATTAAAGAGATGAAGCGGGCAGGTATTCCGGCAAGTATCACCATGGCTCAGGGAATATTAGAGTCAGGGAGCGGTAACAGTACTTTGGCCCGTAAATCAAATAACCATTTCGGGATTAAGTGCCATAGTGATTGGAAAGGTAAACGCGTGTATCATGATGATGATAAGCGAGGTGAGTGTTTTCGAAAGTACAAAACCGTGTATGAGTCGTATATCGATCATTCTGAGTTTTTGGTGGGTAAGCAGCGTTATGCCAGCCTGTTCGAACTAAAAACAACCGACTACAAAGGATGGGCCAAGGGGCTTAAAAAAGCCGGTTATGCAACTGATCCGAAATATGCCCATCGCCTGATTGATATTATCGAAAAGCATAAGCTATATCTGCTGGATGAGAATAAAAAATGGCAGAAACAGAGCACGACTAAAGGTGATGATAAGTTTGAAATAACGACCTATAACACGCATGTGGTGGATTACAACAATGGAGTTAAGTACATCCGGGTTGAAGAGGGTGATACCTTCGACTCTGTATCGGAAGAGTTTGGGTTGCGACCATGGGAGTTATACCATTACAACGATGTTGCATCAGACACAAATATCCAGGACTACCGATATATTTATATTCAGGGCAAAAAAGGTAAAGCCCATAGAAGCCACGAATACCATGTGGTGAAAGAAGGGGAGACCTTGCATTACATTTCTCAAAAATATGGCGTGAAAATGAGTAAGCTGCAGCGATTTAATAACCTTGGCAAAAGCGAAAAGGTTAAAGCTGGAGATAAGTTAAGTTTAAGGCGCAGGAAGAAATAGACAGACATTAGATAACAATTGAAAATGGCCTTAAGCGATGTGTCTTAAGGCCATTTTTATATCTGGTAATTATAGGATGGATTCAATCTGATTGCAATCAAAACCCCTTAATAATTCTTCAATTGTCATGCGTTTTTTTCCAGCCAGTTGTAGCTGTGTAATGTTTAAAACGCCGTTGCCGGTGCCAATGCTCAGGTAAGTTTTATTATCTGAATCGAACTGACCGGGAGCAAGCTGCTTGCTTTTATTGCGTTCGGCAAAAAATAGTTTACAGCTTATTTCTTTGCCGGTCTTCATCTTAAACTCGGTCCAGGCTGTTGGGTAAGGCGAAAGTCCACGAATATGATTACGAATAGACTCGGCATCTTGCTTCCAGTCAATGCGGCAATCGTCCTTAAATATTTTTGGCGCATGCTTCAGCAGATTATCATCATTATCCTGCGGCAGAGCTTCAGCTCTTCCTTCTTCAATAGCTTTTACGGTTTTTACCACCAGACCAGCTCCCAGCAGCATCATCTTGTCATGCACGGTGCCAGCAGTATCATCATCAGTAATTGGCATTTTCTCCTGAAAGATAATGTTACCGGTATCTATTTCATGCTTTAAAAAGAAGGTGGTAACGCCGGTTTCTTTATCGCCATTGATTACCGCCCAGTTAATAGGAGCGGCACCACGGTAACGTGGTAATAATGAGCCATGCAAGTTGAATGACCCCATTGGAGGCATGTTCCACACCACCTCGGGCAGCATGCGGAAAGCTACAATAATCTGCAGGTCTGCCTTAAGCGCTTTTAGTTCTTCCAGAAATTCCGGGTTCTTTAGTTTTTCGGGTTGCAACACCGGAATGTTTACCGATAAGGCGTATTCTTTTACCGGCGATTGTTTTAGCTTCTGTCCACGGCCCGCCGGGCGATCAGGAGCTGTTACCACGCCTACAATATTATATTGGTTTTCCACCAGTGCTTTCAGGCTTTCCACAGCAAAATCAGGAGTGCCCATAAACACGATGCGTAAATGTTTGTCAGCCATGTGTTATTATGTTTGCGGTTATTCTTTTAATTCACGGTTGCCTTTATGATGTGGAGGGAAATAGGGGCAGTGCTTACACCCATTGCCACAACAATAGCCGCGCTCCCTCAGGTATTTCTCAGTCATCACTCTAAAGCCCCTGGGATCCATGTAATAGTCAACATTTTCCTTTAGTGGCTCTGACATATAATAATCGTCGATATTCATTTTTGATGTTTAATTGACAAAGATAAGGTGAAATATGGATAAGTAGGCCAAAACTATTGCTCTATAAACAGGAATCGCTCCAATGTTGATGAAGCAACATTGAAGCGAATCTTTAGCAATTCAAACGCTTTTCAGAACTTTACCAAGTCTTAAATCTTATGACTGGATGCTTACCAGGTTACTTCTGACTAAATTGTTTCATAAACTGCACACGCAGGTAACCCGCCGGATTGACCGCTTTTGATTGACTGAGTGAGCCGCGGAAGTCGTCAAGCGTTTTAAATTCGTGCTTTTGCATCCATTTATCCAGCTCATAGTTAAATCGCTCAATTGAGTCGATACCATTTTTGTATAAGGTACTGGCCAGTTGTACCACCTGTGCACCGGCCAGCAGCATTTTTAAAATGGTGCGCGAATCATGAATGCCTGTCGTAGCAGCCAGGTCACATTCAGTGCGGCTGGAAGTTAGGGCAATCCACCTTAGTGGCATGGTATATTCATACTCCTGACTGAAAATATGAGTTGGTATCACTTCAAGATTGTCCACATCAATGTCGGGTGAGTAGAAACGGTTGAAAAGCACCAGTCCGGCAATACCCGTCTTTGATAAGCGGGTGATGATATCGGCCAGGTTCGAGAAATAATGGCTTATTTTAATGGCCACCGGTATGTTCACCTCTTTTAGTACGGCTTCAATAATGTCAAAATACACCTGTTCATTATCGAGTCCTTTGCGATCAGTATCCGATGGTAATGAGAAAATATTCAGTTCAATAGCATCGGCACCGGCATCCTGCAGATTGCGTGCATAGGCCGGCCAGTTATGTGAGGTAATACAGTTAACGCTGGCAATGACCGGTATATTCACCTCTTTCTTACAATCATTGATGAGCTTGAGGTATTCACTCAAAGTACCTTCAACGTCAAAGGTGTCGTAATAATCCATTGTTTCAGGGTAGAGGTAGTTTTCAGAGTGCATGCGATGCAGCTCACGTTCCATCTCCGTCACAATTTCCTCTTCGAATAATGATTTAAGAACAACGGCTCCGGCTCCGGCTTTCTCCAGGTGTTTAATGTCTTCGAGTGAGTTGGTCAATCCTGAGCTGGCGGCTATTATCGGGCTGCTTAACTTCAGTCCCATGTAGGTTGTTGAAATGTCGGGCATAATTCTGAATTTTATTGAATAAAGGGGTTAAAAACTAAAATTCTTCACAACTTTAATGCTTAATAGCATGTGTCATGATTAAACAAATAAAGAATTCGTATTGTTGCGTAGGGCTTATGTCGGGTACATCATTAGATGGGTTGGACCTGGTGCTTTGTGAGTTTAAGCGACACTCAAAGAACTGGTCGTACCAGATTGAGAAGTATGCCACTGTGGCCTATCTGCCGCAGTGGAAGAAACGCCTGCAGCAAGCGCCTGATGCCTCAGGAAGGGAGTTGATGCAGCTGCACCGTGATTATGGACGATGGATGGCTAAGGAGGTTGAATTTTTTGTTAGGGATGCTCGCAGTCAGCCCGATATGATTGCATCGCATGGGCATACCGTTTTTCATGAGCCTGCCAGTGGTATGAATTTTCAGCTGGGTGATGGACATGTCATTGCCGCAGAAACAGGTATTACTACCATATCTGATTTCAGAAGTCTTGATGTGTGTTTGAATGGTCAGGGAGCACCTCTGGTACCCATCGGCGATGAACTGTTGTTTTCAGAATATCAGGCTTGTGTGAATATTGGCGGTTTTGTTAATATTTCCTGTAATAAAGATAACGAGCGTATCGCCTGGGATATCTGTCCGGCTAATTTTATCGCTAACCGACTGGTGGAGCAAAAGAACTTGTCGATGGACGAAGACGGAGCTATTGGTGCCGTCGGTCAGGTGATTGACGAAATGCTTGATGAGCTAAATGAATTACCCTACTATAAGCAGACGGCTCCAAAGTCATTGGCACAGGAGTGGGTTGAACGATTTATATGGCCCCTATTGAATAAGTATCAGCATTATTCGCTGAGTGACCGGCTGAGAACCTTCTATGAGCATATGGCCACAATTATAGCAAATGACCTGAATAAGCAAGCGCCGGCAGGTACTTATCTGTTTACTGGTGGTGGGGTTTATAATGGTTTTTTAATGACATTAATCCGAGAGAAAGTAAAAGGAAAAGTGGTAATACCCGATAATGTGCTGGTTGAGTTTAAAGAAGCACTTGTTTTTTCACTACTTGGATTATTACGATTAACAGGAGAAACGAACTGTTTGAAGAGTGTTACCGGCGCATCAAGAGATTGTTCGTCTGGCATTATTTGTGGGTAAGCACATGTGATTGGAAAGGTAAAAAGAAACTGGTGGAGCCTCAATGGTCATTGTCAATCTTATCACTAATCACACCCTTTAAATGACCAAATTACTTGACCGCAGAAATAAGTAATGGCATCCACCAGCACCTCTTACTTAAAGAAACACATCAACTATAAATATGTTTACGCATGATTAAAAAATAGCGCATAAAAAAAAGGAGGCATGGCCTCCTTTCGCTGTATATTGAGTTGTTTTTACTCTTTATTGTTGTATTTGAAGAACTCAAGATTGTGCCCCATTTTCTCTTTCTTGGTCTTCATATAATGTTCGTTATGCGGATTGGGAGTTACCTCAATGGAGATATTGTCAACCACTTCTAATCCATAGCCCTCCAGTCCTATACGTTTGATCGGATTGTTGGTCATTAGGCGCATTTTTCTAACGCCCAATTCACGAAGGATTTGTGCGCCAACTCCATAATCGCGCTCATCCTCTTCAAATCCCAATTCAATATTGGCATCAACTGTATCCAGACCTTCTTCCTGCAGTTTATAGGCGGCTATTTTATTCATCAGACCAATGCCACGGCCTTCCTGATTCATGTATACAACCACGCCTTTGCCTTCGTTCTCAATCAATTCCATGGCTTTGTGCAATTGCTCACCACACTCGCAGCGCAACGATCCAAAGATGTCGCCCGTGGCACAGGATGAGTGTACGCGTACCAGAATAGGTTCATCTTCGGTCCATTCTCCCTTAATCAGTGCCATGTGTTCAAGGCCGTTTGATTTCTGTTTGAACGGGATAAAACGAAAATCACCCACTGCAGTAGGCAGGTTGACTTCAACACCTTTAATAATCAGGCTCTCTTTTTGTAATCGATAGGCAATTAAGTCCTTTATGGTAATGATCTTCAACTGAAACTTCTCGGCAATTTTCACCAGCTGTGGCAGACGCGCCATTGTACCGTCTTCGTTAAGAATCTCTACCAATACAGCCGACGGATGCAAGCCAGCTAAGCGCGCCAAATCAACACCTGCTTCGGTGTGGCCGGCACGGCGAAGTACACCTCTGTTTTTTGCCTTAAGTGGAAAAATATGCCCCGGGCGTCCCAGCTCTTCCGGTTTTGTTTCCGGATTTGTTAATGCCAAAATGGTTTTGGCTCTGTCTGAAGCTGAAATACCAGTTGTACAGCCATAGCCCAATAAATCAACAGATACTGTAAAAGGCGTAGCATGGCTGGCTGTGTTTTTGCCTACCATTAAATCCAACTCCAGCTCTTCACATCTTTCTTCTGTTAACGGCGTGCAAATTAAGCCACGTCCATGTGTGGCCATGAAATTGACCTTTTCAGGGGTCATCAATTCTGCTGCAGCAATAAAATCGCCTTCATTTTCTCGATCTTCATCGTCCACAACAATGATTAGTTCACCATTTTTTATTGCTTCAATAGCCTCCGGTATTGAATTTAATTCAAATTCTTGTTCTGCTGACATTTGCTCTAGTTATTTCGACAGTGTTAACCGCTATGGGACTGCAAAATTAATGAAAATAAGCACCTAAACAATGAAATGCCTCAGGTCTTGGATTTTGTTTCATCTTCTTTTTCTCTGTCCAACCGGTTTTGTAAATCAAATTTCTCCCGTTTAAATAGCTTCTGGAAGAATATTCTGTACGCATCGGCGTTGAGCAGGGTTGAGTCGGTGGCTGACTTATAGGTTAAGAAGACACCCAATGGAAACAAGATGGCGGATGATAACCACATGCCTTGATAAACTTTCCAGGCACCTTCGTTGGCAAACTTGGCTCCAAGTGTATCGATGATGTAATAGAAAATAAAAAACAAGACAGATATAACTACCGGCATGCCCAGTCCTCCTTTACGAATAATGGCTCCTAAGGGTGCGCCAATAAAGAAAAAGATAAAGCAGGCAAACGAAAGGGTAAACTTTCGGTGTACCTCCATGTAATGCCGTGTTATTTTTTGCCTGTAGTTTTTGTAGCGCGATAACTTACCTTCTAACTGGCTGCGATTGTCTTGCGCCTGACGTTTAGCTCCCTCAATGGCAATAAGCTTTTGGTGATCATTCATCGCCAGTAGCAAAGAGTCGTAGTCAAGGGGGGGTACGGAATCTAAAGCCAGCTGTGGCGCTTCCTTGTTTCTTCTTTGGTAGTAACGTCTTTGTTGAAAGAAGAAATTCTCTGTTTGTTTACTGACTTCTCCAAGCAAAGTATTCTTCTCCATATTTAAGGTATCGATGCCACTCTTCAACTGGGTTAGGTTTTTCATCCGGTCGTTACTGGAGAATAGCTTCTCATCGCTTCGTTCCAGATTATGACCCTCCATTTCAAACAGGGCAATCTGCTTCTTAAATTTATCTTGTCTGAATCGCTGTTTCTCTCGGTCATCAAGCCTTTTTCGCTGACTTTGTACGTTTTCTTCAAAACGGATGCCATCCATGAGTGTTAGCTTCATATAGCCATTATCCTCCGATACCTGCAGCTTGCCTGAATCGGCGAGCGTTACATTAGAATTGGGATTCCGACTGTCACGGTGGTCGTATATCATGACATCCTGCATTAATCCTGTTTCAGGATCTTTGCTGCTTATTTTAATTCTGAAATCTTCAATGCCATCGTAAAAAATCTGCTCTTTAATTTCAAGCTCAGGTTTCTTTTGTTTAACCGACCACAGTAAAGTATAGAGCTTTAGGTTGGCCCATGGCAATACATTATTTGAGAATCCAAAAGCCAGCACCGAGATGATAATGGTTACATAAATCAACGATTTCATGGTGCGAAGCAGCGATACGCCTGAAGCTTTAATGGCTGTGAGCTCATAGTTCTCACCCAGGCTGCCAAAGGTCATCAGTGAGGCCAGTAGTATGGCTAATGGCAGGGCCATGGGTATTACCTGAACAGAGGCATAGAACATAAGTTCGGCCAGAGTGAAAAAGTCTAGTCCTTTACCCACCAAATCATCAACATATCGCCACAGAAACTGCATTACTAATATGAATAACGATATAAAGAAGGTCATGGCCAATGGACCCAGGTAACTTTTTAAAATAAACAGGTGTAGCTTCTTCATGTTCTCATTAATCTCACTAAAGATGATTCTTAGTCATCAGCATGGCAAAGTTAGTCAAACATTAAAACAACCAAGCATTGTTAATTAGGTTTTTATTGTGGTAATGGGTTTAGGAGATATTAGTGGTGTAGTTACTTCAGGTTTTTTTATTAATGATTTATGGTTCTGGCTATAGGTCGAAACCATCTGTTTACAGCGAGTTTAATATTGTCGGTTTGCAGAAGTGCTGAGTCATTGGCAGATTGATAACCTACAAATATGGCAATAATAGATAGCATGGCTGAAGCCAGCCACATGCCTATATAGGCTGGTAGTATCTCTTCGTGCACCATATTTGCTCCAAAAGTATCTATTAGGTAATAGACAATGAAAAATGCGATTGCAACAACAACGGGCATTCCTAAACCTCCTTTGCGAATTATAGCGCCCAGGGAAGAACCGATAATAAAGAATATAAAGCAGGTGAAAGGGAGTGTGAATTTACGATGTAATTCAACCTGATGAGCTAATTCTTCAGCTTTTAGCGAATTAAATTGGCGGATATCTTTATTGATGGTAAGCAGGTCTTCCTGAGCGTTTCGTTTGGCATTGGCTAATACCATGTGATTAATCACCTGCTTAACTTCAGTAGGTGTCTTGTATGTGCTGTTATTGCTGGATGCTATGGTTAATGACGCAGGCAACTTTTTATGATTGTTGGTGCTAATGTGTTTTGAGAGCTTAGACTGTTGGTGTTGTAATGCTTCTATATCACTTATTAACTGATTCAGGTTTTTCATTTTGTTATGACTGGCGTAGGCTGCTTCATCAATTTTTGTAAACTCACTATCATTCATATCAATGAAGCTAATTTGCTTTTTAAAAACATCTTGTTGATAATGAGCTTTATCCTTCAATATTAAGCCGGATGATGTATTGGATACATTCTCTTCATACCTGATGCCATTGTGAAGTGTTATCCGCATCATATTGTTTTTTTCGTCCATCTTAATCAAACCCTGGTCGGCAATTGTAACATTTGATGCAGGATGCTTGGCGTTGCTGTGATCATAAATCATTACGTCATGTAATTTGCCCGACTCTCTGTCTTTAGAGTCGACCTTGATACTGAAAGTGTTTAATTGGTTAAATACTTTTTCCTTAATCTCTAGTTCTGGTTGGTGTAATTTAATGGAATAAAGGAGCGAATAAAACTTACGATTAGCCCATGGCATGATATTATCAGAGAAGGCAAAAGCTAATAGTGATAGTAATGCGGTAAGCAATAGTAGTGGTTTCATGGTTTGATACAGTGATATGCCAGAGGCTTTTATGGCTGCCAATTCATAATTTTCGCCCAAATTACCAAAGGTCATTAGAGATGCCAGCAGTATTGATAAGGGTAAAGCCATAGGAGTAACTTGTAATATGGCATAAACGAAAAGCTCGGATAATGTGATGAATTCAAGTCCTTTGCCAACTAAAACATCAATGTATTTCCAGAGTATCTGCAGCAGAAGGACAAATAGAGATATGAAGAAGGTGGTTGCTAAAGGGCCAATATAGCTCTTTAGTATAAACTGATGTAGTGTCTTCATGGAAGGTTTTCGATAGGTTTATTGATATGACAAATAACCTATCAATTACGCTTATTTAAGGACTAAAAACGCCCGGTTAAATAACCAGGCGTCGATATTTTAGTAGGCAAATTGTATCTATACTGAACCAAGCCCATGCTTTAACTCATCAATCTGATTGTTCCATAATTCGATGGCATCTTCTTTTTCGTCCTCTTCGGCAAAATCAATTACTACCAATGCTGTTTCGCCAGTAAGGTCATCCACATTAATGCGGAATTCGAAAAATGCTTTGTCGTCTTCATCGTCGAGCCAATGATAACGCACCATTTTATTTTCTTTACGCAGCACTTGTTCGGCTTGTTGTTCGGAGCCTTCCCAAACAAAAGTGAATATCTTTCCCTTTAAATTTACATCATCGGCAAACCATTCTGATAAGCCACTGGGGCTGCTCAACCTCGAAAATAGTATGGAAGGTGAGGTTTTAATAATATATTCAAGTTCGAATTTTTCTTTTTGAGTAGGCATGTTGGTATTTTTAATAAGAATTGTATAACGGGTTACAATATAGCAGAATTCTTTAAAAAATTAAAACAAGCTTAAACTAAGCATAAGTCAAAAAAAATATTGATATAGATCTTGCTCTATCATAGGTCGTTTGTGAGATGGAGAGTAAAAAATGAAAAGTTTTTTTGATTTTTAGTTGGCAGGAATAAAGTTTTGTCCTACATTTGCAACCGCAAAAACGGAGAAGCACAGCGGTGCTAATAACTCCAAAAAGCAATGCCGAGGTAGCTCAGCTGGTTAGAGCGCAGGATTCATAATCCTGAGGTCGGCGGTTCAAGCCCGCCTCTCGGTACAAAAGCCTTCAGATTTATCTGGAGGCTTTTTTGTTTTATATTCCTTCTGGCACTGTGAGTTTCTGTGCAATGATTTGTTCTAATTCGGAAATTAATAGGCTATTGAATTAATTTGTTCCTATTGAATGCCTTGTAAAGTATACAAAAAAGCCACCGGCAATCGCTGGTGGCTAGCACTATATTGTAAGTATTAATTACTGGTTAAATACCGAAACAGCCTCTTCAAGCTGATGTGATAGTTGCTCTAATGATTGGGCTGCACTGCTTATTTCATCAGCATTAGCTGCATTGCGCTGAGTGATCTGGTTGAGTTGCTGCAAGGCGCTGTTAATTTGCTCAACACCGCTTAGCTGCTCCATAGATGCGGTAGAAATTTCCTTAACAAGTACCGCTGTTTTTTCAATTTCTGGAGTGATAGTATCTAGCTTTTGAGTGGCAATACGCGATGATTCCAGCGTGTCGGCAGAGGCTGTGGTTATTTCATTGGCTGCCTGCTGACTGCGTTCGGCCAGCTTACGTACTTCGCTGGCCACCACTGCAAATCCACGTCCTTCCTGGCCGGCCCTGGCTGCTTCAACAGCGGCATTAAGCGACAGGATATTTGTTTGCATGGCAATGTCACTGATGACATTGATTTTTTCTGCAATCTGTTCAATGTACTCACTGGCTACTTTTGAGGCCTTGTTACTGTCAGTGATCCCTTTTGATGCTTCACTGGCAATTTGTTCGGTGGTTCTCGAGTTATCGGTGTTTTGTTGAATATTTGCAAACATTTCTTCCATAGACGATGACACTTCCTCAGCCGACGAGGCTTGTTGGGTGGCTCCGTCAGATAACTCGGTAGCGCCAAGGTTAAGTTGTGCACTGGCATTAACAATCTGTTTAGCACTCTCGCTTATTTGTGAAACCATGTCTTTCAGGTTGGTCACCATTGAATTTAAGGCGGCAGCCAATTTACCAACTTCGTCTTTGCTGTTGGCTTTAAACTGAACTGATAAATCCCCTTGTGCCAGTTGCTCAGCCAATATAATGCTATCTTCAACAGGCTTGGCAATGGCTTTTGATAAGAATAATACCAAGCTTAGCCATAGAAGAATAATGACAGTAATGGCAATAAAAAGGATTTGCCTTTGCATCGAAATGATGTCGGCACTTTCATCCCCCATTTTCATCATCATATCCAAACCTACATCGGCTGTTGCGCCAACTTCCCACATAATACTCTTGGATAGTTCAAACTGCTTTAGCTCTGCAGTTTTAAGCTGGCGTAAAGAGCTCAGGTATGCATCCAAAGCATTGATGGTATTATCAATTATTTCTTTGTCAGTGCTGCTATAGGTTCTATTTGCAATTTCCGTCTTAATTGTATTGAAGTCTTCTTCAGTATCTTTAATGTTAAAGTAATTCTGAACAGATTCTTGCTGGTAAATGCCGAGTGCAATTCTTGAAAGTTGCTGATGTGCAGCTTTAGCATTAAGACTCGACGCAGCTCCCAACTCATTAAGTGCAGCCAGGTAGTTAAGCTTACTTCTGTTTGAACGAGTGTATGCATCATAGTAAGCTTTAGTGGTTTGATCATAAAGCTTTGTTTGCTGCACTAATAATTCAATATCAACGCCTGCAGATGTCATTATTGCAAGGTCGTTATTGAGCGTGTTCTGCAATTCATCAAGCGCTAAAGTCATTTTAGAAAAGCTCTTTTCTGCTCTTGACTTAAAATATGCATTGCCGGTAAAGTCATAACTTCTGGCAAATTCCCTGGTCTCGTGCCAGTATCTATCCAGTTTGCCTGCTTCTCTGACAATAGGTATATAAGTTGATTTAAGCTCCTGAATGCCGTTGTTTACATTGCTTAGGTTATAGAGCATTACAACGCTTAAGATGATAACTATTGACATTATCAAGGCAAACCCGCTTCCTATCTTGGCGCGGATCTTAAGATCTTTCCACTTCATACACGTTGGTTGTTTTAGTTGCAAATATGGCTTTAAAAATGTGAAAAAAATCATGTTTTGAAAACAATAATTAGATAAAATGTTACTTTTATCGTTCAAACCTGTGATAAAAACTTAATATTAGTATGCGCAACATAAAATGGTTAATTGGACTGCTGGTTGTTACGATGTTATCAGCTTGCCAATCAGATAATGGAATTAAGCTTGGCTTTATATATTCATCTCCCATAACTGATCGTTATGTCAGAGAGGCCGACTATTTCAAAGAATACGCTGAAAAAAACAATGTAAAGGTGTATGTGGAGCATGGTAATGGGGATGCTGCCATTCAATATCAAAAGGCGATTGAGTTGTTTGATAAAGGTATTGATGGACTGGCTATAATTGCAGTTAATGCCAATACTGCTGCAGCTATTGTGCGTGAAGGAAATGAGCGAGGTGTAAAGGTAATGGCCTATAATCGATTGATTAAAAATAGTGACCTCGATTTTTTTGTGTCGGGTGATAATGATGTGCTTGGTAAGATAACGGTTGACGAAATTATAAAAGTGAAGCCGTCGGGTGATGCCGTTATTTTAGGTGGAGATAAATATGACAGAAATGCAGTTGAGCTCATGGCCTCTATCAAAAAATACCTGCAGCCACATATTGAATCTGGTAATATTGAGTTGAAATATGTGACTTATATTGAGGACTGGAGCGGTGAAAATGCTGCCTATGAACTTGAACAGTACCTCTCTTATACGGGAGAAGTACCCGATATGATTTTTGCAGGATTCGATGGTATTGCCAATAGCTGTATTGAAGTGCTGGAGAGGTATGGTAATGATAAAACAGTTTATATCAGTGGACAGGATGCTACTATAGACGGTGCCAAAAATGTATTGGCTGGCAAGCAGCAAATGACGGCTTTTCATCCACTAAAGGATGCAGCCAACAAGGCAGCTGAAGTGATGATTGAGTTGGTTAAAAACGAAAGGAAAGCCAGACAGATGGCTAATGCTGAGGTTAACAATGGGCAGGTTAATGTGCCAACGGTTAAAATACCATCAGTATCAATTACTAAGGAAAACATTGAAAAAGTTTTGATTGATGAAACTCAGTTCTATACCAGAGAACAGATTTACTAATCCGGATTTGACTTGGTGGTGAACTGACATTAGTTAGGTGAATTAATTCGCTGTTTAATTTTTGCCTCTAAAGAGCTTTTAAAATGCGTGTCGATGTAATTGTCGATGCGCATACATACTTCCGACGAAAACTCAATACCATAAGCCGCAATGTGCAACCAGTCCTGAGGTGAGATAACTAAAGAGTCAACCTTGTTGATATCAAAGTCGAGCATAGCTTTAATGATGCCGGCATTGAAATTATCACCGGCACCAATGGTGCTGACCGGATTGATGATTGGCACCTTAAAATGCCTGTGAAAACCCGCGCTGAAGGTATACACGCCTTTGGCACCTGCTGTTATCACCAGGTTGGAACAGTGTGCCGCAACCCGGGCATATACGTCTGTTGGATTGGTTGTGTTATAAATATTCTGAAAGTCTTCATCGCTACCCCTTACCAGATCAGCCAACTGAAAGTTCTCTTCAATAACAGGTAGTAGCTGTTTTCTGTTGCTTAGATGGTGCTGCCTGAAATTAGGATCATAAATAATGATGGCTCCTTGCTGTTTAGCTACCTGCAAATATTCGAGCAAACGGGGACGAATGGCTGGATTTAAGCCAAAATAGGAGCCGAATATAACAATGTCGCCTGCGCTGAAGTCGGGAATGACGCCTTGCAGACGCTGCTGCGGGTAGTCTTTGAAGAATTCGTATTCTGCATCATTATTGTCATTCAGATAGGCCAGAGCCAATGCTGATTTGCCATTGGTGAAACGGCAGACGTATTCGGTATTGAGCTGATTATCGCTTAAAAACTGCATGATGTTATCGCCCACCTTATCGCACCCGATTTCGGTAATAAAACTAACCGGTACATCAACACGTGCCAATGATACCAGGGTGTTTAATGCGCTGCCGCCTGCTTTGGCTGCTACTGGTTGAAGATCTTTAAAGATGATGTCCAAAACTGTTTCCCCAATACCAAATACTCGTCTCATTCCCATTGCTCTACTTTCCAACTAGTCACAAAAAAGCCACCTTAATCCTAAGGTGGCTCGCAAAATATGTAAATTCTTTTATTTCACCAACTTGCTGATGGTCTTAAATGCATCGGAACCTGAAACGCGGCACAATTCAAATAGAATTGATTCGTAGCTGGTAACGATAACGCCTTCCTGCTTCAGGCGCTCAATGCCCATGCGCTTATTTTCGGGTGTACGTGAACTAACACAATCTTCAACGATAACAGGCGTAAATCCCCTTTCTCGCAAATCAATGGCTGTTTGTAGCATACAAATGTGTGATTCCATGCCAGCCAATATCACTGTGCGTTTAGAGCTGGTTTCAAGTGCTTCCATAAATTTAGGATCATCACAACAGCTAAAGGCCATTTTCTCAAAATGTGGATCGTCCTGCACCAATGCTTTAATCCCCTCAACTGTTTCGCCTAGTCCCTTCTTGTACTGTTCGGTTACCAGAAATGGAATGTTCAGCGCTTTCATGCCCTGGATGAGTATTTTAGTGTTGGCTTCCAATTGTTCATGCTTATCAATATGGGGAAACAAGCGTTCTTGAATATCAACAACTACACCAATTGCATTTTCTTTTAAAAGTCTCATCTTATCTGTTTATTAATGATTGTAAATCCAGTTCGCTAAAATTCTCGAAAAACGAAAGCAGTTGGCAGGCAATCTGTTCAACACCTCCTTCGTTATTCGACTCTATGTTTAAAGGAATAACCGGGTCGTGTAACGATAAGCGCAATAAGAACCATCCTTTGGTGCCTTTGGTACTGATACTAACCCGTACCCCTTCGTAGTTGTTGGGTGCCAGTTCCCAGCCACTTCTGGAGGCGGCCAGGTGTCCCAGTTCGCTAATTACTTTTTCGCCGTAGGCCTTAAAGTCTGCCGCTTTGATGTTAATCCTGAATTCCTTGCTTTCGGCCGGAACAGGCAGCTTCTCAATTAATGAGGTTAATGACTTGCCATCAGCCTTTAGCTGTGCCATTTTAATGATACACTTGGTTACCAGGTAGGCACCATCATCTAAAAAGTAATTTTCCTTCAAGGCGGCATGGCCTGATGTTTCAATGGCCAGCCACGACTCTTCTCCCTGCTCATTCAAACGAATGGCTTCGTTAATCACATTTTTGTAACCGCGCTTAAAGCGATGGTGTCTGGCTTTTAATTCTTCGTTGATAAACCAGGCCAGACCATCGGAAGTAATAGAGTCGGTAACTACTGTGGCTCCCGGGTGCTCTTCGTTAACAATGGCTGCCGAAAGGGCCACCAGCTCATTACGGTTAATGGGATTACCTTTTTCATCCACTATTGCAGCCCGGTCAACATCTGTATCAAAGATAATTCCCAGGTCACTATTGTTAGCTTTTACCGCATCACAAATGGATTTCATGGCTATACCATCTTCCGGATTGGGAACATGATTAGGAAAGCGGCCATCAGGCTCCAGAAACTGGCTGCTGCTCACATCGGCTCCCAGTACTTCGAGTACCCTGTGTGCGTAAAAGCCCCCTGCACCATTTCCGGCATCAACAGTTAGTTTAAATCCTGTTAGTGGCTTATCGTAGTTTTCTTTTGAGTTGACTTCTTTACGTATTTTCTCTAACAACAGTTCGGAATATACATCGATAAAGTCAACTTCGCTTAAAGTCCCTTTGTTGTCAGAATCTGTTGTGTCGCCGTTTTCTGCAATGGTCAGTATGTCAGTGATATCCTGCTTTTCTAAACCACCTTGTGGTGTGAAGAATTTAAGGCCGTTACGGTTAAAGGGCAGGTGACTGGCCGTCAGCATCACAGCTCCATGAGCCAGGTAAGGCTCTGTAACCGTTGTCATAAACATAGCAGGTGTTGAGGCCATGCCACAATCAAGTACTTCGGCTCCTGAGTTAACCAGGGCTTCTATGAAAGCGGCTTTTAAATTCGGACCTGATAAGCGTGAATCCATCCCAACGGCTACTTTGATTGTTTTTGTATCACTGTACTTTTGTTTTAGCCAGTGGTAAAAAGCTTTACCAAGCTGGGCAACGATATTAGTGTCCAGGTTCACTTCCTGACCGGCAATGCCAGTCAGGGCAACACCCCTAATGTCAGAACCGTTTTGAAGTTGTTTCCAGTTGAAATCCATATTTATTTGTTTAATCCTGCAGCTTCACGTGATTTATGTCCAAGATAGCCACCGTGATGGCGTTTAGCATAGTCAGTATTTGAGAAATTAATTTTTTTCATCAGCAGTACAACCAGCACATCTCCAATAACTGTCATTGTAGTGGTGGAGGTGGTTGGCGTCAGGCCTAAAATGCATACTTCTTTAGGGTTGCCGGTGCTGATGCATACATTGGCCTCTTTAGCAAGTACTGATTCTGTATTACTGGTTATCACCACAATAGGGATGTTGGGACGTAAGCCGCGCGCCAGATCGATTAATTCAATAATTTCCCTGGTTTTGCCCGAGTTGGATATCATCAGAAGTACATCATTTTCCTGTACAATTCCCAAGTCGCCATGCTGTGCTTCACTTGGGTGTAAAAAGCATGATGGTGTTCCTGTTGAGCTGAAGGTCGTGGCCATGTTAATGGCTATCTGCCCCGCTTTCCCCATTCCTGAAGTGATTAATTTACCACCTTTTTGGTGTACATATTCATGAATGAGATTAACGGCATTGATAAAGTCTTCGGTAGCAGGAATATTACTAACGGCTTGTGCTTCGTGTTGTAATATATTTTTAATTTCTTCTAAAACCATGGTTGTAATTTTTAAGATACAAATGTACCATTTTTACAAGAAACTAGTTTGAGCTTTATCATGCAATGCCAAAGCGGTGCCGTATGTCTATTGTAAAATGCTCTTTTTTATTGTTGTTAGCCACAGTTGATAGCTGTCAGGCTTATTATGCTTTTTGAGCTGGCGGTACAGTCTTTTTAAGTTTTGACTGGTTTGTAGCGGATAGTGCCAAAAGTTCTGGAGGAAATTAAAACTTCTGTTCCATTCCTGATAATAATCAAGTATTAATCTGAAGTAGTGATCGTGAAAATCAAACAAGGTCGATTGGTCGTATTGTATTCCTCGGATAGCGAATGGCAATTCTGGTTGCATTAGCAAACCGCGCCCAATCATGATGCCATTGATTCCAGGGAAGTTTTCAATAATGCTATTGGCAGTGTCCGTCGAAGTAATGTCACCGTTGGCAATTATTTTATGATGGCTGAGCTCACACAATGCGCCAAAAGCCTGCCAGTCGGGCTGACCATTGTATTTTTGAGTTACCAGTCTTGGGTGGAGGATTAGTTCTTCAAGGGGAAAGTTGTTTAAAAGCTTTACTATGGTTTTACCTTGTTCGGGCGAGTCGGTGCCCATTCGCATTTTAACCGATACCTTAACATCAATTTCTTGTTTAAAGTAGCTTTCGAGCATTTCTTGAATCAGTTCGGGGTGCTTAAGTATGCCACCTCCCCGTCGACGTTTGACCAGCATGGGGAAGGGGCAACCCATGTTGATGTTGATCTCCTGGTAGCCAATTTCCTTTGATTGCCTGGCAAAATTGATTAAAAAGTCAGCTTGATTGGTGACTACCTGGGGAATGCAGTTTAAACCCGCATTGTATTTTTCCGATAGTTCGGGATAGAGTTCAAGGCCTTTTGTACCCTCTTTGTTTTCTTCAAAAAACGGGGTGAAATACTTATCCATTTTACCATATGCGCGAGCATGCGCAAGGCGGTAGAAAGCAGTAGTATAGCTCTGTAGAGGAGCCATGTATGTTTTCATCGCGTCATCAGGCATTGGTTTGTATGCGGGGGTAGGTGTTACAGGCATTGTGGTAGTATAGCTTGTTAATGACCTCTTTCGGAAGGCCCAGGCCTTTAAACGAACCATTAACCTGCCAGGTGGTTTGTTCATCGTCCTGTGTAAAGAAACGCCATTGGGATAGCCAACGCCGCTTGACCTCTTCGAGCTGCTCCTGTTCGCTTTTATTGTCTGTAAACACTATGTCAGAGCCATACAATAGTCTGTCCTGATAGTTAATCATAAAGTTGCGTACTTTATCATGCTCCTTGACAGCCTGGTGCTGGAGATGACACACTCGTTCAGCTAAATCCATCTGCATATTGGGATAAGCGTCCAATCGCTTTGCAATTTCATCAACGCTGTATTCGCTGCTGCCAAGGTGTGCACCTACGAAACTAAGTTGTTTGTTATTGCTGAGCATCTGATTACAGGCTGTAATGTGCCGGGCATGCGATGGCATTTGGGGTTGCAAATACATATGAAACTCAGGGTGGCCGGCATAGTAGCGCTTGTCCGATTCAACGGTCATTTCATCAATTGGTAGCCAACAGTTCAGCGGCTCACCAAAATGGCCAAGTAAAGGGGTTTTTGTTTTACTCAGATGGTCTAGTAGAGGATGAAATACCGGATGGTCAATCATGACCAGTTGGTTGTTGTAGTGCAGCTTCATCCCAACGTTCTTCCATATTTTAGCACCAATGGCCCCGCATTCTTTCTCAGCATCTGTCTGTTGACAAGCCAGTTTAAGGGTACTTTCTGTTATGGGATCGCTCAGGGGAATGGCTCCAATAAAAAAGTAGTGGTTGGGGAAATTAAACCTGTGCAGTCGGGCAATCCGCTTTTGCTCTTCAAGCGGCATCCATTCTGTTTCCCGGAAATCTACATTTATTGAAACCAGCTGCATGTTACAGCTTTGTGCAAACCTGAGAAAGGCATCATTAGCAGTGTAGTAATGCAGATGACTGTCAATTTTGTTGATTGAATAAAAATCCTCAATAGAATAATAGCTTCCCTTTTTCATACCAAACCCTTAACAGGAGAGCAAAATAAGCAATAATATCAGAGTTGGGTATAAGGTAATATCTACTTTTATAGAACTGATGTTTCGTAATGTTGAGATTTTGATGGTGGTTGCTTTCGAAGTAATTGAGATGGTAATGATAAGTAAGGTGTTTGGCTTATTGTTGGTAAGTGGACAATAATGTTTAGTAACTTAATTGCTTTCAAATGCTTATTGAAGTAAAAATTTACTTATTTTGTGAAAAAATGGCAATGAATGTAACCATACTTGATAAGAGTTGTGGTTGTAAATACAATTATCATGAACGATTTTGATCCTAATACAACCGTTGGCCGGAGAGGTTTAATTCTGAAATTATTGGATGCTAAAGGTCAGGTTAATGTACACGAATTAAGTGAGCAGTTTAATGTAAGTGAGGTGACTATTCGCAATGACCTGACCCAGCTTGAACATAAAAATTTGTTGATAAGGGCGCGGGGAGGTGCGATCAAGACTGATAAGGTGACTTTGGATATGAAGCTTTCGGATAAGAAAGTGAAAAATGCTAAAGAGAAGGAAGCGATAGGCAAACGCGCTGCACGCCTGATTGAAGAAGGGGATACCATTGTGCTTGACAGTGGAACGACTACCAAAGAAGTATCGAACCATCTGAGTAAGTTTAAGAATTTAACTGTTATAACTAACGCGCTTAATATTGCCGGGCCATTGGCTGAGCTGGAGCAAATTAATGTAATTATGCCAGGCGGAGTGATGCGCAAAAAATCGTTGTCATTGGTTGGATCCATCGCGCAAAATAGTTTTAAAAACTTCTTCTGCGACAAGCTGTTTATCGGTGCTGATGGTATCGATGTTAATTTGGGTTTCAGTACCCCACACCTTGAAGAAGCTGCCCTGAACAGGACCATGCTGAAAATGGCTAAAAAGGTTATTTTGGTTGTTGATTCCAGCAAGTTCAAAAAGAGAAGTCTGGCTGTAATTGGTCAAGTTAAAGACATTGATATTCTGGTGACAGACCGTGGCATTACCGAAGAAGATAAGGAGAAACTATTAAATGCCGGTGTAGAAGTTATCATAACCGACTAATGATTTACTATTATAAGAATGAAGGACTGCTTTAGCGGTCCTTTTTTTGTTTGATAGTATGAACCAAGACTAAATAACCTTGTTAAAAAGAAAAAAACTGACATTATGCACATTATAATATCTCCTGCTAAATCACTGGACTTTAAATCAAAGGCACCTGCTACAAATAATTCAGAAATTCGCTTTCCGGATGAAGCAACAGCAATTGCGGCGGCTTTAAAGGGTTTTAAACCAGATGACTTAAAAAGCTTAATGAAGATTAGTTCAGATCTGGCGCAGCTCAATTATCGTCGATACCAGGTGTGGAAATACCCCTTTGATGCAGATGAGGTAAAAGCTGCTCTTTTTGCATTTAAAGGCGATGTATACACTGGGCTTGATGCCATTTCGCTGAGTGAGCAAGAAATCAATTTTGCGAATGAAAAGCTGCGCATTCTTTCAGGATTGTATGGTTTGCTTAGGCCGCTTGATAATATCATGGCTTACAGGTTGGAGATGGGGACAAAGCTGAATGTGGAGGGCACCAGGCATTTGTATGAATTTTGGGGCGATAAAATCACTCAGCTGCTGCAGGTCGATATGGATGAACAAGGCTCTGAGGTACTGGTGAACCTGGCTTCCAATGAGTATTTTAAGGCGATCAACAAAAAAACCTTTAGCAAGCAGATTGTAACGCCTGTTTTTAAAGATTGGAAAGGTGGTCAGTACAAAGTCATCAGTTTTTTTGCTAAAAAAGCACGAGGAATGATGACCCGTTTCATTATTCAGAACCAAATATCCAGGCCCGAAGACCTGATTGCATTTAGTGAAGGAGGCTATTATTACAAGCCAGAGTTGTCGAAAAGTGACTCACCAGTATTTGTTCGCGACCATGAAGGTTAATTTGCAGGCTTGTGTTTGATTCCCAACGTTTTTTTTAATAACTTTTTTGATGGCAAATGAACGCTGAACGGAGGTTAAATTAATTTAAACACACATCTATGGGCGCAAAAAAAATTATTTTAGAAAGGTATGGTAACCTGCTTAAGGAGGAATCGTTGGTAACCATGCACGATAAAATTCTTCCGAATACCTTTGTGTTAGAAGCTCCGGAGCCATTCCCGGGTTATTTTGGCTACTACAGTGAAATACCATCTGATTCAAAGCCTTTGTATATCTATTTGGTATTAAAAAGATTGTATACACTTGAAGAGATCACCAGAGCTACACAGAATATCAAAAAATACTTCAGTGCTGACTTTAATGCTGCAGCAGGAGTAGTGAGTATGTACAATAAAGAATATCATGTTATTCGTGTCAGGCATCTTGACTCATTTGATCAGATAATTGACCTTCAGGCTGGGTATATTGATGAGGGATTTGAATTTAAAAAGGCACCGAAAAATCTACAAGGCTCGGCCATCATTAGGCTGAAGAAGTTTTTTACCCTAGAAGAGATTGAGGATGGTGTGTATTTTGATCTAGATGAAAAAGATCATGGTTACTTTACGATACCTCAAAAGCTGCCTTGGAAATATTTTGAGGATATTACCGATAAGGTGAAGAATAATTGGGACTACAGTAAGTTTGATGCTGCGATTGGTCATTTTCATCAAAACTTTGGAATCATTGATATGGTTCGAATTTATAATCCGAATATCGATAGGGAATACCTGCTGGGAGTCAGGCAGAAGTACCTGGAACGAATCAAATAATGAGTGGAGCCACCTTCGGGTGGTTTTTTTGTGTTTATGTATACCATCAGCAAAAAAGGTTGGGCTTCATAAATTTTCATAATATTTTAATATTAATCTGAAAACCTTTTTGTATTCTTGCGCCTTATATTATTGTTATTCATTATAAATAAGATAAATGATTAGGATTAATAGTCAGTTAATCAGTCTTTTTGTTGGTGTCCTGTTGCTGTTGTCTTCCTGCAACTCGGGTAGGTTTGAATTGAGGCATTCAGATGTGAGTTATCATCTTATAGACAGCTTGGTCGGGTATAATGAGGCGATGGATGCCGTTATAAAACCCTATCGTGACAGCCTGAACCAGGAGATGCAGAAAGTTATAGGTCATTCGCAACAGGAGTTATCGGGGGGACTGCCAGAAGGGCTCCTTTCAAATTTTGTGACAGACCTGATGCTCGTTGAAACAGGATTGTTAAATCCATCGATTAAAGTAGATATTAGTATCGTTAATATAAAAGGCCTTAGAGTACCTGTTAATAAAGGACCAATTACCGTTGAAAGTATTTATCAATTAATGCCTTTCGAAAATGAGGTTGTATACCTGACATTGACGCATCAGCAAGTAAAAGAGCTGTTTGATTTTATGGCATCAGTAGGTGGCGACGGAATGAGTGGTGCTTCTTTTGCAATAAAAAACAAAAAGGCAGTTGATATTAAGGTAGGTGGTCAAGCACTTGAAGAAAGAAATTATATTATTGCCACATCCGATTACCTGGCCGACGGCGGTGATCATTTCAATGTTTTTCTTTCTGCTATAAAAAGAGAAGAGGCAGGCATAAAGGTACGTGATGCTATTCTGCAACACATTGAAAGACTGACGGCCAAAAATAAATTAGTTAATAGTCAATTGGATAAACGCATATACTATGCAGAGTAGCAGAAGAAAGTTTTTAAAGAACACTATTGCAGGAGCAGCAGCTTTAAGTATTTCACCACTGATGCAAAGCTGTATGCAGTCGCCCATTAAGTTGACTATCCTGCATACCAATGATGTACATAGTCATATCGATCCTTTTCCGGCTAATGATTCGCGTTGGGCTAATAAGGGAGGTTTTGCCCGGCGGGCAGAATTAATCAATCAAATCCGGACTGAGCAGGAGCATGTGCTGTTGTTTGATTGCGGTGATATTTTCCAGGGCACGCCTTATTTTAATATTTACAAGGGGAAACTGGAGATTGAACTGATGAATAAAATGGGCTACGATGCTGCTACTATTGGTAATCATGAGTTTGATAATGGCATTGAAGCGTTGGCCAACAATATTCAGCGAGCCAAATTTCCTTTTGTATGTACCAACTACGATGTAAGTGATTCGGTGTTGAGCAATTTGATTGTGCCCCATAAGGTTATTCAAAAAGGGCCGTTAAAAGTGGGAGTCATAGGCTTGGGCATTGAACTGGCCGGGTTGGTGAATCCTAAATCCTATAAGGAAACCCGCTATAATGATCCTATTGAAGCTGCCAACAAAACAGCTCTTGTACTCAAGGAAAAGCTGGGATGTGATTTGATTATTGCTTTGTCGCATTTAGGTTATAAATATAAGTCAGATAAAGTATCGGATGTAGTACTGGCTGCAAATTCGCAGCATATTGATATTATTTTAGGAGGACACACCCATACATTTATGGAAGCGCCTGATAAGGTGAAAAACCTAAATGGTAAGGAAGTTATCGTTAACCAGGCGGGTTGGGGAGGCATCTATTTGGGGTGTCTTGATTTGGAGCTTACTTTGCAAAATAAAAAATCAGTAGCTTTGGTCAACTCTATTTGTCATGTCTGATACATTTGAATTAAATACAACCGGGCTGGATGAATTGCAAAGCGCATTCAGTCACGATGAACATTTCCAGAGCATTGCATGGCCTCGCATCAGGCTTATTAATGCTATCAAAGATGAATTAGAAGGTGCCGGAGAACTTGTTTGGAGGGTGAAATATTCGCCGGTTAACCGTGCTGGTAATGGTATCGTCATCTCTTTACCCGATGAACGCCGTAAGTTTCATTTTTATTATACCATTCCTTTAAGCCTGAGATTAACGTGTCATTTGTATTTGGGCGACAATACATTCAATTTCTTCGAAGCACATCCTTTATTGATTGAACAAGGCATTATTTCGGCTGAAGAATTTAGGGTAGAGGCGACCAGCAATACCTTACCTCATTTAGTGCTTAGTCAAAGTTCTGATCGCTATGAGCAGTATTTATTAGCGCAAGCTATTTACGATTCGCAAGAGTTGAGGCAATCAGGGGTATTCCGGCTGCTGGAAAGGAGCTTTGCAAAGTTCAACCAGCCCTTACTGTCCATCATTAACGGTACTTATCAGTTATAAAAAAGGCTCCTGTGCGGAGCCTTTACTATTTATCTTATCATTCGAAATTAGTCAATTGGTAGTTGTCGTTTAAAACTCTCATCTAATGAGATGATTGTTTCTGTAGCTGAAATGCCTGCTATGGCCTGAAGTTTATCGTGCAAGATGCGCTTCAAATGCTCATTGCTCTTCGCATATATCTTAATGAAGATGGCATATTGACCAGTGGTATAGTGACATTCAACAATTTGAGGAACTTCTTCGAGCATTTTTACTACCTTATCAAACAGACTGGCTTTTTTAAGGAAGATACCCATAAAAGCACAAGTGTGGTACCCAATTTTAGCCGGATTGATGATAAACTCTGATCCTTTGATAACGCCCATGTTCATAAGGCGCTGTATGCGTTGATGTATGGCTGCTCCTGAAACTTTACATTCACGTGCAACTTCCAGGAAGGGAATTCTGGCGTTTTTGGTGATAAGCGATAAGATTTTCTTATCAAGGCTATCGATTTGTAAACTGCTCTCCATATCGTATATGATAAATGTTAGGAATCGTAACTAATTACACTCTTTTATTAATAGTTTGCTACGAAAATAAAACATTAATAGTAAATATCCAACGCTATTTGCCCTCTAAATGAACGTAGTTTGTGCTAACCCTTTTAATTTCAAAGCAAAGTGTTTGGGTTAAAAGGTGCTAATTAACAAATTGTTACAAAAAAAAATATTTTCAAGATAACAATTGTAACTTCAATTTATAACGATTATAAAGTAGCTTTCGTGTTGTGATGAGGGCTTAAATCAGCACCACTTGGCAGTTGGTAGATTCTTAACTCAAACTCGCCAACCACTGCCAGGATGTGATCAAAAATATCGGCTTGGATAGATTCATAGTTGATCCATTCCTGCACTTTACTAAAGGCATATATCTCGATAGGTTGCCCTTTTTCAGTAGGTTGCAGTTGCCGCACCATGTAAGTCATTTCCTTATTAATCATCGGATTTTCTTGCAGGTATTGCTCTAAATATTTTCTGAATACACCAATGTTTGTCAGTCTGCGGCCATTGGCCAGGCTTTCCGAAATGGATTCACCTTCTTTTTGCTTGTTGTGCTTAAGCAATTCATCTTCCTTTTCTACAATGTAGTTATGCAGCAGCCGTATCTTTTTAAAGCGCTCAATCATCTCGGCCGAGCAAAACTTGACCGACGCCACATCAATATTGATTGAACGTTTAATGCGCCGGCCACCCGAATGTTCCATCCCTTTCCAGTTAATGAACGAATCTTCTACCAGTTTATAAGTAGGAATGGTGGTGATTGTTTTATCCCAGTTTTGTACCTTAACGGTATTAAGAGTAATATCTAGAACCGTACCATCGGCTTTGTATGAAGGCATTGTAATCCAATCGCCAGCACTAACCATTTTATTGGCAGATAGCTGTATGCCGGCAACAAAACCCAGTATAGTGTCTTTAAAAACCAGCAGCAAGACAGCCGCTGTAGCTCCAAGACCAGTTACTATTTTAGTAATGTCGATATCAAATAAAACATGTACAATAACAAGTCCTGTGATAAACGACGCAGCGATCTCAATAATTTGAATCATACCGCGAATCGGCCGATCTTTTGCGTAAGAAAATGTGTTGTAAATGTCATTTACCACACCCAGTAAGGCCGAAAAAGACCAGAGAATGATGACGAGAATAGTACTGCTGACAATCTTTTGAAGCAGCTCTGTTATGTCATTTTCTGTGAATGGCTGAAAAATAACCGGCAGCATATAGTATAACAATAAGGCCGGGATGACATTGGATAAGCGACGCAGCACATGTCGCTTAATCAGTAAATCGTCATATTGTGATTTGGTTTTTCTAACCAGTTTTTCAATAAACCGGAGTAAGTAGCTTTTAGTTAGTTTGTTGGTTAGCCAAGTGATGAGCAAGGTAAAAACCATCCAAAGGCCGCTAATTAAATATTTGCTATATTCATCACCGATTCCTAAAGAGCTTAGGTATTCGTGAGCGAGTTGGCTTAATTGATTAAGTTCAGTTGTTTCCATATCTAATATGCATCATTGAAAGGGTATAAAACTACTATAATTACTGAAAATAATAAACCGGTTTTGAAGCAGGTAAAACAAGATGCGGTAAATTAAGCTAATAGGAGAAAATGAGCAGGAGAAAGTTTTGTTTGTAAATGTTATGTGGCAATCGATAAATAAATTGAAATACATGAAGATAAGTGTTATAAGTGTTTTTAGTATCATATTACTTTCAGCTTGTGTGCACGCACAAACAGCTTTTGATACCTATTTCAGCACTAAGTCAATGCGTGTTGATTTGGTACTGGCAGGTAATAAAACGACACAATCGGCCTACTTGTTGGAGCTAAAAGAGGAGTCACACTGGGGCGGTTCACAGATTAACCTGATTGATGAACTGGGTTATGGCGAGTATCGTTACTCCATAAGTGAGACTGCTGGTAATCAGCTAATTTATTCGCGTGGCTTTTGTACCTTGTTTGAGGAGTGGCGGACAACTGAGGAGGCTAAATTCATTAATAAAGCATTTTTTCAGACAGTTACCTTTCCTTATCCAAAAGATAAAGTGATTTTTAAGCTTGAAGAGCGCAGAAAGGACGGCACTTACAGTACCCTGATGACCTTTGAAATAGACCCGGACGATCCAAATATTCGCAAAGAGGCTTTGCCCGAATACAAGGTGGTTAAAGTGATTGATAGCGGGGAGCCCAATCATAAAGTTGATTTTGCTTTTGTGGCAGAAGGTTACCAAATTGACGAGATGGATAAGTTCATTGATGATGTAAAGCGGATGGCTGACTATATTTTAGAACAGGCGCCCTACAAATCGCATCGCGACAAGTTTAACTTCTGGGCAGTGTGTTCGCCATCCATTGATGCCGGTACCGACAATCCACGGAAGAATAAGTGGGTTAAAACAGCCGTTAACTCGTCATTTAATACCTTTTATGTCGATCGTTATCTTGAAACAGGTGATGTGAGAGCCATACGGGATATTGCCGCTTGTGCACCCTATGATCATATTTGTGTATTGGTTAATTCGGATAAATATGGAGGTGGTGGTATCTACAACCATTTCTCAATTGGCACGTCGGATCATCCGATGGCCAAAGAGGTGATGCTGCATGAGATTGGCCATGGTTTTGGCGGCCTGGCCGATGAATATTACACATCTGACGTGGCTTACCAAAACTTTTTCGATTTAAAGGTAGAACCCTGGCAACCTAATATTACCACATTGGTTAACTTTAAGGCTAAATGGCAGCACCTGATTAAGGAGGATGTGCCGGTTCCGACACCATTTGAAAAACAGTATACCAATGAAACGGGCGTATTTGAAGGTGGCGGATATGTTGAGAAAGGCGTTTATCGTCCGGCCCTTAATTGCCGCATGAAAACGAATGAGGCTGAAGGCTTTTGTGCGGCTTGTCAAGAGGCTATTGTTAAGATGATTGAATTTGTAACAGATTAAATAATTATACTATGCATTACCTGGCTTCAGAAAAAAGATACGCAAACATGTTATATAGGCGTTGTGGTCGCAGCGGCCTGCAGCTACCTGCTATTTCATTGGGCTTATGGCACAACTTTGGTTCCGAAGATGTGTTTAGCAATGCACGTGATATCCTATTGCATGCCTTTGATAATGGCATCACTCATTTTGATCTGGCCAATAACTATGGTCCGGTGCCCGGCTCAGCAGAAGAAACGCTCGGCAAAGTATTAAAGCAGGATATGAGTGCTTACCGTGATGAGTTAGTGATTTCTACCAAGGCGGGTTATTATATGTGGGAAGGCCCCTATGGTGAGTGGGGTTCAAAGAAATACCTCGTTTCTAGCCTTGATCAAAGCCTTAAGCGAATGGGGCTTGAGTATGTGGATATCTTTTATCATCATCGTCCCGATCCGGATACGCCTATGGAGGAGACCATGGCTGCGCTTGATTTGATTGTGCGTCAGGGGAAGGCACTGTATGTGGGTTTGTCAAACTATTCAGCTGAAGAAACACAAAAGGCCGAAAACATTTTGAGAGAACTGGGAACGCCCTGCCTGATTCACCAGCCGCGTTACAACTTATTCGACCGGTGGGTAGAAGATGGTTTGACAACTGTACTCGATAAGCGAGGTATTGGCTGTATTCCGTTTTCACCATTGGCACAAGGCTTATTAACCGACCGCTATTTGAAAGATGTGCCGGCCGACTCTCGTATGGCCAAAGCACATTTTTTGAAAGAATCGGCATTAACCGATGTTAAACGTAGGGCTATAGTTGAGTTGAATGAAATGGCTCAGCAACGCCATCAGTCGTTGGCGCAGATGGCCATTGCCTGGCTGTTGTGTAATAAAACGGTAACTTCTGTTTTGGTTGGGGCTTCATCAACCAAACAACTGGATAATAATTTGGGAGCATTGAATAATGTTGAGTTTTCACCTGAAGAATTGAGCAAGATTGATACGATCTGCCAACCGGTTATTAAAGAGAGTTAAGTTCAAGTGATATTTAGGCTATGTATTAGAAGGCGTGTATTCAATACACGCTTTTTTTATGCATTATTCGCATTAATCTTATTAAGAAAAAAGGATTTGAACCAGCCTTAATTCATTGACTCTACAATTCACTACATTATTCCAACAACTCACTACTTTTCGTTTTTTTCAGGCTAACTCATGTTTTAATATTGTAATATCAAATAGTGTATATGAACAACTAAATAATATCCCTATGAGAACCAATATTACACACAGATTTACGAAAATAGGCCACTTTATTGTGTTAATAGCAATGATGCTGGCGGTTACTTCTTCGGCAATGGCTGGAGAAATGAGCGATGATGGCGATAAGATCCGCAAGAAGATAATTGAAGAGCGTGATAAGTTGCGTGAGGAAATATACCAGCAGCGTGATGAACTCAGAGAAGAAATGATGGAACTAAAGAAGCATTATACTGCAGATAAGTATGATATTTCTGCTGTTGCATCAGATTTCCCTTTTGACCTAAAATATAAAGGCATTATCGATTTATCGGATGATAGCAAAATGATTACCGGAATTTCGGCGAATGGTTTTGTTGAAATCAATAAAACGGCTTTTGGCAATAATCGCCGACTATTTATACATGCCGACGACAAAGGTACAATTACCTATGAGTACTATGTTGGTAAAACCGAGACCGCTTTTAATCCTGAAGGCAAAAAATGGCTAGGTGAGATACTGCCAGATATTGTTAAGAGAAGCGATTTGGGTGTTGAGTCGCGTGTGAGACATTTGTACAGAACAAAAGGTATCAGAGGTGTTTTAGATGCTCTGGAAGATTTACCATCAGGAACAACCTACTCCTATACAAGCGAGTGGAATGTATTTACGATTAAATCGTCCTCATACAAAACCGGAAGTTCGGCATCTAAAAATACCTTTCTGAAAACCCTGGTGTTCGACAATGAACTCAAGAGCCAGGATATTATACCTGTGCTGAATGAAATTAAAGAAGTCAGATCAAACAGCACCAAAGGCACGCTTATCAGGTATATTCTTGAGAATTATAAGCTAAGTACCGAACAACTGGCCGTACTGTTGGAGGCAACAGCTACGCATGATTATAACACGGAACGTGGCTCCACGCTTCGTATGTTCAATAAGTTTTATGTCAATGATTTTGCCATTCGCAAGGGCTATTTCGATATCATTGATGACATGGAGATAAACTCAGAGAAAGGTAATGTGTTGAAGCATCTTGTGCGTGTAACTAAGTTATCGAATGACAGCTGGATTAGCATGCTGCAAACCATTGATGATTTTTCATCGGAGCGCGAAAAGGGAGCCCTGCTGCTATATCTGATTAAATATATGCCACAGGATGAAGAAGTGATGGAGGTTTTCAGAGATGTACTGGACAATATGTCCGATAGCTATTACATTTTGAAAGGGGAGATAACAACCGCATTGCTTGATGCAGCGCTTGATTCAGGTGTACAAAAAAGTGATAAAGCCTCGTTAATCAACTACCTGAAAACGGCGAGAGGCATTTCTTCTAATAGCCAAAAAGGTCTCATACTTCGAAAAGCTAACCGTCTATTCATTAATGATGAAGAAGTGGTGGATGTATATTTCGAAGCACTCAATGGTTTGGATAGTGAAATGGAGATGTACAATGTGATGCTCGATTTATTGGCTAAGAATAAACTGGAAGAGCCGGCCATGTACCGTTTGTTAAGAACACTTGATCGCCTGGTTGATGATTTCCAGCATGGCGCAGGAGCTGTAATGCGTGAGGTGGTGGCACAATTTCCATTGTCAACCAATAATTATAATCAGTTCTTCCGACTGATAAACAGGATGGATCAGAATAGCACTATTGAAGAGCTGTTGCGTTATGTGATTGATAGTCCGGTGATGAATGATGAGATAGCTGCTAAGGTCATTGAATGTACACAGCAAATTGATGTTGATGTTGAACGTGCCGCGGTATTGATTCGTTTGAGTCCATATATCAGCAATAGCAGTTCATCAACCGCATATATTTTTAAATCGATGACCAAAGATCTGGAATCTGAATACGAGAAAAACAGGGTGATGAAAACATTAAACTAGGTTAAAATTAGCGGGACTAGTGTTAAAAAAAGACTATTAGGTCTTAAATATGAAGTCTAGTCTATTGCGAAAAAACTAATTAATGCTATAACTTAGCAACACATGATAACCAACACCCAATTATATTCGTCGAAAAAGCTAATGACACAGATATTAGTCAGTACACTGTATGGTGTACTGGCTTTCCTGTATTTGTTCTATAGTGAGAATGGGTTTTTACCAACTTTAACCCAACACGTTGATTCTCTGTCTTTTTTCACCCTTAGTTCGTGGTTGATATTTGGGGTGCTGACACTGGTTGGCCGTGCTCTTAATAAACTCTATCCATGGTTAAAGGGCATGTTCTCCAGGTTTATTATTCAGTTTGTTATAAATACCATTGTGGCAGGGCTGATGTTGTGGATATGCATTAAGCTGCTGATTGTTATTAAGTACGATGGTATATCATTTGGCCTGTTCATGGAGGACATGGGTGATGCAACCATCAAGTTCTTCATCATTTTCTTACTCACTAATCTTGTTTTTATATTGGTAGATCTTTACCAATATTCATTTACCAGTTTTATACAGGCCAATATTGAAAGTGAGCAAATGGTGCGCGAGCGGCTTAAACTGCAATACGAGATATTAAAAAGCCAGTTAAGTCCGCATTATCTGTTTAATACCCTTAATACCATTGCATCACTTATTCACAGGGATGCCGCCACTACCGAAGGCTTTATTCGAAAGTTTGCACAAACATTTACCTATATTCTTAACAGCCATCAAAAAGAGTTGGTGGCCGTGAAGCAGGAGGTGGACTTTATACATGCCTACTATTTCTTATTGAAGATAAGGTTTGAAAAGGCATTACAGCTCACCATCGAACTCGACAAGGTGAGTATGGATAGCTATATTCCGCCTATGACCCTGCAGTTACTCGTTGAGAATGCGGTTAAACACAATCATTTCTCCGAGGATAAGCCGCTGCAGATAGTTATTCGCTCCGATGCACAGCATGGGATAGAGGTGGTTAATAATTTTGAGCGTAAACCTGGATTTATTGAGGTGGATAACCAATTATTAAAAAAGCCGGAGAACCATGTGTCACATAAGGTGGGCCTTGAAAACATCAGGAAGCGATATGGCTATTTTACTTCTAAAGAGATAGAAATAACTAAAAATGAATCATTTTCGGTAATTTTACCATTACTGTTTAAACATAAAATCATTAGTTTCTAATGAAAGCACCAACTATCAATAAACAGCAAAAGTGGCTTAGGTTTCTGCTACCATTCCCTATTGGGATGGTAGTTTATGTTTTAATACTGTTGGTGTTTGATACGCTTAATCAATTCAGCTCCAACTTCTTCAGTCAGGAGGTGCTGGTGACCGTATTGCTGGCATTTGTGTTGATGGAAGCCTTAAGGCTCTTATTAAATGCCCTGGATAAGCGTTTCCCATTGGTAGCCGATATTCAGACGGAGAATGGTGAAATGCATGAGTTTAAGGGTTTGACACATTCTTCCAGAATTATACTATTGCCATTAGTCAGTCTGGTACTTTCTGTGCTCGTTATTACGCCCCTGGTAAGTGTGTATTTCTACTTTGTATTAATCATCAGCGATTTCAATACGGAGCTGATTGTTTTCAATGGGGTGTATGGCGTGGTGGCTATTCTTTATAGTGTGATTCATGTCAGTACCTCTTTTTTAGCTGTTCATAAGCAGTTGCACTATAAGCAGGAGCAGGAGCTACGCAGGGGCATGGAGTCGGATTTGGATAAGTTTAAGATGCAGATTAACCCGCAATTGCTGTACGATGGACTGGAAAACCTTATCTCCATTGTTCATGCTAAACCGCGCATGGCTGAGCAGTTTGTAAATCAATTGTCAAAGATATATCGCTACAGTTTAGATAACAGGCATGTGGAGCTGGTTGACCTGAAAAGGGAGCTGGAACTCAGCCAATCGTTGCTGTATCTGCTGAATATCAAGTACAGTAATAGCATTTATTTTGAAGCTAAGCTGCCAAACGACTGGTTACACAGGCAAATAATTCCCTGTACCATATCGGCCCTCATCCAGGAACTGGTCAACCGGACAATCATAAACGAGTTTCAGCCACTTAATATCCGACTTGAAACTAAGGATGATGAGTTGTATTTTGTATGCAATCATAACCCAAAGATTGGACTCAATGGAAACGGGGTATGGAATTTGTCACTCATTAATAATGCCTATGCTTTTTTTAATGACAATAAGCAGCTTGAAATCACCCAAACAGATCAACAATTACACATCAATATCCCTCTATTTGAAATAGAAGAAGAATAATCTAAACCTTATGAGAGTACTTATTATCGAAGATGAAAAACCTGCCGTTAAAAACCTGATTCACCTATTGCAACGCTACGATAGCAGTATTGAAGTTGCTGAAGTACTTGATTCGGTGGCTGCCAGTGTTGAATGGCTATCCAATCCGCTTAATACCGCTGATCTGGTGTTTATGGATATTCATCTTTCTGATGGATTGAGCTTCGAGATATTTAATAAAACACAACTGAACCTACCGGTTATTTTCACCACTGCCTATAATGAATATGCCATTCAGGCCTTTAAGGTGAATAGCATCGATTACTTGCTGAAGCCGCTCGATTATGATGACCTGTTTCGCAGTATGGAGAAGCTGGAAAGTTTGCGCGAAAACTTATCATCGGCCAGTCAGCGTATTAAGCTGGAGGAGCTCAACGAAGCTCTGTTGCACTACCGGAAAACCTACAAGGAGCGTTTCCTGGTTAAGCTGGGTGAGCGCATCAAGTCTGTTACCAGTGATAAAATTGTGCTGTTTTACGCCGAAGGGCGCAATGCTTTTATCCTGACATCCAAAGGTAATCGCTACATTATTGACTATAAGCTGGAGGAGCTGGAGGAGTTGCTGAACCCGGCTACTTTCTATCGCATCAGTCGCTCGTTTATTGTTAACATCAATCATATAACTGATGTATTGGTGCACTCCAACAGCCGATTGAAAATTCAGTTCGAACAGCCGTTTGACCGCGAGGTGGTTGTTAGTCGTGAGAAAGTGCCACATTTTAAGAGCTGGTTTAGTGGAGCTGGCATTTAGCCCTAATTAACAACAGGTTGCACGGGTTGCAATTGTCTTTATGTTATATAACAGGCTCTGTTAATTGTATTTATAATGGTCGGCTACTAAAAATTTTATATTTTCGGCGCCTTGTAATAGTAAAACTCTTATCGTATGGGCACCGCCGTAAAGAAGAAAAAATCGTTAGTTGATCTGTTTTTAAATGGAGTTGAGCGTGTAGGTAATATTTTGCCGCATCCGGCTTTGCTGTTTGGTATTTTCGCTGTTGTGGTATTGATTCTATCAGGTCTTTTTGCCTGGATGGGTGCAACAGCTGCCCACCCAACTACCGGAAAAGCCATTCATGTCATCAACTTATTATCGGTAGAAGGTTTAAACCGTATTTTAACAGAGATGGTACAAAACTTCACCAGCTTTGCACCAATGGGAATTGTAGTGGTGGCGATGTTGGGTATCGGACTGGCTGAAAAATCAGATCTGATAGGCGCTCTCATACGAAAGCTGGTGCTGGCTGCTCCCAAAGGTTTGCTCACTTTTGTCATTATTTTGGCAGGTGTTATATCAAATGTAGCTTCCAGCGTGGGTTATGTGCTGTTAGTGCCACTTGGAGGCGTTATCTTTTTAGTGGCTAAGCGCCATCCATTGGTGGGGATGGCAGCTGCTTTTGCCGGGGTATCAGGTGGTTTCAGTGCCAATTTGATTATTGGCACTATCGACCCGCTTTTGGCAGGATTAACCGAAGAGGCTGCACATATTGTTGATAAAACATATACAGTGAATCCGGTGAGTAACTACTATTTCATGGTCGTATCAACTTTTATGGTGGCCTTGGTAGGTACTTGGGTAACCGAAAAAATTATTGCTCCACGATTTGGAGAATATACCGGTGAAGTATCGGAAGAAGAGACTAAACTTGAAAAGCTGTCACCCGTTGAACGTAAGGGGCTGCTGTGGGTTGGTTTGGTTTCACTGGCTTTTATTGGTATTATTTTGTGGGGCTTGCTGCCTGAGGGTGGTTTCCTGCGTGGTGCCGATGGTCACTTACTCACATCGCCTTTGCTGAAAGGCGTTGTAGCGGTATTATTTGTGTGGGCCGGCACCTGTGGTGTTGTATATGGTAAAATAACGGGGAAGTTCAAAAACGATAAAGATATAATGGGTGCCATGGGAGAGGCCGCCAAATCGTTAGGCCCTTACTTGGTGTTAGTGTTTTTTGCAGCGCAGTTTGTGGCTTATTTTAACTGGAGCAATTTGGGTTTGGTGATGGCTGTTAATGGGGCCAACCTTATTCAGAGCCTAAATCTGAGCGTGATTCCGTTGATGCTGCTGTTTGCATTGTTTTGCGGACTTATCAACCTGGTAATGGGCAGTGCCTCGGCCAAGTGGGCTCTATTAGCACCTATTTTTGTGCCCATGTTTATGATGCTGGGTTACTCGCCTGAATTGACGCAGGTAGTTTATCGCATTGGCGATAGTGCCACCAACATCATATCACCCATGATGAGTTTCTTCGCTTTAATTATCGTGTATTTTCAGAAGTATGACGAGAAAGCGGGAATTGGTACGATTGTTTCAACGATGTTGCCCTATTCAATGGTGTTTTTATTCTCGTGGATGATACTGCTGGCACTTTGGTTGCTGAGTGGCTTGCCATTGGGGCCAACAGGGGTGCTACATTACAGCATGTAAAAAACAACCCGGACTCTGCAAGAATCCGGGTTACAACATATTATTGAGCCAGCTGAATCGATATTATTGAGGTAGCTGGCTTTTGTTTTTCAACGATTTGCCTTACAATCAGGTTTCTGGTTATTTGGCGGCCCAGTGATTTAAGGTCAATACTGGCTTTAAGTGTTTCTTCAGGTTTGTTACCATATTCTAAAGCAGGAGATTTAACCTGTCCCATAGCATTGCTTTTGAACCGGTCGGCAATTAAAAAGCCGCCACTGTAGTTAAACTGAACAGGTATATTATGTGCCTGCTGATTCTGACACTGTATCACCAGTAAAGCTTCTCCTTCTTTTATTTTGGTGTTTGAAGAAGCATATAGCTCTCTGGGTTGAAATTCAATCGTCAAAGAGTTGATAAGTTGGCTAAGGGCATCTTTGCTGGCTTCATAAATATCCAGGTTGCCATTGGTGGTTTCAACTGATGTCTGTTCATTCAGATAATCGCTAATGGCATCAATGGACGAAGCGTATAACTCCATAGCCAATACAAAATTAGCCTGCTCGTTCGCTGTTTGAGCCTGCTGGTATTTCTCCAGCGATAGTTGAAGCGCCTCTTTCTTACGCTGTTCTTTGCGGGCATAAAACTCACTTTTAGACAGGCGGTAGAACGTATAATAATTGCTTAGATCCTCCCATTTATCAACATACTCATAGCCCTCCAGAAATTCTTCAGAGCGCGCTCTCACGCGGCTTTGGTAGTATTCATACACCCCCTTGTTATCTTCCATCCTGTAAAGATTTTGCTCGCTGCTGATTTTGGTACTGATTTGTTTCGATAAATCAGCCAATGCCTTCTCCTTGGCTTTTTCTTCATAAAATACAGAGCCGCCTACCTTAGGTGTGGTGCCTATACCATAGAAATAGGCCGATGACACAGGCCTGCTTTTCAGCCATTCGGGTTTAGATAGCTCTAACAGCTCAGCTTCTTTTTTCTTAGATGAACAACTGCATAGCAATGCCAGCGCCAGTATTATCGTTGACAGTAATTTCATATTCAACGGAGGTTTAGTTTTCAGGTTGATAGTTGATGATATTGTTGGAAACATGTTGCATGCACTCATTGAGCAACTGACTTTCCAGCTTGGCTGCCGATTGTAACTCTTTTTTGTTTTTGAATAAATCGTGCAGGCGTTTGTTTGAATCTTCTGAATCATACACTCGATCTTCAGCCGAGTCTTTGTCAATGTATTTCCAGGTACCGGCTACCAGTTTTTTATAGTCCCCATCAAATTTGGCGTAATGTACTTTATCTTTTTTCTCCCCCGAGAAACTGTCTGCAAAAGCAATTTCATCTCGGTCCACCCTGTTCAGCTCGTAGTACAAGGCAATGGCAGCTGTGTTTTCCTGGGTATACTCATAATACCTCACCTTCGTGTATTTGGCTTTTAATTCAATGGTTTTTGTTTCCGGATTAACAACTTCAACCATGTTCTTCAGGTAGCCGTGCTTTTCGTACTTTTTAAGCTGGCCGGTTGATTTGGCATATTTGTCAATGCGTGCCGATAATATGCTTTTAGCCTCAAAGTATTGGCCTTGCTGACGAGCATATTTTAGTGCCAGGGTCTGATCTTTAGCTTCATTCCAACCTGGGATAGAGGTGATGGCTTCATCACTAATGACTTGATAAAATGGTGATTTTATTTGAGATAGTTCTGCCACTATCTTTTCCTTCATCAGTGTGGTATAGCTTCTTGTGCTGCGGTATTTATAGCTCACAGGCAGGATGGCTATCGACACTGTGGCTTCGTTTAAACACTGCGTTTGCAGGTCAATACTATTCTTATAGCCCTTGGTTGCTTTATTAATCAGGTTAAAATCAGCAAAGGCGCTACGGTATTGCTGGGTTTCCATCAGTTGATTACCATGGCGGTAAACAGGTTCGTATTTGGCGGTAATCCATTGCGTTTGAGCATCCTTAAAGTTTCTGTCGATGCCAAGAATCTCGCTGAAATGGGCTTCAGCATTGCTAAATTCTTCAAGGCTAAGGGCCTTCATGGCTTTCTGATAGAGTATATCCAGATAGCGGTCTCTTACTTCCAGGTAGTACTCCTTTTGCTCTTCCGACATAATTAACTTAACTCCTAAGGCTGATAGCTGATTGAAATAACTCTCGGCTTCCCTGTATGCGTAAACAGCTTCTTTGGCACTGCCATTATTATATTTGGCCTTGAATGCATCAATTTTGTCTTCCAAAACAAGCTGCCCGGTGCGTTGCAAACCCAGTTTAGCATCGATGTTATTTTTATTGGCACTTAATGATTTGAAGTATAATGCGGCAGCATCGGTATATAGTCCTGCTTCATCAAATTTCTGAGCTTTGTTGTAATTACGTTTGCTGGCACATCCGGCAAACAATACTGTGATTAACAGAATAGGTAATAGTTGTTTCATAAATATTCTGAGTTATTTGAGGTATTCAACGTGAATAAACAAAAAGTGTTCCGATTTACTGCAGATTAATTTAGATTTGTAGTAATGACTACCAAAATAGAGCACAATGGGATTAATAGGCGGATTTGATACTAAGCAGAATTTTAAGCAGTTAATGAGTAATTGGGGCCTATTAGTACTTTTAGTCTTTACCATTTTTGGCTTGCCCATTATAAATGTATTCTTCGATATATATCTGTTTGGTATTTTCATCACATTTATTGTAGTTATTTCAACTTATGCCACCAGCGAAGATGCCAAACCCAAGGTGATCGTCCAGGTCTTGGTGGCAATAATAGCCGTGTGGATAACCGATTTAGCCGAAATGAAAGTGATACATTATTTATCCTCAATATGGTTGGTCGTATTTTTTCTGTTGAGGGTGTTTAAATTTATCAAGCAACTCTCCCGAAAGGAGGAGGTGAATATTCTGGTGATTATTGAAGCAATAAACGGTTATCTACTGATTGGTGTGGGCTTTGCCATACTGGTTGATATGATTAGCTCAGAGTTCACAGGCGCCTTCAACTTTATGGTTGATAAATCAGCACACCAAGTATATGATTCATTCTATTATACCTTTGTTTCCATGACTACCCTTGGCTATGGCGATTTACTGCCGGTTACACCAATAGCCAAGTCATTGGCCTTGCTAATCACCTTATGCGGCCAGTTTTACCTGGTTATTATCATGGCCTTGCTGGTAGGGCGCCTTTTAGCTGGTGCTGAAAAAAATTAAAGCATCATCGAAATATTACTGCCATCGGTGCTTTGGTAGGCTTTCATCAGGTTGGCTGTCAGGCATGAGTGCACCGGCAATACGGCCAACATATCGCCTATCTTCACCTTATCAAATGCTTGCTGAGGCATTTTAATAATGCCATGCTCTTGTGAGAGCTTAGCGACGTACCCTAAAGGTTGGTTCACTAACCACTTATTTTCCATAAGAGGCAGAACTGTGCCAAAATGCGGCTGGTTGTTAATGCTCATCACATCTTTTGACAGGTGGACGGCACCACCATGGACAATGACCTCCAGACGTTCGGGGTGCTTAGCTACCACCGGGCATGCCAGTGCAACGGCAATATTATCTTGATGGCACGAGCCAATGCGTGTTTGCATGTCGTCATAAAAAACACAGTTGCCAGGGCGTATCTCATCAAAGCCCTCAAAATTGTCAGATACCGAACAGGATGGTGTATCGCCATACGATAGTTGTATCAAAGGGAAATCACTGGCCATAAAGGTCTTCAACGCTAACAATTGCTGGCGGGATGATTCCATAATTGTTAAGATTTCATCGCGCGATTGTGTATTGTAGGTGTGTCCGGCATGGCACAAAAAACCAATAAAAATGAGGTTTTTGCATGATTTTAACTCTTTAAGCAGCTGTTGCATGGTACCGTAATCTTCTGCGGCAACACCAGTTCGGCCATAACCGGTATCTGTTTTGATGTAAGTGCCAACCGGGGTGGTGAGTTGCTTTTCAAGGTACTGTATAGTTTCAAGTGACTCTACCACTATGTTAAGGTTGATTTTAGCTGCCAGCTCATTGATGGTTGACCATTCTAAAATATTGGTCGGAAAGGCAATGGTAATATCTGTCCAGCCATTGTTGGCAAAGTACATCGCCATTTTTACAGATGAAACGGTGATACAATCGACCCCATAGTCACGGAACCAGCTGCCTACTTCTGCTGACTGGTGCGTTTTAAAATGCGGGCGAAACGTTACGTTGGCCTTTTGAGCCTTTTGTGCCATGCGCTCAATATTAGACAGGCATTTGGCTTTGTCGAGCAATAGTGTAGGTTGTGTCAGCATCGTTATCAGTTTTTAGCAAATATAATCAGGCCTTGAGTGACATAAAAAAACCGGCTCAACTTGAACCGGTTTGAAGTATTATTGAGTTTATCAATTATCGAACAATCGTTTGCTCGCGATCCGGACCAACCGAAACAATTTTGATTGGTACTTCCAGCTCTTTTTCCAGGTAGGCAATGTAATCCTTCAGTTCCTGAGGGAATTCACCTTCTGATTTTACACCCGTTAAATCTTCCTTCCATCCTTTGATTTCAGTGTAGATAGGTTCTACATCATCTGTCAGTTCAAATGGGAATTCTTCAGTTACAGTTCCATCATTCAGCTTGTATGCAGTAGCTGCTTTGATGGTTTCAAAACCACTTAACACATCACCTTTAGTCATGATTAACTGTGTAACACCATTAATCATTACAGAGTATTTTAAAGCTACAAGGTCAATCCAACCGCAACGACGAGGGCGTCCGGTGGTAGCACCAAATTCATGACCTGCTTTGCGCAGCTCTTCGCCTGTTTCGTCGAACAGCTCGGTAGGGAATGGCCCACTACCAACACGCGTACAATAAGCTTTAAAAATACCATAAACTTCGCCAATTTTATTAGGCGCAACACCCATACCTGTACACGCTCCTGCACAAATGGTATTGGATGAAGTCACAAATGGGTAGGAGCCAAAGTCAATGTCTAACAAAGTACCCTGAGCACCCTCGGCCAATATGCTTTTGCCGTTTTTCAGGTACTTATTGATTTCGTGTTCACTATCAATGATGATGCAGCTTTTCAGTGTTTCAATACCTTCCTGAAGTCCTTGCTCAAACTCTTCAATGTTGTAGTCAAAATCGTACATCCCGAGCATTTTAACATGCTTTTCTTTTAGGGCTGCATATTTGGCTTCAAAGTCATTTAGGATGTCACCAACGCGTAAACCATTACGACCGGTTTTATCCATGTAAGTAGGGCCAATACCCTTCAGGGTTGAACCAATCTTTGTTTTACCTTTGGAAGCTTCAGAAGCGGCATCTAATATACGGTGAGTTGGTAAAATCAGGTGTGCCTTTTTTGAAATATAAAGGTTCTTGGTGATGTCAAAGCCTTTATCTTTCAGCGAGTCAATCTCTTTTTTGAAAGTGATGGGATCCAGAACAACGCCATTGCCAATAATGTTGACCTTATCTGTATGGAAAATTCCTGATGGAATATTGTGAAGAACATGCTTGAAATTATCAAATTCAAGTGTGTGACCTGCGTTGGGTCCTCCCTGAAAGCGGGTAATGACATCATATTGCGGTGTCAGTACGTCAACAACTTTTCCTTTGCCTTCGTCCCCCCATTGGAGTCCTAGTAAAACATCAACCTTCATTCTTTTTTGTTTTAATATTATGCCCTAAAGCTTGTGGTTACTTAACTAAACCCAGCCTGTAAGCTTGGTTTAATAAATTGTTAAGCGCTGAAAAGACAGTGTCTTAACACGAAAAATCGGACTTCCGACTGCCTCAGAATTCCGATTTGTAAAAGTACACATTATCCGTTTAAAAGCTATTGTGTAGCTCTGATTTTTTTATCGAATAATCTTATTCTTTGGTTTCTTCAGCAGCACACTCTTTGCATGTTCCGTAAACATAAAGTGAATGGTGCGACACGTGAAATTCGTTAAAAGCAGCTGCATTATTCAATACTGTCTGTATGCCCGGGTCGCAGAATTCAATCACCGAACCACAATTAGTGCAGATAAGGTGGTCGTGTTGCTTCGACTCAAATGCTTTTTCAAATTGGGCAATGTTTTTGCCAAACTGATGCTTGATGACTAGTTTACAGTCCAATAACAGATCGATGGTGTTATAAAGAGTAGCCCTACTTACGCGGTAGTTTTTGTTTTTCATAAATATATAGAGCGACTCAATATCGAAGTGTCCCTCGCGACTATATATCTCATCTAAAATAGCATAACGTTCAGGTGTTTTCCTGTGTCCGTTGCGCTGAAGGTATTCAGTGAATAGCTGTTTTACCACATCTTTGGCATCTACCTTATTCATATGTAGTCTCAATTAAAATAGAGCCTAAAAATAAGTAAAATCGTCAGATTAAAAAATACTTGTTTAGAATTATTATAAATCAGCTTTGATGCGGTCTTGTCGGTTAACATTATGTACACCTTTAATCTTCATGATATTAAGAATGAGGTTGTTTAAGTCCTCGGTGTTGTGAATGTATAAATAAATGTTGCCTTCAAATATGCCATCGTGACTTTCGATGTTAATGGAGCGCATGTTCACATTCTGGTCTTCAGAAATCACTTTGGTTATTTTACTGACAATACCCATCTGGTCAATACCCGACAGGTTAATAAGGGCCAGGTATGATAGTATTTTATGTGACTCCCATTGGGCCGAAACAATACGATTCCCCTGACTTGACATCAGCTTGAGGGCTACCGGACATTTGCGGCTGTGTAATATAATCTGGTCGCTTTCATCCATAAAAGCCAGAATGTCGTCACCAGGAATGGGATTGCAGCAGTCGGCTATGGTAAACTGATCCTGCTCGTCATTATCCGATAAAACAACCTGTGTTTTCTTTTTGCTTGGTTCGGGTTTTACCTCCTCCGGCTTATTGGTCGACATTCCAAAGTTTAGCTTCCAATAGCGAATCCATTTGTTGCGCGATTTGGTGCTTAGTATCTTATGCAGGTCATCCAGCTTGATGCTGCCTTTGCCAATTTTAAAATATAGCTCATCGCGCTTGGAAATTTTATGGTAATCAAGAATCTTCTTCAGTATTCGTGAGTTGATGGTTAGCTTCTTCTTGTGAAGCTCTTGTTCCAGTATTCTTTCACCTTTAGCTATAATGGATTTTCGCTCTTCCTTAAAGGCATTCTTAATGCGGGTTTTAGCCTTGGCTGTTGTTACAAAACTCAGCCATTCGTATTTGGGTTGTTGCTTTTCAGAGGTAATAATTTCAACCTGATCACCGCTTTTTAGCTGATGACTGAGCGGCACCAGCTTGAAGTTTACTTTGGCACCGATGCATTTATAGCCAATGTCGGTGTGTATATCAAAGGCAAAATCGAGTGCTGTAGCTCCTTTGGGCATCACTTTGACATCGCCTTTGGGTGTGAAAATCATGATTTCGGAAGCAAACAGGTTGAGTTTAAAGTCATCCAGAAACTCCAGTGAATCGGCATCGGGATTATCCAGCAGCTCTTTAATCATCTCCAGCCATTTGTCCAGTTCCGATTCTTTTTCTTTTTGGCCTTTATATTTCCAATGGGCAGCAAATCCTCTTTCAGCAATCTCATCCATTCGCGTAGTTCGGATCTGAATTTCCACCCATTTGCCATCTGGTCCCATCACGGTACTGTGAAGCGCTTCGTAACCATTGGCTTTAGGAGTTGAAACCCAGTCGCGCAAACGATCGGGCTTGGGCTTGTAAATGTCGGTTATCATCGAATAGATGGCCCAGCATTGCGTTTTTTCTGGCAAGTGGCTTTTGGGCTTAAACACTACCCTGATGGCCAGTACATCATATATTTCTTCAAACGGCAGATCTTTCTTCTGCATCTTGCTCCAGATGGAATAGACTGATTTGTGTCGACCAACCACATCAAACTCATAGCCTTCCGCTTTCAGACGTTCTTCTATGGGAGCTTTGAAGTTATTGATGAATTCTACATGTTGCTCTTCGCTGTCTTTTACCTTTTGACTCAGGTTATTGAATACCTGTGGCAATTCATATTTCAGACTCAGGTCTTCCAGTTCTGTTTTAATGGCATAGAGGCCAAGGCGGTGGGCAAGAGGTGCATAAAAGTAAAGTGTTTCACCGGCAATTTTTAAGCGCTTGTGCTCGGGCATTGAGTTAAGCGTGCGCATATTGTGCAGCCTGTCGGCCAGTTTGATCAGGATAACACGCACGTCTTCAACCATTGTTAGCAAAAGCTTGCGGAAGTTTTCGGCCTGAATGGACGAGGACTGATCGAAGACACCTTCCAACTTAGTGAGTCCGGCTACGATAGACGCAATCTTCTCACCGAAGATATTCTGCAGGTCTTCTACTGTGTAGTCTGTATCTTCTACCACATCATGAAGAATAGCTGCAATAACGCCTTTGGTCCCTAAACCAATTTCTTCAGCTGCAATACGGGCCACCTCAATCGGATGTAAAATGTATGGTTCACCCGATTTACGACGCATGCCCATATGAGCTTCATGGGCTAACTCAAATGCTTTGGTAACCAGCTTCCTGTTTTCCGGTGTCTGGCAACGTGGACAGGCATCAATGAGCGCGTTAAATTGCTCACGAATCATTTTATCTTCTTCTTCCCAATCAGCTTTCGTCATGCACGTACTCGTTAAAGCGAACTAAAATACTTATTTCCTTTGATTGTAACAAAGGTTTTAAACGAGTTGTTTAGCCTCATTGAGTTGAATGAATATATTCTGTAAATGTTGCTACACCATTGATTGGAGTGCACTTACTTGCCGGCAACAACCGTTATTAAAGCTTCTTCTTTGAAATATTTCTGCGCCAGCTGTTGCAATTCACCCGATGTGATGTGAATGAGTACATTAAAGAACTCATTAAAATAATCTGGTGTCAGGTTCAAATCAATCAATCCCCTGTAATTGTCAGATGTGGCAAACGGCCCGTCAAAGTTGCGAATCATGTCGCCAATGAGGAAGTTCTTCACCAACTGAAGCTCCTCTTCACTAATGGGCTCGTCTCTCAGTTTTTGTAGTTCGTTATTGATTTCTATTAATGCCAGTTCCCTGTTTTCTGCCTTTACGTCGGAGCTGATAATCAGAAAGCCGGCATGCTTATAAGTCATTATAAATGATGAGATACCGTAGGTGAGTCCTTTTTCTTCACGAATATTCGTCATCAGGCGCGAGCCAAAGTAACCTCCCAGCACGGTATTTAATATTTGCATGCCATGAAAGTCGGGGTGCTGCTTATTGAAAAGAGGAACCCCCATTTTAATAGCAGATTGGAGAGCCCCTTCTTTAGGTACGAACAGGTCTTTTTTAGGGGTGATATCCGCTGGTGGCAGTAAATCGGGCAGGGGCGATGTGCTATGCCATTCCTGACCAAAGTGCTTGTTTAAAAGATGCTTTAACTGGGCACCAGGCTGTCCCGACACGATAATGTGCGTTCCTTTGGGTATGTATGCTTGTTTATGAAAATCAATGACTTCCTCACGTGTAATCTGTTCAAAATCATCCAGTGTCAGGTAATTGCCATATGGATGCTCTTTACCATATAGATTTTGAGTGAATGCCCTGGTAGCAAGGGTTTTTACCTTATCACTTTCAATCAGGTACTCTTGCTTGCGCTTATTGAGCAGCGTATCAATCTCTTTTTGCTCAAAAGTGGGATTTTTGACAATATCTTCTAATAGTTCAAGTGTTTGTGGTAGAAAGTGTGAAAGTGCTACCAGCGTAACAATCGAATGATGAAACTGCGCCTGTTGTCCAATGTAGGCACCATAAAAGTCTATTTTCTCAGAAATTTCGGCTCCGGTCAGATGTTGGGTTCCTTCAGTAAGTCCTTTGCAGGTGATAGATGATAACAAGGGTTTGTTGGCCTGTATAGATCCTGCCGGAAATAAAAAGTCGAGCTTGGCCACTTCCTGCGAGCCGGCTTGCATCAGGTGCACCTGAATGCCATTATCCAGTTGAAAGGTTTCAATGGGTAGGAGCTCAAATGTATCCGTTGTTTTAAATTCCGGGGCAATGCGTCTGTCTATACTCATTTTATTGGCTTGAGCGATAATACAAAGTTGAACAGTTGGTGGGCTTAAAGGTGCTTTGTGCTGTATTCAAAATGGCTTCTTTGGTGACAGCCTGATATTTATTAACTTCGTCGTTAATGTCTTCTGCTTTACCCAAGAGTTCGAAGGATGCCAGGTTCATGGCCTTGTTCAGGAAGCTGATTTCAGAAAACACCAGGGATGACTCCACTTTATTTTTTACTTTTTGAAGCTCATAATCACCAATGGCCTGTGTACTTATCTTATCCAATTCAACCTGGATAGCCTTTTCGGCCTGCTCCATGGAGGTGTCAGGCAGCAGGCGGCCCATCACAGTGAATAATCCGGGATCATGATCACCTGATATGTAGGCATTTACCTCACTAAAGAGTTGCTGCTCTTTAACCAGTGATTGCATCAGACGCGCCGACGGGCCGTTGGCCAGCACATCGGAAAGCAAATCCACCGTATAGAAGTCATCATCTGTTCGGCTGCCAATATGGTACACTTTCTGAATCAGGTTAGCTGGTACATTGCGCTCCACCGCCAGTTGGCGTGCTTCTGTTTGCTTAGGTTCTGCTGCTATGTTGTTTTGGGCTAGTTGCCGGTATGGAATATCGCCAAACCATTTTTGAGCCAGGGCAAATACTTTATCCGGCTCTACATTCCCACTAACACACAAAACTGCATTATTGGGTGCGTAATGACTAAAGAAGAATTGTCGCACATCATCGAGCGTTGCATTTTCGATGTGCGCAATTTCCTTACCAATGGTAGGCCACTGATAGGGGTGTACTTTATAGGCCAGGGGACTTAGTAGTAGTGGTATGTCGCCATATGGCTGATTAAGGTAGCGTTGTTTAAACTCCTCAATAACAACCTTTCGCTGTACTTCAAGGCTCTGCTCCGAAAAATCCAGCTCCAGCATACGATCTGATTCGAGCCAGAACCCTGTTTCCAGGTTGGCTGCCGGCAAGGTCAGGTAGTAGTTGGTGATGTCACAGTTGGTCCAGGCATTGTTATCACCACCCACCATCTGCAAAGGGGCATCGTATGAAGGTATGTTTTTACTACCACCAAACATCAGGTGTTCAAATAAGTGAGCAAAGCCGGTTTTGTCAGGTTGCTCATTCTTTGAACCCACATTGTACAATACGTTAACCGCAGCCAGAGGCGTACTTTTATCAACATGTACAACTACTCTTAATCCGTTGCTAAGCGTATGCTTTTGTATGTTTATCATTAAAAATTGAATCGAGGGTTTGTGGCCGCTTCTTCTTTTACCTGGCGGTATTCCAATAATAGTTCTTCAAACACTGCACTAACAGGCTTAATATCATCAATTAATGAGGCAATCTGTCCGATTTCCAGTTCTCCTTCAACTAAATCACCTTCAAAGATGCCTTTTTTAGCTCTCCCTTTTCCCAATAGTTTTTGGAGGTCTAAGGTAGAAGCGCCGGATTTTTCTGCTTCATGTACCTGTTCGAAAAATGCATTCTTAATCAATCGCACAGGTGCCAGTTTTTTAAGTGATAGCAAGGTACCGCCTTCTCCTGTTTCAACCACCAGTTCCTTAAATGCTTTGTGAGCCGATGATTCTTCGGTGATGGCAAAACGCGAACCAATCTGTACGCCATCGGCACCCAGTGCCATAGCAGCAAATATGCCTTTGCCGGTGCCAATACCACCAGCTGCAATCAGTGGCAGCTGGGTTTGCTGACGGATGGAAGGAATCAAGGTTAATGTGGTGGTTTCTTCACGGCCGTTGTGGCCACCAGCCTCAAAGCCTTCAGCTACAATAGCATCTACACCGGCTTCTTCACACTTTTGGGCGAAGCGGCCATTGGCTATAACATGCACTACAGTAATGCCTTTTTCTTTGAGGAAACCAGTCCATTTAGCCGGATTACCAGCTGAAGTAAACACGATTTTAACCCCTTCTTCAACAATGATTTGCATCAGTTCATCGATACTGGGATACAGCAGTGGCACATTCACGCCCCATGGCTTGTCGGTAGCTTTCTTCATCTTTTGAATGTGCTCAAGCAATACCTCGGGGTACATGGAGCCGGCGCCTAGTAAACCCAGACCGCCGTTGTTACTAACTGCTGAGGCAAGTCGCCAGCCACTGCACCAAACCATTCCACCCTGAATAATTGGGTACTGTATATTAAAAAGCTCTGTAATTCTGTTTTGCATAGTTATTTCATTGAAATCGTTATCTGACTTCCAATATTAACTATCAATTCGTCTTTTGGTTCGGTTGATTTTCTTTTTAAACTCTTTCATTTCACCTTCGAACATATCGTAGGCTACATATTTACATTCCAGAGGTCCGTTATATAAGGTGTACTTAGAGTCTGGGCGAAGTCCTACATGTTTAAGCGCTTCTGTGTTGGAGGTAATGATCCATGCCTGCCAGTCGGTATAGTTCTTTTTCAGGTGTGTACCAATCTTTTTATAGAATTCGTTGATGTTATCTTTTGTCAGGCGCTCGCCATAAGGCGGATTGGTAATCATCATACCACGTGGTGCAGGCGGCATGTGGTCTTCCATATTTGAACGTACGATACGAATCTGACGGTTCAGGCGGAAATCCAGTGAAGCTGTTTTGGCCATGTCAACCGCTTGCGGATTATTATCGCCACCAACAATATTTACTTTTGGATAGCGGATCTTGTTTTCTGCCTCAGTATGAATCTTTTCCCACAATGCCTTGTCGTAATCTGCCCAGCTCATAAAGCCAAAGTGCTTGCGCTTAAACCCGGGAGCCATGTTGCAGGCTATCATGGCGGCTTCCATCAGGATGGTGCCGGTTCCGCACATAGGGTCAATCAACGGAATTTCTTTGTGCCATTTGGCAATTTTTAGCATCCCTGCCGCCAATACCTCGTTAAGTGGTGCTTTATGATGTGGATTGCGGTAGCCTCTGCGATGCAATGATTCAACCGAACTGTCCAGCGATACGGTGAACTGGTCATGCGATACATGCACGTTTATCTGAAGATCCGGTTTTTCGATATTAACCGAAGGGCGCTGGCCATTTTTATCTCTGAACTGGTCTGCTATGGCATCCTTGGTTTTTAAGGCCAGATACTTGGTGTGTTTGAAAAAATCAGAGAAAGCTACTGCATCGATGGCAAATGTATTTTTCTCGGTGATGTGCGCCGACCAGTCATATTTATAGATGTTCTGATACAGTTCGTCCTCAGTTTTTGCCTTGAACTTCAGCACTGGCACTAATACACGTAAAGCGGTTCGCAAATGAAGGTTAGCTTTATACAGCACTTCTTTGTCGCCTGTGCAGGTTACGGCCCTTTTGATGGGCGTTACATCATTGGCTCCTATTTCCCTTAACTCATCAGCCAATACTTCCTCTAAACCATGAAAGGTTTTTACTAATAATTTCATGCGAACGCTTTTTTCAGTAAATCTTAAAATCTGCTATTCATTAATTAGCAGATTGTTGTAACTAACAGCTTGTTTCTTCCCTTGTTGTATAAAAAAGAGGGCGCAAAGGTACGAAACTTAATACGAACAATTGATTTTAAACTTCTTAATCACGCGTTATTTTTACAATTCTTAACGTTTAAACAGCTGGTCTGTCTGATTGAGATTTTTACCCAATCGCCTGTCCATAAAAGTGCCTGAGAATATTAATCCGCCTATGATGCCCATAAAGATGTACAGTACCTGTTCGCCCATGTTGCTGTTGCTTACCTGTGCATCTAAAAATAAGGTGCTGAGGCCAATGAATGCTTTACTGCCTGGCACCAGCATAATGATACCGGGTATCAGGTAAACCAGCCTCGGAATCTTGGTAAGGTGAGTGAACAGCTTACTAACCGCTACCGCTACAATGGTGCCGGCAAATATACTGACCAATATACCGGTGAAACCAAGTAACAAGGTGGTATAGAAGCATACAAAACCCGTTACTACACCAAGCGGTATATCTTTAGGACGTACCTTAAAAACAGGCATCAGGCTTAACGACAGGATGAGAATAGCTACGAAATCAACCCATTGCGGAATGTCATCAATAACTTTATGAGGTTTTATCTCTATAAAAAGTGGCAAAAGAGCCAGACCTAATACCACACCAAAAAATTGCTTAAATAAGGAAACCAAAGCATCAAAAAGCTTGGCGGTACCTGATACCAGGCTGCGCGATGTGATCTCTTCAAGGGCTGTGGTGATGGATAGACCAGGGATAAAGATGATGATAGAGGCCAATATAGTCATGGAGATATTTAAGTCAGGCAGAATTGTTGACAACAGACCAATGGTAATGGTAGCACCAAAGGCTACCATTGACTCCAGTGTGCTGCGCAAATAGCTTGAATGGCGGGCCATGAGCGTTATGCCATATACCAATGCCCCAATAAAGGTTGCTACAATAACCGACAGCCAGTTGGTGTTGAGTAAAATACAAAATGAACCAGCCGAGAACATGAAAGACAGTAGCTCAACTAACTTATTGTAACTATTGGGCTTATTCTGAAGTTCTATAATTTGCTCTTTGGCTTCAGCAAAATTAAGCTCATTGGTAATCACATTGTTGGTAATCTCAACCACTTGCGATAAAGCCCCCAGATTTAACTCCCCTGGAGGGACGCATTCCACATGGTTGTAAGTGTGTTCGCCTTCCTCGTAAAATACATAGTTAATCCAGGTAGGCGTATCCATAAAGCTGCCTTTAATATCTTTCATTTCAGATATCTCGGTGAGGTATATCTGTGATTTATAAGATGGAACACCATAAATGTGCAATGCCTTGCCAAGCTGTACGATGAATTTATATTGTTGTGGAATTTGCATTGAATGAGTGTGTTATGCTAAAGATTAGATGTTGCAAAAGTAGCTAAGTTTGCTGATAAATGTCGGCAAAAAAACAGAATATTTGGTATTAATATCATTTTATATATATTTGCATCTAGATATATAGATATATAAAATTTAATAATATGAGTTTAGAGGCTAATTTAGCACACGAGGCACAAGAGTTATTAGTCAAAGAACAGCTCATTGAGCCAATCTCTTCAGGGGATGATGAAAATAGTGTTGTTGCTAAGAAGAAAAAAAAGAAGAAGCTGTATGATACCAAACAGGAGCCGCGTAAAGCGCTGAGTACTTTCTTCCGGAATCATTTTAAAATGCTGGTGAACCGCATGACTATGGCGGACCGTAAAGCTATGATTATGGTGCGCATCAACACTACAATTATTTCCTTACTTATTGTGTTTAATCAACAAATGGACGTGTATGTCGATAACGGAAATGCTATTGTTATCGTTTTATTGATTGGCAGTGGAATGTCACTGGTGTTATCTCTGCTAACAGCCAGTCCTATTGGGGCATATGTCCATCGCTTATTCAAGTATCATCGCGAAATGAAGGAGAAATACCCTGACTTTAAGCACAACAGTTTTATGATGATGAGACGCGTAGATCTTGATGAGTATGAGAAATCGATGGATGCCGTGGTGCGCAACCAGGATTTACAGTTGGGTAACCAGGTACGCGCCAGTTTTATGCTTAATCATTACACCTTATGCAAGTACCAGTTGTTGCAGTGGTCTTATAATCTATTTCTGATTGCATTCTTTATTAGTATCGGGATTTTGATATACGGACAATTGTAATCAATTAAAAAGAGGTATGTATAGATAATCCTGTAAAATTGGTAAATTGAGCTTTTAAAAATCCTTCACGTGTGAGATGTATAAGCTTCAAATTATTATCAATAGTTCTATTACTTGCTTCCTGCACTAGTACCGGTAGTCAGGTTTGGAAAGTAAAAGATGTGGTGAGTGCCAGGTATAACTTTGCATTGGCAGACACATTTCTCGAACTTGATAATTCCTTGCAAGAAATTTCAGGTTTGGAATATGATGTGAAAGGCCGGCGCCTGTTGGCTATCAACGATGAAAAAGGAATTATTTATGAGATAGACAGGCAAAGCGGAAAGGCAGATGAGCTCTATGAGTTCCATAAAAGTGGTGATTACGAAGGTCTTGCACGATCTGGTAAATTTGTTTTTGTCTTAAAAAGCAATGGTAAGTTATACCGTTACAATACTGATAAGGATAAAACAAAGGTGTATGATACGGGCCTGTCAGCCATTAATGATGCCGAAGGATTGTATTATGAGCACAGCTCAAATAGCCTGTTAATTGCCTGTAAAGGCTTGCCATTAAGTGAAAATAGGCATGAAAAAGCTGTCTATCGCTTTTATTTAGATACCAGGCAGTTGGATGCTGAACCTGTGATCTTGATAAATGTGGAACGACTAAAGCAGAAAGCTGAAAATGAGCTTAATGCCGAGCAGCTGTGGCGCTTAAACCGTTTTGCCCCTTCAGGTGTTGCTATTCATCCTGAGACTGGTCAAATATTCCTTTTGTCGGCGCGTGGCAGCATGCTAATGGTGTTTGATGCAAAGCATTCACTTGAATACCTTGTTTTTCTGGATATGCAAAAGTTACCCCAGCCCGAGGGGATCGCTTTTGATGAGGACTTGAATCTTTACATCGCTTCCGAAGGAAAAGCAGGGAAAGGTAAACTCATGAAATTTACACCTAACTGATGATGAGAAGATACGTATCATACTTGCTCGTATTACCATTTCTGCTCGCTGGATGCTCAAGCGTTAAAGCTCCCTACTATAGTGCTGAGGTCAATAACTGGCAGACGCAAAATCAGGTGCAGTCAGGTGATGCTGTACGTACCATATTTTTGGTCGGCGATGCCGGTCAGTTGGATGACGAAGTGAATGGTACCAACTATGTGTTGTCGGCTGTTAAGCAACACTTAATGCGAACTGGCTCACCAAGTGACCTGGTGTTTCTTGGCGATAATATCTATCCGCTGGGCATGCCATCAAAAGACCATGAAACCCGGACTTTGAGTGAACTGATACTTGAGTCGCAGCTGCTATTGGCTAACCAAGTAAGTGGCACCACCTATTTTATTCCAGGTAACCACGATTGGAAGAAAGGAAAAAAGGGTGGATTGAAACGCATAAAGCGTCAGGAGAAATTTGTGGAGGCCTATGAACCAGCAACTGATTCGAAAGTGAAATTTTATCCGGGTGGTGGCTGTGGCGAACCAAAAGTGGTTAAGGTAAGCAAGGATTTGGTGTATGTGTTTGTCGATTCGCAATGGTGGCTGCATAATTGGGAAGAGGAGAAAAAGATGAACAAGGGTTGTGACATTCAAACAAGGGGTGATTTCCTGGTGCGAATGGAAGAAATCTTCATGAGCTATAAAAATGATGAGGTGATTGTGTTTATGCATCACTCTATTGAAAGTAATGGTAAGCATGGCGGGTATTTTTCCTTCAAGCATCACTTGTTTCCATTGCTTGAACTGAATCATCAGCTATGGGTGCCATTACCCGGTATTGGCTCTGTTTATCCCATTTACAGGCAAACCACCGGTTCTGTGCAGGATCTCAGCCATCACCTGTACCAGGATTTTGTGGAAGGGATAGTTCGGGCAGCCAAATTGTGGGATGTGAATGTGACCTTTGTTTCGGGCCATGAGCATAACCTGCAGTATTTCGATGATGATGAAATTAAACAAGTCATTAGCGGCTCGGGCAGTAAAGTGACCTATACTGCGGCCGGCGGTGAAGCCGATTATGCCAGTGAAGCACGTGGTTATGCAAAAATAGATTTCTATAGCAATTCCGAAGCCTGGATTGAGTTTTACACTGTTAATGGCTTTAATGCAGAACCAGTGTTGGAATATCGCCGGCAAATACGTGCACCTAAAGCCGGAAGCAGAAAAGTAGACAAGCAATATGCCCCATTGAGCGGAACCGACACAATTGTAGCTGCCAACAAAATGTTTGAAGGCAGTAAGACAATGAAGTTTTTCCTGGGAGAGCAATACCGCAGCATGTGGGCTACTGATGTGAAAGTACCGCTTATTGATCTGGAAACAAAGCATGGTGGATTAGCACCCATCAAAAAAGGAGGGGGCATGTCATCGAACTCCCTGCGTTTGGAAAAAGCTGATGAGCAGCAATATATTTTACGCTCGATTAACAAGGATTATACCAGGCTGGTGGATGAGAAATTTGCTAACCTAAAGGTATTAAATATTATGAAGGATCAGAATTCGGCCAGTCATCCATATGGTGCGTTAATGATCCCTTCCTTATCGGCAGCTGCCGGAGTTTATTCAACCCAGCCAGAGCTAGTTTATCTGAAGCACCAGCGTGGCTTGGGTAATTACAATGCTTTCTTTCCCGAGGAAGTATATTTATTGGAGCAACGTCCGTCAGGTGATTGGAGTAACGCCGATTACTTTGGCAATTCAAAGGATATCATTGGCTACACCGACTTATTAGAAAATCTGCGCGATAAGAAAACGCATTTTGTCGATCAGATGTGGGTGCTTAAGTCACGCCTGTTCGATTTGTTTATACATGACTGGGACAGGCACGACGACCAGTGGCGCTGGGCAAGTTTTGAAGAGGATGAGCGCACCATCTATCGGCCCATTCCGCGCGATCGCGATCAGGCCTTTTATAAGTTTGAAGGGGTGATACCCGTATATGTCTCCACCTTTTTAATGAAGAAGTTTAAAACCATGAAAGGCGATGTGCGCGATGTGAGGCACCTCGCATTTAACGCCCGGTATTTCGACCGCTATTTTCTGAATGAGCTGGAATGGACGCAATGGGAGCAGATTACCAGGGAATTGCAGGCTAATATGACGGATGAGGTAATTGACTCGGCATTATTGGGCTTGCCGCCCGAAGTAAGGGAGCAGAACAAAGAAGTGCTTGCCCTGCTGAAAGAGCGACGGGAACATCTGCTGACAATTAGCCGAAAACTATACGATTACATTAGTACCGAGGTGGAGGTGACGGCAACCGATGATGATGACCGCTTTGAAATAACACGCTTTGAAGATGGTCAGCTAAACGTGAAATACTATGTGAAGCGAAAATCAAAAGGCGATTTGTTAAAGTATTCGCGCACGTTTCATCCTGATGAAACCCGCGAGGTGCGCTTATATGGGCTTAGAGGCGATGATGAGTTTGTGATTACAGGTGCATCAAACAACGCCATTAAAGTGCGAATCATTGGAGGCGAAGATGAGGATACAGTTATCAATCAATCTGCCGCTAAAGGAGTTTATGCCTACGACATTATTGAAGGTATTGAGCTGATTGGTTCTAATATCAAGGATAGAACCGCGAACCATGTTGATATTAATGACTACGATCGTTACGGATTTAAGTACAATACCAACCTGCCTTTTCTGAGGGGAGGCTATACACTGGACGATGGTGTCTGGCTGGGATTAACACATAACTGGACCCGATATGGCTGGCGCCGTGACCCCTATAAATCAAAGCAGAAAGTCGCTGCTTTAGTAGCACCGGGTAGTCAGGATGCTTTCATCATAATGTATGAAGGGCATTTCCCCAATCTATTACCCAATGTTGATTTTCACCCTTCCATGTATATCGACTATCCGAGTATCGAAAACTTTTTTGGTTATGGTAATGAGTCGGTCAACCACGATTTGGCTAAACAATATAACTGGGTGCGCAAACGGGCTTATAAGATTGAGCCACTCATCAGCTTAAGTAGTCGTAATTCATTCATCAGCTTTAAATTTGGCCCAACATTTGAATCGGTCCGATTGGAAGACTCCAATGGCCGTGTGGCCCAGGACCCGGAGCTGGGATTTACCGATGAAGAACTGGACAGGCATAGTTTTGTTGGTGCTAAAATGGTGTACAGTATCAATTATGTCGATCGCGAATCAAAACCAACCAACGGCATTCGGTTCAATGCATCGTTGAGTTACCAGGATGATGTTACCAATGCCAATACTTTGTGGACGTTCGGAACCAATATGCAAACCTACTTAACCATTGCTAATCATCCCCAGGTAGTGTTAGCCAATAATGTAGGCTATGAGCTAATCAGCGGCGAGGCACAGTTTTATCAGTATCCCAACCTGGGAAACCGCACCAATCTGAGAGGCTTCCGCAATAATCGTTTTCGGGGCAATAAGGCCTTGTACGAAAACCTGGATGTGAGAATACAGCTATTTAATTGGGATAACCGATACCTGCCGATGGACATAGGTATATTGGGAGGTTTTGATATTGGACGCGTGTGGCTCAATGGCGAGCATTCCAACGATTGGCATCATAGTCATACCACTGGTTTATGGATGGATGTACTTGAGCAGATTATATTACAGCCCTATTACTCCTACTCCAAAGAGGGGCATTACTTTAGTTTTAACATGGCATATAATTTTTAAGCGCTAAATTGGCCGGTCCGCGTTTATCCATTATTTTCACCATGTATTAAAGTCCTGATATGAATATTAAAGATACGATACTATCAAAGTTCCCCATTTTGATGGAGCCCGCGCTGCTGGATGAGATGGAACGTTACTGTACAACCAAAACACTGGAAGCCGGTAATAATTTTATTGAAATTGGTGACGATGTGGTGGCCATGCCCCTTTTAACCAAAGGCGTTATTAAGGTAGTGCGCGAGGATAGCGATGGTAATGAGCTGCTGCTCTATTATCTGAACGGTGGAGATACATGTGCTTCAACACTATCGTGCTGTATGGAGCGGGCTAAAAGTGAGGTGCGCGCCACCGTTATAGAAACCGTAACGGCCATTATGGTACCCATCAATTGTATGGAAAACTGGATGAAGAAATATGCCGGCTGGCGCAGCTTCATCATGCAGTCGTACCGGATGCGCTTTGAAGAGCTGCTGCACACCATCGACAGCATTGCCTTTAAAAAGATGGATGAGCGTCTGATTGAGTACCTGGTGCAGCTATCGGAAGAGCGTAATTCACTTGTATTATTGGGTACACACCAGGAAATTGCCGACGATTTGCACACCTCCCGCGAAGTGATATCAAGACTGTTGAAGCAGCTTGAGAAACTGGGTAAAATCAGTCTGTCGAGGAATAAGATTGAGATTGTTGATTTGAGCTAGTGTTTAGTTCAGGGTTTCGAGTTGCGTGTTTGGAGTTCCTGGTTCTGAGTTAAAAAGTTATACGCTTTGCAAGTTTACATTTAAATAAAAGTACCATGGCTTCGGTTAAAAGGTTTGAGGATTTAGAGGTTTGGCAGTTGAGTAGAGATATTTGTGCTGACATATACAGGTTGAGTTCAGTTGGGATCACTTCAAATAGTTGTGGAGTAACGGCAATGCGCATAAAAGTTATAGCTATGATTGATTCATCTGTACTATGCATAGCCTGAGTCTTCTAGGAACTTTGTCTTACCAGACGGGTTTTCTTTTTCCATATCCGAAAAAGAAACAAAAAGACTAGTCCCATTAATGCTTCTGCGCGCTCTAATAAATATTAAGCATCACTATCAAAGTAGGATAAACCCCTTTGATGTTTTGCTAAATTATTTATTATTCACCCCTTCGCCGGCCCGCCAATGTGACAGGCCAACCCGCCGCTGGGATGGTCCCATAAGTAAGAAAAGTTAAGTACTTTAAGATTTGAGAAGACCCTGAAAGTTGTTTACTCGTCGGCCTCTTGCAAAATTACTTTTGTTGAAGCGATGGCATTAGTAAGACCGGGAAGTTCCGAACTTGATTCGGAAATCACCCGGCCGCACTTATGACAGAGATGCATAAGAAAGTAATTTTGAAAGCAGCCTTGACCTTTTTTGCTTACTTTTTTGGGTCAAGCTAAAAAAGTAAGTCGGGTTTGGGCGAAGCACCAATTTAGATGATTTCATTTTTTTTCAGCAAGAGATTGATTGAATACATCTCAATCACTTTTGTCCATATTAACGTCAACTGGATCCTCAATTGGCGATTTTTCTAAGGACTATGGTTTAAAGGATCAAATCAGACGAGCTGCCGGTTCCATTATGGATAATATTGCCGAAGGATTTGACAGAAGAGGAAGTAAGGAATTTAAATTGTTCTTGTCCTACTCGAAAGGTTCTGCAGGAGAAGTAAAATCTCAACTGTACCGAGCCCTTGATAATGGCTATATAAATCAAGAGGTATTTGATAAGTTATATAGTCAGCTAGATAATGTTGGCGGTAAACTAACCAACCTGATAAAGTATCTCTCGTTAACCCAATACAAAGGCAGCAAATACAAATAATCCATTACTCACAACTCCAAACTCTGAACCCTCAACTCAAACCCCAAACCCTCAACTACACCATATTTCTTAAAAATCCTAAATTTCCTCCCTTATGTGACAATAGGCACAAAGCACCTTTCTTGATGACATTAGTTTTGCCACCATAAAAATCAGAGCAAACAAAAAATAATATAAATAGTCATCAAAATGGAAAAGATTGTAATTATCGGAGGGGTCGCTGCCGGCGCTACGGCAGCCGCAAAAGCAAGAAGGTTATCGCCAGATGCACAAATCACTATGCTTGAGGCCGGACCCGATGTTTCATTTGCCAACTGTGGATTGCCTTATTATATCGCCGGCGATATCGACAGCCGCTCTAAGTTAATCTTACAAAGTCCTGAGAGCTTTAAAGAGCAATACAATGTGGATGTTCACGTTCACACATTGGTTACATCTATTGATAAAGAAGCACACTTGGTTCATACGCTGGATACACGCGATGGAACCAAAAAGCAATACGACTATACAAAACTGATTCTGGCCCAGGGAGGCCGTCCTATTCAACCGGATCTGCCGGGTGCTGACAACGACCACGTTTTCAGCCTGTGGACCTTGGAGGATATGGATAAGATTGATAATCACCTGAAGAACGAAGAGCCTAAGACAGCCGTTGTAGTAGGTGGTGGGTTTATTGGCCTGGAGATGGTGGAAGCCCTTGTTAAGCGAGGCTTAAAAGTACATGTGGTGGAGAAGATGCCGCACGTGATGTCGCTGATGGATGCCGAAACAGCTGGTTTTATCACACGTGAGCTAAAGGAATATGGAGTAGGTGTGCATACCGAAACAGGGGTCGTGAAAATCAACCCTGATTCAGTGGAACTGGATAACGGACAAACGCTGGAGGCCGACATGGTGCTGCTATCCATTGGTGTGCGTCCAACCTTACAGCTGGCCATTGATGCCGGTCTGAAGATAGGTGAAGCAGGAGGTTTGCTGGTAGATGAGTACCTGCAAACATCCGATGCTGATATTTATGCCGGTGGCGACATGGTGGAGATTGAACACCGTGTGAGCGGTAAAAAAGTACGTATCCCGCTGGCCGGACCGGCTAACCGTCAGGGACGTATCGCTGCTGAAAATGCTCTGGGTGGCCAACATGCCTATAAAGGTGCTATCGGTACATCGGTAGTGCGCGTGTTCGAAGCGGTGGCAGGTATCACCGGTATGTCGCTTAAACAGGCTAAAGCGGCTGGTATTGATGCCGATGCGGTAGTAGTGCATAAAGAGCACCATACATCGTACTACCCGGGAGCTGAGACCGTGAGTGTGATGGTGATTTATGACCGTCAGACAGGTGTGGTACTGGGTGGACAAACAGCTGGATACAAAGGGGCTGATAAGCGTTTGGATGTGCTGGCAACAGCGGCAGCGGCCAAAATCAAGGTGAGTGAAATCGCCGATATGGATTTTGCTTATTCACCGCCCATTGGAACAGCTAACGATGCCATGAACATGGCTGCTTATGCTGCCGAAAACAAAATGTCTGGTTATAGCCCAAGCCTGTTAGTGTCTGAGTTGGATGCATTTATTGAGAAAGAAGAGCGCTTGGTAGTGCTGGATGTGCGTGATGTTTTTGCTTTCCGCAAGAGTAATCTGCAAGGTGCTCATCACCTGCCATTGGAAATGCTTTCGCAGAACCTGCAGGCCATCCCCAAAGATGTAACCATTCTGGTTTACGATGAGATTGGCAAAAAAGGCCATCAGGCCTTGCGTACCCTAAAAGGTGCAGGGTTTGACAAAGTATACAACATTTCGGGTGGTCACATATCATTGCAGCGCCATGCTATGGCAGTTGGCTTCGAAAACTTCAATGTGACCTTGTTGCCACTCGAAAAGAAAAGCATTAACAGCAAAGAAGAAGCTGTAGAGATAGAAAGCAACCAGAACGTGAGTCGCGATGAGATGGAGCGCCTGGTAGTGGATGTGCGTACACCTGGTGAGTTTATGACAGGTGCCTTCCCCAACGCAGTCAATATTCCATTGGATGATATCATGTCGGGCAAAGGCGAACTGGGTAGCACCGACCGCGAGATTATCGTCTACTGTGCTTCGGGAGCACGCTCGGCCTATGCCATGCAGGTATTGCAGCAACGTGGTTATACCAATGTGAAAAACGGTGGTGGTATCGCAGCCATGATGTCACATGCATAAACTATTGGTACAGGATTAGTAATGGATAATTCCCCTATCGCCTTCGGCACTACCCCCAGGGGAAGATGGGGATTACAAGAATTCTCCCCTTGGGGAGAAACCCGAAGGGAGAGGGGGATAGGTAATCTGAATCCTTTAACCAAAAACCAAAATTGGCCACCAGTGTTTATTCAATGCAGGTGTCTCTGTTATGAAGTTTGGGCGGTTAATGGAGTGCATTATGCCAATTTATTATAAAGTGTGAGTGCATAATGTGAATAGTTGAATCTGCGCTGGGGTTCGTTTAATCGCTATATATTCCATGGGTTGCACCTATGGTTATTATAGCTTAATCCCCTCGGGATAAAAAAATGTCAGAAGGACATTAATAATAATAACCTCGTGTGTAGCGCGGGGGAGTTAAGATAGAGGAATAAACAACCCCGGAGAGGGTTGAATGTAAAAGCTGGTTTATCAAATATCGATTAACAATATAATTACCGATAAGAACATGGGTCTATTTGATTTTTTATTTGGAAAAAGAAAACAGGAAGTGCTGGAAGCCATTGAGCGAGGAGCACGTATTATTGATGTGCGCACGCCTCAGGAGTTTAAATATGGCTATATCGATGGCTCGGTGAATATTCCACTGGAGCGCTTGAATGATTCAGCCATTAAAAAGTTAAAGAAGCTAAATGCGCCATTGGTGGTGTGTTGTGCCTCGGGCATGCGTAGTGCTTCGGCCAAAGGCATGTTAATCCAGAATGGAATTGCAGAGGTGCATAACGCCGGTGGCTGGCATAAGCTCGATCGCTGGTTAAACAGCTAATGCCAATTGTATTTTAAATGCGACTTAAGCGCAATTTTAAAAACAACAATGGTAAATGTCGATAAATAATCAAAGTGGCTTTAAAAGTGAAGCGCATTAAAAGCGCATTTTGATTAGTAAACGGTATAACAGGTAAAGACTCCAGTAGCTCATAGAGGGCGTGCTGGTGTAATAGTTAATTGTTTACCGCTGAGTCATAGGAGAACGCGGAGACTGGAAATAGTTACCACCTCTTCCTGCAGGTTTCTCCCCAGAGGAACGAACAGTAGTACAAGCCGTCTTCCCCTTGGGGGAAGTGCCGAAGGCGATGGGGGTATTGAGAGATGTCCCCGTTTAATACCTTCCGGCGTATTTGTAAATACTCTGCACTTTTGGTGGCTTCTTAGATGCCAAGCAACTTTACAGCTTAAGGAAATTTAGATAATGGGTTGGGTTTGAAAGGTGGTGGTCTGTTGGGCTATCACCTTTTTTGTGTTGGTAGCACATATATTTACATAAGAAATGCTTAGTTTTAGGAGATAACCATTATACCTGAACACTATGCCTTTAAAGTATGGCCTCAGGCCCAACACACTATCTACTAAGGGAGGTAACTACATAGCTGTGGTCGGCGGAAACGAAACGTATACCACCGAGCGTATTGTTGAAATGATGATTCAAAAAGGATCAACAGTTACTAAGGCCGAAGCACTGGCTGTTATTGAAGAGTACCACTCGGCTGTTGAGCAACTGGTGAGCGAAGGAGCCATTGTGCATACTGATTTGTTTACCGTCTCATCGGGTATAGCAGGTAATTTTGATAATATCTCGGATAGTTTTGATTCGCAAAAGCACCAGGTTAAATTGCACTTTAAAGCAGGAGAGCGTCTGCTCAAGGCCCGGCAGCGCATTCGTCTTCAGAAAAAGATATTGAACCATCGGGCACCTTTTCTGAAGCAGTTCACCGATTTGTCTACCAATGTAACGGATGCATCATTTACACCCGGTCAGCCGGCAAGGATAAAGGGTACTTTGCTCAAATTCGATGCCCAGGATCCTGCACAGGGCATCTACCTGATAGCTGAGGATCGCAGCGAAACAAAAGTGGAGATTCTGATACTAAATAAACCTTCGGAACTGATGTTTATTATGCCTGATGAGTTGAGAAAGGGCAGCTATAAGCTAGAGGTGAGAGCCATAGTGCACCGTGCTAAAACCATCAGGACTGGTAGCTTACAAAGACCATTAGTGGCTAAGGAGATGTAGTATGACCCACCTAGGTCCAGGTGCTTGACCCAAGTGGGTCATACTGTTTGACCTAAGTGGGTAATTGTGCTTGACCTAAGTGGGTCGCGATATCTGACCCAATTGGGTCACGAGCTATGTAGTAGCAATGATACTCTTCTCTTCATTAGGGAATGGTGGTGCCCGTAGTTTAGCATCGCATGGTGGCAATGCATTGAGCGAGACAGTCCTTGCTGTTGCAATTGTGTTTACTTAGCAACTCTATTAACCTGAGTTCGACGTAAAATTTTGAACTCAGAACGCTTACAAATAGTGAGTTTCAAGTGTATATTGACGAAAGAATAGTGGGCTATTTTGAGTCGATTACAAGAAGAAAATTGCTGTTTGTAAGAGGGATTAACAAGCTTTGAATAAATAACTGATTTACTGCTTCAAATTTTATCGCAATAGTTCACTATTCCTCTAAAATTATTCATTGTAAATCAGCTCTTTATT
>NZ_JAGUCN010000027.1 GCF_018271975.1 Carboxylicivirga mesophila
GGTCGTGCAAGTAGAGCTTCCGGTCGCATAAGTACTGTCTCCGGTCGGTGATATACCCCTTCCGGTCGTGCAAGTAGAGCTTCCGGTCGCATAAGAACTGTCTCCGGTCGGTGAAATACCCCTTCCGGTCGTGCAAGTAGGGCTTCCGGTCGCACAACTACTATGTCCGGTTGGTACTATACCCTTTCCGGTCGCCAAAGTAGAACGTCCGGTCACGAGATAAGCTACAAAAAAGGGATGCCGAAGCACCCCAATGATTTAGTGTCAATACGCTCTTACACCTATTCTTCCTTTAACGATCGGCGATACGCTTTGGCTCTGTCGCGCTCGTACTTACTCGAATAGCCTTTAGCATGCTCGGGAGCGTTGCGGAAGGCAAATTTACCGTAATCGCGTACCTCGTCCACCACTTCTTTAAGCAGGGTGTAGGCTTTGTCGCGAATCAGCTTACCTTCGTCGTCGCGATACAGATAACCATTGGCTGCCGATAGCACACCACTCATCTCCACACTGCTCAGTGCAAAGCCCTGAGACAAATGATTAATTAATGCCTGCACTTTGTTAAAAAAATTGGCCTGATGCAACACATGTGGTCTTTATTTAGGCATACTACTACTTTTCTAATACAGGAGCGCAGGCGTACTTACAACGGCCTCAACTCACAACCCAACCATGGGCCCATTAGTATTATCAATGAGCATAATTCCCAGATTAACCACCGCTTTTGGATGAGTAATGAGTATTATACTAGCATGCACGTGCCCATTTTACGCACTGGGGTACATGCACGGCTTTTCACTCACCTACTGTTATTGAAGACTTAGCCTTTGCTGTACCCTATAGCACCAGTACTGCATGCACATCACTAAAAATTGCCCGCCAATTGTACCAAACAGCCCACTTATCATATGCGAGTACATATCATTGGTAGTATTCTGCCCATTAATGGTATATGCAAGCACCCTATTGATATTTAGCTGCACCTGCCTGCTGTTTAACACATAAAGGGGGTACTTCTGAAGTACCCTCCCGGGCCATTGATGCCCCCTGCCATTGTTTGAATTCATTACCCTGTGTTTGATTTAAATTTTAATACTCAGATTGAAATAGTCACTTAAAAAGGATTGCAAATTATAGGAGCGTAGGGTTGAGGATTTAGGAGTTGATGCTCGGACTCGCATCTTATTTGTATCGATGCAATCAAATATGCGATCCTTTTTTTTGAGCACTGCGCACTATGCACCGGGCACTAGCTACAGGCTTTCGGACTTTTAATCTCCGGCTCGCACCTTACTTGAATTCTCGCAATCAAAGCGGCGCTCCTTTTACGGACTGCGGACTTTCGGGCTTCGGACTCAATTCTTCTGCCTTCTGCCTCACTACTGACTACTCTCCACTGACCACTCACCACTGACCACTCACCACTGACCACTGACTACTCACCAATAATACCCGTCCAATCAATATTCTTATTACCTTTAGCCTTCAAAATAAACATGGGGTCACCCACGCACGCTTGAGCAAGCCATATGGAGAATACAAGAAACCTGGTTATCATACCCACCTACAACGAGAAAGAAAATATTGAAGCGATTATTGCCGCTGTCTTCAGCCTGCCTCGCCGTTTCGAGGTGCTGATTATCGACGATAATTCGCCCGATGGCACAGCCGGCATCGTGAAGCAACTGATGCAACAGCACGAGGGCCAGCTGCACATACTGGAGCGGGCTGGAAAACTGGGTCTGGGTACTGCCTACATCACCGGTTTTAAGTGGGCCGTGGAGCAAGGTTATGACTATATTTTTGAGATGGATGCCGACTTCTCCCATCCGCCAAAGGACCTGATTAGTCTGCACGATGCCTGCCTGAATGGCGCCGACCTGGCCATTGGCTCGCGCTACATCTCAGGTGTTAATGTGGTGAACTGGCCCATGGGACGTGTACTCATGTCTTATTTTGCATCGGTGTATGTGCGCTTTATCACCGGCATGAAAATAATGGATACCACGGCCGGTTTCAAGTGTTATACCCGAAAGGTATTAGAAACTATCGACCTGGATAACATTAAGCTCAAAGGCTACTCCTTTCAGATTGAAATGAAGTTTACCACCTGGAAATTTGGTTTTAACATTGTGGAGGTACCTATCGTATTTACCGATCGCACACAGGGCACATCCAAAATGAGTGGCGGTATATTTAATGAAGCCGTGTGGGGCGTTATCAAAATGAAGATAGCCAGCTGGTTTAAATCCTACAAACGATAATATAAAGCAGCCGGAACTAACCATCCATCTGTACACATAGGTTCTAACATTGGATTTTGGAAAGAATTCTTAAGAACTTTACAAATCAGCCAACCAAATCCGCTTAGGTGTGTTTGACAATTAGCACATCAACCATTTAAACTGTAAACTCATCAACTTATAAATATGTCGACGCTATTAATAAAAAATGCCACCATCGTTAACGAGGGCAAGAAATTCAACGGAAGTGTTTTAATCGAGAACGACGTGATTAAACAAATCATCACCAATGACGAACTGCCTGCTGCCGATAAGCAGATGGATGCCACTGGACTGCTGTTGCTGCCGGGTGCCATTGATGACCAGGTACACTTTCGCGAACCCGGATTGACCCATAAGGCCAATATCAAAAGTGAATCGAGAGCTGCTGTGGCAGGTGGTATCACCTCGTTTATGGAGATGCCCAACACCAAGCCACAGGCGACCACACATGAGGTGCTGGAAGAAAAATACAAGATAGCAGCCGCCAGCTCAGCTGCCAACTACTCGTTTTTTCTGGGTGCCACCAACGACAATATTGATGAGATACTCAAAACCAATCCGCAAACCGTATGTGGTGTAAAAGTGTTTATGGGTTCATCAACCGGTAACATGCTGGTGGATAACGAAGCCATACTAAGCCGCATTTTTGCCGAGTGCCCCACCCTTATTGCCACGCACTGCGAAGACGAGGATACTATCCAGGAGAATACCACCATTTATAAAAACAAGTTTGGCGAAGATATGCCGTTCAAATACCACCCGGTTATTCGTTCGGCGGAAGCCTGTTATAAATCTTCAAAGAAAGCCTCGGATCTGGCGCGTAAGCACGGTGCCCGTCTCCACATCCTGCACCTGAGCTCAGCCGAAGAGCTGGAGCTGTTGGATCAGGGAATGCCACTAAGCGAAAAGAAAGTAACCGGTGAGGTGTGTGTGCACCACCTGTGGTTTACCGATGCCGACTACGATAAGTATGGATCGCGCATTAAATGGAACCCGGCCGTTAAAGCGGAAAGTGACCGCAACGCGCTGCGCAAAGGTCTGCTAAACGATATTCTGGATGTGGTAGCTACCGACCACGCACCGCATACCATCGAAGAAAAAAACAACAAGTACTTCAGTGCCCCATCGGGTGGCCCACTGGTACAACACGCCCTGGTATCGATGCTGGAAATGGTGAAACAAGGCATCTTCTCCTACGAGCTGGTAACGCAAAAGATGAGTCACAACCCGGCTATATTGTTCCAGATAGATAAGCGTGGTTTCATACGCGAAGGCTACAAGGCCGACCTGGTACTGGTGGACCCCAACAGCAGCTGGGAAGTGAAGCCCGAAAACATACTTTACAAGTGCGGCTGGTCGCCGTTTGAAGGCACTACCTTCTCGCACAAAGTGATGCACACCCTGGTGAATGGTCAACTGGCCTACACCAACGACAAAGTGAATGAGTCCATCAGAGGCGAACGCCTGTCATTCGATCGCTGAGTCTGTTTTCCATGATTAACTCGTGGTTATAATGAGTAACTCTCTACGATTGAAACAATGTCTGAAGGACATTAACAATAATAACCCCGTGCGCAGCGCGGGGTACAACACACAATAATAAACAACCCTGAATAGGGTTGAATGTTGAAAGTTAGCATTAAAGCAATTAATGAAAAAGCAACAATACATAAAGCACATAGTCGTAGCGGCTATGTGCTTTTTTACAATACTACAGGCTTGTAAGCAGAGTCCTTCAGCAGCATCAGGTTCTGGTTCATCAGATGAAGCTCCCGGCATATGCCTGGCCGATACCATCATCTACCCGGTACTGATTAAGAACAATGATCCTTACGACACCTGGACTGAGCAGTGCCTGAGCCGCCTCGAACGGGAGAAGTTTGTAGAGCAGATATTTGACGCTGTGTATAAGCACAAGGCCAAAGCCTACAGCTACAACACCCACGAAGAATTATCGATAAGTGAGGTGAAAGACATTGAAAAGCAGCCCGATTTCAGCCGGGATAAAGTGGCTAAGCTACAGTTCTGGGAAACCTGGCATTTCGATGAGCAACAGCTTATCATGACCAAAAAGGTACAAGCCATATTGCTGGCCTACGAATACCTTTCTGAAGACGGAGAGCTACGTGGCTACAAAGCTGCTTTTTACATTAAGCTAAAGGAGTAGATAAATAGATATAAACCCATTCCCCCATCAACTTCGGCACTTTCCCATGGGGAAGATTTATTGACCTTATCTATTCCAACAAATTAAAACCTGCGACAATCAGCGTCATCTGCGGGAGATAATAATATTTTAAAACTGCCACTCCGAAGCCTTTAACACATAGCGGGCCGTTTTACGGCTCACCTGCGAATCAACCACCTCTTTGCTGGCTATAATTTCTTCAATAGCCGCATCGGTATAATGACGGATGGTTACCAGCTCCATATCTTCGTTGTAACGCACATCAAACTGTATCTGCAATTCATCAATAGCTGCTTTCAGTCGTTTCGAATCATCTACACACACCGAAAAGTTAAGCGCCGAGGTTTGCATCATATTCAGCTTTATCCGGTGCTCCGAGAAAATATGAAAGATATCGCTCAGGCTCTCTTCAATAATAAACGAGAAGTCCTTTGGCGACATAGATATTAACACCTGGTTCGGTTTCAGCACAAATATTGGCTGCAGCTCACCGCTTTGTTCACTACTCTGAATAACTGTACCGCGCTTTTCAGGCTCAATAAAAGAATTCACCAATAGTGGTATCTGCTTATTCTGTAGTGGCTTCAGTGTTTTTGGATGAATCACCTGCGCACCATAATAGGTTAACTCAATGGCTTCCCAATACGAGAGTTCATCAATTTTAACAGCACGCGGATACCACCTTGGGTCAGCATTCAGCACACCCGGCACATCTTTCCATATAGCCAGGCTCTCGGCATCCAGCACATGGGCAATAATGGCACCGGTAAAATCAGAGCCCTCACGCCCCAGGGTTGTTGTCAGGTTGGTTTCAGTTGAACCAATAAATCCCTGTGTAATCACCAGCGGGGCGTCTGTGGCTTTTATTTTTCGCGATAAGAGTTCCTGTGTTAACGGCCAGTCAATATTAGCACTGCGGTAGCAATCATCCGTACGTATGTACTTGCGAATATCCAGCCACTTATTAGTCATGCCCGTTTCATTGAGATAGGTACTGATAATGGTGGTGCTCATCAATTCGCCAAAAGGCACAATCTGATCGTATTCGAAGTCGTAATTCAACGAGGGTTCAGACTCCAGCTTCTGCTCCAGTTGGTTAAACAACTCCTGCAGGCAGGCATTATCCTGCCCAAACAGCTCTTCAACAATCTGCAGATGATACACCTTCACCTCATTGAGTCGCTTAGCCAACTCAACAGCCTGGTTATTCATGTAGGCCTCCACAATGGTCTCCATCGCATTGGTTGTTTTTCCCATGGCCGACACCACCACCACCAGCTGGTCGGCATACCGCTTGATTATCTGAGCCAGGTTTTTAACACCTGCTGCATCCTTTACCGATGCACCTCCAAACTTAAATACTCTCATGCTATAAAATTACATCTTCACATGGTTTCGCAAAAGCACTCGCCACAAATAATTACTTTCAATTTATAACTATTTCCTTTCAATGCACAACAACCGAGGGCTGTCATTGTTAATTATCAAGCATTAGCGTATCTTTCAAACTAATATCTAATTCCAATTTACATGACAAAATTTGAAGTAACCACACTTAACGAATTCATCCTCAAAAGCCAGATGGAGCTTGATTACAAGGCCGACGGAGGCTTCTCACATATGCTGCATCACGTTGGCACTGCCGCACGAATTGTTAACCGCGAAGTGAATAAGGCCGGCCTGGTAGATATACTTGGCGAAGCAGGTAACACCAATGTGCAGGGAGAAGACCAGAAAAAGCTGGACATCATTGCCAATGAGTATTTCATTGATGCCATGCACAGCTGTGGTGAGATATGCGCCATTGCATCGGAGGAGAACGAAAGCTTTGTGTTTTTTGATGATGAGATAGCTAAAAATGCCAAGTATGTGTTCATGATGGACCCATTGGATGGCTCGTCCAACATTGATGTGAACGTATCAATAGGTACCATCTTCTCCATCTACAAGCGCATCACTCCGGAAGGCTCCAAAGCTACCATGGAAGATTTTCTTCAAAGAGGCACCGAACAGGTAGCAGCCGGTTATATACTATATGGCAGCTCAACCATGCTGGTATACACCACCGGTAATGGCGTAAATGGTTTCACCCTCGACCCCTCAATTGGCGAATTCTGTTTGTCGCACCAGCTCATTAAAACACCTGAAGATGGCACCATCTATTCCATCAATGAAGGCAACTACAAGAAGTTCCCGAAAGGGGTAAAGAAATACATCAAATTCTGTCAGGAGCGCGACTCCAAAAGTCACCGCCCCTATTCATCGCGCTATATTGGTTCGCTGGTATCTGACTTCCATCGTAACCTGCTAAAAGGTGGTATTTTTATTTACCCTGAGTTTGAAAACGCACCCACCGGTAAGCTGCGCCTCTTGTACGAGTGCAACCCCATCGCCTTCCTGGCCGAGCAGGCGGGCGGCATGGCTACCAATGGCGAACAGCGCATTATGGAACTAAAACCATCATCGCTTCATCAGCGCACACCTTTTTATACCGGTTCAAAAAACATGGTGGAAAAAGTGGAGAACTACCTTAAGAAATACGGCAAAGACAGCTGATAAAAATACGCGTTTATTTGTTAGAGAAGCAGGTTTTCCTGAGCATCACTGCCGGGGAAACCTGTTTTTTATTGTACAATACTTAGTTTTTCTCTCCTGATATTTTCAACTACTTTTGCAGCAAAACAGTAGATCGTGGAAGTTAGTCAGATACTTGAGTTATACCAGCAAAGCGAACGGGTACACACATTAAAAGCAGCACTTAACAGCAAACAAAGCCGTAGCTGCCTGAAAGGACTGAGCGGAAGTTTAAAAGCGGTGATGCTGGTTTCAGCTGCTGCAGAAGGGCCACACCTGGTGATTCTCAACGACCGCGAAGAGGCCGCCTATCTATATAACGACATTGCACAACTCTGCGGCTCTCAACTTGTTTCCTTCCTGCCTTCTTCCTATAAACGTTCACCCGAATATGGGCAAAAAGACAGCCAGAATGTACTGCTCCGCACCGAAGCATTGAGCCAGTTGCAAAGTGGCCGCAAAGAGCTGTTCGTCTTCACCTACCCCGAAGCTTTGGTAGAAAAGGTGCTCTCGGCCGAGCTGCTCGATGAGAACCGACTCATCATTAACAAAGGCGATCAGCTGAATATCTCCTTCATCACCGATGTACTTAACGAGTACCATTTTCAACGGGTTGATTTTGTGTTTGAACCCGGACAGTATTCGGTACGCGGCAGCATTATTGATGTCTATTCATTTTCGGATGAAGATCCCTATCGCATCGATTTTTTTGGTGATGAAGTTGACAGCATACGTAAGTTCAACCTGGAGAATCAGCTATCAAAAGAAAAGCTGGAGCAGGTGACCATTGTGCCTAACCTCACCGAAAATCAAAACAACAAATCGCTCACTGCCCTATCCGAATACCTGCCCGATAACTGCAAGCTTTGGGTAGATGATTTTGATTTTATTGAGCAGCGCATGAGCCTGATAGCTGATAAAATTGCTGAGCAAACCTACGAGGTGGATGAGGATGATGACAAAATCTACCACTTCCTGGCACCTGAAGACATTTGTCTTTTCCGGGAGTTTTTCAAAGGCTGTCAAAGCTACCCGATTGTGGCAATGAGTAAACCTTCATTATTGGATGATGCAACAACCATTGAGTTTAATACATCGCCACAACCAGTATTCCACAAGAACTTTGAGCTGCTCGAACAAAACCTGAAAGAGAAGCAAAGCGAACAATACGATTGCTACATCTTATCAGATAATCCGAAACAGTTTGAACGCCTCAAAGCCATCTTTCACGATCGGGGCATAAAACTTAAGTACGACGAAATAAACCACAGCCTGCACGAGGGTTTTATAGACCATGATGCCTCGCTATGCTTCTATACCGACCACCAGATTTTTGAGCGTTACCATAAGTTCTCGTTACGCACCGAGAAAGCCAAGGCAGCCCAGCAAGCCATCTCGCTAAAAGAACTTAACCGACTTAATCCCGGCGACTTTGTGGTGCATATCGATCATGGTGTAGGACGCTTTGGTGGCCTGGTAACACAAAACATCAATGGACAACCGCAGGAAGCCATCCGCCTGGTATACCGCGATAACGATGTACTGCTGGTTAACCTCCATTCGCTGCACCGCATCAGTAAATTCAAAGGTAAAGATGGTACGCCTCCAAAAATCAATAAGCTGGGTACAGCCGCCTGGCAAAAGCTAAAAGAGAAAACCAAAAGCAAGGTAAAGGACATTGCCCGCGAGCTAATCGCCTTGTATGCCAAGCGAAAAGCAGAGCCTGGCTTCCGATACTCACCCGACACCTACCTGCAGACCGAGCTGGAAGCCTCCTTCTTTTTTGAAGACACACCCGACCAAACCAAAGCAACGGTAGCCGTTAAAGACGACATGGAGAAAACAACACCCATGGATCGCCTGGTATGTGGTGATGTGGGCTTTGGCAAAACCGAAATTGCCATACGTGCCGCTTTCAAAGCAATAGCGGATAACAAGCAGGTGGCCGTACTGGTACCTACCACCATACTGGCACTGCAGCACTATCAAACGTTTAAGGAACGTCTTAAAGATTTTCCGGCTAATATTGAATACGTCAGTCGACTGCGCAAACCCAAAGACACCAAGGCTGCCCTCAAGAAACTGAAAGAAGGGCAAGTCGATATTTTGATAGGCACCCATCGTCTAACCGGAAAGGATGTGGAGTTTAAAGATCTTGGCCTTCTTATCATCGATGAGGAACAGCGTTTTGGTGTTGCCATTAAAGAAAAGCTGAAACAACTGAAGGTGAATGTGGATACACTGACTTTAACGGCCACTCCTATTCCGCGAACCTTGCAGTTCTCATTGATGGGAGCCCGTGATTTGTCCATCCTCAACACGGCACCACCCAACCGTCATCCCATCATCACCGAACTGCATGTGATGAATGAAGAGATCATCAAAGAAGCCATTCTTTATGAGGTCGAGCGAGGCGGCCAGGTCTTCTTCATCAATAACCGGGTGCAAAACATCCAGGAAGTTGAAGCGATGGTTAACCGCATCTTACCTGAGATTAAGACCGTAGTAGCACACGGACAAATGGAAGGGCCTAAGCTCGAAAGGATTATGCTCGACTTTATTGAAGGGGAATACGATGTATTAATTGCCACCACCATCATTGAATCGGGCCTTGATATACCCAACGCCAACACCATCATCATCAACAATGCACACAACTTCGGCCTAAGTGAATTGCACCAGCTGCGAGGTCGGGTGGGTCGCTCCAACAAAAAGGCCTTTTGCTACCTGATGGCGCCCCCGCTGTCGACATTAACACAGGAGGCTCGTCGTCGTCTGAAGATTGTTGAAGAATTCTCAGACCTGGGCAGTGGCTTTAACATTGCCATGCAGGATTTGGACATCCGGGGTGCCGGCGATGTGCTGGGTGGCGAACAGAGCGGTTTCATCTCTGACATAGGCTACGAAACCTACCAGCGCATCCTTAACGAGGCATTGCTGGAACTGAGAGAAACAGAGTACAAGGAGACCTTCGAAGATGAAGAAAACACTGCTACTCCAACTGTTTTTGTTACCGACTGTCTGATTGAAACTGATACAGAGCTCAGGCTACCTGAAAGCTACATTGAAAACGTAGCTGAACGCATGCACCTGTACAGAGAGCTGGATAACATGGAGGAAGAGGCCGATGTGCTTGCCTTTGAAAACAACCTGATTGATCGCTTTGGCCCTATTCCCGAAGCCGGCCAGCGTTTGTTTGAACTGGTTCGCATCCGCCGCATGGCCAAACAGCTGGGCATTGAGAAAATCATCTTCAAGAATAATTTGTTGTACCTGTACTTTGTGTCCAACCAGGATTCACCATTCTACCAATCGGCCTTGTTTAGCAATACCTTAATGTGGATTCAGCATAACTCGAAGAAAGCCACCATGAAAGAGGGCAAAAGCAAGTTATACCTCATGGTCAGAGATATCCAATCCATCAAAGAAGTAAAAGATTTAGTAAGTGATATGCACGAAAAAATACTGCAATAGCTATTGAGGCATTATTTTAGGCACATACAGCAGTTCGTATACCTCACCAGTGGCATCAAGCACCTCCTCTGCCATAAACACCTGCTGTTTATCGCCATTGGTAAAGGTTAAAACACCATCCCCGGCTGAACTAAACCACTCATCTAACTGGTTAATTCGCAGTCCTAGTAATTTCGTATTATCAAACAGGTGGTGAGGCGCCACTCCTTTCACTTTATGCCGGGCATCGGTGATAAAATAGGGCTGCCCAAGCTTATTCAGGTAATCGAGCAATAACTCTACCCGTTTATGCGCATATACAGCTTTGGAATTATCAACCAAAGTAACCTGCAGCGACTTCTTTTTATTAAAGATGATGGAAGAACCCGAAATCAAAGCAAAAAAGGATTGTCCGTGCACATCCTGCATGGCAATATTAATCTGGTCGAAGCCATGCCCGTGAGCCTTGAAGTTATCAAGCAATGATTCTACCTGCTCCTGATCTTCTTTGTGCACATAATTAAGATAGGGCGATAGCAATACATCCTCCATGTAATGGGTTTTAAACAGATCAAGCGCCAGGTTATTAAGATACTGAATACGCCCCTCACTCAATATCATTAGCGGCATGGATGCTTCGCTGATAAACTGACGATAGCCCCGTTCGCGCTCGCGCTGCTCCTGATCGACCTTGTGCTTGTAGTAAGCCAAATCAATGGCGATACCCAGCTCTTTGCGATTAACAGGCTTCACCAAAAAACCATAGGAATTGGAAACAATCGCCCGTTTTATGACCTGACTGCTCGTATCTGACGAAACATATATAACAGGTATATCCAACTCGCGCCGCAACTGTTCAGCTGTTTGAATCCCATCCATCTCCCCTTCCAGGTGAATATCCATCAATACCACGTCGGGCCTTAGGCGGTGACACAACTCAATAGCGTCCTTTCCGTCAGCACATTTACCAATTAACTCATGACCTAACTCACGCAGGAACATGGTGAAAATTGCCGAGATAAACTTATCGTCTTCTACAACAAGGACTTTTCTCATAAAAGCATCTGAGTTACTAAACAAGCTGCACATTGTTTTGTATCTTGCAGCCGATTAAAAAATTAAAACGAAATACTGATTACCAATACACTTTGTAACGTGAATTTAGTTATTGACCGGGGAAATACACAGTTGAAATATGGGATTTTTGACCAGTGTCAGCTTATCCACTCCGATTTATCTGATTTTCTTGATAAAAAAAACATCAAGCACCTGAATGAAAGATTTCATATCCAGCGCATCATCATATCATCGGTCGTTAAAGAAAGACATGATGAACTGCTAACAAACCTGTCGGCCATTACTCCAACTGTTATTGACCTTGAATACAATACTCCCCTGCCATTTGATTGGCAGTATAACACAAAAGAAACAATCGGAAAGGACAGACTGGCTGCAGTGGCCGGGGCCATCAGTTTGTATCCCAACAACGATCTGCTGGTCATTGATGCAGGCACCGCCATCACTTATGAACTGGTCAGAGATGGTATTTACATGGGCGGAAATATATCACCAGGCTTAAGCATGCGCTTTAAGGCACTTAATCACTTTACCAGTCGCCTGCCGCTTTTGTCAAAAGAAGACAACACACCTCTCATTGGATCATCTACCACTGAAGCTATTACAGCAGGTGTGCAGAATGGTCTTACGTTTGAAATAGATGGTTTGATTGAAGAGCTGTCGCCACAATATGAAAGCCTAAAAACAATTATAACAGGTGGTGATGCAGAATTTTTTGCAAGGAAATTAAAAAATCCCATCTTTGTACATCCTAATTTAGTACTTATTGGACTTAACAGAATACTAGAATACAATGCACAATATATATAAGGTTGTTGTAACTTTCTTACTCGTAGCTTTTGCATCTCATTTAGCTACTGCTCAAAACAGAACATATTCACCATATTCGCGCTACGGACTGGGAGACCTGCAATCAGGAGGATTCGGTCGTAATGCAGCAATGGGGCACACCGGAATAGCGCTGACCAGCTCATACAATTTGAACAATATAAACCCTGCTTCATACTTCAGTATGGACTCCGTTTCATTCTTTTTCGAAGGAGGATTAACAGGTTTTGACCAAAAAATAATGTCAGAAAACTCATCTGCACGTTTTTCGGACATCAACTTTTCCTATTTTGCCATTGGTTATCCGGTATCAAAATGGGGATTTATGTCGATAGGTGTGAAGCCTGAGTCTTTGGCGGGCTATCAGTTTTTTGATGACAATGCTTCCGATGACATTCTGGTAAGTGATGGAAATTACACAAAATCGGACTACATCGGCAGCGGAAATACCACGAAAGCATACGCCGGCTTGGCCCTTAGCCCAATTAAAAATTTATCATTTGGAGCTCATTTCTCCTTCGTTTTCGGAAGCGTTGATCATTACTCAATAGCGCAATTCCCCAATGATCCGTTTGCTTTTAAGCTAGCTACCTCGGAACGAATTTCCATTAATGATTTTTACATGGATTTTGGTGCGCAGTACAAATTCAACCTGAAGGAAAGACATAACATGGTGATAGGAGCCGTTTATCATCCGCAAACAGGCATTAAAGGGAAAGTGAAGAAACTGGTAACCGCCGGAACAAATTTCGATCGTGACGGAACAACCATCATTAACGCTGATACATTGCGTTTTACTGAAACAAAATTTGGTGGTAATGCGTTAGAGCTACCAGAAAAGATAGGTGTGGGAGTTGCATACAACATAGACGATTTAATGACTATTACAGCGGATTACTCGTTAGCACGCTGGAGCGATGCCCAATTCCCAACTTTATCAACATCAACTAATGATCCTGATGCTTTCACCGTTGGCGATGAGCAAAAATTTGCATTTGGAGTAGAATTTATACCAAACTACCGGAGCGCCAGCTTCTACCCTAGCAGAATTAAATACCGCATCGGTACATCCTATACACAAGAGTATTTGGTTACACCACAGAGTGCAGGAGGTGATCACCTGAGAGACTTTGGCATAACTTTTGGAATGGGATTACCATTAAAAAGAAGTAAAACGTCTTTCAACCTTGCATTCGAATGGGGTCAACGAGGTACAACAGATAATAGTTTAATTAAAGAAAACTATATGCGCTTATCAATGAACCTGACGTTACACGAATATTGGTTCATGAAACGGAAATTTGATTAACACTAATACGAAAAACCAGAATACCATGCCAATGAAAATTGCTACATTATTAATCGCAGGGCTCTTATTTACAGGTTCTGCATTTGCTCAAAAAGGAGTAGAAGATGGGTCGAAATTCGGCCATGGAGAAGATAGTTTAAGATGTTTGGAAAATCTTTCACTTTACTACGAGTACTATAAACAAAAAAACTATGCCGAGGCTTTCCCTAAATGGGAGATCGCTTTTAACGAGTGTCCTGCTTCGAATAAGAACTTATATTCGCACGGTGAAAGAATAGTTGAGGCCTTATACATGAAAGAAAAGGATGCAGCTAAAAAAGCTGACTACTACAACCTTTTGATGAAAGTATACGACCAGCGTGCCAAATATTTTGGTAATGACAAAAAATACCCAACTGCTTACATCATGGGTAAAAAAGCCATTACAATGCTACGCCACAACCGCGACAACACTGACGTCATCAAAGAAGCTCAGCCTTTACTGGAAAGCTCATACAAAGAGTTAGGTGTTAAAACACAGTACCCTGCATTGCTGACATACATGATTAACAGTGCAGCTATGTATAAGCTGAATGAGCTGTCGGGTGAGAAACTGGTTGACATTTACACAAATGTGACTGAAACACTGAATACTCAAAAAACAGCATTGCCTAAGTATGCTGACAAAATTCAGGAAACCATTGTAAATGTTGAAAAGATTTTTGCGCAGAGCGGTGCTGCCAACTGCGAAACTTTAGCTGAAATTTTCGGTCCTCAGCTGGCTGATCATACAGATGATTTGGCCTGGTTGAAGCGTGTTAACCGATTATTAGCCAAAGGTGATTGTGGTGAGTCAGAGTTATTCTACCAGTCATCAGAATACCTGCACCGTATTGAACCATCGTCATCATCTGCATTCGGTTTATCACGTATGTACATGAAAACTGGTGATTTGGATAAAGCAGTTAGCTACCTTAACGAAGCAATTTCTTTAGAAGAAGATGCGTATAGCAAAGCTAAGTATCACAACACACTTGGTTTAATCTACATGTCACAGAAGAAATACAGCTTGACTCGTTCAGAAGCCAACAAGGCTATTGCCTTACGTGGAGACTGGGGTGCTCCTTACATCTTAATTGGAAAAGCCTATGCTGCAAGCGCTGCCAGCTACGGTTCTACCGAGTTCGAACACAAAACAGTATACTGGGCAGCCGTTGATCAGTTTGCAAAAGCCAAATCAGTAGATGCTGAAGCAGTGGCTGAAGCCAACGAAAACATCGCCTTGTATTCACAGTATTTCCCTAACACCGAAGAAGTATTCTTCCAGGGACTGAAAGCTGGTGACAGCTATAAGATTGAAGGATGGATTGGCGTAACTACAACTGTTAGAGTTAAAAAGTAAAGCTTTGATACCTTTATTTAAAAAAAATAGAATTCAATCAATACAAACAGCAAGCAGTGCAGTACTGCTTGCTGTTTATTTTTTGCTATCAGCCTGCCAGTCTAACAAGCCGGAGGCGATTGCTGCCATCACTAACCGCGAAGATATTCCGTCACTAATAGTAGAAGAGCTGGAAACTACAATTACCGATTCAGGTAAAGTGAAGATTCGGTTTATAACCCCTGAGATGCTCCAATACGATCGCAAAAAAGAACCTTACCGGGACTTCCCCAAGGGTTTGCACTGCATTATGTACCAGAGTAACGGAGAAATTGATGCCCAGATAAAATGTCGCAACGCTATCTACTACGATAAAGAAGAGCTCTGGGAACTAAACATTGATGTGGAAGCCATCAACCAAAAAGGAGAGGTACTAAGTACTGAGCAGCTTTTCTGGGATATGAAAACAAAAAAGATCTATTCGGAGAAATTTGTGACCATCACACAAGGGCCCAATGTATATACAGGTACTGGTATGGAAGCTGACCAGAATATGGATAACTGGCGGATAAAGAACCTGACCGGTGATTTGGAACTGGAAGAATAACCTTATATCATTGCTTTTTTCTAACTTGCCTGTCTAAGAAGTCTGCGACTTAAATGAACGAATATCTCATCATCACACTCACTCTTGTATTATCCGCTTTCTTTTCAGGATGTGAGATGGCTTTTTTCAGCTCCAACAAGCTGCTACTAGAGCTTAATAAAAAGAAACACCCGATACCCGCCGGAATCATTGATCGATTTGTAAGGAATCCCGGCATGTTTTTATCAACCATACTGATAGGTAACAACGTTGCACTGGTAATTTACGGTTTGTATATGGCCGATTTAATAGAACCGATCATTAGTCAGTATATCGAATCAAATATTGCCCTGCTACTGATTCAAACCACCTTTTCAACCCTTATCATCCTGATAACAGCAGAGTTCCTACCCAAAACGCTATTCAGAATACACCCAACCTTCATCTTAAACGTTTTTGCAGTGCCACTGCTGGTATTTTATGCGCTTTTTTACCCAATCAGCAGCCTCACCATGGGCATTTCACGCTTTATTATTAAGAAGGTGCTAAAAGCCAGGACCAGTCCAGAGCAAGGTCAATGGATGCTGGGAAAAGTAGATCTGGATGATCTTCTCACCGAGCACCACGAAAAAAGTGATAAAGACGACCAGGGAGCCAACGAAATTAAGCTGCTTAAAAACGCACTGGACTTTACCAAACTAAAGATTAGAGAGTGTATTATACCGCGTACCGACCTTCAGGTAATTGAAGTAAACGAAGAAATTGAGCCGCTGCGTAAGCAGTTTATGGAAACAGGCTTATCAAAAATACTGGTTTACAAAGACAGTATTGACAACATTATCGGTTATGTGCATGTCTCCTCGCTGTTTAAGCACCCAAAGAAATTACGCAACATCGTTAGCCCCATTTCCATCATACCGGAAACCATGACGGCCAATCAGGCATTGGAACTATTTACCAAAGAACACAAAAGTATTGCGCTGGTGGTGGACGAGTTTGGTGGAACAGCCGGCATTGTAACACTGGAGGATATTTTGGAGGAGATTTTCGGGGAGATTAACGATGAGCACGATGTAATGGAACACATCGAGGAACAGGTGGGCGACAATGACTACCTGTTTTCTGCCCGACTGGAGATAGACTACCTCAATGAGAAATACCCGTTTCAGCTACCTCAATCGGAGGAATACGAAACCATTGCCGGACTGATACTTTTCCATAATCAGTCGATACCTGAAGTGGAGGACATTATCAGCATCGAACACTTTACTTTTGAAATTATAGAAGCCAGCAATGCCAAAATTGAACTGGTAAAAGTCAGTTATCAGCAAGATTAAACAAGCAGCAAAAACTTTATTGTTGCAAAGATGAATGCAACTCTTCGTGTGTCTCATTTTTTTGTATATTCGTAACCTGATTTTGAAATCTACATAATTTTTTAAGTAATAACAGAATGGCAACATTAGAGAGAATTAGAAATAAATCTGGATTACTCATCATCGTCATTGCGATTGGACTTTTGGCCTTCCTCCTGGGAGACTTAATGAGTTCGGGAGATTCCATTTTTAGAAGACGTAACATGCAGATTGCAGAAATTAATGGAACATCTGTATCTTATCCTGAATATCAAAACTATGTAACTGAACTTGAGGATTATTATAAGCTGAACTCTCGTTCATCAGCATTGGATGAAAACACATCATACCAGATTCGTGAGCAAGCCTGGAACCAAATGGTTCAGGATATTATCATGAACGAAAAATATGACGACTTAGGTATTGCAGTAACGTCTGACGAAATTTTTGAGATGGCAACCGGTAAGAATGTTCACCCTCAGATTCGTCAAATGTTTACCAACCCACAAACCGGTGTTTTTGACAGAGCGCAGGTAATTAACTTCCTACAGCAAAAGAACTTAGATCCCAACGCTAACTTTTACTGGTTATTCCTTGAAAAACAAATCAAGAAAGAGCGTTTATTTGCTAAATACCGTGAATTAATCAAGAAGGGTATGTATGTAACAACAGCTCAGGCAAAAGCTGAAGCTGAAGCTAAAGCAAATAAGGTGGACTTTGATTTTGTAGTAAAGCGTTACTCTGCAGTTCCTGATTCAGCTGTTACAGTATCAGAAAGCGATGTAAAGAACTACTATAACGCTCACAAAGAAAACTACAAGCAAGAAGCAACCAGAGAAGTGGCTTACATTTCTTTTGATGTGGTGCCTTCAGATGAAGACCGTCAAATGGCTAAAGAGTGGATTGAGAACTCAAAAGTTGAATTCGCTAACCCACAGACCGACGCTATCCAGTATGTAAACATGAACTCGGAGTCAAACTACATCCCTCGCAACCTCAAGTTTGAGCAATTAAGCTCAACGCTTCAGGGATTTGTGCAGGGTGCTTCAGAAAATGAGGTTTATGGTCCATACCTGGAAAACGAAACATACAAACTGTCGCGCATTGTAGCTATTAAGCAAATGCCTGATTCAGTTAAAGCCCGTCATATTTTAGTGAATGATCCGGCATTGGCTGATAGTTTATTTGCCTTGGTTAAAGGTGGAGCCAATTTTGCTGAGATTGCCCGTGCCAATTCAGCGGATCAAGGTTCAGCTATTAACGGCGGTGACTTAGGTTGGTTTGCTGAAGGAACCATGGTTCAGCCTTTTAATGATGCTTGCTTTGAAAATCCAAAGGGGGCAATCGTAAAAGTAGAGTCACAATTCGGTATTCACATCATTAACGTTCAGGATAAAGGCAAGCCGGTTACTAAATACAACATTGCCACCTTAGAGCGTAATATTACCTACAGTTCAAAAACTAACCAGCAGGTGTATGCTCAGGCAGCCAAATTTGCTTCAATGAACAACACTTTTGAGAAGTTTGACGAAGCCATTACAGCTGATAATCTAGTGAAGCGTTATGGCAGAAGCATAAAAGCTAATGACCGCACTGTAAATAATATGCAACACTCGCGCGAAATGGTACGTTGGGCTTTTGAAGCTGGCATGAACGAAATGTCTCCAATCTTCGAGTTTGGTGATTCATATATCATTGCTTTTGTTACAGGAGCTAAAGAAGAAGGTTATCAATCAGTAGCTGCTGTTAAGAGCTCTATTGAGCGCCGCCTGCGTAACGACAAGAAAGCTGAAGTATTAATTACTGAGTTGAATAACAAAAAACAAGGTAATGACATTGCTGCTTTAGCATCTGCTATTGACAGTGAAGTGATGACTGCCAGCCAAATTGATTTTGGAGCTTTCCAGGTACCAGGAGCTGGTGTTGAGCCTGCATTGGTTGCCCTTGCCACAAGCTCAAAAGTAGGTGAAGTAAGCACTCCGGTAGCCGGAAACAATGGCGTTTATGCTGTTAAGGTAAATAACGTTACCAACAACACTGTGACTGTAGAAGATGAAAAAGCTCAATTATCACAAAGCGTTGGATTCAAAGTAGATTACCAAGCTACTGAAGCAATCCGTAGCAAAGCTGAGATTACTGACGAAAGAAGTAAATTCTTTTAATCTATAATAAAAGCACAAAGAGGAAGCGGAGCCTAAAAGCTCCGCTTTTTTTATTCCTTCGTAAAAGTTCAATCAGGTTTTAAGTACTCAGACTTCCACCTCAGAAGCATCCTTACAAACCAACACCTGGTTTGATAAACCTAACTGACTGATGTACTCTTCGACCACTTTTTGAGTATAATTACCCCTGACACGCAAAACCAGCTCTGCAGGAATAGTACCATACAGCTGAAAAAAGTGATGAACTGAAGCGGGCGAAGTAAATACCACCCCATAAAAATCTTCCAGATTATGCCTTACCGCCTTATCGGGCAAAACACTTTTGTAAAGCTTTAACTCATATGGATGACACCCGATGCTCTCAATGCCCTTTGGTAATTTAGCCAGTCCCTTATCGGAGCACGGCAATAATACCGACTCATTACTGACCTTAGCTTCTTTCAAGGCTTCTAGAATACCTTGCCATGAGTTTCCTCCAGAAGCAGGCTTTACGTTCAATCCATACTGCATCAGTGCCTCAGACGTTGAAACTCCAATGGATGTTAACTCATTCCTGTATAAGACTCTGGTATCTAACCCGAGCGAGAAGAGTGCTTGTATAAAATGATGCACAGCATAGGGCGATGCAAACACAATGCGGTCAAAAGCCTTTATATTCTGAAGCATCCGAGTGGATTTCTCATCCAGAGTTAATGGCTGCAATTCTGTCAAAGGATTGTGCACTACACTTCCTTCTTCCTTAAAATACTTCAGATCCAGACCTGTGTACAACCATTTTTTGGCCGGCAAATAACCATTCTGTCCAGCCGATTGTCCAACAAGCAATAATGCTGGTGCAGGCAATACTGTTTTGCTGGTCAATAACTCGTCAAGCGTATAGCGCCGGATTTCCTTATCGGGTAATGAAGCATTTCGTACACAAACAACAGGTGTATTACCAGGCCATCCTTCTTTGACCAATCGCCTTGCCCAGGACTTCTGCTGAGAGGCGCCCATATAAAAAACCAGTGTATCGGCCTTAGGCAGCTGGTTATACAGGGCATCATGACCAAGCGTAAAAGCCACTGAGGTGCTGGTCCCACGCGACGTGAGCGGTACAACCGCATCAGCAGCTGCAGCCAAAGCAGATGTTATGCCGGGAACAATTTCTACATCCACCAGACGCTGTCTTAGATAGTGATACTCCTCACCTCCTCTTCCAAAAATTAAAGGATCACCACCCTTCAGACGCAACACCTTTTTTCCTTCCAGCACAGCCTTGTACAAGAGCGCATTAATGGTTCCCTGGTGCGCACTGTGCTTTCCCTTTCGCTTCCCCACATATATTTTCTCCGCTTTGTATGCACTCAGGTAAGCATCGTCCAGCAAATCATCATGAAAAATAATATCAGCCTCCTCAATTAAACGCTGCGTTTTGATAGTGAGCAACTCCGGGTTTCCGGGGCCAAAACCAGCAATAGCTACACGCCCATATCCTATGCGTAAGTCGCTCTCCAGCTGTGAAAATAATTGTGCCTTCTCCTGATTCAGACCAAGTAACAGAAGCGGATTGAGCATATCGGTCTCATTAGCCAATACAGCCACAACACTTACCTCGTCATGAATGGGATAATGCACCTTATCAGTTGGCACAACGATACAGTCAACTCCTTTCATCAGCATAGCCATCAACTGTTGCGTATCCAGTCGATTCTCATACCGATGACTACTCACCATGATCTCTGTCCCCTTGGGCAACACCGTATTTAGCTGGTGATATATACTATTGAAAACGGGTGCTAGTATCTGTACCTGTATTTGCATCTGATTATTTCTTTAAAGGTTAAGACTTTTGACTGGCAGCATGAAACTCCTGCCGAAAAATTTCCTTGGTTTTCGAGCTGCCAATCTGATTGCTTTGCGCCAAATCACGAATCTGGTTGCGCCAGTGAATGGCGGCAAACACATTCTCACCATTAGAGCTCACTGCTACAGTCATATTATCCTGTTTATAAATGGCCGGCGAAACAAAGTCACAATTCCCGGGCTTATCCACCACATTAACAATGGAACGTCTGGCTTTGCCATCTTCACGAATCCGGCTGTTCAAAGCACTGTCATTAGTGGCGGCATACACCAAAAGATGGCCATCCAGGTCGCTCGGTTCATATTCCTTTTCAACAACCTCTATAAAACTGCGCTGTCGAATTTCGGGCACCACCTCTTTGGCAATGATCTTAATCTGATGAGTAAAGCGCTCAAGCGATTCAATTTTATGAATGGCCACTTTACCCCCACCTATTATCAGGATGGTCTCGTCTTCGATATTGATACTAATGGGTAAAAAATTCATATGTGCCTATTTTATATCTGGTAGTCTGGTTCAATCTTTTCCTGCCCTATTTTTATGCGATTCCAGAGTCGTTCGTGCAGGTAATAGAGCAAGAGCTTGGTAAACACCTCCACCATGCTGATGGAGGCCGCCAAGCCAATGCGTCCTGTAACCAGCCACGAGACCAGAAAGGTGTCGATGGTACCTGTCACCCGCCACGATATGGTTTTGATGATGCTTCGGTATCGTTTGTCTTTCATGGTCGCCTATTTGATGGTTTGAACTTGCTGTGATGCTACAATCACACCTGTGCGAACCAGAAAATCACCAAAGCGTTCCTTCACTGCTCGCTCACCAGCATAACTTTCAAATAAAGGCTCCAGTAATTGCAGTATATCTGCTTCCGATACCATCTCCTTATACAAGGTATTCAGACGTTCGCCAGCAAAACCAGCTCCCAGGTAAAGGTTATACTTACCCATGGCACGTCCCACCAGGCCTATCTCACCAAGGAATGGTCGTCCGCACCCGTTGGGGCAGCCCGTCATTCGTATGAGAATATCTTCATTTGACAAACCAAACTTTTCCAACAACGACTCCAGCTTAGTCACCAGGGAAGGCAGGTAGCGTTCTGCTTCGGCGAAGGCCATAGTACAAGTATTAAGAGCCACACAGGCAATGGCATGCTTTCGCAATCCGGATAGTTCTTGTGCATCACCTGCGGCATAACGCCCTAATATTTCCTGTATTTTCAGCTTATTCCGTGTAATAACGTTCCCCAGCACCAGACCTTGATTACCAGTCAGGCGGAAGTCACACACTTCAAGCTGCGCCACCTCTTTCAAAGCCTGCTTCAATTGTAAAGCATCCGTGTCTTTAATACGTCCGTGCTCAATGTGCAACCCTAAAAACCATTTGCCATCAGCCGCTTTCTTCCACCCAAACACGTCACCATTAGACTCAAACACATAAGGTTTAGAATCCTCCAACTCGAATCCCAGTCGGGCCTGCAACAATTCCACAAAGACCTCTGAACCAATCCGGTCGAGCGTATATTTAAGACGGGCGAGCTTACGATTCTCCCGGTTCCCGAAATCGCGCTGCACTTTCACTATTTCCTCCACTACCGCAAGCGCTTTGTCTTTTGGCACAAAACCAATCACATCGGCCAGGCGAGGATAGGTTTCGGGCATACCATAGGTTTTGCCCATACCACCCCCAACTGCCACATTGTAGCCCAGCAACTGATTGTCTTTAACAATTGCAATCAACCCAATATCATTGGCAAATACATCCGTATCGTTGTAAGGCGGCACCGCAATGGCAATCTTAAATTTTCGCGGCAGGTACGTTTTGCCATAGATAGGCTCCTCATCCTGTTGCCCGCCTGTAACCAGTTGCTTGTTCAACCATATTTCGTGGTAGGCTGTTGTTTTAGGCAACAAATGCTCACTAATGGCTTTTGCGAAGCCGGCCAGCTCACCTACCACAGGCGACAACCCTTCATTGGAAGTACTCATCACATTGCGGTTGACATCACCACAGGCTGCTATGCTATCCAACAGCGCATCATTAATTCCCTGTATGGTTTGTCGCAGGTTCTTTTTCACAATTCCATGCAACTGAAAAGCCTGACGTGTTGTTAGTTTCAATGTACCATTGCCATATTTATCAGCCAGCTCATCCATTGCCAGCCATTGAGCTGCAGTGGCAATACCGGCCGGCACTCTGGCGCGAATCATAAAACTGTACAGCGGCTCTAACTTCTGATTCTTTCGCTCCTCATCCAAATCCCGATCGGTTTGCTGATAGCTCCCATGAAATTTAATCAGTTGGGTATCATCAGGAGCAATAGCACCTGTAATGGCATCGTTGAGGCTTTGCTCAAGTGTTCCGCGCAAATAATTACTATTGGTTTTTATGGTCTCCACCTCAGAAGGCTTCCAGGCCTGTGGCTGAGGCAGATTGTTTTGCTTCAATGTCATGTGTTTATTTTTGGTTGGTTAGTAAACATCTTCCTGATAACGACCTTCTTTTTTCAGTTGCACCAGGCGCTCTTCAGCCTGCTCAAAAGAGATATTCTCTTGCTCCTGCAGTATTTCAATAAAAGCTTGTTGTAGATCTCTGGCCAAAGTCTTACGATCGCCACACACATAAATGGTTGCCCCATTCTGCAGCCATGCATATACTTCGTCAGCCTGTGCTTTTACCCGATGCTGCACGTAAACTTTCTCCTGCTGATCGCGTGAAAAAGCCACATCAACTTTTGACAACAAGCCTTTTTGACGGTATTTCAGCCACTCAGCCTGGTATAAGAAATCTGTTTCGAAATGCTGGTCACCAAAGAACAGCCAGTTTTTACCGGTGGCTTCAGCAGCTTCTCGCTCTTGTAAAAAAGCCCGGTAGGGTGCGATGCCTGTTCCGGCACCTATCAGTATGACATCCTTTTCATTGGCTGGCAGGCGAAAACCCTCATTGGATTTAATCTGCACCGCTACTTTTTCTCCTTCTTCCAGTTGATCAATTAGAAAGGATGAACACACACCCTGGTGAGGGCGTTCATTCTTCTCGTAGCGGACAGCACCTACCGTGAGATGTACTTCATCGCCCACTTCGGCCTGCGAGGAAGCGATGGAATAAGCCCTGGGTGGCAAGGTCCGTAAGGCATCAGCCAACTCCTGCGGTTGAACAGATAAGCTAAAGTCGGACAAAACATCCAGTAAATCGCTACCATACAGGAAGCTGTCCAACTCATCGCGCTTATCCAATAAACGATTCAAATCCGGCTCTTTTACAAAAGCTGATAATTTCTTTAACACAGGAATTGTAACGACTGTGATCTCCTTATGGAATTTCAAGAGCTCACTAATCGTATAGGTTGTTCCTTTATGTTCGACCGGCTCATCACCTGAGTAATTAAGCCTGGTGAGGAGCTGCTGCACCAGTTCATCATTATTTACGGCATACACTTCCAGCGCATCACCAGGTTGGTAGCTTAAGCCTGTTCCTTCAATATCGAGCTCTATATGATAGGTTTCCTTATTGGAACCACGTCCGTTCAGCAGCACCTTATCAATCAGCTCAGCCTCCACTAAACCGTCTGTAATATTACGTGCACCTACCGCTGAAGTAACTGTTTCTGAGGAAGAACTTTTTAAATTGCCGAAAAGTGTCAAAACAGTATCGGGCAAATTATCGAGTTGATCCTTAAAGTCAACATCCAGGAGTAAAGGTTCACTTAAGGCATTGGCACCATGTGCTTTTAACCGATTATGAAAATCCAAACCAGTTTGACAAAAGAACTGATAACTGCTATCGCCCAATGCTACAACGGCATAGTTCAGCTGCGAGATATCGCCCACCCGCTTACCACCGAGAAACTTATGCAAGTCGGCTGCTTCAACCGGCGGCTCTCCTTCCCCATGGGTGGAAACAATAAAAATTACATTGTCTTCTTTTTGCAGATGTTTTGGACGAAAATCACCCATACTACTCACTTCCAATTGCAGCCCGTTGCTTTTAGCCTGCTCTGCCAGCTGCCTGGCAATTAACTTGCCATTGCCCGAATGTGAACCTACCAGCACCTTAAGACTAGCGGTTGCTGTTTGATTGCCATTTAATCCTGTTCCATTAGTAACCTCCTGCTGACATGCAACTGCAGTATCCTGCTGTCCGTTTAGCCCAATGCCCGACAGGTATCCACCTAACCAAAGCAACTGTTCCTTAGAGAGTTTATTCACCAGGTGATTGGCTTCTCCCAGTAATGTTTCCGATAAAACACCGGTTGTTATATGCTGTGACATCCTAAATCGTATTTATCTTGTAATACAATCAATTGCAGCAATCTGCTGCCAATAAAAAACACTATTAAATATTTATTAGGTAACCGAAAATATATTCCGGCCTGAAGAATGATATCAAGCCCGGCCGGGCATTCGGCAAGATAAGCTTGTAAGCAAACACTTATACTGTAGCATCACTCTGAAAATTTAGGGTGTTGAATGCCGGGCCGTGAGGTGGTTTATCACCACCACACGGATTACATCCATTTAATATCTCAAGTTATTCCGAAGTTTTTTTAGTCGATGTTGAAGCTGCTCAGGTAACGCTCCCCGGTATCAGGCAACACCACCACAATGCGCTTACCGGTATTTTCAGGGCGTTGTGCCACGCTAATAGCTGCAAATAGTGCTGCTCCTGAAGAATAACCACATAGTATACCTTCTTTCTTGGCTGCTTTGTGTGCTGTTTCAATGGCATCTTCATTGCTTACCTTCACCACCTCATCAAATACATCGGTATTTAACACATTAGGCACAAAACCAGCACCAATACCCTGAATTTTATGTGGCCCTGGCTGACCTCCGGACAATACCGGAGAAGCCTCAGGTTCAACAGCCACAATCTTCACATTTGGATTACGTTGCTTAAGAATCTCACCAACACCGGTAATCGTACCACCTGTTCCTATGCCTGCTACAAAGATATCTACTTTACCATCGGTATCTTCCCAAATTTCTTCGGCAGTTGTGCACCTGTGAATAGCCGGATTAGCTGCATTGTTAAACTGCTGGGGGATAAAAGCCTTCGGTAATTCGGCGGCAATTTCATCAGCCCGCTCAATTGCACCCTTCATGCCCTTTTCAGCTGGAGTCAGCACCAACTCGGCACCGAACTTAATAAGCAGCTTACGACGCTCAATGCTCATGCTTTCAGGCATGGTTAAAATCAAACGATAGCCTTTAACTGCTGCTACAAAAGCTAATCCAACTCCGGTATTACCACTGGTAGGCTCTACAATTACTGTTTCTGCATCCAGCAACCCTTTTTGTTCGGCATCACTAATCATAGCATAGGCGATACGATCCTTCACCGAGCTGGCCGGATTAAAATACTCTAATTTGGCTACTACTTCGGCACTGGCTCCATTAGCTAGCCTGTTAATTTTTACAAGAGGGGTTTTTCCAATTAACTCGGTAACATTCTGTGCAATCTTACTCATGGTTTCTACGGTTTAATTTTTATATATAATACATTATTCTTTCATTCTCTTCAGCATAGTAGTTCTTCAGCTTCTCCAAAGTAACACGTCGTAACAGGCGTCCATAATCGTTACGCACACTTACCAAAAACCGTCCTACAGCTTTTTCAGTATTATGCCCTTCTGTTGATATTTCTTTATCCAGTTTCTCATCCAAAGCCAATACAATCTGGTAAAGCGTTATGTCTTTTAGAGGTCGCGCCAGACTATAACCTCCTCCTGCTCCGCGTCGCACATCCACAATACCTTCTTTACGAAGGGTCACTGCAATAGCTTCTAAAAATTTCACCGACAACTGTTCGCGCTCGGCAATCTCAGCTACTCCAAGGTGAGTACCTTCTGCCAGACCCGATAAGGTCAATAAAAAACGTAAGCCATAATGTACTTTCTTTGGAAACATATCCTACTATTTTGCTTTTTCTGTTAGCAAATATGAATCAGTTTATTAGTAACTCCAAGAAATAAAATACCTTTTTATCCTATATATCTAATAGGATTTTACGTTAAAAGCTGATTATGTGACAATTAACAAGAAATAAAAAAACCACAAAAAACCTAGTATTCCTACTTGTTTTATAGGTATTCAGAGATAATATGCAGTACACATTTTAGAAAGCTTCACGAATAGTGAAATAAACGCCGTTATCACCTTTATTAGTCATACCAAAGTCCATTCTGAAGTTAAGTCCTTCTTTTGGCAATACCCTAAAACGGAGCCCGGCACCACCAACAACGTGTAAATCGGCCAGTGGACGCTGCATGAATTCAGGAGACACTTTACCCACACCAGAGAACAAGACACCTCCTAATCGCCACCAGATATGCTGACGCCACTCTGCCTGGGTAAACCAAGAGTGCTTATCGATATAACGGTATGGATGTGCAATACCTCTCAACATGCGCTTTCCTCCAATGGAAGATAATTTATAAAAAGGCACATCGCCTGAAGTAGAGTTGACAACGACCTGAAAGCCAAGGATAGATTTATCCCCATTGATTGAACAGAACTTACGCACATCAAGATTTCCTGACACAAAACTATAATCGCTACCAGTAAAGTTATCGTATGCGGTGGACGTAAAAATAACAAACCAACCTTTCGTAGGATACAGTTGATCATCGCGATTATCGAAAGCCATGCCCGGCCCGATACCATTGACCCATCCACCTTCATAACCAAGGACGGACGGATTCAGGAGATCGCCTTCAAAATTTGAATATCTGTCATAGTTAACATCCAACCTAACCCCCAAAAACAAACTCTCATTTATACCCTTAAGAATATTTGAATTAAATGCGAAACGATTGATGTCGTAGCTCGAAAACGGAGGTTGCTTGACCTGGTTACCAATACCATAAAACTCATCGGGCAGATAAAGGTATTGAAACTTTGAAATAAACATCCAGCGATTGGCAGTAAAAGCCAGTGCATCGAGCTCCACCTCGTACATTCCCTTGGTAGAAACCTTTATAGATGGTGCAAATGTAGTTGGGCGATAAAAGCGACATTCATCTGTATGACGGGGTTTAATACGCCATACCGGCATCACTCCTATTTCAAAACCTGTACGGGGTGAATAGCCTGCCATTGGATAGAAAGATAAAGTGGAACGCCCGCGCTCAACGGTTACCATATCAATCATATCCTCTACCAGCACGGCAGCCTGCTCTACCAGGGTTCTATTAGTCGAATCAGCCTGAGCGTCTTCCTGAGCAAATACAGGCCAGCTTAAGCATAATAATAAGCCCCCAATAAGATGATGAATTTTACGCATGATGCAAATTTACAAAGCTTGTGTAAAATCAGCGATCAAATCCTGAACTTCTTCAATGCCCACGGACAAACGCATCATGGTTGGTCGGATATCCATAGCCATCTTTTCTTCGTCGGAGAACTCGGCATATATGGTGGACTCCGGATGAATGATGAGCGTTTTGTTATCGTTGAGATTAGTTGCCCGGCGCATCACCTTTAAGCGATTATACAATTGAAAACAGGCTTCTTTAGATGCTAAATCAAAGGTCATAACAGCACCTGGCTTGCCACCAAACTGTGTTTGGGCTAAATCATAACCTTGATTGCCTGTTACACCCGGATAGTTATACGACACAATGCCATGATGGGCCTCAAAAAAGGCTGCCAGCTGTTTGCAATTATCAACGCAACGATCAACTCGTAGAGGCATAATATCAAGCCCCAAATTCATAAAATGAGCCGTATGAGCTGTCATTGTACCGCCCAAATGCCTGAATATTTCTTTACGTATTCGCGCTACTAAAGCATCCTTTCCAAATTTACCGGACCATTGCTTCAGCGCCGGCAATACTGAATAATCAAAAGTACCATTATCAAGCACTACACCCCCAAATGCAGCTGCTCCACCCGATATAAACTTAGTAGTTGACATCACCTCCACATCGACCCCAAATATTTTTGAATTAAACACATATGGAGGTGTGATGGTACTATCACACACTACTGCCACCCCATTGGACTTAGCCAGCTCACTAAGTTGCTTCAAATCAACAATCTCCAACTGGGGATTGGTAATGGTCTCAAAGAAATAAGCCCTGGTTTTATCATCAGTGGCTTGCTGTACTGCTTCCAGGTTAGTCATATCCACAAATCGAACGTCAATACCCAGAGCCGGCAATGTTTGTTTGAGCAAAGCGTACGAATGCCCAAACAACTGATTAGATGCTACAATATTTCCTCCACTTTCAACAAGACTGAGCAAAACATTAGAGATAGCAGCCATACCCGATGCCAGTGCCACAACAGCATGCGCATCAGTCACCGCCTTCATTTTCTGTTCAAAATACTCCACAGTTGGATTGGATGTACGCGAGTAAGCATGAGCAAACTTTTTCCCTGCAAACGTTTCGGCAATATCCTCAGCCGAGTCAAATTCATAGGCAACACCATCGTATACAGGCATATGTAACGCATTGTAGGCATCACCCTTAGGAAAGCGGGCATGCAACGAACGGGTAATAAATCCCTTTTTGTGATTATTCATTTATGGTATGTTTTGACTGTTCAGCTTGTAAAAATAGATAAATAATATCAAGCTCAACTACCGCAGGCTTTTAACTTCGGCTGGCGTTATGGCCTCGCCTGAATTACCAAAGCCAGAGCGCAAATAATTCAAAACATCTGCAATATCCTTATCAGACAAATTTTTATAACTGGCCATCACTCCATTGTATTTTTCGCCATTTACCTCAATCTCACCACTTAAACCATGAAGCACTATATTGATTAATGGCTCCTTTTCGCCCGATACCACTTTATTATCTGCCAGCGGCGGATACATACCAGGTATACCGCCAGCATTCTTTTGATGGCACGATAAGCAATGACGCTTATATTGAATTTCTCCGGGGTGCTGTGTTTTTTCAACAGCTTTCACTTCTTGACTTTGCTCCTTTTTATTGGACGAAGAACTACAGGCCATAAACAGAATGGCCAAAACAAGTACTGCTAACTTCTGCATTAGGTATCTTTAAATTATTAGGTTGTTTGAATTATTATTGAGCAACAACGGTTTGAATAATCTGCTCACTCTCATTACCGGCCACATCCATGGCCTGCTTAATGATGCCGCCAAACAAACCGCCCATCTTAACACTATTCAGCCGCGAAACATAAACATTTCCATCACTCTTTTCATACACCGAAATACGGCATGGCATCAAGGTTGAGGCAATACGTTCGTCATCTTTCGATAATATTAACTGAGCTATATCAGGCTTACACACTTCCATTACCTTGACTTTATTAACATCATAGTTAAATTTAGCCATGGTAGCTTGTAAATCATGAACATGAGGGGTTTTCCAGCCTTTTTCATCAACGGCCGCCTGCAGGCGTTCCAGTGTTTCTTCAAAAGAATACATGCTTTGGCTTTCTACCAGCATCATTTTAGGTGCGAGGCTTCTTACAACAAAAAGCATTACCAGTGCACCAACTATTAATCCGATAATAACATAAATCATTTGCTTCATAATTAATAAGATTAATTTCATCGCTTAAGTAACAAATCATCGTTGAGCAATGTTTAAACCAAATGGATAACAAAATGCATCAGGTAAACGTTATTTTTAATACTTTTGCAGATCGGACTCCAACAACCAAAAACAAGCACGATGATTATATATCTGAGGATATTATCGAGTGAGGTCGATAATTTTGTGAATGAGATGGCCATAGATGATAGTATGTCATTTGCCAATTTACATTCATTTATCCAGAGCACATTAAACTATGATGCCACACAGATGGCTTCTTTTGTCATAACCGATAGCCAATGGAATAAGGAAACTGAAATAACCTTGTTTGATATGGCCGATGACAACTCGGATAATATAAAGGTCATGCAGGACACTCTGCTGGCCGATCATCTGTTTGAAGAGGGGCAGCGCATGCTGTATGTTTTTGATTTCTTCTCTGAGAGAGCCTTTTTTATTGAAGTGATACAAACAGCCAAAGGTCAACTCGAACAACCAAACAGCTACCGACTGGAGGGTGAAGCGCCAGAACAAATTAAAATCAGCGATTTCAGTGAAGATATTTCCAAGCCGGCTATCGACCAGTTTGATGACGAATTTGATGGCTCACTCGACTCAATGAAATTTAATGAATTAGATGATCTGGACACCGATCTGAATCTGGACGATCTAGCCGATCAATACTAAACCCGCAATGACACATTCTCTTATTGTTTTAATTGGACCAACAGGCATTGGCAAAACAGAACTATGTCTGCAACTGGCCGAGCATCTGAATACAGAAATAATATCATCGGACAGTCGGCAAATATTTAAAGAACTAAAGATAGGCACTGCTGCTCCTACCGAAGAGCAACTCCAACGGGTAAAACACCACATGGTGGCCACCCATTCAGTCAACGACTATTACAATGCCTACCAGTTCGAACAGGATGTGCTTAAATTATTGGACAACCTGTTTCAATCGCATCAGCAGGTGTTAATGACAGGCGGTTCTATGATGTATGTTGATGCGGTTTGTAAAGGCATTGATGAGCTGCCCACCATCGATCCGGAACTGCGTCAGGAGGTGATGGACTTATATAACAACGAAGGACTGGAGGCCGTCAGAAGACAGCTGAAAATGCTGGACCCTGTATTTTATGATCAGGTGGATTTAAAGAACCACAAGCGAGTGATGCATGCCGTTGAAGTGTGCCTGATGACGGGTCAGCCCTATAGCTCTCTGCGCACCAATTCGAGCCGAAAGCGCCCCTTTAACATCATAAAAATTGGTCTGGACATGGACCGCAACGAACTATACTCGCGCATCAATCAGCGGGTGGACATGATGATTGAAGATGGCCTGTTTGAGGAAGCCAAAAACTTTTATCACCTTAAGGAAAGTAATTCACTCAATACGGTTGGTTATAAAGAAATATTTGCCCATTGGGATGGCGAGTACGATGCCGATAAAGCCATTGAGCTAATCAAACGCAATTCGCGTCGCTATGCCAAGCGCCAGCTATCGTGGTTCAGGCGCGACAAAGAAATAAATTGGTTTCACCCTTCACAAGTGGCAGAAATCATTAAATTTGTTGATAAACAAATCGAATTAGTTTAACCCACCGGGCCAGTAGCAAATCCTTGCTCGCGGTTTACACACTTAATGGCCCGGTGTTTTTCTTCTAATATGAATCCTTCTGGCCATTTCAATATTCGCGTTTACGGTTTGCTCATCAATACGCTAAAACAAGTATTGATTACTGATGAATATCGGATGGGTATGTACATGACAAAGTTTCCGGGCGGCGGACTCGAATATGGCGAGGGCACTATTGAGTGTTTGAAACGTGAATTCAAAGAGGAACTCGACATAAACGTGAGCATAAAGGCACATTTTTACACCACTGACTATTTTCAGAAAGCCCTCTTCTTTAAAGACATGCAACTAATAAGCATTTACTACCTTGTGGAGAGTACTGATATTGATAAAATACCCACCACCTCCGTTATTAATCAAATACCAAAAGTTGAAGGTGCGCAAGCATTCAGGTGGGTAGCAATTGAAAGCCTGACTCCTGATAAATTTACATTTCCGATAGATCAAAAAGTACTTGAGCTGTTAAAAGCTACTTTATAGCCTCTACAACCAAATGAAAAGTATTTGGCGACCACTGCGAACGGTCAAAACCCCCAAAACAATTGATTTCAGAAAAGTATTCTTTTAGAATGGCTTCCAGCTGTTCTTTTCGAAGTGCCAGTAAAGGTACTGAGTTCTCAATTTTTGCAGTAGGTGTCTCCAACAATGTTGAGAAATCAATTTTACCATCAGTACGGTGCTTATAATGACGTACAAATGAATATTCAGCAGTATTGATCGTAGGCAGACTCGTCACCTGATTATCAAGTACACGATCGTAACTCACGATTTGCAGCATTAACTTGCCTCCTGCGTTTAGTCTGCCAGCCACTTTTTCAATGGTTAACGCTACTTCATCGGACGAATCTAAATGTACCAGCGTATTGCCAAAACACAAGACAGCATCAAACAGCATGGGTAGAAAATAGGTATCCACCAGTCGCATATCACCCTGCTGAAACTGTAAATCAAGTGCCTGAGGACGCTTCTCCCCGGCCTTAGCCACCATTTCAGCATCAAAATCGAAAGCGCGCACCTTAGCACTCTGGCGGGCCATAGCTATAGATAAAGAGCCCGTACCGCAACCCATATCCAGCACACTTTTTGCAGCCAGCGAACCACCACATGCTTGCTGCACAAACTCGAGCTGTTTGGGATTAAGCGGAAATACCGCATCGTAAGCCTCTACCAGTTCACTGTAAAATGCCATTAGTCTATTCGTTCTGAAATTTGGTAATTATTTCTTTCGTGTCCATTGCGTGAAACAAGCTCAGCTAAAAAGCCTGCTAAAAACAGCTGCGTACCAATAATCATGCTGGCCAAGGCAATGTAGAAATACGGACTATCCGTTACCAATCGTGCTGTTATATTGTGATAGACATACCACAGCTTACTTAAACCTAACCACAAAGCCGACAAAAATCCAACCACAAACATGAGCGTACCCAACGCGCCAAAGAGATGCATGGGGCGCTTACCGAACTTGGAAATAAAAGTGACCGACAACAAGTCCAGAAAGCCCTTAATGGTGCGTTCAATACCAAATTTCGAAACACCGTATTTACGTTCCTGGTGTTGCACCACCTTCTCACCTATTCGGCTAAAACCAGCCTGCTTGGCAATGAGTGGAATATAGCGGTGCATTTCGCCATATACCTCAATGTTTTTTACCACATCCAGCTTATAAGCTTTCAGTCCACAGTTAAAATCGTGCAATTTAATGCCCGACACCATGCGCACCGTGCGGTTGAACAGCTTACTGGGCAGGGTTTTTCCCAAGGGATCGTAGCGTTTCTTTTTCCAGCCACTTACAATGTCGTACCCTTCTTCCTTAACCATACGCACCAATTCAGGAATCTCTTCGGGGCTATCCTGCAAATCGGCATCCATGGTAATCACCACATCACCCTGTGCGGCGTCAAAGCCACAATACAGGCCGGCCGACTTACCATAATTGCGACGAAAGCGAATACCCTTTACATGAGCCGACTCCTGACGCAGCCCCTCAATCACCTGCCAGGAGGTGTCGGTACTGCCATCATCAACAAAAATGACCTCGTAAGACCAGTTCAGCGGGCTCACCACCCGCTGAATCCAGTTATATAATTCCTTAATTGACTCCTCTTCGTTGAATAACGGAACGACAATTGATAAATCCATAATTTGCTTACTCTGCTGCTTCGGTAGGTTCAAATACCGGAGGCTCTTTTTTAAATATTGCTGCTAAGATAAGAGAAATAATGGCTCCTATAAAAGCACTACCTACTATACCCATTAATAACATGGCTATAGGACTGGTAAACATTCTCACCATTTTCTCTGCCATGGCTAAAGCTTCCTCATTGGCTCCTCCGGCCATAGCCTCTTCCATTGCCTGATTAACAATCTGCTCAATTACTCCAGGATCAATATACTTCACCAAAATAAAAGTGAAAATACTTGACAGTATCCCGCCGTAAAGAGCAGTTAATATACCTAAGCCAACCCCCTGGCCATATCTCAGGTATCCGCCATTTACTTTATCTCTGAAATTCATCATAGCAAATGCCAGCATGGCAATGATAATAATATAGGACACCCAACCGGCCGCTTTATTGCCTGTTAACCCTACCAGATAAATGATAAGTGAATAAACAACAAGTGCCAGTCCCATATACAAGCCATAGGTCATCGCACTTTTTCCTACAGATGGTGTTTGATTTTCCATAATTTAGTTTTTAAGTTATCGTCAACTAAAGTACAAATATCCTTTTAAACACGCCGAATAGAGCCTCAAATTATTTATCGGGAGCTTGCAAAGAAAAAAAACGAAAATTTTTGTTTGTCATTTTCACCACTTTAGATATTTCAGACAAAAAAAGTGCGCTGTAATATTTGCACGTAAAAGGAAATGTTATACTTTTGCATCCGCAATCACAAAGAAACACGGGTAAGTCCCATACGACTAGCTCCTGTTGAATTCCCCCAGGGCCTGGCGGCAGCAAGGGTAGACGGTTGTAGCAGTGCGATATGGGTAGCTTACCCACCTTGCCTGTGTAGCTCAGCTGGCTAGAGCAGCTGATTTGTAATCAGCAGGTCGGGGGTTCGAGTCCCTCCACAGGCTCTCAACAACAAACGCGTTGTGAGAAAGAATTAAAAATATTGAAAGTAATTGATGGGGAGATACCAAAGTGGCCAACTGGGGCGGACTGTAACTCCGCTGACTTATGTCTTCGTAGGTTCGAATCCTGCTCTCCCCACAAAATTGCCTGTGTAGCTCAGCTGGCTAGAGCAGCTGATTTGTAATCAGCAGGTCGGGGGTTCGAGTCCCTCCACAGGCTCAATATTTTTTATTATTGCGGAAGTAGCTCAGTTGATAGAGCATCAGCCTTCCAAGCTGAGGGTCGCGGGTTTGAGCCCCGTCTTCCGCTCTAAGCCATTCTGAAGAATGGCTTTTTTATTGAAGTTTTTCAGTTGGGGAGATACCAAAGTGGCCAACTGGGGCGGACTGTAACTCCGCTGACTTATGTCTTCGTAGGTTCGAATCCTGCTCTCCCCACCAATGAGGTTCTGTTAGTAATAGCAGAACCTTTTTTTGTATCCCTTATTTAGATTTTATTTGCTACTTTTAAGCAAACTAAGCAATTATCATGTTTGTCAAGCTCTACCCGGAAAATCCGAACGAAAAAGAAATTCACAAAATAGTTGATGTGCTGCGCAATGGTGGTATCGTTATTTACCCTACCGACACCATATACGGTATTGGCTGCGACATTAACAACGCTAAGGCTGTTGAAAAGGTGGCCCGCATCAAGGATATCAACCTGAAAAAAGCCAACCTTTCGTTCATCTGCTACGATCTGAGTCATATTTCAGATTTTACAAAGCCCTTAAACAACCATGTGTTTAAGCTGATGAAAAAACACCTGCCGGGACCTTACACCTTTATATTGCCAGCCAACAGCAATGTACCCAAACTGTTTAAGAACAATAAAAAGACCATTGGTATCAGGGTGCCAGATAATAATATTATACGCGAACTGGTAAAAGAACTGGGTAACCCTATCCTATCCACTTCGGTGAGGGATGAAGATGATGTGATTGAATATACCACCGATCCTGAACTCATTTATGAGAAATTTGCTGACCTGGTGGATGTGGTGATTGATGGCGGCTATGGCGATAACGAACCTTCAACCATTATTGACTGCACCAACGATGAACTGGAAGTTGTAAGGTATGGAAAGGGAGAAATCGAACTCTAGCTGCGCCTGACGATTTCCTAAAACTTTTCCAAAGTTGAGAACTTTGGAAAAGGTCTTCTCTTTAAGAAATGGACGCTTTCCCTGCTTAAATCTGCGCTATCTACGGGAAACAAGAATCAACTTGTGAAGTGTACATGCATATTCGAACCATTTGACGTTCTGGTAGCGCTTCATATCATAATACGACCTCACTTTTCTACAAAACACATCACCTGCCTTTGGTGATTCATCAATTACTTTCTGTTTGACACAAGTTATTACTTACAATACACTACTAAATACTGCTTGAAGCAATTACAAATGTGTTTTAACCAATTTTACTTCTGATTAAAACAATTACATTTCATTTATAGCTAACTTATATACTATTTGAAGCAATTACATTTTGATTTTAGCTAACTTGAATACTATTTGAAGCAATTACATTTTAGTTATAAAATGTTTTGATACTATTCTGAACAAATACATATTGGTTGACACTATTTACATTGTAGACAAAATCAATTACCTTGCTTTTTAAACAATTAAAAATACTATTGACACAATTAAAATCAACCAACACCAAACTAAACCTCTTCAGGCATGTTACGATACAATTTTACCCGCATTTTTAAGGCCAAAGCCATCGACCGCCCATTTACCTTTCTTCGTAAAGCCGGCTTTTCTGAAAGCTTTGCCAGTAAAGTAAAGAACAACCGCGTTAACCGCCTGAATCTGGATTTACTGGAGCGCTTGTGCATATGCATAGGCTGCACGCCCAACGACTTTATGGAATGGACGCCAAGAAACGAGTCAATACCGGCCAATCACCCCTTAAACGAACTGCGCCGAACAGAAAAAGTGTTTGACCTAACCCGGGAACTCAACTCCTTACCTCTTTCAACATTGGAAGAAGTAGAGCAGCTAATCAAAAGCCGTAAGGAGTAAAAACGACTACTCTTTCCAAAAATAAGGTGAAAACAATACGATGATAGTGAACAGTTCTAAACGACCTATCAGCATCAGGAAAGACAGAAACCACTTACCAAAAGCCGGCACTTCGTAGAAGTTGAGGGCCGGCCCCACATCGCCCAGTCCCGGACCTATATTACCTATGGAGGTGGCCACAGCACCCAGGGCTGTATCCAGGTCAAAGCCCATGATACTCATGATAATCATGGCAATACCCACCGTCATCATGTAAATAACGATAAAAGCCAGTACGTTGGTAATGATGCCCTGATTAACGGCCCGGTTGTTATATCGTACCGGAATCACCGCATTGGGGTGAACCAATCGCTTCAGTTCAAAGAAACTATTTTTCATCAGCAGCACAATACGCACAATCTTAATACCTCCGCCTGTAGAACCAGCCGAACCTCCTGTAAACATCAACAGAAAGATGACGATACTTAAAAAGGGCACCCAAAGCAGATAATCGGCGGTAGCATAACCGGTTGTGGTTATAATCGACACCACCTGAAACAAACCATCGCGCCAGGCTTTTTCAAATAATGCATGGCCTTCGGTAAAATAGAGCACAGCTGCCACCAATGCACTAACGCCAATAATGATACCGGTATAAGCCTGAAACTCCTCATCCTTCACCACCTTTTTCAACTTACCCCGCAGAACACTGTAGGACAAGGTAAAATTGGCGCCTGCAATAAACATAAACAGGATAATTACATACTGAATATAGGGTGATGAAAAATAGGCTACACTGGCTTGCTTGGTGGAATAACCACCGGTTGCCATGGTGGTAAACGAGTGACAGATGGCATCAAAAGGGGTCATACCTCCTATTACCAACAGAATAGCTTCACTGATGGTGAACAGCACATAGATGCCATACAATCGCTTGGCTGTTTCGGTAATGCGCGGATGCAGCTTATCAGGTGCGGGCCCGGGCACTTCTGCAATAAACATCTGCATACCTCCTACACCCAATACCGGTAATATGGCCAACGATAATACGATGATTCCCATACCTCCCAGCCATTGAATCAGGCTTCGCCAAAACAATAAGCCGTGGGGTAAGGCTTCAATATCATTTAGTATACTACTACCAGTAGTGGTAAAGCCCGAGATCGTTTCAAAAAAAGCATCGGTATAAGATGGGATAGCGCCACTCAGGTAAAAGGGCAATAAGCCAAAAAAGGAGAACACCACCCACACCAGGGCTACAATCAGGTAACCTTCACGCTTACCAATATTCTTTGGCGCCTTCCACAATAGAGCACTCGCTGTGCCTCCCAAAGCAATACAAATAGCAGCTGAAATAAGATGATAGGGCAAATCGTATTCGCCATACAACAATGATACGCCGGCCGACAGTAACATAAACACGCCTTCAACAACTAAAAGCAGACCGAGTACCAGGACTATAAATCGAGTGTTAAGCATTATTTCTCACAGAAATTTCAGTAGCAAAGATGTTACTTTTTCAATTAATATGTGTGTCTATTTTAATTATTCTTCCAAAAATTGGGCGAGAACAATATGAGCACTGTAAACAATTCGAGGCGACCAAGGAGCATTAGCAACGACAGCACCCACTTAGCAGCCTGAGGCACTGCAAAAAAGTTATTAACCGGGCCTACAGTGCCAATTCCCGGGCCTATACCACCCATGGTAGTGGCGGCAGCACCCATGGCTGAATCCATATCCATACCAAAAAATGTGAGGGCAAAAGTACCAATAGAAAAAATAGTCATGTACAACATTACAAAAGCCAACACCTTATAAACCGTTTCGGACGCTATCACTTTATCCTGGATACGAAGCGGAAGAACGGCATGCGGATGCACCATGCGCTTAAACTCCAGCAAGGTATTTCTGAACAGGATGGAGTGCCGCATGATTTTGATACCACCAGAGGTACTACCCGCACAGGCTCCACTAAACAGCAACAGAAACATCAGATAGGTCAGATAGGGATGCCAGGCTGTATAGTCAGCCGTTGCAAAACCCGTGCTGGTCACCAGGCTTACCACCTGAAACAAGGCTTTACGCAATGATTCTTCGCCATTGTGATGATCCAAAAACACCAGTGTCACCGTAACAATAGCAGTTACAATTGCAATCACAGTCAGGTACACCCTGAACTCCTGATTTTCGAATACTTTCTTGAGTTTACCCTTCCACACAAAATAGAACAGCGTAAAATTGGTACCGGCAAATAGCATAAACACAATGATGACGTATTGAATATAGGGCGAATAACCTGCAATACTATCATTCTTAGTGGAGAAACCACCGGAGGCTATGGTGGCAAAACTATGGCAGAAAGCATCAAAAACCGGCATGCCACCAATTACCAGAAAACCAGTCTCGAGCAGTATCAGCACCACATAGATGCGCCACAGCAACTTGGCTGTATGTTTCACTCGCGGATGCAGCTTATCATTGGTAATACCGGCTGCCTCGGCATTGTATAATGACATACCGCCAAAACCAAAATAGGGTAAAATAGCCACGGCCAATACCACAATGCCCATCCCTCCAATTAAATGGGTAATGCTACGCCAAAGCAATATGCCATGAGGTAAAGCCTCAATATCAGTCACTACAGATGCTCCGGTGGTGGTAAAACCCGAAATAGTTTCAAAGAAGGCATTGGTAAAACCAGGAATAGTGCCGCTTAGTATATAAGGTAAACTACCAAATAAGGACATGATGATCCACACAAATGTCACAATCACGAAACCTTCGCGCCGGCCTACATCAACCGTTTTAGAGCGCCACACCCAACTTGATATACCACCAATTACCAGACAGGTGATGGCCGAAATCAGGTGCGCCTGTACATCATCTTCTCCGTACAAATAGGCCACCAAGGCACACACAAACATAAACACACTCAATGCCAGAAGGATATGCCCCAGCACCTTACCTATAAAACGATAATTTAACATTCCCCGTAATAAATAGAACAAGCTGCAAAGTTGATATTTTTTTGGCGTTATAGTAAATAATAGGCATTAAGATTTTATGAAGAGATGGATGACAGAGGACGGATGACGGAAGATGATGGGAACCCCCAAGCTGATAAAAAGCAACCCTAAACCATGAAAAGGATCGCATCTCTATGTCCATGCTTTTCATAAAGATGCGATCCCTTCACTAGAACCCCTAACCTGTAACCCAGAACCCGAAACTGTGAACTCGCAACTCTCAACATTCGGACAAAAAAAAGGGGCTAGTGCCCCCATCTCTTTCAAAAAACAACTAATTAAACTTCAACAGCATCCTTCGACACCAGCCAGTCTTTGGCCATATCAAGGGTTTCGAACGAACGAATATCCCGCCCTGTTATCTTCATAATACCATTATATACTATGCGCTGCAAGCCCGATAAGCCCACCACAGCACCATGACTTACGTAGGCTTTGTTGCCGCCAATAAATTCGGAAAACGCATTTTTAATCTCTGAATTGAAGTGCATCCCTTGAATATTAGTCAGGGTTATTACTGACTTTTCGGGCTGCATTCGAATATAATCTTTACTTTCTTTAATCAGTGCTTCCACTTCAGGAGTGGAGCGGATGCCGGTAAAGTCCATATAAAAAATACGTTTACCATCGTGATGAATAATTTCAGGCTTTCTCATTTTGTGTTGGTTTTAACTCATACAAAAATAGTGAGCACCACAACAACTTTTCTTCCATTAATCAACAATAAAGTGCTTTTTATCAAAGCATTCAGACTCATTGACCTGATAATTCTGATGTTTTTAAATCCATGACATACTTTACTACACCTTCATAATCTTCGATACCGGCTTCAACACTGTTGGTTTTCAGGTAGGCGTCATTCACCTTACCAGCCACCATATCCACCCTCCTGTCCATCAGTTGCATCCAGTGGAACTGCGATTTATAAAAATCATGCCGCACCTCATAACGGATGTTCTTTACCAACTCCCTGAAACCGTCATAACGGTAACAGGCATACGCGAAATAGCGGAGTAAATATAGGTTAGCACTGTAGGCTAAACGTTTATCTGCAGAATGAGAACAAACATACCAGGCATAAAAATTGGCTTCGGCCTCGCTGGTAATCCCCAGCTGATGCGCCATCTCGTGAGCCATTACAGCCGGCACTTCCAGCGGTAACATATACTGGTTGACATGTACCTCTCCAAAGAAAGGTCCATAGTAGCCCGATATAGTGGCGGAAGCAAACAGGCGACTGAGTGTAATAGCTTTGGGATGACTTTGGGCTGAAATGCGATCAATCTTCAAAAACTCGGCATGCTCATGGTAAGCATTCGCCAATAAATCACGCACTTCTGTTTCGTCAATAGTATATATAGGGGTATAACTACTATTCACCTCCTCTATGAGCCAGCCAAACACGTCCATCAGTTCCTCAACATTGGCCTCGGCCGCTTGCAGCTCAAGGCGTGTAGTTAAGTCATTACGGTAATAGTTAAATCCCCACAGGATATTAAACAAACTATAGGTGAGCGCCAGCGTAATAACCAGGTATCTAAAATACTGTAGCCAACCAATGCGTTTGAAAACGACTAAGATAGTAATGAATAATCCGCCACTAAGCAGCGTGCCATAAAACAAATCATCCAGCGAAAAGGGAAACAGATTACTGAAGGCCGAAAGACCGGTAATCATCACCGGATAAAGGCCTTGCGAATACCAACGCTCCATCCAGGCGGGATAATGCAAGCCCATTCGCGTGAATGCAAATACCATCAGGGCCAGCACCAGCGAAAAGCTTATTGTCGTCAAGACATATTTCTTCAGCAACTTCTTTATCATAACACTAAAATACACATTCTATGTCCTAAAACAGAAAACTCTTGCCCCTATTGTCACTTTTTTTCAGGATTAACCCAATTTAATGTATTAACTTCGCGGCAATAATCTAAACGTTTTCAATATGGCTATTGAGATAAAAGAGGTAATTGACAATAAGACACTTAACGACTTCGTTAATCTTCCATATATACTTTATAAAAACGAGGCTAACTGGGTGCCTCCTATGAAAAAAGACGAGCTGCATGCCCTGTTGCCCGATAAGAATCCGGCCTTTGAATTTTGCAAGGTAAAAATGTGGGTAGCCTACCAGGATGGCAAATGCGTGGGGCGCATCGGCGGTATCATCAACTCACTGTGGATTGAGAAGAAAGGCCAGAACATTGGGCGTTTTACCCGTCCTGAGTTCATCAACGATAAGGCGGTTAGCCAGCAGCTGTTTGAAACTGTTGAACAGTGGTTCAAAGCAGAAGGCATGGTGGAGATGCAGGGACCATTAGGTTTCTCTAACCTTGATCATCAGGGCTGTTTAATTGAAGGGCATGACTGGTTGCCGTCAGTAGCCTCTGACTATCACATGGCCTATTACCAGCAGCATTTTGATGCACTGGGCTACGAAAAAGAGATTGACTGGGTGGAATTTCGTATTACCTTTCCGGATGCACTGCCCGAAAAAGCGTTCAAGGTGGCCGATATGCTAACGAAGCGCTATGGCTTGCAAGCCTTGAATTTTAAATCGGGCAAAGAGCTCGAACCCTACAAGCAAAAAGTATTCGCTTTATTTAATAAGGCCTTTGCCGAATTATTTGGCACATTCCAGCTGCCCGATAAGCTGGTGCAATTCTACATTAATAAGTACTTTCCCATATTAAATCCGCGCTATGTTAAAATCATCCTGGATAAAGAGGATGAATTGGCAGGCTTTTTGATAGCGCTCCCATCGCTTTCAGAAGCCATGCAAAAAGCTAAAGGCAAACTGCTGCCATTTGGCTGGTGGCACATTATGAAAGCGCTTAAAAAACCAAAAGAGATGGATTTGATGTTGACTGGTGTAAAGCCTGAATTACAAAAAATGGGTGTCGCTGCCCTGTTGATGAATGATCTTTGGAAAACAGCCAAGGAGGATGGCGTCAAGTACGTGGAAACCACGGGTATGTTAGAAAATAACCATGTGGCTATTCAGATGTGGAAGTCATTTGAACATATCCAGCATAAGAGAAAGCGTTGTTACAAAAAAGCACTATAAAAATACAATAAAGAAGATTTTAGATGAAAAGGTGCTTGTTTAACAGGCACCTTTTTTAATGGATGAAAGTGATGACAAAATCAGTTATTTTAAAAGAAGCAAAGAGCTATGCCATTATAACCCTGGGCCTGATGGTAAGTGCCATTGGCTGGACCGGGTTTATTATCCCATCCGATATTGTTGGTGGTGGTGTAATGGGGTTATCCTCATTATTGTATTTCATTTTTGATTTGCCTGTTGGTCCTACCAACCTGGTGCTCAACGGTGTTCTTATCCTTTTATCGATGAGGATTCTGGGTAAAGGTTTTGGTATTAAAACCATCTACTCGCTGGTAACCCTGTCGGTTTTTATCACCGTGTTTCCCTATTTTATAACCGAACCCATTGTAACCGATCGTTTTATGGCGGCAATTATTGGTGGTGGTTTAGTGGGGGCCAGCATCGGCATCTTGTTTGTGCAGGGTGGTAGCACCGGGGGCACCGAGATCATTGCCATGATGATTAATAAAAACCATAACATCAGCCCGGGCCGCATTATGGTATTCTGCGATATCTTCATCATCAGCTCTTCATTTATTGTATTTGAATCGCTGGAAACTATGGTGTTTGGTTTTGTAGTAGTTGGCCTGATGTCCTACATTGCAGATATGTTACTGACAGGCTCGCGTCAGTCGGTACAGATATTAATCATCTCGCAAAAACCAAAGGAAATAGCCGATAAGCTATCGTCACAAATCAACCGTGGCCTCAGCTTTTTAAAAGGGCGTGGCTATTACTATGCCGGCGATCGCGAATTCATCATCACCATCGTTAAAAAGTCGGAATCACACATGGTGTTTCAAATCATTAAAGAAACCGATCCCGATGCGTTTATATCGGTGGCCAATGTGATGGCGGTTTACGGCGCTGGTTTTGATCAGTATAAGCCACCTTTGAACAGCAAAAAGAGTGCTAAGCCAAAGAATACTGAAGTCCGGCCAGTTGAGTAAGCACCCTATCAAAAGCCTCAGGCACAATTGCTTCGAGGCTTATTTTTTGGCCGTTTTGCGGATGTTGAAACTCCAGTGAAGCCGCGTGTAATAAGAGGCGCTTTACACCTGTCACCTCGGTCATAATTTTATTGAGGGTCCAGTCGCCATGCTGTGTATCGCCCAATATATCTGTTCTATTCATGGCAAAATGCTGCCGCAACTGGTGCCACCGACCTGTTTGAGGCATGGCTCTTACCAGGCTGACAGGCACATTCACCTCCTGCTTGTAGCAAATACCTGTTTCTACAGTTGAAAGGGTTTTATAGGCTGTTTCCGCAGCTTGTCGCTTCTTCTTTTTCTTAATCAATACAGGGGAATCAAACACTCCCTCACCAGGTAAACCTTTACTCACCAGTAAGTAGGTCTTTTTCACTTCTCGCTGCTCAAACTGATGACTAAGAATGGCGGCTATTTCTCTTGACAATGCCAAAACAATCACACCGGATGTTTTAGCATCCAGCCGATGCACCGGGAAAACCGCTTTGCCGGTTAATTGGCCTACTTCCTTGGTCAGATAAGCTGCATCAGCCGGCATAAAATCATTTTTATGAACAGGCAAGTCAACGGGTTTATTAACCGCGATTATCGCCTCATCCTGGTAGATAATGTCATTTGGTGTTATAAGCATGGAGCAAAGATAGCTTTATTCTAACGATAAAGAGCTTTGTGCGTTTAGCTAATGACAATCAGCCATCAGGTTCATACATCCCTTGCAAAGTTTGCCGAGTGCTTAAATACCTTCATTAATGTACCAACCAGATACCTTAGTCAGCAGCACCACCAACCACTGACTACTGACTACTGACCAACAAACTATATCAAAAATACTTACTACTTTTGTGCGCCATAATTACCAACTGATGCAAAAAGAAATAGTTAAAAATACCCTATTGGCCATTATCGCCTGCTTACTATGGTCAACTGCCTTTGTAGGCATTAAGATAGGTCTCAAATACACAACGCCATTGCAGTTTGCAGGGTTACGTTTTTTCATTTCGGGGCTATTATTACTACCCCTTGTGCCATCATTTTCCAAACTGATAAGTGCCATCAGGCAAAATCTCTGGCTAATTCTGAAAGTTTCAGCCTTTCAGACGTTTATTCTTTATGCCCTCTTTTATTGGGGAGTTGATATGATTGATGGGGCGCTGGCAGCCATTATCATTGGTTCGCAACCCTTATTTGCTGCCCTTACTGCTCATGTGATGATGCAAAATGATAAAATGAGCCTTCGTAAATTGCTTATTATTTCATCAGGTATTGGCGGCATTGTATTAATAGCTTTGCCAAAAGGCATTAACGGCCCCAATGAATGGACAGAGCTACTGGGCATGGCCTTGCTGGTATTAGCCAACATCGCCTCTGGCATTGGTAATGTGGTAGTCAGTAAAAACCGTCAAAGCATATCCCCTGTGGTATTAAATGCTTCTCAGATGATATTTGGCGGCTTACTTTTGTTTGTAGCATCGCTGTTCACTGAACCGTTTTCCGGCTTTGTTTTTCCAGGCGAATATTATGCAGCCTTGGGCTGGCTGAGCTTTTTATCAGCTACTGCCTTCTCCATATGGTTTTTCCTGCTGCAAAAGCCCAATATTAAGGTGTCTGATTTGAATATCTTCAAGTTCATCATCCCGGTATTTGGTGCTACCCTCAGCTGGCTGATTTTGCCAGACGAATCACCCGATATTATCTCCATCGCAGGTATGTTGATTATTGGCGCTTCAGTGGTACTATATAGCCTGACTGCTAAAAGTTAAGAAACAGCTTGGTGCTGGTGTACCAATGGTGAGAACCTGATTTAAATTCTTTTGACTGTAGATAAACATCAAAACTAAGCCCAAAAGACCTGAAATGGGCGCCGATACCTGAGCGCCAGGTACCAATTAATTTACTCATTTCGTCAAATTCGATGTAATGTATCTTCGGATTTCGGTGCCAGCCTCCCATCATTGTACCGTTGTAAGCAACGGCCGTTATATTTGGCTCTGTTTCAAAGAATAACTGCCACTGACTACCGCTATTGAGCAAGGGCAAACCCAGACTCTCGTAATAGTCATCCATCTTACCTAGTCTGAAAAGTGCTCCAACTGAAGCATCGTCGTGCAAAGTACCAATGCGGGCTTTACCCAATGCATACAAGCCCAGTCCCCGAGATTGATACACTTCTTTATATACCTTCAGGTTGTAATTAACAATCGGCCAGTTGTATTGCTGATACTGCCACCCGTTGGGCAGCTGGTTCTCAGTTAAGTCATGATACTTATACTGCACCTGCCCGGCTCCCGAAGCAGGCCCCATCACACCTAAATCCAGCTCACTATGGTACATCCATCCACTATTCCTGTTAACAGCCCTCGAATGAGATGTCAGTACTAATACGCCGGCATAAGGCCTGTCGGCATATTGTATCTCATCACTCTTTATATCCTTTGGGGTGTATGTTCTCTGAAAAATGGAAATCCCATTAATGACCTCCACATATCCTTTAGGCTTCAGCAGGATAAGATTGACAGGATTTCGATCGAATAAAGGATGGTAGGATGTAAATGACATGCCCTGGGTATAATAATAATCGGTCATCATAAACACATCATTATCCCACTGCAGCTGGTAGAATTTACTGCTTAATGGCTGCTGTGCGCTTAGTCCCCAGGTTGCCATAAACACCAACAATACGCCACAAATAATATGTTTTAACCTATACACAATTATTTTTAGCACCATGCACAACAAATTCAGTTCCAGAATGTATTAACAAATGCTAAATAATATTATTAACTTATCGCTCACAAACATTCAGTTAACCAGTTCAAAAGAACTATTTTTGGATCATAATTGCTATTAATCAATATCGCAGCATTTCAATAATTACTAACATATGAGAACTATCGCACTAACCATCCTAATGACTATCTGCCTTCAGCTAAGTGCGCAGGAAGTACAACAAAATGATTCATTAGCATCAAAAAAGAAACCCAAACGCTACAATGCGCTTTCCATGCGCTACCATGCCGGCCGGGTGCTTCAGACCAACGACTTTTTAAAGGGAGAGAATGAGTCAAACCAGGTGATTGATTATTACCAGGCGCTGAGTATTGCCTATAGCGTGCAGACGGATGGCAGTAAAGAATGGCATCACATCTTTAATTTCCCATACTATGGCGTGGGCTTCTACAATGCCAACTTTTTTAATGTGGATGAATTGGGAACACCTACTGCCCTATACGGTTTCATGGGCTTTCCGTTTAAAAGGAAGGAAAGAAGCATGTGGGGGTATGAACTGGGCTTTGGACTAACCTACAACTGGGAACCATATAACAAGTACGACAATCCTTTTAATGTTGCTATTGGTTCCTATCGTACGGTTTATATCGATGCCAACCTATTTTACGAGTATTACTTGAGCTCACGCTGGGCTGTTCGTGGCTCATTCGGATTCACCCACTTTTCAAATGGCGGAACTAAGAAACCGAACAGCGGCATCAATCTTCTGTCGCCAGCCATTGAAGTAAGCTATAGCTTTAAGGACAGGCCCTTGCTGATTAAACAACCACAACCAGCCTATGGACAGCATTATGAGGTGGCTATTCAGCTTGGTTCAGGCTCCAGCAACGTGTTATACGATAACCGAAACGAACCAAGCAACCCTGGTGACTCAAAAGGTACAGCAGACGTTATGCACTCTTACTTAAACTTATCGGCGGCCGTTTTAAAGCAAACCACCTGGAAAAATAAATTTGGTGCAGGTATTGATTTAACCTACGATGAGAAGGCTAACGTTGTTGTAACCAACCCAGAGGATGGCAGTGAAGAACCCATTGTTGAGTTTGCAGACAAATTCTCCGACAAACTGATGCTTGGTGTGTATGGCACCTATGAGTTTACTATCGATCGTCTTTCGGTAGCATCCTATCTGGGTGTATTAGCATTGCGCAAAAAAGACAACAACTCCAACCCTTATCTTTATCAGAAGTTTGGATTGAAATACCATTTTAAGAACGACTTGTACCTGGGACTTTTAGTGAGGACCCATAACTTTTCGGTGGCCGAAGTCATTGAATGGAATATTGGCTACCGCATAAAGTGGCATTAATATTGTTTGCAAACCTATACATCCTGGTAATTAATTTAAAGAAACAGCTATGAGAAAACTAGTCTTAATAACTTTAGTTCTTGGCCTTTCACTGTCTGTATTTGGACAGGAAAATGAAAGCAAGGAGCTCACTCGTAAGGAACGTCGGGAAATTAAAAAGCAAGAGCAGAAAGAGCAATCAGAAGCGATGGCTAAATTACTTGCTGCTGCCATTGATGAACAAATGTGGGTATTAGAAGCCAACACGCTGGCCGGTAAACGAGGTGCATCGGTTGTTGTCAACAGCACCCTCAATTTTATTGCGGTTGAAGGCGATGAAGCCTTTGTGCAGCTGGGTTCCAATACAGGCATGGGACAAAATGGTGTTGGAGGCGTTTCAGTAAGGGGTAATGTTAACAAGTATGAAGTGAAGAAAAATGAGAAAAAGGGTACTTATTTCATCACTCTTTATATTTCTTCAGCTTTAGGTTCATTTGACATTCGGCTCGACTGTAACTCAGATGGCCAAATAGCCAATGCATCGGTTCAAGGTAATACAGCCAAACGCATTCAGTACCGGGGCATACTTGTGCCAATGTCCGAATCATCGGTATACAAAGGAACTCCAATAATTTAATGAGGCATCACAAGTAACAATGAATAATAAGCCAGGTTAATGCCTGGCTTTTTTTCACTAGTACTTTCAACTCTTGGTTTTCAGCATATTGGATTCATGCTGTTGGGGGATATAAAAGTAGAACGTAGTGCCTTCATTCAGATCGGATTTGAGCCACACCTTACCTCCTAGCATTTCAACCAGTTGCCTTACAATACTAAGTCCAAGGCCTATGCCTCCATGTATATCCTTACCGTTCTGCACTTTTTGGAAAGGAGAGAAAATCTCCTCATGCTGCTCCTTCGAAATACCAATACCGCTGTCTTCAACTGCAAACAGCACAATCTGTTCAGGAACTAAGGCCCGATCAATTGAGCCGTTTAATAAGGCCAGTGCCTGTTCTCCTGTTCTTACCTTAAACTTCACGTGCCCTTGCGTCGTAAATTTAATGGCATTATTTAGCAGGTTGATAATTACCTGTTTTAAGCGTTCCCCATCTGTATGCACCATCAATTCGCTTTCCTCAACACTGATGTCCAATAAATAGCTCACTCCTTCACTAACGTTTAGTTCAAGCGACTTATAGGCTTCTTTGCAAATTGAATAGATATCCACCCATTTTTTAACCAGCAATATCTGTCCGGTTTCAATCCTGGATATATCGATGATATCGTTGATGAGCACCAATAAACTATCACTACTCTTTTGCACCACATTAGCAAATTCCTTTCGCTCTGATTCGTTATAAACATCACTGGCCAGTAAGGTTGAAAAGCCAATAATCGAATTCATTGGGGTGCGTATCTCATGCGACAGATTTGCCAAAAAAGCTGTCTTCAAGCGGTCAGCTTCTTCTGCTTTCTGCTTGGCCGACTCTAAATCCGTTGTACGCTCATTCACTAAATCTTCGAGGTAGTAACGGTGCCGTTCCAGTTCCTTCTTTTGATTCAAAATCTCTTCCCGACTTTCTTCCAAATCATGATTCACCTGTTGCAACTGCTGCGTACGCTCAAGCACTTTGGCTTCCAACCGTTTTCTCTGACTCGTCAGATACCTGATCCTTGTTATATACATCAAGTATATAGCTATAGCAGCCAATAATACCACCAAGCCCTTGAACAGTCGGCTATTAATAAAGGTAGGCTTAACAATAAGCACCATGCTATCGCCTTCATTATTCCACACCTGATCATTGTTTGAGCCTTTTACCCTCAAAACATATTTTCCTTCAGGAATTGACAGGTAAGTTTTAGAATTAAAAGACATTAAGGTATCCCAGGTTGTTTCATAGCCTTCGAGTTGCCAGGCAACCATATTACGGTATGAATTCTGGTAGTTGAAAACTGTTGCATAAAATGATATTGGCTTATGCCCGGTACGAATCGTTAGGGTATCCTCCCCAAAATACTCCCAATTGGTATATACCTGACCACCAATCACCTCACGATCGTCATAAACCGAGTAGGAGCCCAAATCAACCTCAGGAATGGATGTATTATACCTGAACGTATTGGGATTATATTCGACAAAGCCGCCGAAACCTCCCATCAATATTGTACCATCTTTCCCCTGAAAATGGGACGTCTGGTTAAATTCGCGACACATTATTCCATCATACTTGCCGAAGCTGAGCAGGCTTTTATCCTCACAATTGTATCGAATAATCTGAGAATTATTATTCATCCACAAATAACCTTGTGCATCTTCATGTATCGAATAAATGTTTGTTGTGAGCAGTTCGCTATCCAGTACCTGACTAAACTCTTGCTTAAGTGTATTAAAACTTAGCAAGCCCATACCATAGGTAGCCAAAAAGATGGTGCTATCATTTTGCACATGCAAATCCATGATGGCATTCATCCTGACATTACCTTGCTGATTAACAATGGTCGACGAAAAGCGCTTAAAGGACTTATCTACTGGATTGAAAGAAATGAGTGTGCCATCCTTATTCCCAATCCACAGTATACCTTTTGTATCAAAGCAAGCGGTGGTTGTCCGCAATCCGTTTTGCTCTCCATAATCAGGAAATGGATAAACAGTGTATTTACCACTCTTTTTCAAATGAATAACCCCTCCGAAAGAAACCAGCCAAAGCGCATTATTACCTGGTATTACAGCATATATAACATTGAGTTGTTTATGATCGCTTCCTTCTTTTTGAAATAATAAGCGTTTATAGGTATTCTTATTCAAGTCCACTTTTAGCAAGCCCTCATAAGTACCCAACCACATATTTTGATACTTATCTTCATAGCCACAATTAACTGTATCTTTATTAACACCGTGCGAGTTGACCAAATCAAAAACTTTCGAATCAGCCTCTCCTTCCTTAATCAACAACTCTGTATGGGTCCACCACCAATAACGTTTTTTAGAGTCTTTAAACAGGAAAAACACATTATCCGTCATACGCCCTTTCTGAGAGCTAGTTTGTATATGCCTGAACCTTAACTTATCTTCACTATACTCCGAAAAACCATCCTTTGTTCCTACCCACAGCACCTTATGCCTTGGTGAATAGCACAAAGAAGTAACCCAATTATTTACCAGGGCATTGTCTCTATCAATGGCCTTATGCCAGTTGAGCAACTTACCATCACCATTCAATTGAAGCAATCCATCGCCATAGGTGCCCACCCATATATTCCCATGCCCATCTACCAGGTGCCTGGTGAGCATTTCATTTTCCGGCAACTTTTCATGAATAACAGTTGTAGCATGCTTTCTAATATCATACTTAACCAGCATGGAGCTTGAACAAGCCAACAACGATGTGTCATCTAAGAAGCTTATGGAGTTAACGTGTTTACCTCCTTTATATGAGGTGAGTTTCCTCAGGTGATGGTTTTGCTCATCCAGCCCTTCAAGCGGATAATAGAAGATTCCACTATGGGTGGCAACATATAGTATTTCGTTATTATGCTGCAAATCCAATACTTCAAAACTTTGTTGACGATCGGTAAACGTAAAATCAATGAACGTGCTGCTATTAAGATTGTAGGCTTGAAGACCATTCTCCTCAGTACCGATAAATAACCAATCATTAAATCGGGATAAAGTCTGAACAGTACCAATTCCGCTTTTATGCTCTTCATCAACCGGACGTTGAATTTGCTCTGCCTTAAAGGTTTTAAGGTTTAACTTATTGACTCCGCCAAAGCGAGTTCCAATCCACAGAAAATCCTTATTGGGATCAACGTACAGGGCATTAATAAGATTATCAGAAATAGAAGTTGAATCATCAGGCTGATGCCTGAAACCATCAAAGAAGTTTCCATCATACAGGTATAATCCTTCTGAAGTACCAATCCAGACATAACCTGTTGAGTCTTGCGCCACACATTCAATGAACGGGTGCTCAAGCCCATGATCAACACCATAGTTCTCAAAGGCGAACCCCTGAGCAACCAATCCGTTGAATATCACTACCAGTAAAATTACCCCAAATACAATCCTCTTCAACACAGTCCTGTTTACATTGTTCCCGATGTGCTATTTAAGTTTAAACAACCTAATTGCACGATTTTTAACACATGAAGTATAAAACGTAACATCCCTTTAAAAGTTACATATTTTGGACTAAACTTTTGGCCTAACTTTTTAGTTTACAAGCCAAGAACCTGAATAGCCAAACCAGAAAGAAATATAACAAATCCGGCAATTGGATGCCCCAGGTGCTCATAGCGTCTGATATTGACAAATGAAAGCCCGTAGGTTACCGCCAAAACAGCTCCTGTCATGGTTAACAGCGTTGTTAAACCAAATACACTGGTGACCAGCACAAGTGCTCCCACACTTTCAATAGCTGCAGGATACATTAGTATCGGAATAAGCGGCTCACAAGGACCAAGTGCAAATATTATAAACAGAATCCAGGGTGTAATATTTCTCGAATCCTGCAATTTATCCATATGGCCATGGTGGTGCTTTTTATACATACGGCGAATGCCCCATAAGGCATATAGCAATCCAAAGGCAATTAAAGCCCAGGCTGCCAGGTTTCCCCTGAAGGACTCGAACCAGTTGAGCTTTTCTACCTGCATCTCCAGTGCGATACCAATTAACCCAACCACAACAGAGCTTAAGATATGGCCAATACCACAAAGAATGGTTAATGCAATCACCTTCCTGAGTTTCCATTCACGAGCCTTTCCAATCATGATAAATGGCAAGTAATGATCAGGTCCTAGTAAGGTGTGAAAAAAACCGATGGATGCTGCGCTGATTAGCAAAACTTGAAGCTCGTGACTCATTTTTTTCTTTTAAAATTAGTAAAATATTGACGCAAATAATCTGCCCTGCGCCACCATTACTGCTAATTTATTTTTAATCTAAATCACTTGAAACCGTTCTAATATAGGCTCTCACTATATTCTTTATCGATTCTGAGCCTATCTGATTATAATCTACATCGCCAGGATGAATAAACTCATAGCCGCTGATATCATCTTTTGCATGAATATGCTCAAACGAGCTAACTTCACATAAGAAGCATAGATCTGTAGTAAAAACCGAATAGTTTGAGAAGACATAATCATTGGGAAAAGAAGCCATGTACTGCATTGAAACAACATCCAGATTCAACTCTTCCTTTATCTCCCTCATCACAGATTCCTCTGCACTTTCGAGCGGATCAACAAAACCGCCTGGCAAATCGAGCATCCCCTTGTGTGGATCTACTGCGCGCCTGGTAAACAGCATATCTCCCTCTGCATTAAGAATAATAACCGCCACAGCACAGGCCGAATTTATAAAGAAATGAAACCGGCAAATCTGGCATTTAAAAGCTTTCTCGCCATCAAAAAGAAAATATTCTGAACCACAGCGTGGACAATACCTGATAACATTGCCCGGATGCGTTTTATCCTTTATTATTTCCATAACAAATATTGATTTAATCTTGGTACTTACTTAATAATGCTTTAAAACATTTGATATATTCATAAATACCACCTTATCTTTGTTGACACTAAAAGTACATAACTAATCCGAAACTTACCCAATGCCTGAAGACTATAAATCCCGCCTGAGCTTTTCTGCCTACGATATACTGGCCTTTGCTTTAAAACTAAGCCCCCATCCTACCCTCCCAAATATCTATACTGATAAGAACAAAACACTTTACAGAAGAACCAAGTGGGGATTTGAAAAGGCCGAACGATTTAATTTACAGTTAGAGCTTAAGCATAAGGAGAGGCAATATGATGAACTAGAAGACAAGTTCAACAATTTGAGCAATGAATATGACCAGCTCCTGAGACGAAAAACCGGATTGCTGAAGCATTTTGATTTACTCAATCAGCAATTAAGACAAAGTAAAAAAGATAAGGGATTCTTAAAAAGACACCTCAAAGAGGTGCTTGACAAAAACCTGTCGCTTGACAAACGCATGGAGCGCATGCTCAAACAGGAAGAAAACCTGCTGCAACAAATTGAGAAACTCAGAAAAACAAAAGACAACCTGCTGGAGCAGAATTACCAGCTGACCGACAAAAGCAGACAGCAAAAAAACCAGATTAACGCCCTTCAAGCAGCCCTGCATGAACTCAAAGAGAAGCTTCAACCATCTGAAGCCTCTGAGAAAGTTCACTAGTTGATTTACACCCTAGCAGGATAATGATTGAAGCTATACGACTCCAGATACAAGATTAAAGACTTGCTCCAATCAAAATCCCAGCATAAACAATGCAACTGACTATCCTTTAAAATGGCTTGAGCACCACCTTAAACTTGTAATTATTGGGCACTACCGAATAGTTGGCATGTGGACGCGCTCCCCAGGAATTATCGCCACCAACACCCATAATTGCCCGATCGATGTGCACATATACCTCTTTGCGCTCCTTAATATCAAAAGGATGCTGTACTCCCCGTTCGTCAGTGGTAAAATCTTCAGCCGTATAATGCAGCGCTGAGAACCCGAAGGGCTTTTCACTCAAAATCTGCAGTCCTGTGCCCGATTGATTACTTAATTTCATCCAGCGCGTATCGGTTTTATAGCCATTATCCTGCGGACTGGCATAGGCAAAATACTGCTCTTTAACAGAACTGTTGTAAAGCCCGATAAAAGAGGCCGTGTTGCGATCAGGATAGTTCTCCCATGGCCCGCGACCGTACCATTCCAAGTGCTGATAAGCCGGTTGCAAAGCCAGTTTTAGCCCGATGCGTGGCAGCATTGGCAATGATTTTTGTCCTAGCTCAAACGCATAATTAACCACTATCTGTCCATCGCCCGACACGATGTAGCTAAGGTTAATGTGCGAGTCCACATCCGGTAAAAAAATGCGGAAGAATACTTCGGCCTCCAGGTTACCAATGCGCGAGAGGCGTGAGTCCACCACTTTGGCTTTGTCCATAACATGACGCCATATGCCCAGTTCCTTCACCATGTTAAAGCCATGGTCGTTGTCGTTGGGTGCCTTCCAAAAATCAGGTTGAAGCGGTTCAGCCAGTAGCTCCTCCTTTTTGTATGAATAGGAATACAGAGTGCCCGACTCGATATCGAACTGAGCCAGGAAGCGATCGCCACCTACCACATAACTCTCATCGCTTTGATACACCTGAAGCGGTATCTGACTTTCCTTTAAGTCCAGCTTGTAATCATCACCCATCTTAAACTGCTCGCTGGCCAAAATCGTACCTGCCTTTACCAGTCCCCAATCCTTCTTTAGCACAGCATTTATATTGAGCAGATACTCCGCCCCGTCTTTCTTCTTCCAGCCATTCAAATAGAATGGCACTACCTGCTCCATGCCCGGTGCAATAGCATCCAACTTCGATTGGCCGGTAGATACGACCTGTCCGTTCTCAAGCAGCTCCCAGTTGAGTTCGAAACGATCCAATGTAATGGCTTCGTACTTATTGCGAATGCGGATGGTGTTACTACTAAATGAAACCGCTTCAAACGCTACATTCTGGTACACCTTCTTCACTTCGTAGATGGACGGATGCAAGGTGCGGTCGGGATTCACCAGTCCGTTCATACAGAAGTTGCGATCGCTGGGGATATCATCCGGCCCATAGTCACCACCATAGGCCCAGTATTTCTGACCATCTTTGGTATATTTTACCAGTCCCTGGTCCACCCAGTCCCAGATAAAGCCGCCTTGCAGATTATCGTATTTCTCCATCACATCCCAATAGTCCTGCAGGTTGCCCACACTGTTACCCATGGCATGAGCATATTCACAAAGAATAAAAGGCCGTGCCTGCACACTGCGCCCGTAACTCACCAAATGGTCGATGGGTGAATACATGGGGCAAACAATATCCGTATGGGCGCGTCGTTCGGCACGTTCATACTGCACCGGACGCGATGTATCGTACTGCTTAATCCAATTGTAGCACGCCTCAAAATTGACGCCATCGCCGGCCTCGTTACCCAGCGACCAGATAATGACTGAAGGATGGTTTTTATCACGCTGCACCATGCGCTGCACCCGGTCGATATGAGCAGCTTTCCAAACGGTATCTTTGGCCAGTGAACGCTCGCCATAGCCCATGCCGTGCGACTCAATATTGGCCTCGTCAACCAGGTATAAGCCGTACTGATCGCAGAGCTGATACCACAGCGGATCATTGGGGTAATGACAGGTACGCACCGCATTGATGTTATGCTCTTTCATCAAACGGATATCCTGTATCATGGATTCGCGACTCACCACATGCCCCTTAAATTCGTCGTGTTCATGACGGTTGACGCCTTTGAGGTAAACAGCTTTCCCATTCACCAGCAGCTGACCGCCTCTTATTTCCACCTTTCTGAAGCCCACCTTAATGGCGGTTGCTTCAATAGTTGTATTATTCGCATCTTTCAAGGCCACCTGCAAATCATAGAGATAAGGCGTTTCGGCCGTCCACTTCAAGGGATTACCGACCTGGCCCTTCACCTTGATGGCTGCCTGCTTATCTGCCACCTGCACCTGTTCCTTACCTGTAAACAGAATTTTATTGCCATCTTTTAGCACCACCTCTACATTGTAGGCACCGGCAGATTGTCGGGCCGACAGCTCCACCTCAACATCAATGGTGGCATCTTTATAATCCGAGTCGAGCTCACTGTTAAAGCGTATATCGCGCATGCGCACATCGTTGGTGGCATAGAGGTACACATCACGTTCGATACCCGACAGGCGCCAGAAATCCTGACACTCCAGGTAGGAACCATCACTCCAGCGGTACACCTCCAGTGCCAGGTCATTCATACCTTCCTTGATGTAGTTGGTAATTTCAAACTCAGTGGGCAGCTTGGAGCCTTGCGAGTAGCCCACCTTCTGCCCGTTTACCCACAGGTACATGGCCGATTTAACAGCTCCCAGATGGATAAAGACCCGCTTACTCTTCCAATTAGCATCAATAGTAAAGTGATGCTTATAGGAGCCAACCGGGTTCCAGCCATCAGGGATGGTGGGTGGCTGCGGGTTGCGCATGGCAAAGGGATAGGTGGTATTCACATAAATAGGAATGCCATAGCCTTCGACCTCCCAGTTAGAGGGTACCTTAATGCTGTCCCACTTTGAAACATCGTAATCGCTGCGGTAGAAATCAGCAGGCCGCTTGCCGGGTTCATCTACCCAGTTAAACCGCCAGTAGCCGTTGAGCAGCTTGAAAAAGCGGGCCTCTTCCCTATTATAAGTCAAGGCATTTTTTTCTTTGGTGTAGGAATAGAAAGACGCACGGGCCGGCTCTTTGTTGATAGTAAACACCGCCGGGTTCTCCCAGTCGTTCTGACCGTTGGTACAACCAATCACACTCAATAGAATCGCAATTATTATAGGGAATCTGTACATCATCATAGATTAAAAATTGTGGAACAAATTTATGATAAGTTCGGTGCGGATTCAATAATTGTGTGTACAAAAAGGGGGAGAATTGTAAAGGTTTATCATGATGTTTGGAATTGATGATAGTTTTTCAAATAATGAATAAAGGTTAATCGGAAATAAAAATAGATTACTCGTTTAGAATGAGACTTGCCTTACCAGGCGGGTTCCTCATTTTTTTAGAAAAAACGAGGAGCAAAAAACCTCATTGAAAGAGGCGATTGCTATGCAACGGCCTGAATTTATGGCTACAGGCTTCCCTTCTCCTTCGTCGAAGCCGCCATTCTGCCATATTCAGCCCTATCGCTTGCTTTCAATGCTTCAAAACCTTGTTTTGAATGGTGGATTAATTGGAGTTTAATTCTCTTATATCAGCTCAAGCTGCTGGGTCTCTTTTTGACACGGGACAAGTCTTTCCTTATTGTCATTGCTACAAAAAACGCTAGTCAAAAAGAAGCTTCATCCACAGGCCAACGCTATAAAGTCGTATTAGAATTGTTCGTCAGCTGAAGTTGCCAATACCTTTCAAAACGAACACCTATTGGCAAAATGCCGAAGGCGATAGGAATTAAATCAAGCTGCTAATAAACATCTTCCCCCTGGGGAAGTGGCTGCAAGCCGATGGGGGATTAGCAAACAAACCCCTTCTCCCTGCGGGTTTCTCCCCAAGGGGAGAATAGATGGCCGAAACATTGCCTGACGCGGAGTATGAGTGGCTTTTAGCTAGCAGCTACACCTAAAACCCATTCAGATCCATTACTACTGTTGGAATCAGCAGGAGGAAGCCGAGGATAATCAGTCCGATGATAAGCGGTGCTATCCACTTAAACCATTTGGTGTAGGGCACCTTGGCAACGCCCAGCACGCCAATCAGTACCGGCGATGTGGGGGTAATCATGTTGGTGAAGCCATCGCCAAACTGGAAAGCCATAACGGTTGCCTGGCGGGATAAGCCTATCAGGTCGCTGAACGGAGCCATGATAGGCATGGTTAAGGCCGCCTTGGCCGAACCGCTTGGGATAACAATATTGATAAGCGTCTGAATCATGTACATAATGCCCACCGACGCGATATTACCCAGGTCGCTCATGGACTGCGCCAAAGCATGCAGTATGGTATGCACAATCTTTCCTTCTTCGAGGATGACGATGATACCACCGGCCAGTCCCACCACCAGGGCCGCCGACATGATGTCTTTAGCGCCATCGAGAAACAGTTTGGTAATGTGGTTGGCATCGTTGCCCATGGAGATACCGGACAGCAGTCCCATGGCCAGGAATAAAGCGGCTATCTCGGTGATGTACCATTCGTAACCCATCACACCTATCACCAGGAAGAGGATGGTAAAACTCAAGAGGTTGAGAATAAAGAAATGCACTTTCTTGCGCAGTGACAGAAAGCTGGTGAGGGCAAACAAGCCAGCCATCACCGGCATCACCGGCCAGGTAACACCTTCGCCACCGCCTACCTTCAGGGTGGTTTCGGGGTGCTTGATGGCAAATAACACCAGCACCACGCTGGTTAAAACATACACCCACCAGGCAGCGGATGAGGTTGGTTTGTCAATATCTTCCACTTGTGTGGCTGCACGCTTGCGCCAGTAGGCATCCTCCTCATACACGGGCGATGCTTTGGGGTTCTTCTTCACCTTGCGGGCATACCACAGGATAAAACTGAAGCCCACCAGGTTGATAATCAACCAGCACACCAGACGGTACTCAAAGCCTGAGAAGAGTGGCAAATCGGCCAGTCCCTGCGCAATACCAATGGTGAAGGGGTTAAGCACCGCACCGGCAAAGCCCAGGTGAGCCGCCAGGTACACAATGCCCACACCGGTGATGCTGTCGTAGCCCATGGAGATGGCCAGCGGAATGAGCACCACCATAAAAGCAATGGTTTCTTCGCTCATGCCAAACACGGCGCCAAACACCGAGAACATAAGCATGATAAGGATGAGTATGATGTTATTAGCCCCCAGGAGCCGTATGATTTTATAGCGATCGAGCTTTTTAACGAAGTTAAGAAACGAGAAAATGCCCACATCTACGGCTTTGGAATCGTTCATGATCCAAAATGCCCCGCCAATCATCAGGATAAAGATGATGATGCCGGCGCCTTTTTCGAAACCATGCACCAGCGCTGCAAATACCTCCCAGGTTTGAGGCTGGCTATCGATGGTTTGAAACACCATCTGCGTTTGCTCAACACCATCAACCACGGTGGTTTGCTCGACGTACTCGCCGCCGGGAATGAACCAGGTGGCCACAGCTGCCAATACGATTAAGGAGAAAATGATGACGTAGGTATGGGGGACTTTTTTAAACATGTTTTCTTTAGATTTAAGACATAAGTATCAAGACTCAAGACATAAGATGTAAATATCCTGATGGCTTAATGGGTCGTAAAAATAGGAAATTAGTTTAAACGCAGAGGCGCGAAGGCGCAGAGTTTTTTTGGAAGACAGAAGACGGAGGACTGAGGTAAAGGGTTTAGAGTTACTGGTTGCGGGTTACTGGTTAGGGGTTTCAATGAAAGGGATCGCATCTGTATGAAAAAAGTTGCACATCGAGATGCGATCCGATTTTATGTAGGTTTACGTTAGTACAAAAAAAGGCAATTAGTTTAACGCAGAGGCGCAAAGGCGCGGAGTATTTCTTGGAAGACGGAAAACAGAAGACGGAAGTATAGGGTTGTGGGTTGCTGGTTATTGGTTTCTGGTTGCGGGTTACTGGTTGCGGGTTCGGGGTTTTAATGAAAGGGATCGCATCTGTATGAGAAACTGGCACATAGAGATGCGATCCGTATTCAATTACAGGATGAGCTGCTACTGCTTCTTGCCCTTGTTTTTCTCCTTTGATTTTTGCTTGCCCTTTCCCTTTTGTCCTTTGTACTTTGCATTGCTTTTTAATTGATGAAACTCTGGTGAACCGGGCTTAATACCGGCTTCCTTTGCAATATAGCCCCATCCTTTGCCTTTGTTATTGCTGTAGATATGCAATACATCATCAATGTGTGTTTTTGACAGCTTTGAAATTTCGAGTGCGATGTATATTTCTCCGGCGGTCATCTCCAAACTGCCATGCATGTACTCTATTTTCTTTTCCGATACATCATAGGCCACGCTCATCTCGGCTTTAAACGCACCAAAATCGATGCTTGCCCGGGCATCAATCCTGTTTAGGCTGGCATCTAACTGGCCACTGCCTGTTTTGTACGACATTTGGGCTGAGGAGATAAAAGGCAATAAAGCGAAAAGCAGAATAATAATATTTTTCATGACAGTGTATGAGTGAATTAATTAATATTAACCGGTCCAAAGTTCATTGCATGTCAACCAAAAAGGTATTGACACAACAGCTGATGAGAATCCGGAGCTTCGTGCCTATTCAGGCTGCAATGGCTCCAATCAGCAAACCCTTCTTTTTACCCTGCACTATCAATAAGGTTACAAGAAAAAGCACTGTTTTTTTTCCTGCTAAGGATTGTAGCTTTATTACGTTTTAACACAAAAAGATGCAATCCTTTTTGTATTAGTATAAGTTGTGTTTTATTTGAGGCAGCTGCAAGTACAACGGATAGCGAGCGTTACCAGTTCTTGATGTTGAAACCAATATTGAGCTGAACCATCAAGGGGAAGAATCCACTGTTACCTTTTGTATCGAAATAGTATGATGGACCAATGTCAAACAGGAGGTGCACACGACTATATGTGCGCTGGATACCCCAGGTGGGACCAAACTCAAAACTAATATCGTCCTTTCGGTATATGTTTTTTGATTCAAACTCTTTAAAACTTGTCAATAAGCGCAGGCTCCAAAAGTTGCCCGAATTATAATCAAGCGTTTTGCCTTTGGCGTCTCTTTTTGCTCTGTTGTAGATTTTCTTGTAAGCTACATCCAGAAACGGGGAAATAAAGTAGGTAACACCTGTTGAGGTATAGGTAAGGTTTTTATTGCTCCCGTGTATGCCAATGCCGGGGTTGATGGATAATGTGGACTGGCTTGAAATGGGCATTTCCAACTCCACACCCGGATTCAATGCATTAATTCTAAACACATGGCTTAATTCTTTAGTAGTCTCTTGGCCAGCGGCTGCCAGGCCGATAAAAATGCTCAATAGCAATAGTACTTTCTTCATTATTGGGTTATTAGTTGGTTAAAACATTCTAAAATGCCCGGCAAAGCCCGGTGGCTAATTCATAAAAAACTGAGGTTTAAAACTACTTATTTATTTCGATGTACTTGCAAACATACGAGACGCAGAGATTTTTTGGGAAGACGGAGGACGGAAGTTTAGGGTTACTGGTTTCTGGTTGAGGGTTACTGGTTGCGGGTTCGGGGTTCTAGTGATAGGGATCTGTTTAATAGTTTATCAGTTAATGAGTTTATTGCTCAGACTCTCCGGTCGCATAACTTCCATCTTCGGTCGGTGCTATACCCCTTCCGGTCGCAAAAGCAGGGCTTCTGGTCGCATAACCACTATCTCCGGTCGGTGCTATACCCCTTCCGGTCGCAAAAACAGAGCTTCTGGTCGCATAACCACTATCTCCGGTCGGTGCTATACCCCTTCCGGTCGCAAAAACAGGGATTTCGGTCGCATAACCACTATCTCCGGTCGGTGCTAAACCCCTTCCGGTCGCAAAAGCAGGGCTTCTGGTCGCATAACTTCCATCTCCGGTCGGTGCTATACCCCTTCCGGTCGCAAAAACAGGGATTTCGGTCGCATAACTTCTATCTCCGGTCGGTGCTAAACCCCTTCCGGTCGCAAAAGCAGGGCTTCTGGTCGCATAACCACTATCTCCGGTCGGTGCTATACCCCTTTCCGGTCGCAAAAACAGGGCTTCCGGTCGCATAACTTCCATCTCCGGTCGGTGTTATACCCCTTCCGGTCGCAAAAACAGAGCTTCCGGTCGCATAACTTCCATCTCCGGTCGGTGCTAAACCCCTTCCGGTCGTATAATAACCCACACAAACTTTTATGATTCAGGGAAACACCAACAGGTATGAAAGAAAACTTGCTAAGCATCTGAGAGATGCTAAGCAAGTCGTTGAGACTTTCAGAAAAAAGGGTGCTGAAGCACCCCAATGATTTAGTGTTAATAAGCTGTTACACCTATTCTTCGTTTAACGTTCGACGATACGCTTTTGCTCTGTCACGTTCGTACTTACTCGAATAACCCTTAACATGCTCAGGGTCGTTGCGGAAGGCAAATTGGCCGTAATCGCGTACCTCATCCACCACTTCTTTAAGCAGTGTATAGGCCTTGTCGCGTATCAGCTTGCGCTCATCGTCGCGGTAGAGGTAACCGTTGGCCGCCGACAATACACCACTCATCTCACTCACCATGGTATTGGCGGTGTCAAACCTGGTGGCATCGTAGTTAATGGCTTGCACCGGCTCGGGGTTTTGTGCACCCAACACAGCCAGACGCGCCAGGTCTTCAATGGCATCGGCATGCGAATTACCCTCTTCAATAGCCGCCAGCTGCTCCATCAGGCGCTCGTCTTTGCGAAAGGCAAAGGCAAGGTGTTCAATGATATCCTTACGCAAATCGTAGAGGGCCGGCGATTTTTCTTTCCACAGCTCCAGTGCCTTTTGGCGCTCGCTCTGCTGCTCTTGCCAGTCCACCTCGGCTGCAAACAGGGCGGCCCGCAGCTTGTCGAGGCGGGCCTGCAAAGCCGGGTCCATACCCAAGGCCTGCAGGCGTGCACTATCGAGGCTCATCCGTTCGTGCAAGTTACCGGCCTCTTGCACATACACGCTCACAGGAATATTGCAAGGCTTTACATCCTCTTTTTTAACACTGTTAATCTCAGGCAGCATCTCCTGAAGTACTTCTTTTTCAATCATAATTAGGTGAATAAGTTTGTAATGATACTCTAACAGGCACGTATCATTTTGTGCCATCTGTTCCTTTCTACAGTTGTTTTGGTATGTATTTAATGTATTAGTCAGTAGTCAGCAGTGAGTAGTCAGTAGGATATGTTGCATGCATAAATCCGGGCTAAACAGGTGCATGAGTAGATGTCCCTCAGGGTTTAGCCTGGTGCTTTCTATCGTGTTTATTGGAAGCCACCATAGCGATAATCACTAACACCATGGAGCTAATACCTATATAGGCCGATGCATTAACGCCCCAGCTTAAATCGCTGTAGTTAATGTGAAACAGCTGCACGACTGTAATGATAGCGGCGAAAACGATTAGTGTGATTCTTGTTTTTTTCATGGTTGGTGTGGCTTAAAAGTAGGCCGGTGAGGCCTTGGTAAGGATGGCGTAGCGAGACGCTACGCCGAGCGGGTTAAACGTTTAATTATCATACTTAGGTAAGAGCATATCCGGTGTACTCATATATTCAAATGGATTTTTATCACTCCAACCTATATAGTGTAATGTCACTTTGCCTTTACTATTCACATAAAATCTAAATTCATAAATCAAAACACTACCTTCATGATAACCAATAAATGTATGTCTAAAATACCTGTCACTTCCTTTTAAAAACCCTTGTTCAATCAAGTCAAATCCGTCTAAATCTCCATATACACCCTTTGGTGGTTTAAGACTGATAATCTCAAATTTGGCTAGATAGTCGTTTCGTTGAGAAATTTTCTTAGACTCATCCCAGGTTTTACCTAAATTATCAACAATAAAATCGGCATTCTCTTTGTGCTTTTTATTTCTAAAATTCTCAAAAAAAGTATGTGCAATCTTTCTAGCCTCTTCCAGGTATTCTGGTTTAGGCACCTTAGCCAAATCCTGAGCTCTTAAAGAATTAACACTCATCTGAGTCAAAAAAAATAAAAGCAGAAGTTTAGGAATCGTTCTCATAGTCTTAAAATTATTTGTTAAATATGTTTAGTGGATTTGTTTCAGTATTAATCACTCTTGCTAAGCGAAGTCTGCGACTTCGTTTGATTAACCCGGTAGTTTTAAAATTACCTAGTAGATGGGACGTAATTGTAAATTACGCCGGGCGGGTTTAATTTGTTTTCTCAATGGATACTCGCCTAAAGGAACTTATGAGTAAAAAATAGTAAATCAGCATTAATAATGAGTAAAGTATCATTGTTACAAAATCTTTTTTTAAGGCCGTCGTTTCTGTTTCTATACTTTGCGCAGAAGCCAATATTACAAAATTATAGATAGCACCTAAGGGAATAGCTATTAACACTGTAAAAATGAACAGTCTAAAACCAATTACCCAAGAGAGGGCAAAATACCTTTTAAAAAAATCTTGTCCATCTCCATTCGAGTTGGCTTTAAAAATTGAGTATGACCCCCAAATTGTAATTCCTACACCCAATACAAGTTCAATAAAAGTGATAAAACTCTCTGAAGTGCTTCCGTAAATAGCTATCACACTCAAAATTGAATATCCAAGAAAGTATTTAAACCCTTCTTTATCTGTGAATTCATTTTCAATAATTTTTCTTTCAAGCTCTTTAATGTTAAACCAAATCATATATTCTTGTTTTGTATTATTAGTTAACGTTCTGTTTTCAACTGCCGATTAGATGCGATTACAAATTAGGCCGAGCTAAGTATACCGTTGAAGCCAGAGGCCTTGGTATGAATGACGTAGCGAGACGCTACGCCAAACGAGGATTGTTGGCGATATGTTGTTTTTTCATTTCATTAAACTCTGCAAAAGTTATTATAAATGCTTCTTTACCTTCATTAATATTCAATTGCATCTTTTTAAGCTTTGAAGGACCAGCATTTTCACCAATTATCAGGTAGTTAGTTTTTTTTCCAACAGACGTGTCAACATCAGCTCCTAATTCTTTTAACTCAGCAGCCAGACTTTCTTTTTCTTTGTTTCCAAATCCAGATACAACTACTTTTTTCATGTAGAAAGGATTGTCCTTGTTTTTAGCATTCTCAAAATCTGGTTTTAACACATCTCCTTTTAAACTTTTGGGAAATTGAGATTTGTTTTCTTTAATTGATTGTTCGTGTGTTTTTTCAAATTGAATTAAATCATAAGGCAATTCATTTTTTCGGTATAATTCATACAGAAAACCACATGCTTTCGCATCAGAAAGTGCCTGATGATGGTCTAACTCAATTTGACAAACTTTACAAGCAACATCTAGTTTACTATTACATATATCTTGAGTACAGACCCACAATAATTTTAAATCTTCATTAATGTTACTTAACTCCATCGCTTGTTCTAAGCAATGCTTGTCAGTATGAAATGCACCATGTGCAACAACTATGTTGTTTTCAATTCTCTTCTTTATTTCGGAATATACTTCAGTAAATTCTGGCGATTTTTCAGTGTGAGAAGCATCTAATTTATGTTTATTAGTTGTGAACCATTCATATTTGTTCTGTGGTGGTTTTACTAACGAATAATACTCATCAAGTATTTTTCCATCTTTAAATGATACTATACCAACAGAGCAAACAGAACCTTTATGCCTAGATGCATGCTCAAAGTCTATTGAAACAAAATCTGGTTTATTAAGATTTATCTTTTTTTCTATTTCTTTTTGGAAAGCAGTATGGAGCTCTGCTAAACATCCTAATTCATCATGGTCACAAGATTGAGTATCACGTCTTAAAACAAAATAGTCAGTAAATTCAATAAAGTCAGGATGCTGTGTAACAGATTCTAGATTAGTAATTAGTAATGGTTTTAAATTTATGAACCTCCAAGCCTGTTCAGACTTAATGTGCTCAAGCATTTTTGAGATTGTATTCTTCCACTTTTTCACATTCTTCTTAAATCGAATCTGAATTTGTGTATCTATATTAACTTTCTGAGTCCGTTTCGAGCTTTTCTTATAATTGGAAGGAATATCCTTTTCTTCAGAAAAGCTAATTGCTAGCTGAATGGCAGCAATCTCAAGTTTTGAAACTTTATCAGTCTGCTTTGTTTGAAATAGTTCATTCATTTTATTGTCAATTTAAGGGATTTGGTCTTTTCAATTACCTTCAACTTATATATCTGCACTCCACTTCACGATATATTTCCAATATTATCCTTTGCCATAGCGCTACACATCACTATCCATCAGCACCTGCGTGCCAACACCTAAACTTATTCCCTTATGATTTTCCGCCCCATATAACTCTCACATTATCCCCGGTCAGGGAGGCGGTGTATTTCCGATTAGCGAGTACTAAAATAGTATTTATGCTTAAACTAACACGCTTCAGTTGATAAATTATGTTGATTTATTGATAAAAGGAAGGATTGTGGGGATGAGACGTTAGAAGTCCATGGTCCGCAGTCCGGAGGGTTGGGGTGCTAAAAAAGTACGGAGTCCGTAGCCCGAAGTCCGGAGGGTTACGTGTCTAAGGTGTTTAACGCAGAGGCGCAAAGGCACAGAGTTTTTTTGAGAAGACTGAGGACGGCAGGCAGAGTTTCGGGTTGCTGGTTTAGAGTGCATGCCGCTCATCTCTTTTCTCTTCTGCCTTCTGCCTTCTGCCTTCTGCCTAACTACTGACTACTGACTAATAAAAAAAGCTGATGGCCGATGGCTAATAGCTGATAGCAAACATGGTGCTTAAAAAGTCCGAAGTCCAGAGCCCGAAGTCAGGAGGGTTAGGGGTATAAGGTGTTTAACGCAGAGGCGCAAAGGCGCGGAGTTTTTGGGAAGACTGAGGACGGAAAGCAGAGTTTCGGGTTGCTGGTTTAGAGTGCATGCCGCTCATCACTTTTCTCTTTTCTCTTCTGACTACTGACTAATAAAAAAAGCTGATGGCTGATGGCTTATAGCTGATAGCAAACATGGCGCTAAGAAAAGTCCGGAGTCCGTAGCCCGAAGTCCGGAGGGTTAGGGGTATAAGGTGTTTAACGCAGAGGCGCAAAGGCACAGAGTTTTTTTTGAGAAGACTGAGGACGGAAAGCAGAGTTTCGGGTTGCTGGTTTAGAGTTTTGGGTTGCTGGTTACTGGTTTAGAGTGCATGCCGCTCATCACTTTTCTCTTCTGACCACTGACTACTGACTAATAAAAAAAGCTGATGGCTGATGGCTAATAGCTGATAGCAAACATGGCGCTTAACTTGTCCCACCTTCGAACTTCGGACTACGGACTCTGCGCTTCGGACTTAAAAAACCCAATTGATTAAAATCATAGACATGCATGGCACAATTATTCTACTTTTAAATCCGTAAAACACAGTAAAGACGTTTTTAATGAAGCAGCTACTAATCAAGAATATAAAACAACTGGTTCAGGTTGAAAAGGAGAACCAGCCCTATATTGCCGGAGCCCAAATGGCCCAGCTACCCTGCATTGATAATGCCTACCTGCTGATTAAAGGGGCTTACATCAGTGCGTATGGTCCCATGAGTGAACTCAACGATGCGGCTTTGCCTGCCGATATGGAGGTGATAGATGCCACCGACCGCCTGGTGCTGCCGGCCTGGTGCGACTCACACACCCACCTGGTGTATCCCAAGAGCCGCGATGTGGAGTATGTGGATAAGATTAAAGGCCTGAGCTACGAAGAGATTGCTGCCCGTGGTGGTGGTATCCTTAATTCGGCCAAGCTGATGCAGACGGCCAGTGAGGACCAGCTGTTTGACGATGCCATGGGACGCCTGCAGGAAATCATTACCTGGGGAACAGGTGCAGTGGAAATCAAAAGCGGTTATGGCCTCACGCTGGACAGTGAGCTGAAGATGCTGCGCGTGATTAAGCGTCTGAAGGAAGCCAGTCCGCTGACCATTAAATCAACCTTTCTGGGGGCGCACTCCATTCCTATGGAGTACCGCGGCCAGCAAGAGAAATATGTGGATTTGGTGATTAACGAGATGCTGCCTGCCGTGGCCAAAGAAAAACTGGCCGACTATGTGGATGTGTTCTGCGATGTGGGTTTCTTCACGGTGGAAGATACCGACCGCATACTGAATGCGGCTGCTAAATATGGCCTCACGCCTAAGATACACGCCAATGAGCTGGACTACTCCGGCGGCATACAGGTGGGCGTTAAATACAACGCTCTTTCGGTTGATCACCTTGAGTTTACCGGCGAAGAAGAGATGAAAGTCCTGAAAGACTCAGGTACCATGCCAACCATATTGCCGGGTGCGGCCTTCTTCCTGAACATGGCCTATGCACCAGCGCGTCAGATGATGGCAGCCGGCTTACCGGTGGCACTGGCGTCCGACTTTAACCCGGGCTCATCGCCGTCGGGTAATATGCAGCTGATTATGGCCATGGGAAGTGTATTGTACCGCATGCTGCCCGAAGAGGTGATTCATGCCGTTACCAAAAACACGGCCTACGCCATGGGGGTTGACAAGGAACTGGGTTCTATCTGCGTGGGTAAGAAAGCCAATGTGGTAATCACCAAACCCATCCCGGGTATTGAGTACCTGCCTTATGCCTATGGTGAGAACAAGGTGGAGACGACGATAATTAATGGTGCACGGTGCTAAGTGCATGGTGCCAAAGAAATTAAAACAGAAGAGCTATTGGCTGATAGCTGTTGGCCATTAGCTTTCTTCCGGACTGCGGGCTTCGCGCTTCGGACTTTGAAAGAGACATAAGATAAAAGACTTAAGACATAAGACGCAAGATAAAAGACAATTCCGGACTTCGGGCTTCGAGCTTCGGACTTATTAAGAATAAACAAGCACAGTGCACAAGGCACTACGCACAATAAATTAAAAGACGCAAGACATAAGATGCAAGATAAAAGACAATTCCGGACTTCGGGCTTCGAGCTTCGGACTTATTAAGAATAAACAAGCACGGTGCACAAGGCACTGAGCACTATAAATT
>NZ_JAGUCN010000028.1 GCF_018271975.1 Carboxylicivirga mesophila
TCGAAAATTATGAAAGAATAGCGGGCTATTTTGAATAAATTTCGGGAAGAAAATTGCTGTTTATAAGTGAAACATCTATGCATTGTCATAAAAAAACTAATCTACTGCGTTAAATTTTTCGAGCTAACTCGCTAGCCCTGCAAAATTTGCCTTGTATATCAATTCTTTATGACAATCTGAATTCTGAAATCTAAATCGAACTCAGGTTATTAGACAAAGCTAGAACATCCTGTGCGTTTATTTAATGATAAAAGTAATTAATGTACTGCCTTTGGTATGGTAATTAATTACTTGAGGTCTTTCACGCCAATAAAATCATCAGAATTTTTAAACCCCTTCCAACGTTTCGGCTAAAGCTTTCGTCATGCTAGTAAAGAAAGGAAAACAATTTACTAACAAATAATCTGAAAAAATGAAAGTACTTAAAAACCTATTTGTATTAGCCCTTGGATTGGTCATGCTAAGCAGTTGTAACGATGATGAAGGAAATGCCAACAGCAGTAAGGTGAAGGTGGCATTGAAGGCTTCTCAAACAGTGTTGAAGGCAGGTGGTGAAACTACTACAGATCCTTTATCATTGGAAACTTTCCAGATATGTCTGGGAGAGATTGAGTTTGATGTCAACGACGATATGGAAGATATGATACCGGGAGGCGACTCTATTTACAGTGATATTGAACTGGAAGGGCCTTTCCTGATTGACCTGCTATCGGCCGATGCCATTACCGGTATTGACCTGGCTACCGCCCATGTGCCTAATGCTGTATACGAAGAAATAGAGTTCGACTTTGCGCCTTACGACAAAAATGAGCCGGCCGGGATGACGGGCAATACTATCCTTGTAAAGGGCAGCTATGAAGGAACGGCTTTTACCATTGTTAGCGATGAGGAACTAGAGCTGGAGCTGGAATATGCCAATGGCTATGCGCTGGATGGGGCCGACTCGCGCCTGTTTATCGACCTCAACCTGGGACAGCTGAAAACCTTTGTGGCAGCCATTGATTTTACCAGTGCTGTGGCCGAGGAAGATGGCTCCATCCTGATTAGTAAAGACAAGAACAAGGTGATTTTAGACCAGTTTGAAACGGCCGTGGAGAATGCCTTTGATATTGATGAGGATGACGAAGAAGAGGAAGATTAATCACTCATATATCTGAATTCAATTAGCTTGATAAAGCGCTTCGGGATTGCTCGGGGCGCTTTTTTATTTTTTATTATATTTACTAATTAATATTATTCTATATCCCTTTATTCAAACTGTTCTATGAAGAAAATCTATCTACTAAGTCTGTTATTTGCTTTATTGTCAAATGTAAGTGGGCAGCGGCAAGTTACTAATATTCATAGTAATCCTGGCGATAAAAGCTCCTCTCCATCTGGATTTGTTGAATATAAGCAAATGTTATTTTTTAATGCCAGAACAGAAACTCATGGACGGGAGATATGGGTAAAAGCAGCTCATGATGAACCTGCTGCACAACTAAAAGATATTTATACAGGTAAACAAGGCTCTTTAATGAATTACCTCTCGGAGATGGCAGTTATATTAAATGGCGACATGTACTTTATTGCAACAGATGAAAAGTCGGCAGGCGAACTATGGAAAACGGATGGGACTGAAGCAGGGACGGTTAAGGTAACTGATTTTTTAAATCATAGAATATCTCAATTGACCTTGGTGGGCGATGAAATATATTTTCTCAGGCGGGATGATGATTTATTGCAGGTATGGAAGAGTGATGGTACAGCCCAAGGTACTGTTATGGTTAGAGGTGATTTAGCAATTTGGAACCAGCCCTCTTATGTTGGGAAGTGTAATAACTATTTTATATTCACTTTTCAGCCATATGGTACAAATGATAGCAAGGTATGGCAGAGTGACGGTACCCATGAGGGCACCTTCGCCCTGACCGATGAGATAGATGGCAATGGTGCAGGCCCCACCGGTACCTCCGATTTGACCCAATACATTGAGTTAAATAATGAACTGTATTTTGTTAGTCGTTACTACTTGCATAAAACTGATGGAACGCTGGCTAATACGCAGGAGCTTGCATACGTGCACAATGCTTCTACGCGTTTGATTGATTATGCAGATGTAGTAAAGTATAATGGAAAGCTGTATTTCTCCTTTTTTGAGGCTGACTACAATCGATTGTTTATATGGGAATCGGATGGAACTGATTATGGCACTAGGAAAGTATTTGATAGCTACACCAATGATTATTTTGTGCCTTCTAATCTGGTTGGTGAAGAGCAAAGCCTTGTATTTACATTTGGTAATGATGCAGGCGGAACCTCGCTGGTTAAACTAAATCTTGATGACCTGTCTTGGACGTATATTGATGAATTGTGCGATATTGTTGAACCTCCTTTTATTTTTATTGAGCATTGGGATACATATAAAATAAGTGCGTTTGGCGATGGTAAATTTCTGTGCGGGAGCTATGTGGCAGAAACTGACTTTAAGGCATGGATTTATGATTTTACTGGTAATACAATTCAGAGTCTTGATGCCTTGGAAGGAGTAACAGATATATTTGAGTATAATGGATTGTATTACACATCTATATTTAATAACAATATAGGCTATGAGTTATGGAGTACCGATGGTATAACTGCTAACCTGTCAGATAATATTAATACAGGTAAATATGGCTTATCTGATCAATCTTTATTGGCGTTAAATAATAAACTACTTTTTGTGGCCGATGAAGGTGAAACAGGCAGGGAACTTTGGGGCTATGATGGCTCTGCAACTTCACAGATTATTGATATTTATATCGGAAAAAACAGTTCGAGTCCTTATAACTTTGAACATATAAATAATGAGATCTATTTTACAGCTTTTCATCCTGACTATGGGCTGGAATTGTGGAAAACGGATGGTACAACAGAGGGCACCTTGATGGTTCAAGATATAATGGAAGGGGCTGCGTCTGGCTACCCAAGGTATCTTACTGAATATAATGGGGTGTTGTATTTTATTTACTACAAAGATGGGCATTATCATCTGTGTGAACTCAATGAAGGGAGTGTGGAGTTTATTTATGATTTGGGCGTAAACATGTATAATTCGCCGTTTAGTGTTTCTGAAATGACTGCCTCTGATGACGCACTCTACTTGGCCGTTGAAGGATCGGGTCATGATTTATGGACCAGCGACGGAACAGCAGCCGGAACAACAAAATTGATGGATTTAGGTAGGTGTAGTCAGTTAACCCCAACGGGCAATAATGTGTTTTTTGCGGCAGCATCAACCTATAATGGAGAAAATAAACTGTATGTGTCAGATGGTACTTCAGCAGGTACCGTTAAATTATCAGACGCCTCAAATGGGGCTCCTACGAATCCGCAAAACCTGACTGAACTTGGCAACCGCCTCTATTTTACGGCTGTTACGGCTGAACATGGGCGCGAATTGTGGTATACCGATGGTACCGTAGCGGGCACCAGCTTGTTGGCCGATTTGAATGCCGGCACCGAAAGTGCCTTCAGGAGCGGAAACTTATGCGCCCTCAGCGGTACGCTGTTTTTTTCATGCTCTGATGGTACTAATGGCTATGAATTGTGGAAGAGCGATGGCACAACCGCCGGGACTAAAATGGTTAAAGATATTGAAGACGGCAGTGGTAGTTCAAGCCCTTCAGGCTTAGTGGCAGTTAACGATTTGGTTTATTTCTCGGCTTACACAAGTGATGCTGGCTATGAGTTGTGGGCAACAGATGGCACCGAAGAGGGTACTATGCTGATGGCTGATGTTTGGAAGGGCCGTGAGAGCTCAACACCAACAAATATAATGACCATTGGAGATGAGGTGTTTTTTATAGCAGAAACAGCACAGTCTGGCCGGCAAATATGGCAAGTTGATTACAATGTGGTATCCGCCATAAAAAAAGTGGACCATAAGGCCGGCATAATATACCCTAATCCAGCCAATGGTTTTATTACGATTAAAAGTAACGAGCCGCTTACACGAATCGAAATTTATGATCAGCATGGGCGGCAGGTGTTGGCAAGTGATAAACCTACCGGACGAATTGATGTTGCACATCTGAAAAGCGGCTTGTACTTGGTGAAGATTTGCACAATAGAGCATTGTTTTATGGATAAATTAATAAAGCAATAAGATTGTAATGAGTATATGAATACAAAAAGCGCTCCGTTGTCCTGTAGGGCGCTTTTTTCCTTTAATTTGCTTCGTTGGATATGAGTTAGTGCGCGATTATAATTCGTTGATAATAATCATTAAAGGGATTTTAGGTTTTTATTAGACGATTATGCAACTATCATTATATTATAGTATAGGTAAATGCTACATTTGATATCGACTATAATTCTTAACCTTATGAAACCTAATAACCCAATCCTTATGAAACTGCCTGAATTTTACGTACTGGCAGTAGTTCTTTTGGCTGGTTATACACCGCCATTTCACTTTAATATCATAGCCATCGTATTGGCTGCATTGATTATTCTGCAAATCGTTTCTAAGAAACGCATCACAGGCATTTTGCTAAGTAGCTTGTTTATATTGGTCAACTTGTTTATGCTGGGTGCTTTAATTTCAGAGCTTTCCGAGTTTAGCCAGTTTAATAGTGATGCCCGACAAATGCTTTGGGGCGGATTGGCCATCTGGAGCATTAATATGTGCGCTGCAGGTTTGTTGTTGTATAAGTACTTTAAAAAGGATACGCTTAGCTGCAAACAAAACGGATTGTAGTTATTACCTGCCAAAAATATTATGTAAAAGTTTTTCCAAACCTAAACCTTACAATCGAATGAAGAAGTCGCTATTGCTCTTTTATCTCATGTTTCTATTTAGCCTTTTGTCAGCCCAAAAGCATAATGTCGTTATAGAAGGTCAGCTTTTGGGCTACGATGGTAGTGGTACAATTGGTTATACAATATCACCGGTGGCAGGTGCCAGGCCTTATACACTTTTGGAACCAGATAGTGCTGGGCGCTTTATTATTAGCACTCACATTAAAGAAACCGAGTATTTTAAAGTCTGCTGGACAGGAAAAGCTGCATCGCATTGGGTTGAATTGGTTGTGAGGCCTAATAATCGTTATTCATTTGTAAGTGAAGAGGATGAACGAGATAAGGATAAAGCCTGGGCAAGAATTAGTTTTCCGGATATATATTCATTGCAAACCGGTAACCAGGATGGCACGAAGCTATTTAAACTTGATAAAGGGCAGATGCTTTATAATATGATTGACAATGAAATTCATGGTACCTTATTTAATGTTAACTGGAATCTGCAGCAGCCACATACTTTACTCGATAGTCTTAATCATAAAATAAACAGGGAGTTGAGTCCCTTTAAAAAATTATTAAATCAGGGTGATATTGATCCTGAGTTTTATGAAATATCAAAGCTTAATATTGAATATAAATATGCAGAACGACTGGCCTCAACCATTCGTTCTGCTTTTTGGGCTCCAAAGTACATCATAAAGGATACCATTATTCAAAGGCAATTACTGGAAGTGTATCCTGAAATATTTATACGTTACCCTGTAGAGGCCTCAACAATACGCCACCTGGATAATATGGTATTTTATACGGATATGTATCTCGAGTTTTTGGAGGATTATCAGGATGGTATATATACCTACAAAAGACGAAAAGGTAATAGCGCCTTCAAGGCTATTTATGACAAATCAGTAAATATTCTGCCCAATGATGTGAATCAGCATTATCAACGATATCATACCCTCTGTAATGCAGCTAGTTTAGGTACAATTACCAAAGCACATCTCCAAAAATATTTGCAAGATCATCCGGAGCTTAAAGGTACTTATGATGGTGGGCTAATAGAAGATTTGCTTTTACCGCGTGTTGAGGAATATGAGAAGCTACAGAGCGAGAAATTGCCTGAAGAGTGCATTGTTGTTCACTCCGACTCGATTAATTCATTTGAGGAGTTATTTGATTATTTGGGGGCTAAACCTCTACTTGTCGATTGCTGGGGAAGTTGGTGTGCACCATGTCGTGCACAGTTTCAGTTTATGTCTGAGGTTAAAGAAAAGCTTAAAGAGAGAGGCATTACTATGGTGTATTTGGCCTATGAGTATAACGATGATACGCAGTTGCGTGAAAGTATTATTAAATCCTACAAGTTAGAAGGCTATCATATTGTAGCTAATAAGAACCTAAAGGCAGACTTACAACGTATTCAGGGCGATGGATTAAAGTTTCCCACTTTTATGATTCTGGATAAAGATGGTCAGATAGTGTGTAAAGATGCACCATTGGCCAATGATATAGATAGGTTGATTGCAGAACTGGATAAGTATATTAATTAAGAACTGTTTAAATGAAAACTCGTTTTGCTATTTTGTTTATATCTGTTATTGTGCTATACGCTTGTCAAACTAATAAGGACAAACTACAAGGCAAGTGGATTGAAGCAGATAATTTTGTCGATCCTTACCGATTAACCTTTTCCGATTTTTCGGTTAAGATGGAGTCGAATATATTTAACGGTGAAAAGCTCTACCACATCCGGAAAGACACTTTATATATCAGTGGGTTTGACAGTATTTATAAGTCATTAATAGTGTTTGATAATGAGCATCTGAAGTTAATAGATATTGAAGGTGATATCATCATCGAAATATATGAGCGGGATTCCTTTAAAGATTTAGTAGATTATTTCAATCACAAAAAGAAGCTTTCCGTTAATTTGCCACAACTGCGTTCTGACTTTAAAGCTACTGATTATAGCTATCACAACACCTTATTTGCTGATTGGCAAAACAACAAACTACTCATTTTCTTTAATGGGAAAGCGCATACGCTGTCGGATACATCGTACTTACTGATTGATAAGAAAGAATGGGCTACAAGAACGCTGCTGTATTTTGACAAAGAGGTAAGAGTTGGCGTGTTGAACCGCATCAAAAATGAGTTGCAAAGAGCTCAGTTAAATGCAGTCGGTTTTGCTGCAACTGATGATAGTGGGAACAGAACCATAATTGGTACATTACTGCCACCTCTTTATTCAATTGGAGGTCGATCGTTACCTCCACCACTGAATCTGATAAATAGAAAGGCAGATAATATCATGGTTTGCGTTAAGCCCGACTCACTGACCATTAACGGCAATAATAGTGACTGGGGTAATTGTAAAGATGCAGTCAAGCGTTTGATAAAAAGTAATCACAAGTCCATTATCAGGGTTGAGCTCGATGAGACCCTCAGTTATGAAACCTACCTCAATTGCATAGTTGAGCTGCAAAATGCCTATATCGAACTGCGCAATGAGTATGCCATGGTCACCTATGAGGTAGATAACTATCTGGAACTTGAAAGCGAGCAAATAAAAGAAGTTAGAAGTCAATACCCCATGAGGATTCATGAATTGATTAAGGAGGAATGAAGCTCACAAAGTTTGCCTTACTCAATAGCGTAAAGGATTTTACCTAGATTTGTTATCTATACAATCACCAACATTAATGTGACCTTATGAAAAATACACTCCTACTGATTGCCTTTGTCATCCTTAGCTTTAGCCTTGTAGCGCAAGAAAACTATATTTTAAAAGAGAATATCCACTACTATAGCGAGTCACTGAATCAATCGGATGATTATATCAATGAGTGCTGTTTGCTGGATGTGTATTATCCACAGGACAGTGCCGCTTATGCCACGGTTGTGTGGTTTCATGGAGGGGGTATTCAGGCGGGTCATAAGGAGATACCCGAGGCACTCAAACAAAAGGGTATTGCCGTTGTGGGTGTTAACTATCGGCTGCATCCGAAGGTGTTGGCGCCGGCATATATTGAAGATGCAGCTGCCGCTGTTGCCTGGGTTTTTAAAAACATTGAGCAGTATGGTGGCGATCCATCATTGATATTTGTGTCGGGGCACTCGGCAGGTGGCTACCTGGCCAGCATGGTGGGCATGGATAAGCACTGGCTGGCACATCACCAGGTAGAGGCCGATAGCATTGCCGGACTGATTCCCTTTAGCGGGCATACCATCACCCATTTTACCATTCGTAAGGAGCGGGGCATTGAAGGCACCCAGGCCGTTGTTGATGAGTATGCGCCAATTTACCATGTAAGGGCCGATGCTCCACCATTGTTGATGATTACCGGTGACCGTGAGCTGGAGCTTTTGGGACGTTACGAGGAGAATGCCTACATGATGCGCATGATGAAGGTGGTTGGCCATCCATCAATCCGGTTGCTGGAACTGCAAGGCTATGACCATGGTATGACTGAGCCGGCCTTTCCGTTGTTACTTAAGGAAGTTGACCGCATCACAAAGCAGAAGCGTCATAGGACAGAGCAATAAAAGTCCCCGGCGCTTTCAATACTTACCCTCGTCGGAAGATTGTTCGCAACTTTCCATTGTGGAGAAGTCGGCAGGGAGAAAGGCAATGCTAAAGCCTGAGCCTGCCATCAGTCACTATTTTGTGCGCCTGGCATTCCAATAGTTAATGTATTTATCCATGGTGATGATGCCAACCGGCCCTTCGTAGATGCCGCCTGTCTGGGTGCGGTCCTGAACACGCACAGCAATGGTCAGTTGCGCAGTAGCCTGATGCAACTTGGGCGGTATTGTGTAGCCCCTCAGTGCTTTCCAGGCATGGTTATAAGTGAAAAAGTAGTTGTCGTTGATCTCGCCGGTCTGCCCAATAAGCACTCCGTTGATATAAACTTCATCTACATCATCAATCTTTCCTAGTAGAATAACAAGGCGTTTCTCTTTCAGATTGTCGGGCAGGGTTATGGTTTTGCGATACCAGGCCATGCCATCGTAGTCGCTGTAGCCCTGATCTTCCCATGCACGTGGTACCATTAACTCATCCCAGTTACTATCGTTGTAGGCAACTGCTTTGTAATAGCTCTCGTCACCTGTTTTAAACTTCCAGTGGCCCTCCAATGGCAGGTCAGGCACAAGCGGGTTTATCTCTGCCCGTATGCGAATATTGCCCGAGATGATGCCTCCCTCATTATAGGCATCGTACACCCTGACGGCTATCACATTGGCCTGGTTGTAGCGAATATGTTGACTGGGTAATTTATACAGTCGATGGGCGTTGTAAGCTGTTTTAAAGGCGGGTGGGAACTGCCCCGAACGGTTGATGAGCTCGCCATTCAGGTATACTTCATCAGCATCATCGATATAGCCCAGGTCGAGCCATAGGCTCAGTTCTTTTGCTTCGGGGCCAATGTGCACCTCGCGGCGGTACCAGGCAAAGCCATCATAGCCATTAAAACCTTGCTGTTCCCAGGGCGATGGCACGCGTATCTGTTCCCACTCAAAATGGTTATAGTGGTAACGGGCCCAGTCGGTATTATCGCCTATGGAGAAATACCACTTGCCATTCAGCGATATATAGTCGCGCAGGTTCTGTGCGTCTGCCTTTCCAATCAATAGCAGAAAGGTAAAAAGTAACAGGATGCTATATTGAGACTTTCTGATCATATCCGTTAGTTGTTAAGCCATTCCCAAAATGTATTTATCCAGTCTGGCTCTTTTCGCACCATCTTTTTAAATGTATCAAATTGCTGACGGGTCATTACACCTATTGGTCCGTCGTATATACCGCCGTCAATGCCTGTATCAACCACCCTGATGGCAATGGTGTTGTCACCAACCGTGTTGATAATGCTTTGAGGTATCTCATAGGCACGCAGGGTGGTGTGTGACTGGTAGGAGCCAAACAGACCTCTGGCCAGCGATGAACGCAGGCTTCCTGGTGATACGCCACCAATGCGGGTACCATTCAGCCATGTCTTGTCTTCGTCATCAATACGACCCAACAGTAATACCAACTCTTCATTAGCCAGATGCGCCGGTAGTTTAAAGGATTTTCGATACCAGGCGATGCCATCGTAACCCGGCCAGCCTGCACTTTCCCAGAATCCTGGCACCTGTATGTCGCTCCAGTCCGAGTCGTTGTAGTTGGCTTTTTCAGCATTGTGCTGGTTGTGTATTGCAAATTTCCAGGTGCCTGCCAGGTTAAGGGACACCAGTTGTTCGGCCACATTGGTGTTGAGCGTAACGGGCCCTCTGATGATGCCGCCCTGGTCATAATAATCATACACACGTATGGCAATCACATTGGCGCCTTTTTGCCAGTAGCTGGACGGAATGGTGTAAAACCGTTCCTGGTTGTATGCTGTTTTGGTGTTTGGAGGCATCTTACCAGAGTTGCCCACAAAACGCCCGTTGATATACACTTCATCAATATCATCGATGCTGCCAATACGCAATACCAGGTCATGTTTGGGAATGATATCAAGGCGAATCGTTTTGCGATACCATGCATAGCCGTTGTAATCGTTGTAGCCTTGTGATTCCCATGAGGCCGGTACACGTATGCTGCTCCATTGCTCATCATCAAAATCAGGCTGCTTCCATTGTTCATCATCGCCTATCGAGAACTTCCAGTAGCCTTCAAGGTATTGTTCTTCCTGAAGGATTTGGGAGTTCGAACCGAGGGTGCTAATTATTAGCAGGCTAAGGGTAAGTGCGAAATATTTTAGTGTTTTGGCTACCATACGTATCATCAACGATTAAAAGTACATATTATCGGGTTATATCCAAAAAAGGTTAAAATCCAGGCGACGATTTTTAGTGCTCAACATGCTGAAAGTTGATAGGAAACCTAAGCATCTTACCTTGCAATGATGAGTTAACGGCATAAATATCTACCTCTTGAAGGGTTTCTGCCACGTACTTCATCAACTGTTCATCTTCACCAGTTACCTTGTGGAAAATCAGTTTGTTGTTTTTGTCCACTTTAAACTTAACAACCACATTCTCGCAGCAGTCTGGTTTTAAATAGTCAAAACTTGGGCCTCTCAAAGATCTTTTAAGCTCTTTGTTTAGTTGTTTCGAACATTTCTTAAAAGCTACTGCTTCAGGGGTGCGTGCAAATGTTGCTGTACTTAGTCCAACCATAAGTACCAATGCTGTGAAAAGATGTCTTGCTTTCATAACTCTTTGTTTTTGGGTTAATAATTGAATTACAAAAGCAAATGTAGAGGGGGCTTAACACCGCATCGTCAAAATGAAGTCATCTGTTGTCATTAATTGTCATCAAAATGTCATGGATGCTATAATGTGGTTGATTTGTTAAGTTGTTAAGCTGTTGAATTGAGCTGTTTGTTAGGGGTTTAAGGCGGGGATTATGTGTGTGAGTCTTATGTCATCAAGCTCGCATCTTTTATTAGCATTTGCATTCCAGATGTGATCCTTAAAATAAGATGTCATGCTTGAGTCTTATATCTTGCGTCTTTTATCTTGATTATTAATCTAATTATGAACCAGGCGATAGCCCATGCCATGCACGGTAATGATAATTTGGGGATCATTGGGATTGTCTTCTATCTTATGTCGCAGTTTCAATATGAAGTTGTCAATGGTGCGTGCGGTTGGCTGAAAATCGTAACCCCATACATTATCGAGCAGACTGTCGCGGCTGATAGTGGCATTCTTGTGTTTCAGCAGGTACTGAAGTATTTCAAACTCCTTGCTGGTCATTTTTACCTGTTCACCATCCACCCAGGCCGTATATGTGCCGAAATCTACTTTAAGACGACCAACCTGTGTTTCATGGTTTGTGGCAGATGGGTTTTGCATTTCGGTGCGGCGCAGCACAGCCTTAACCCGTGCCAGCAGTTCACGCAGGCTAAAGGGTTTGGTCAGGTAGTCGTCACCACCCGATTCAAGTCCTATCACTTTATCTATTTCTTCTCCTTTAGCGGTTAAAAAGATGATGGGCGTGTTGTTGTTCTCGTGCCTTACTTTTTTACATACATCAAAGCCACTGATATGTGGTAACATAACATCGAGCAAAACCAAATCAAAGCTATCAGTCAATATCTTTTGCAAGCCTTCTTTTCCGTCGGATGCCGTATCAACATCGTAGCCTTCAAACTCCAGATTATCTTTTATGCCGGATTGCATATCCGGTTCATCTTCAACAACTAAAATGCGTTTCATCATCCTTTTGTAGTTTGGTTATTAATGGGGAAGAGTATACGGAAGCAGCTACCTGCATGCTCCTCACTCTCCAGCTCAATCTGTCCGTTATGACCCTTTACAAGGTGCATCACAATGCTTAGGCCTAAGCCCGAACCTTTGGCATGGTGAGCCAGGGCACCCTTGGTTACCCGGTAGAACTTATCGAAAATGTGTTTCTGCTCTTTGGGTGATATGCCTATGCCCTTGTCCTTGACTTCAATAAACTGGTACTTGCCTTTTCTTCCGGTTGATATGGTCAGTTCTTTATTGTCACCGCTGTATTTAATACCGTTATCCACCAGGTTTATCAGGCACTCAGTAATGGCTTGTTTGTCAGCCTTAATTGGCTCTAGTTCCGGCGACAGGTTTTGCATCACTTTACAGCCTTTTTCGTTAAAATGATAGTGGTAATTGGTTAACACTTCGTCCACCACTTCATTTAAAGCTACCTGTCCAAAGCTTAGTTTCTGGCGGCCACTTTCTATGCGCGAGAAATTGAGGATGTTATTGACGATGCCAGATAGCCTTTGCGTTTCGCGATAGATGATGTCATAATATTTCAGGCGCTTGCTTTCATCTTTCAGGCGTCCCAATTGAAGTGTTTCGGCATACATGCTGATGAGTGCCAGCGGCGTGCGTATTTCGTGCGATACATTCGAAACAAAATCAGACTTTACCTTAGCCAGATGCAGCTCGCGTTTGACATTGCGGTAAAACAACCAGGCACCGGCAATGAGCAGCAGATCGACCAATATGAGCAGGCCAATGTTCTGCCTGGCTCTGTCGCGCGCCAGTTGTTCAATGCTAATGCCAACCGGCAATATACCCAGTTGGTAGTCGGGCAATAGCCAGATAGCCTGTTCCTTAATTACTTCATCAGGGGCTTCGTTTAGCAGGCTGCTGGCAATCAGTTCATTGGTTTTGCTGTGGCGCACTACAATAATCAGGTCGTCGCCAGCTACCATTTGTAACCGTGGCGATAAGACTTCGCTGATGAAGCGTTGGGCATTAACCAGCAGGATGTTTAGGTAATAATGGTTTTGCTGTTCACTCACAAACACCAGCATGCTGAGGTGCTGCCTGTATTCAAGATCGATGCCGATGATTTTACGGTAGCCACTCTTCATATACCGTTTGAGTTGAGCTATTTCATTACTGTTGGTCTGTAGTTGTGAAATAATTTCCTGCTTAAGTGTATCGTTACTTATCCGGAAATCATCCAGGTTTAATGACACCGAATCCAAAGGGTGGAGAATAAATGATTCCACCTGGGGAAAGCTGTTAAGTGGCTTTTCCAGTGTGCCCTCATAGTCTGCCGGTTGAATGTCTTTGTACAGAATATTTATCCAGTTGTTGGCAATGTCATCGGTGTATTGATTGATGGAGTATAATACAGATTCCAGTTGTTTGGTATAGATCGATTCAATAACTTCCTCCTGGTCATTCAGTTTCAATAACTCAACGGCTGTGAATAGCGAGGTGGGAATGACCAGCAGCATCCCAACAATTAACCAGGGTTTGATAATGAATCGTTTTTTTATCATTTAGAGTATTAGTCAGGTATTTTAATGTGTTCAGGTTCTTCTTGCTGAAAATGCTTCATCTCATCAATCACCAGCTGCATATCGTCTAAAAACGCCTGACTGCAACCTTTGGTTTTGGCAATATCCAGGTAGGCTTCCATTGTTTCAATCGCACATATATCGGTACCTGCAATGACGAATGCGGGCCAGTCGTTACGCAGGCATTTATGCAGTATGGCTTTTTGGTCTTTCATGTTTGTTGAGTATTTAGCCTAAAGGTAGAAAAATTAGGGCTTATAGGTTTAATGCGTCGTTTTATTACTATGAGTGATCGATTTGTAACTCCATTTTCAGGTGTGGAATACCATCTTCCAGGTATTCGTCGGAGATAATTTGATAGCCCAGGCTGCCATAAAAAGCTTTGAGGTACTTTTGGGCACTTATTTGGATGCATTTTACCTCCCATTGTTCAAATACCCAATCGCCAGCAGTGGTCATTAATTGCCGTGCCAGGCCTTTGAAACGGAAATCTTTATGAACCACTAAACGTCCAATAGAGGCTTCTTTAAAGCGGCTGCCGGGAGGTAGTATACGTGCGTAGCCTACCAGGTCATCGTTATCAAATGCCATCAGGTGATACGCCTGCTCATCGTTACTGTCTAAATCGTTGTATACGCAATTTTGCTCAACAACAAATATTTCGGCACGTAGTTGGAGAAAATTATATAACTCTTTTGTATTTAATGTATTAAAAGGAGATATTTTAAGATTCATTTGGTATATTTAATGTGAAACCCGGCTATGAAGATAAAATCTTTTTAATGCGGACGCAACCAGTTCCATATTTCTAACGTCTAAGGCGGGGGATACTTTAACTACTGCTTTTTTCAGAAATCAGGAATTACTTGGGGCTATTTTAAACGAATTACATGACTTTACGATTACATGAATCAGGAATAAATAAGGTAATTATTCTTCTTATCTGCATTTTTAGTTTCATCCAGACTACATCAGGTCAAGACCAGTTCGCTGTTGATAGTTTGTTGGCTAAGTATAGGGCTACAGATAATGTTTCTGAGCGCGTTACTCTGCTCATAAAAGTGTCTGATATGTATGAGCACATTGATATTAAAAAGAGTTTTGAGTATGCTAATATGGCCTATGAGGAGTCGGAGAAAACTGAAGAGCATAACCCCAAAGCTAATGCTTTAAATAATCTTGGAGTGGTATTTCTGCGTTCGGGTGCTTATGACAAAGCAACAGAAATGTTTCTGCAGTCAAAGAAATTGGTACAGGATAATGAAGATTTTATGCGTTTGGTTGGTTTGGAGCTTAACCTTGGAGCTGTACGATTTCACTTGGAGGATTATGATGGTGCTTTGGCACACTTTAACGAAGCTTTGGAGCTCAACTCAAAGCTATTGGCAGATGGAAATGATGTTTACATGAATCAGATTCAGATTTTCTATATCAATATAGGTAGCATTTATATGGAAAAAGGGAATTATGATGCTGCCATTGAGTATTTTGAGAAAGCTCTTGTTGAGTCGGTAAAAAATAATGATTTGGTTCAGCAAGGTATTGCCAGTAATAATCTGGGTGAGTTATATCTAAAAAGTGGAGCTTCCGAAAAAGCCATAAGGTATATTCGAGATGGTTTAGATGTTCGACTGGCGGATAACAACCTCCTCGGAATAGCTAGTTCTTATGATCTGCTAACAGCATATTATCTTTCAGTAAATGATATTGATAGTGCTGAGGTTGCCAATACATTAGCTATCGAATATGCTGAGAGAGTAGAGTCCCTGAATTTCATGGAGAAAGCCTATAAGCATCAGGCTGATATATATGAATTAAAAGGTAATTACAAGGCGTCCAACGAAGCTTTGAAGCAGTATTACGAAACCAAAAGGAAAGCTATTAATGAATCGGTAGTTGAGAAGACTACACGTCTTCAGTTAGAATACGATTTTAAGGAATTACAAAAGGAAAAATCAGAAGCACATTTTAAGCAGATGATAACCCTGTATGCAATCCTGGCAGTCGTTGTTTTTCTGCTGGTCATTTTTGTATTGCTTTTTAACTTGTGGAAAAGTAGGGCTAAACGTGTTCATTCCGAGAAAGAAAGTCTGGAGAAAGATCTGGAACTTAAAAACAAAGAGTTGACAACGAATGTGATGTATTTGCTGAAGAAGCATGAGTTGATCAATAATATCTCAGGGCGACTTTTACGCTTAAAAGCCAGGATGAAAACCGAAAACCGTGATGCTATTCAGCGTATTATTTTTGATTTACAGGGTGGGGCAGAGCCCGAAGTATGGGAAGAGTTTGAGTTACGTTTTCAGAATGTTCATACCGATTTTTATAAGAAACTGGAGAAAGTAGCTCCAGATTTAACCCCTTCTGAATTAAAAATATGTGCTTTCCTGAAGTTGAATATGAACTCTAAAGAAATTTCAGCATTGATTCATCAAAGCACAAAAAGTGTAGAGGTTAAGCGATCGCGTATTCGAAAAAAACTAGGGATTACCAATACCGATGTCAACCTTATAAAATTTCTTTCCGAATTATAAAGTTCGTATACTCCCTCTGTTCTATTCAAGTTTTAACAGGCACCTATTTGTTGATAGAGTGGCGGTATGTTCCTATGGCTTTTTGATACAAATGTTTGGGGATTGTTATTCATCAAACAGTATTAAATGGCCTCAAAATAGTATATAATTATTAGCTATAAGAAATCACTTGCCGGATTCTTTAACTATCAATCTATCAGTACTCAATGGTTGTGTGTAGTGGTATTTATACGGTTCTGAGATGGTATATAGTACTAATTCTATGGGCTTTTAACAGGTGATAGTAGTATCACTGTGCTACATTAATTTTCTCTCCAGACAGCGTCACTTAGATTGCATTGTTCAAAAAAGAAGTCGGACTTTTTTAATCAGGCTCATAATAGCTTTTCAGTTTTTCCAAAGAGAGCAAAAGATATGTTCGGTGATAAGGTAAAGCAATACAGAGTCACGTTCGACGTAATTAAAAACCATTACAAATGAAACAAAAACTACTATTAAAACTCCATTTGGCCGTAATACTAATGGCCATGGCAGTAGCTGTTGGTAATGCCCAACAGTATGTAGATGGAAAGTTGAAAGGGAAGGTTAGAGTGAAGCTGGAAGCAGCTAGTTTAAAATCTTTCTCTAAACTAAAGTCGACCAAAAATGGTATTGAAACCGGTATTGTTGCTTTTGATGCCGTGTCGGCTAAGGTGGCTGCCAGTGGAATGCAACGTGTCATTCCTTATGCACCAAAGTTTGAAGAGAAATATCGCCGTTATGGATTGAATCTATGGTACGAAATAGAGTATGATACGGATTTTGATCCTCAGGAAGTGGTAAATGAATACGAAAAGCTTGGTGAAGTATCGCATGCAGAAGTGATTCGGGAAGTATCACTTGGTGATGCACAGCCCGCAGCCGTATTTAGTTCATCTCAGGTTAACAATTTGCCTTTTGATGATCCTAAGCTAGGAAATCAGTGGCACTACCACAACGATGGAACCGTATTGGATGGGGCTGTTGCCGGTGCAGACATTAATCTTTTTGAAGCCTGGAAAACACAAACTGGTTCGTCTGATGTTGTGGTTGCGATTATAGATGGCGGTATTGATATTCTGCACGAAGATTTGAAAGATGCAGTGTGGGTGAATGATGCTGAGTTAAACGGCGAAAATGGCGTTGATGATGATGGGAATGGTTACATTGACGATATCTATGGCTATAACTTTGCAAAAGACAGGGCTGAAATAGAGCCTCATTTTCATGGTACGCATGTGGCCGGTACGGTTGGTGCGGTGAATGGTAATGGCAAAGGAGTGAGTGGTATTGCCGGAGGTGATGGCATTAATCCTGGTGTCAGACTGATGTCATGCCAGATATTAGTAAATAATGGTAATCCAGGGGGAATGGCTGAAGCCCTTATTTATGCCGCTAATAACGGAGCAGTCATTGCACAAAACTCGTGGGGTTGGCCTAGTCCGGATGTTTATGAGCAGTTGGTATTGGATGCTATCGATTATTTTGTTGCTGAAGCCGGTGCTTATCAGGGCTCGCCTATGAAAGGCGGAGTGGCTATTTTTGCTGCAGGTAACGAAGGGGTTGAAGGCAATTATTACCCTGGTGCATATGAGTCAACAGTGGCCGTTGCAGCCATCGATTATACCAATAAAATGGCCTCTTATTCTTCATATGGCGAATGGGTTGATGTTAGTGCACCGGGCGGTTATACAGGTGATGCAGAAGCTGGTGGAGTGTTAAGTACTTACCCTGATAATTCGTATGGATTTACTAATGGAACATCGATGGCTTGTCCACATGTTTCCGGTATTGCAGCTTTGGTTGTATCAGAGCATGGTGGTGCAGGATTCACAGCTGATCGCCTTAAGCGCCATTTAGTTACTTCTGTCAATGATTTGGAACCCTATTTAACGCCCAACCAAGTTGGTAAGCACGGTAGCGGGTTTATCGATGCGGCCAAGGCTTTGAAATCCGGTTCGGTGAGTAATCCACCGGCGAAGGTGACTGATTTGTTAGTTCAAACATCACAAGATGAGGCAAAAGTAGAATGGAGTGTTGTTGCTGATGCTGACGATGAGATTGGAAGCAGCTACACATTATATTGGAGTAAGAATCCATTTGATGCAAATACTTTGGCTTCGGCAGCCTCAACCGTCATCACACGTTATTTCGACAGTGTTGGCGATAAAGTAGAATATTCGCTTAAAGACCTGGCGCCAAACACAAATTATTATTTTGCTGTTAAGGCATTTGACCGTTGGGGAAATGAATCAGAATTGTCAGATGTGCAGATGGTGGCTACCAATAATGGTCCATCCCTTGAAGTGCTTGTTAATGAGCCGGCTTTAGCTATTGATGTAAAGAGCAATGCAATTGTGTCATCCACTATTCAGCTAAACAATAACGATGAGGGCTTGTTAAAGTGGAGCTCATATATTGGCTTGGCTTCAACAGAACTGGATGAATATAATCTTGGTATTTATCAACCCGTTAACGTTTCAAGAAGCTTTAGTACAAATATTCAGGCCAGCTCGGTTGAAAGTTATGAAACAGTTGAAGCGCCTGTTGCAATGGAAATGGACGATCGTCTGACGCTGAAGTCTTCAGCATCATATGTATACATTGGCGAGGAAGATGTGACGCTGACCAATTCGGCTGCAACGCGTTTTTTTGTTGAGAAAGGATTTAATGTAACCAACTTTTGGGTGGATTTAAATATAGATCCTGAATACGGACCTGCAACCATTGAGTTTTATAAAGGCCCGCAAATACAGGATGCCCAATTAATTACTTCTCAGAATATTGAGTCGGAAGGAGCCTATCAGATTGCTTATTATCTGGATGTGGAAGAGCAGGTTTATTTCGAACCCAATAATTATTACTGGGTAGTGGTGCACACTCCTGCGGGTAACCTATTTCCATTGGGTTTAACTAAAGAAAAAGAAGAGTATTACTCAGAGCAGTGTTTGTTTAGTTCAAATGGCGGACAGACCTGGGAGTTTGTTAATGATATTTATGGTGAGACGGACGATTGGGTGTGGAGTTTAACTTTACGCAGTTTATCGGCTCATTTGGGAGATTATATCACTTTGACTCCATCTGCGGGCGAAGTGTCTGGTAATAGCAGTGAGGCCTTGGAGTTATCGGTGAATGCAAATAATTTAATCGATGGAACGTACAATGAGCACGTTATTTTTGCCTCTAATGATCCTGATAATAAGTTGGTAAAAGAGAAAGTGAGCATTGATGTTGACGGGCATGATCCTATTCTTAAATCACAGTCTATCATTGACTATGGAAATTTGTTTATCGGTAAAACCAAAACCTTGGATATCCAGGTGGTTAATGAAGGATATGCGGGTTATTCTCTAAGCAAATGGCAAATTAGTTCAGACAATCCCGATTACAAAGTCAACAGTGTCAGTTCGCATTATATACCGGCAAGAGGTGAAGCAACGGTGCGTATTACTTTCACACCATCTGTGGCGGGTGCTCAATATGCAAACATCCTGATGAATAATGGAAGCTATTCGCATTCATTTAAGTTGGCCGGTACAGCAGTAGAACCAGCAGAGGTTACTATTACGCCTGCAACAGCCTCAATTGGCACTGGATTAACCGTTGGCGATGCCGTTGCACCGGTTTCATTTGATATTACTAATACAGGTAATTACCCGCTGAGCTATGCCATTCCTTCTTTTGCGGAGGGTTATAATGTAGAAGGCTTGGAACGACCAATTAATGAGTTTGGCTATTCATATACTTATGCCTTAGACCTTGGACCTAGTTATCAAAACTTGATAGGCATTGAGCACGGATGGAAAGATATCAGCACTGCAACTAATATACTTGATGACGTGAAGGGTATGGATTATGCCGTTGAATTGGATCTTGGATTCTCATTCCCGTTTTATGATCGTTTCTACGACAAAGTATGGGTTAACGAACAGGGTGTATTGGTTTTTGGTGAAAATGGTAACATTCGTATTAATAATGGAAATAACACCACGTTAAGCCGCATTCGGGAAATGGATATGATTTCGGCTGCAATGATGGATGCCAAATTTGACAGTCAGCAAGCTGCTGTGTTTTACGAGCGCTCAGAAGGAGAGTTCAGAGTTCACTACAAGTACATATCAATAGGCGGTCGTTCAGTTAATTTGCAGATTGTATTATATGCCAATGGAGATTTTGATATTCTGTTTGGTCAGGTTGCACGACTAAACAACGAGAAGCCTAACTACTTTGTTGGAATAACAGATAAAGAAAACGGACAACATGCATTTGCTTCCAACAGTGATTATCCATTATCATTTGGTGTTACAACAGATTATAACTCGCATTTCCACTTTAAGCATCCCGGTGAAAACATGGTGGTTAATGCAAGCAATGCTTTTGGTACATTATTGCCTAACGAAAGTGCTACTGTAACGCTTGAGTTTGATACGCAGAATGCTTTACAAGGTGATGTATTTCAACGTGTACCTATTGTAAGCAATGATGTAAATAATCCAATGTCCATCTTTGAAGTGACAGCTAACTTTATTTCAGGAGGCCAGGCTATTTTACAGCTATCAAATGATACGGTTGACTTCGGCGATATTTTAAAAACATCGGCTGCTGAACTACCACTGCAAATAATCAATACAGGAACGGCCAGCGAGGACATTGTTAGTATCGCATTTTCATCAGCTGATTTTAGCACCGATGTAGTTATTCCTTACGCAGTTAATCCTCGTCAATCGATATACTTGCCAATTGCAGCTAACACTTCGATGGCTAAAGAAGCCACAGGAACAGCAACCATCACTTTCGAAGGAGGAACTGTTTTTGAAGTAGAGCTATTGGCTAATGTAAAGGAGAATCCGGTTATTGGAGTTAATCCATCACAAGGATTTACAGAAACAGTGAATGCGCGTTCGTTTAAAGATGTGGATGTAACAATTGCCAATACCGGCTTAGGACAGTTGGAAGTGTCAGTGCTGCCTAACGAATGGTGTTATCCGGTGAGCACAGGTGGCCAAACTGGAGAAATAAGTGATTACGATTATTCCTATTCGATGGGAACAGGAAACGGTTGGGTAGATATTCTGGATGTAGCGAAAGAGTCTAACTTATTGGAAGAGTTTTGGTATAGTGGTGCTGCAAAGCCATACATTGCACTGCCATTGGATCAGCCATTCTATTATTATGGTCAAGAGTATAATACCATTTACATTGGAGCAATGGGGTGGATTACTTTTATTGAGCCGGTTGATGTAACAAATGTATTTGAAATGCCGAGGGAATTTCCGGCTGAAGATAAGTTTGTCGGAGCATTGGCACCAATGGTTGGCCCTCATAACAACGCACCGCGCACTACCTATGAAAAAACTGGTATTTATTACCACCGTTTTGAGGATGTGTTTGTGGTTACTTTCCATCAGTTTGTTGACTTAACTGGCGCTATGAGCAAACCATACAGTTTCCAGATAGTATTGCATGATAATGGTCGTATCGATTTTAACTACCGTCATTTTGATTCAGTTAAAGTATATGGTATCATAGGCATCGAAAGTCCCGATGAAAAAGAAGGCCTGGTAATGCACCACGAGTTGTTTAATGGCTCGTACGAACCGTTCTCATATTCTATCTTCCCAATTAAGAAAGAGGTGGTAGAACCGCAATCGGAGAAAGTGGTAACCATGCGTTTGGATACGAAGAATCTTTACGATGGTAATTATTATTACGATCTGCCAATTGCTAATAACTCAGTAGATGCTCCTAATGTGCAATTGCCAGTTAATTTAACCGTTGTTGGTCAGCCTGACATTACTGTTGAAAACATTACTTCTGAGGTATGGTATGTGCAGGATTCAGTCTATGTTGAGGGTTTCAAAATCAGAAACGAGGGAACCAAGGCTATTCAGTTGGCTTCGTCAACAACTACGGCAGACAGCGACCTAAAAGTTGAGTTTTATTATCCGGCTAATGGAAACATGGTGAGTGGATACCCTGAAGGTTATGTTGCTTTGGATGATTTTATTGGAAAGCAATTGTATGCGAACCTGTTTATGGGTCAATTACTAATTGAAGATGGAGCCATACTTGAGCCGGGTGAGGAATGGCAATGCTTTGTGACTTATTCGCCAGCACAGGTTGGTTCATCATCAGCTTCTTCTATGATATATGATATTGATGGAAATGTAGCCGTAACGTGGTCAGCTAGCATGACAAGCCTACTGCCACCTGTAGCCACTCTTGGCGATGATGTTATTGTGATGGCAGATAATCCTACACATCAGGAGGTGCGTCAGCTCGCTGTTGCAAACACCAATGGTAGCAGCACACTTGAATGGAGCGCCAAACTTCGCTTCAGCAGAGGCGAAGAAGCGCCGGAGGAGGCTTATGCCACACCAATGGCAACAGTTGCAAGTGATGTATTAAAGGCCGCTTTAGCACAGGATGCTGCCGTAGCTGGAACCGCAGGCTTAAAAGCAACTACAGCTTACAATCGTACTTTGAAGCATACCGATAAAGAAGAAGTTGAGAATTGGTTAGGTTTTGGATTTGCCAATGCCTTTATTTCGGCTACTAAGTTTACTGTACCAGATGATGGTTTCCTCTTATCGCATGTTGAAACATGGTACCGTCACGAAAGTCAGTCGACAGGTACATTGTATGTTGAAATTCTGGCCGGTGGAACTTCTATTGAGCATGCAAGCATCGTGGGGCAGGGCTCGCTGAAGTATGAAGAAGAAGGTTATGGTGACGTTGGAAAATTTCAGACGATTGCATTAGATGAACCGGTTTATCTTTATCCTGGAGAAGATTTTTATGTAGTCATAAAATATCCATTGGGAGTGAGTAATCCACAGGGGAAAATCAACGACTATGCCAATGCGACTGAAGGGCGTTATTTCTTCCAGTATGAGGGAGAATGGAGCGATATCTATGCGACTCAGTTCTACGATAACGCCTTTCTGGTGAGAGTACATGAGTTTGAGTTTAAGGAAATGACCTGGCTTAAGTTAGCTCAAAAACAAGGTACAGTTGAGGCCGGGCAAACATTTGATTTGGATATTACTTTCGATGCAGCATATTCGCAGGAATATGTTAATAAGGCTGAAATTGTGATTACAACCAATGATCCTGTAACCAAAGAGTTATCAGCTGATTTGTATCTGTTGATGAATAAAGGGCCACACTTTGAGCACATTGAGGGCAATAAGATGATTGAGGAAAATACAACTTCAACCCTTAAGTTCTCAGTGAAAGACATGGAGCAGGATAGTTACACAGTGATATTGGAAGCAGCTGCAGACTGGATGCAAATGACAACGAATGAAGGAGGTGTTGTGGAAATAACTATGACGCCGGATTATTTTGCCCAGGGACTGCACGACATCCAGTTAGTAGGAACCGATGAGCATGGCGAGCAAACCAGTTTCACCTATCCAATTGAGGTGATTAATATTAACCGTGATCCTTACTTTACTTATGGCGAGTTGAAAGATACGGTTATGGTATTGGAGCATGGAGCTCATGAAATTCCGTTTGAGGAATTGATTGCCGATTACGACATGGATGAAATGAGTTATAATGTATCACTTAGCAACGAGGAAATTATTGACTTGTTTGTTGGCGAATCGGGCATTGTATTAACACCTTTTACTATTGGTACTGTTGATCTGACCATCTCAGGTATTGATGAGCACGGTGCAAAACTAAATGGTAGCTTCAAGATTACAGTGGTGAATCGCACCGGTTTTGATTCGGTAGAAGATGGACGGATTGAGATTTATCCTAACCCGGCCTGCGACTATTTAATGGTGCGTTGGAATCAGCAAAATAGTGATGCTGTTACTATTCGTTTCATGAATGCAACAGGTGCTATGGTTGAGGAAGTAAAATCGAATGGTTCGGAGCAACGCATCAATGTTGGGCATTTGTCTAAAGGTGTTTACCTGGTTGAGGTAGTGTCTGGAAGCGAATCATATGTAACCAAGGTTATTAAAAAATAAGCAATTATAAAGGATCAGTGTAAATACTAGTTGACAGGAGTAGAATCGGAAGCTGATGCAACGGATTGTATTAGCTTTCCGGTTCTTCCTGATAATGTAGTTGGTCCTTTTTTAAATAGTTAGATTATGAAATGGTTAAATAAAATATTGTTGGCATCAACTCTGTCCATTTTAATGACATCATGTGGAGACGATGACAAAAGCGTTGACTTAGAAAAGCCGACAGCTGATATTGAGATAACGCGTGAGAATGGGACCTATAGTCCAGGATCATCCATCTTAATAAATGCCAACTTCTTCGATAATGTCGCTTTAAAAGAGTGCCAGGTATCAATAGCCAGCCTACGTTCATTAAAAGGTTGGGATACCGACTGGGATAGTGAGATGTATAAAATATCCCTGAGCGGAAAGCAAGTAAGCTTAAACAGTGTGCGCGTTTTGGAGGATATCCCAGTTGATATTTATTATGGAGAATACCGCTTATCATTTAAAGTGCTGGATGAAGCTAATAATTATAGCATTTATGAGATTGATATATTAATCGAATAGGTGATTATTTGTTATTGTGTAACCGGCCTATGTTTATAGGTCGGTTTTTTTATGCCTCAAAGTTGTCAGCTTATGTCAAGGTTCACTTCACTAGCTCTTAGGTTCAGTTTTATTTCTCTTTTCTAAATCTAATAAAGACTAATAAGTGATTATTTATTCAGTTTGATTGTATAAATCAAGCCCTTTAATACCATAAATAAGAGCTTTTTAATAGCAATTTAAGGCAGGCTGTATATAGTGTTTGTACTGAGTGTAATATGCAGATAAACAATACATTAAACAAGCAGTGTAGTGGTGATAAAGTGTTGTTGAAGGGGCATAGGAGTAATAATTCTAAGGGCGATTTTAAAAGTGCAGCAATATCGCTGTGTTAACTTTCTTTTAAGTACTTCCCAGACATAATAAATTGCCCGAAGATAGCGATAGAAATAACGTCATGATTTATTCAGATAAAATTTGTCAGGATGTCCAAGAAGAAAAAAGAAGAGATTTCAGATGAGCTAATAAAGCAGCTTATCGAGAATAATGAAGTACAGAAAGAAGCCCTTGAGAAAATATTAAAAGGGATGAAAATCAAATCTCAGAAGAAAGTAAAATAGTCCACAGATCGAGAATCCTTTAATCAAGGAGTGGAATTAAACAACTAGATATGAAACTAAAATTACAACACACTTTTCTGCTAATAGTTTTTGTACTGCTAGGCAATGCACTAATAGCGCAGAAATATGTTGATGGAAAGCAAAGAGGCGCGATTCGTGTGAAAATGCACGCCATGCTTCAGGCTAACCTGAAGAGTATTAAAACAACCCGCAAGGGAGTAGAAACAGGAATAGTAACATTTGATGCTGTGTCGCAACAGGTGGCTGCTTATAATATGAAAAGAGTATTTCGCTACTCGCCAAAGTTTGAAGAGCGGCATCAGCAAGCGGGGCTACACTTATGGTATGAAATTGAATTTGATGAAAACTTAAACCCGGAAGAGGTGGCTCGTCAATACAATCAATTACCAGAGGTGACTTCAGCAACAATCATTCCTGAGGTTACATTGATTGGTGGAGACATCGAACCTCAGATAAGTAGTAGCGAAGCCGTAGCTGCATTTAATGATCCTATGTTGGCAAAGCAGTGGCACTACGACAATGATGGCTCGCAAAGTTGGGCCGAGCAGGGAGCTGATATTAATCTGTCAAAAGCCTGGGAGCTTGAAACAGGTTCATCAGATGTGATTGTAGCCATCATTGATGGTGGTGTGGAAGCTGATCACCCTGACTTGAAAGATGCCATGTGGATTAATGAAACAGAGCTAAATGGTATCGAGGGTATTGATGATGATGGCAATGGGTATGTTGATGATGTTTATGGATATAACTTCGCTAAGAAGAATGGCAGTATCACAACGCATTACCATGGTACACACGTGGCTGGGACTGTTGGAGCTGTAAGTAACAATGGAGAAGGAGTATCTGGTATTGCAGGAGGAGATGGAGTAAATCCTGGTGTGCGCTTAATGTCATGTCAGGTGTTTACCGAAGATGGCGGAGCCGGTGGTTATGCCGAAGCGATTGTATATGCTGCCGATATGGGTGCTGTTATTGGCCAGAACTCCTGGGGATGGAGTACCGATGGTGCTTATGATCCGGCTGTTTTGGAAGCCATCGATTATTTCAACGCCAATGCAGGTTCTTATGCAGGAAGTCCAATGAAAGGCGGTGTATCCATTTTTGCTGCAGGTAACCTAGGGTACGAGTTAGATATTTATCCAGCAGCTTATGAACCATGTATCGCGGTTGCTTCTATCGGACCAGACTTCAAAAAAGCACCTTACTCAGTCTATGCTGATTGGGTAGATGTGAGTGCTCCCGGAGGAAATGTAAATCTAGACAAAGAAGCACAAGTACTAAGTACATATGGCGATGGTGGTTATGCCTGGTTACAGGGAACGTCTATGGCTTGTCCTCATGTATCCGGTATTGCAGCTTTGGTGGTCTCTAAGTTTAAAGCGAGCGATTTTACTGCAGATAAACTAAAGCAACACTTGCTAACATCGGTGCATGATGTGGAGCCTTATCAGGTTGAGAGTGTAAAAGGAAAAATGGGGAATGGTTACATTGATGCCTGGATGGCTCTTCAATCTGGCGATCCTTCAATTGCCCCTGATCCTGTAAGCGGGTTCAGTGTACAAACTTCACAGGATTTTGCCACATTTATCTGGACGGTTCCTGCTGATGGCGACGATGAAAAAGCCGTTAGTTATAATCTTTACTGGAGCAAAGAACCATTCACCGAAGCTAACTTGCAATCGGCAGGCTCAACAGTGGTGAATAAATTCTTTGCCAATGTTGGCGAGGAGCTTAACTATAGTATTGATAAGCTGGATGCCCAGACCAACTATTATTTTGCCATAAAAGCATTCGACCGTTGGGGAAATGCTTCTGAATTATCTGAGGTTGTGATGGTGGCGACCAATAATGGTCCTGAGATTGTGTTGGGCGATGAGGTGGCCTTTACAATTGATGTTAAAACAAATGCTGCAGCATCGGAAGTGTATAGCTTCCAGAATGTTGGAGAAGGTGTATTGAACTGGAGAGCTCACATTGGCTTGGACAGTTTAAGCCTGGCCCCATTTGCCGAAAACACAGTAAGCTATCCAAACTTCATTTCGGCGCCGGTGTTAACCGGTGTTGGTTCCGACAATGTATTGGTTGATGGCATTGTGGCTACGCCTAACTATGCGTCCATTGATGAGCGTATGCGTTATGTTGAATATTCGACCAATGCCACAAAAATTATTGGAGAAAATGATACAACCATAACCAACTCAGCTGCTACCTGGTATCAGGTAACCGAGCCAGAAGGATTTAATTTGACACATATGTGGCTCAACCTGAAGGTGAATCCTGAGACAGGACCTATCGTTGTGGAGGTGTGGAAAGGTTCAGTATTGCGCGATGCTGAATTATTGTCTGCTCAAAACTACAAAACAAAAACTGCTGCATGGACCTCTCATTACGTGCAATTGGAAGAACAGATACACTTTCAGCAAGGCGATGTATATTGGGTGGTTGTACATATTCCATCAGGTAACTTATATCCTTTAGGTATTGCAGAAGAAATGTCTGAGGAATATTCTGAGAGATGTTTCATGAGCTTTAATGGCGGGCAATCATGGCGTTCATTGGCTGCCGAAATCAATAAGGACACATACGTTTGGTCGTGGGTGATGCAAAGCACTATGAACGACTTAGGTGATTACATTACGTTTACACCAGATGAAGGTGTGTTAACAAGTGGAAGCACACAAGAGCTGGCTCTTGATATAGATGCCAGTAATCTGATTGATGGATACTACGAAGATAATGTGGTGATCATGTCTAATGATCCGAAGAATCCGGTTGTTAGAGGAAAAGTTAAGTTTGATGTTACAGGACACGATCCAAAGCTTAATTCTGCCAAAACAGTAGATTTCGGTAACGTATTTGTTGGAGCAACAAAAACAATTGATGTACAGATTGCCAATGAAGGCTTAAGAGGTTATCAGTTGCCGACCAATGGCTATACTTCAAGCAATCCGGATGTATTTATTACTGATGAAATAGTAAGCGGTGAAACAATACCTGCTCTTTCTGAAGGTTGGGTGCGTATTACTTTTGCACCAAATGCCGAGGGTATATTTAACAGTACAATTAGCCTTACAAACAATCAGGGCTACTCGCATTCATTCACTGTACATGGAGTATCTGTTTTACCAGCTAACATTATAGTTGCAGATAATGAATCAGGTACATCTGAAGTAACCATTGCAGGTGATTTAACAGTGGGCGATGCCATTGCCAACCGTACATTCACAATTACCAACTCGGGTAACTATCCGCTGCACTACAAAGTGCCTAAGTTTGCGCCTGACTATGAGGTAGAAGGATTGGTTAAACCTATCAACAATTTTGGCTATACGTATGATTATGCTTTAAAAGCAGAAACGCCAGATCCGGTTGAGCACAACTGGGAAGATATTATAAGTACCGGAACGCATATTGTTGAAGAGTTAAGAGGACCTAAGTTTGCTGTTCAGACGGATATTGGTTTCTCATTCCCGTTCCGCGATCGCTTCTATAATAAAGTTTGGGTGAATGAGCAGGGAGCTTTGATATTCGGCGAAGAAGGAGACAAAAACCTGGATTGGGTATCTGGTTCGGAATTAAATCCAACCTGGTTGCGTGATTATGATATGGTGACTGCGGTGATGATGCAAGCCAGTTTCCGTGATAACTCTCAGATTTGTTACCGTCGTGAAGATGGTATGTTCCGTGCACAATATAAAAATGTGGTGTATGGCAACACAGTAGGTGTAGATATGCAGATAGTGCTGCACGCCAATGGTGATGTTGATATTTTATTTAAGAAATCTGCTTACAATTCATCCTACCTAATCGCTATGGTTGATAAGGATAATAGCGATATTGCATTTATCTCTAACAGTCAGTATATAGTGCCGTTGGCTGGAGGAATCAAGAGTATGAATTCTTATAACGAATTTTTTCACTTCTACCATCCGGGAGAAAATATGATTATGGATGTCACCAATCCATCAGGCACAGTACAACCTGGTGAATCAGTGAGCTTAGAAGTATCTTTTAATACAGAAAGTGTACTGCAGGATACTGTTTATGAGCGTTTAGCTATTGTCAGCAATGATCCGGACAGTCCAGTGACTAAATATACTGTCAATGCTAACTTTGTAGCAGGTGGCACACCAGCTTTAACGGCTGAAGAAACAAGCATTGATTTTGGAGATGTATTTAAAACAGATGTAGTAGAATACATTACCAAATTAAGTAACTCAGGAACCGCTGAGATTACCATTACCGATATTCAGTTTCAGAATAATGGAATGTACAGCACCAGCAAAGCGGCAGAGCTGCCACTTGTGGTTAAGGCTCGTCAGTCGGTTAATATTCCTGTCATGATTCATACAGGTGTTCAGACCGATGTGGCTGCGGGTCAGCTTAACGACATCATGATCGTAACCGATGAAAACGGAGCGACTTATGAAATTAATCTCACCGGTAATGTGGTGGAGAATCCGCTGATTAGTGTTACGCCTGTTGAAGGTATTACACAAACATTGAATGCTGGCGAAACCATTGACCGTCAGTTTACCATTGTAAATGACGGAGCCGGAGAATTGGAGTATGCTTTTGTACCTAACTTGTGGTGTTACTTAAAATCAACCGAAGGTGCGGCAGTAGCTGACTTTAAGGAGTTTGATTATGTGTTTGATGAAGGAGATGGCAAACAGTATATCGATATTACCGAAAGTGCTGCACATACCAACCTGGAATCTAAGTTCCTGGATGATTTCATCCCGTATTTTACTTTACCATTGAAGAATGAATATGCTTATTTCGGTCAGAAGTATAGCACACTGTACATTTCGTGTATGGGATGGGTGTCATTTATCGAGCCAGATATTACAGATTTTTCATACCGTCCATTACATATTCCAATTGTTGATAAGATGCCGGGTGTAATTGCACCAATGGCAGCTTTCCACCTGCCATACTACTATTCACAGCGCCAGAAGCAAGGAATCTATTACCAGGAAGAGAGCGATAAAGTTATCGTATCATGGGAAGATTTTTATCCTGTTGCGGGTGGTCGCATCGAATATAGCTTCCAGGTGGTTATTCACAGCACCGGACAAATCGATTTTAATTACAAAGATTTGGAGCGTCCAAGTATCGCTGCTGTCATTGGGGTTGAAAATCCAAATGAGGAAGATGGCTTGCTTATCTGGCGTGATTACATGCCAACAATGCCAAACAATAGCGAAACATTATCTTATTCTATTTTCCCGGTTGAGAAGAAGCGAATAGCGGCTAACAGCTCTCAGGTTATTGATCTTACCTTGGACGCCACAAGAGTGAACGATGGTGTATATACTAAAGATTTCAGAATCATTAACAATACTGTTGGAAGTCAGGAAGTAAATTTACCAGTTGAACTGACTGTTGTTGGAGAACCTGAACTGGGCGTGCAAGGCAACGATGCCGGTATGGTTTGGTACGTCGCAGGGGAGGCGTATACATCTAACTTCACAATTCGCAATACCGGAACCAAAACCGTTTATTTGGACCATGCTTTATTAGAGCAACATCCTGAATTACAAATTGATTACACATACGCTGAAGTACTGGATAGTCGTGGTAATGTGTTAGTTCCTGCAGGTGTTGTGCCAATTCTTGATTTTGTTGGTCAGGAGGCTTATGTTGAGGTGTGGGGTCGTTTTGGACCAGTACCTTACCTGGTTGGAGATGGTACTAAACTGGCACCTGGCGATGAGTGGAATCTGAGGATGACGTATACACCAGCTGCACCGTCGTTGGCAACATCAGTATTGCGATTGATTGATGCAGATATGGCCGAAGCATTTAGCTGTCCGTTGTCTATCGAAAGCAAAATGCCACCAGCTATAACTGTAAGTGATGATGTTGTGACGGTGAATGCCGATGACGAGTCACTTGTTACCAGTCGCGATTTAGTTATTGGTAATATCAATGGTTCGGGTACGCTTGAGTGGAACATTGACCTGATTTTCAATAGAGGTCAGCAGGCAGAGGCTACAACAGCCAGTGCTCAGCTAAAGGCTACCAACTCATCAGAACAACTGCAAAAAGGAGAAGCCACACAAGCGGAAGTATCTTTAAAGGCTGCTGCTGCAACTTACAATCGTACCTTAAGCTATACCGATGCGACAGCTAAGAACAACAATATTGGTTTTGGAGCAGGCTTAGCCTTTGTGTCTGGTACTCGTTTCGAAGCACCTGAAAGTGGTTATTTATTGTCTCATATTGAAACTTTCTATATCCGTGAGAGTGTACTGAATGGAGTTATCTCGGTTGAGATTCGAGCAGGTGGAAGCAGTATTGTTGATGCCATTCCAGTGGGTAAAGGACATTTAAACCTTGCCTTTGACAATGCAGATTCAGATGTGGGCGAGTTTGTAACGATTGAATTGGATGATCCGGTTTATATATATCCTGGTGAAGATTTTTATGTCATCATCAATTATCCATTGGGTATCAGTAAGCCACAAGGTGTGGTATATACCGATTTCGACCAGATTGTACCTAACCGCTATTTCTTTAACTACCAGAATAACTGGTTTGATATGAATACTCAGCAAGGCTTCCAAGACATGGTGTTTATGGTGCGTGCTCACGAGCTTAGCTACGAAGAAAAAACATGGGTAAGTATAGCGCCTGGTCAAATGAATGGTACAACTGCTGTCGGACAGGAGTCAAGCATACAGCTTAATTTTGTGGCAGCCAATGCACAAGAAATTCGAAACAATGCACAGTTGAAGATTTCGAGTAATGATCCAATCAATAATGAGTTAGTAGTGGATGTGAATCTACTAATGAATGAAGCTCCTTATGCTGAGTTGATTAGCGGAAGTCAAAAGGTGGAAGAGACACAAATCGCAACGCTTACTTTTAAAATAACTGATAACGAAGGGGATGCAGTAAGCAACGAGTTGGTTACTGATATCGACTGGATCAGTTATCAGGATAACTCGAATGAGGTTGTACTTACCGCTACTCCGGGTTATGATGCTCAGGGAGTTCATCGAATTGAGGTTGTTTCAACAGACGAGCATGGTTTACAGCGTAGTACACCTTTTGATATACAGGTTATTAATGTCAATCGCACTCCTGAATTTGCAGTGGCACTTAAAGATACCACGGTAATGTGGGAGCATGGCGATTTCGAAATCGACTTTTCAGAAGTGATTACGGATATTGATAATGATCCGATGATCTACTCCATTACTGTTGATAATGAAGATGTACTGGAGTTATTATACAATGATGGAAGAGCGATTCTGAAGCCTGTTATGATTGGCGCAACAAATGTTACGCTTACCGGAAAGGATGTTCATGGCGCTCAGGTGCAAGGAAGCTATACTATTACAGTGATTCACCGTACGGGTGTTGATGACAATGCTATCGCAGGCTTGGAAATATATCCTAACCCGGCAGTTGATGTTCTTAATATCACCTGGTTTGACAATGCGGCCGAGGCGAATCTGAGGTTAACGAATGCAACAGGTGCGGTAGTGCTTGAACAACAAGCCGCCGGAACTTCAAGCCAGTTGAATATTAGTCATCTGAGTAAAGGAGTTTACATGCTCGAGATGCGTGTGGGTGAGCAAGTAAATGTACAAAAAGTGGTTAAAAATTAATAAATAGGTAAGGCATAGATGGAGGGGAATTACACTTGTAATCCCTTTCCTTCCAGCCTGATAAATTACTATATGTTATGAAAAAGTTACTAAAAAATATAGCAGCCCTCATCCTAATCATAGTTAGTTTAAATGCTTGCGGTTCAGATAGTGAAGGGGCAGATTTAACAAAACCAACAGCTGATATTTCGTTAACACGCGAAAGTGGAATCTATTCACCAGGTTCTTCCATATTAATCAATGCAGATTTTATGGATGATCAAGCTTTGAAAGAATGTCAGGTGACTATTGCTAGTATCCGCTCACTGAAAGGATGGGATACTGACTGGGATGCCGAGATGTACAAAATACCGTTGTCGGGTAAAGAAATGAGTTATACAAGCACCCGCGTGCTGGAAGATATTCCAGCCGATATTTATTATGGCGATTACCAATTGTCATTCAAAGTGTTGGATGAATCAAACAATTACACCGTTTATACAATAGATATTACGATCGAGTAAAAGCACTTCCTAGTGAAGAGGAAGCAAACTAATAGGTCGGAAACATCCTGTTTCCTCTTCACCATCAATTAATGATACAATACTGGATACAATATATTTTGGTGCAGAAATTAATTCTGGATTTGTAGCTCTGTACCAATAAGAAGGGACTAGTTCAAATATTAAAAACTAAATTTATGAAACGTGTTTTACATGCGTTATTGTTCTTCTTTGTTTTAGGAGTTGGGGTAATCAGTGCCCAAAACCAAACAATTACAGGAACAATAACAGATGCTGCTGATGGTTCGCCCATACCGGGCGCAACTATTTTGGTAAAGGGAACAACCATAGGAACCATAACGATGTTTGATGGTACTTATACGTTAGAAGTTCCTGCTGATGCCGATGTTCTGCTTTACTCTTTTGTGGGTATGAAAACCCAGGAGATAGCCATCGCTGGCCAAAACATAATCAATGTGATGCTTGAAACCGAGTCTATCGGCGTTGAAGAGGTGGTGGTTTCGGCCTATGGTACAAAGGGCAAAGTAGGCTTAAAAGGGGCCATCTCGGTGGTTGAAGCCAAAGATTTGGAACAAGTGCCGGTAGCGACTTTTGATCAGATGCTGCAGGGAAAAACAACCGGATTGCAGATATCAAGCGGTTCAGGTCAGCCTGGTTCAAGTAATACTAAGGTACGTATTCGTGGTACGGGTTCTATTATGGGTGGTAACGACCCGCTTTATGTGGTAGATGGTGTACCGATTGAAGCCGGTGCATTTGCCAGTTTAAATGCCAATGATTTTGAAACCGTGAGTGTTTTAAAAGATGCCTCTTCCACTGCCATTTATGGTTCACGTGCAGCTAACGGAGTGATCTTGATCACCACTAAACGCGGAAAAGAAGGAAAGACAAAAGTAAATGTGCGCCACCAATCAGGCGTTTCGGTTAAAACGCAAGAGAAGTTCTCGATGATGAACACCCAGGAAAAGCTATGGTTTGAAGAGATTGCCAAAAAAGGACCTGGATGGGAATTGAGTCAGTCTAACCCGCTTTATAACTCCCTTTCATCGGATGCTAAGAGGCATCAGGATGCTGAGCTGGCACGTTTAAGAGGTATCGATACCAATTGGCAGGATATCATATTCAGGATGGGGCAAACGCATAGTACTGAAGCTAACTTTATGGGAGGTAGTGAGAAAACAAAGTTCTATGTATCCTTTCAGAATTATTACCAGGAGGGTTTATCAAAGCGTTCTGATATCAACCGCTACTCGGGCCGTATCAACCTTGATCACCAAATATCTGATAAAATTAAAGTTGGCTTGAACTCCAGTATTGGCAAATCAAAAATTAACCGCATCGAGAGTGAAGGGGGCATTGCCCTGCAAAATCCATTTGCAGCCGTTTATCTGGCTAACCCCTGGGAAGCACAATACACCGAAACAGGCGCTTTAAATAGTGGTAAGTATTTATACCAAAATCCATTTCTGACTGAAGATGAAAATGCGAAGCGTTATGGCGAATATGGGAATGTAGGTTCCAACGTATTAGACCAGATGATGTATTCGACATACATTTTGGAAGAAGTGAAGTTTGTTGGGGCATTAAACCTGGTTTGGAACATTACAGAGCATCTTTCAGCCAAGACACAATATGGACTTGATTACCGTCAGAATGTTACAGAGCGCGAGATTCGTCCGGAGGCCTATTCAGCACAGCTGCTCAATGATGGTGAATCGGGACGTGATGGCCAGTTGAGTGGCTCGTTTGGCCAACGAACAGAAGCTAACTTTACCAATACCTTGGACTATAAGCGCATGATAAGTGACCGTCACCTGTTTTCGGCAGTAGTTGGATCTGAATACATCCACCGACAATCTTTTGGATTTGGCGGAACAGGTTATGGATTGGACCCCAAACGACCAGGTTCATTTGCTGCTATCACTCCTATTGATTTAGGCTCGCCAACGACAGAAAGTAATTATTACAGAACAAGTTTCAGTGGTGGCGAAAGTGAGAGAAAGTTATTCTCATTATTTTCGCTAGTCAACTATACTTACAACGATAAATATACTTTAAGTGGTAGTTTGCGCCGCGATGGCTCTTCAGCTTTTGGTGCTGACAACCAGTATGCCATTCTTTATTCGTTTGGTCTTACCTGGGATGTGACGCGCGAGGATTTTATGAGCAACTATCATTGGATTAATAACCTAAAGTTTCGAATCAGTTATGGCTTAACCGGCAATCAGATGGGGCTGGATGATTTTGAAACTCTAACAACCTGGGGACGATCACGGTATGTTAATAAAGAGGGATACGTCTTAAGTCGTTCAGGTGATCCTACTTTGCAATGGGAGATTGCAAAGAAGTTCAACATGGGTTTTGATTATAACTTATTTGCCAACCGCCTCAACGGGTCAATAGATGTATATAATGATATCACCGATGAGTTATTTGTGGTTCAGAAATTCTCATCATGGGCAGGTGTTCCGGGGAATGCTAAAAAAACCAATGCCGGTAAAGTAAGAAACCGGGGAGTTGAGGTGTTGATTAATTACGATGTCATACGTAACAGTGGGCTGACATGGACCATAGGTACCAACTTTTCATACAACGATAATGAGGTGCTTGACCTTGGGCAAGTGAGCGAATTCGAGTCAGGTACCTCTATTGTGCGTAAAGGCTTGCCACTAGGTTCACACTACACGGTTGAATGGGCTGGTGTCAACCCGGCCAATGGTAATGCCATGTATTACACTAAAGATGGCGAATTAACCGAAAATTACAGTGCTGATGACAATGTGGCTGAGTTTGGAACGTTCAATGCCCCAATTAGTGGTGGTTTCAATACGCGTTTAAGTTATAAGGGTATTGAATTAAGTGCACAGTTCAACTACGCATATGGCTACTCACGATTTAATAACCAAACATTTTTCCAGGAGAACCCGAACTTTGCTCAGTACAATATGTCAACAGCCATGTTGGATGTATGGCAGCAGCCAGGTGATATTACCGATATTCAGGGCGTGCACTCACCACGTCAGTTTTCATCAAAAGATATTGAGGATGCTTCATTTATACGCTTGCGTAATTTAATGCTGGCCTATAACATTCCCACACGCTTGTTAAAACGCACCGGTTTTATTGAAGGATTCCGTATTTACGGACAGGCCCAAAACTTATTGACATGGACTAAATGGACGGGTTTTGATCCGGAGGACAGTGATAATATTGCCAAATATGAGTATCCAACGCCACGCATCTTTTCAATTGGATTGGATTTTACATTCTAAAACCTTGCTTACTAATGAAACAATATAGATTAACATTAATATCCACTGTAATTGGCCTATTAACACTAGCAACTTCATGTGACTTGGAGCTGTCGCCAGTGGATGAAATTTCAGATGATAAAGCCTTTATCACAGTTGAAGATTTGGATAAAGGGAGAATTGGTGTAATGACCCATTATGGTGGGTTTAGTGCCATTGGTACAACCGATAGGGCCAGTGATGATTTACGTTATTCAAATTCTAACCGTGGTGAAGGTGTGGCAATGCACGATTGGGTGTATAATGCCTCTACGAGCGATATATTTGGTACCTGGGATGGTAATGCTCACTTAGTTGATGCAGCCAACCGTATTATTGAAATAGCCGGACAATTTGATGCTGAAGATCCTATTGTTCAGAAAGCGATAGCGGAGTGTTTATTTGCCCGCGCGTTTGGTCATTTTGAAGTGTTAAGAGCCTATGCGCCAGATTATGCACCCGATGCCATTGGAATACCTTATATGCGTAAATCTGAGCTGGTGCAGCCAGCTCGTCTGAGTCAAAAAGAAGTATACCAGTTTATTCTCAAGGATATTGATGAAGCTATTCCGGCTTTGGACCAGTATGCCGAGGGTAATTATCTGGTTAGCAAGTCGGCCGCTTATGCCCTTAAAGCGCGTGTAGCACAATACATGGGCGATTGGAATATGGCCATCAATGCGGCAGATAATGCGGTGGGTAACGGAGGCTATCGATTAGCTGAAATTGATGAAGTACACCAGGTTTGGGATGATGAGGTAGATGGCGAAGTTGAAATTATCTTCAGAAAACAAATCCTGAAATCCCGACTAGGTGATTATTATACGTCAAGCTCCAATGGCGATATACATTTTCATCCATCATACGCCCTAATGGATATGTATGAGGAAGATGATATTCGTAAGCAGATTTATTTTGGCAAAAATGAAAGCGGAAAAGATGTGGTGGCTAAGTATGACGGACGTAAAGTAGGTGAAACCAACGTAGTGGACCTTAAATATTTTAGGGCGTCAGAGATGTTGCTGATAAAGGCTGAAGGTTATATAAACACCGATCGTCTGCCTGCCGCCGAGGCAGAAATTAATTTACTGCGCTCCAAACGCATTATTTCACCTGACCCCATTGATATGACAACAAGGGAATTGGCAATGAAAGTATTGCAGGATGAGCGCCGAAGAGAGTTGGCTTACGAGGCGCATCGCTTTTACGATTTGCGTCGCTGGAACCTGGGTATTGAGAGAACCGATGAAGATGCCCCCAGTGGTCGTCCAAAGGTGTTAGAAGCAGGTGATTATCGTTTTGTATTTCCAATACCTCAGGATGAGATGTTTGCCAACGATAACATGGTGCAAAATGCAGGATATAGTAACTAAAGGTTGATTTGTATTAGTCGATGGGCACTGATTATATGTTAAACTGTGTAATTATCCCATCGATTAAACGCTCTAAAAAACAACAATAATGAAGAAAATAAATAAAATAATAGCTGTGTTTATTGCAGGACTTATTCTTTTTAGTTCCTGCGGTGAAGCCGAAAAGCAGACATTTAAAGATAAGGATGCTTTTTTTGGTTTTGAAACAACTTCATCGGTGATGTTGGAAAACGATATTCGTACGCTTCGCATTCCTATTGCCTTAGCCAAAAGCACTGGAGTAGGTGAGGTAACCTTTGAAGTCGTTACTGAGGATTTTTCTAACCCGGCCATTGAAGGTGAGGATTTTACAATTAAAAATGCAGGCAATACAGTATCCTTTGAGGGTGACTATATTAAGAATGTTGAGATTAAGATGATTGACAACTACCTGCGTGACGGGGACAAAAAATTTAAGTTGGTACTGAAAGAGAACAATATTGGAGCTACCATTGGTTTAGCTAATGAGGTTAAAACAGAGCATATTGTCACCATTAGTGATAATGAGCACCCACTAGCTGCGCTCATTGGCGTTGATTTTGAATCAACCGAACAGTCGATAAGTAAAGATAATGATGGTGATCAAATTGCACCTTATGTGCTACCTGTTGAGATCAGACCGGAAACAGAAGAAGGTCGTGATGATCTCCTGCTGGTAAAAGGTTTGCTGGGTGTTGCACAGGAAGTAAGAATGCGTTTTGATTTAGAAACCGGCATTGTGACACTTGAGAAGAATCAGAATTATACCGATGTTTTGGATCCGTATTTTGGGATAAATATACAGCTGACTTTTTTCGGTTGGGAGTGGTATGTTAAAGAAGATGGCACTGAGGGTGTGAAACGCTTTGATGAAGCTGTTGGTACTTTTGATTTGGACAAGCGGGAAATCGTATTTGAACAAGGTTATCTGGCGCAGATTACTGCTCCGGGCGACCATCCTTACTTAGGAAAGGCCTATAATACTCTGGTGATTGAGCACTCACGAATTGCCAAAAAACAATAAGAGCTCATTTAATTATTCTATATCAATCTATTGGGCCACTCCATGTTGGGGTGGCCTTTTTGCGATTGTATTTCGACGATACTATCCAGTTTAGTATCTGTGCAGAATAACGTAAGATTCTTCACTTCATGGCTGTTATACTTCCCTTAAGCAAGCTTTTGAGTCAACATGTTAATTTATTAAGCGCTTGTTTTCAAAATAGCAAAGCCGAATCAGATGGTTTAAGAATTAATCTATTTAGCTGCACTTCTATTGTTAGCAGGTTTATATAATAACTAAATTAATTAGCGATGATAGGCACCTTGTATCTTATTTTTAGTTGATGACTAATCATCCAATGGGCTTGTATTCTTTTGCAAGCCATTTCGAATGCCTTATAGTGAGCTATCGCTAGGTACAACAAAAAAGGGCCACTCTAATGAGTAGCCCCGAAGTAAAACTGCCTGAACAAGCTTATTTTACCATGATCTTCACAACTTTAGTATTGCTTCCTTCGCTGATTTTCAGCAGGTACACTCCCGATTGTACGTTGTAATCAATTTGTCCGTTTATTACTGCACCTTGCTCAAGCAAGCTGCCCGATACACTGTAAATTTCGTATGTTGCATTTGTATCTATACCAGCAACGTTTACATAACCGTAAGATGGGTTTGGTGATACGGTGATTGAGTTATCAATAGCTCTTTCTATTGAAGTCGCTGTGCCAGCTGGGTCATAAACGAATAGCTCCTTGTAAGTTGATGAGAATGTCCCATCTCCGTTGTCAATAGCATCAGGATCTTCAGCTGTGAAGTAAATCTTATCATTGAATGGATAAATGCCAGAAATAAAGTTTAGGTCAGTGGTAATCTGCTTTAGTGTAGTTCCATCATAAGCCCATAATGGTGTAACTTTATTTGCGTAATCATATGGAATTGAATTATATTCGCCTTCAAAATACATAATACCATTACTCACTACCACGTTAGATGCGTTTCTTATTTCAAAACCAACATTTAACTCCTCAACTGCATTGGTTGTAGCTGTTGGATCACAAAGAAAAATGCTCCAGGTGTCAGCTCCAGCTGCTTTACCTTTAACCACTAGCTTACCATCAAATACTCCTAATATATCAGTATTGTTTGCGCCTGTCTCTAGCCCATCATTTACTGCAGTAACTAATTCAGCACTATAGCCATTAGATTGACTTACCATCCAAATTTGACCTTTGCTATCATTTAGGTAAATAACACTATTAAGTTCTGTAAAGTTTTCTGGGTTACTAGCATCTGGATATCCATTTCCATCAGCATCACCAGGAGCAAGATCAGAATAGACGATGTTATGACCCATTATCATATGATTGTAGGTCACAATCAGTTCAGTTCCTAAAGAGCCATCAGCCTTATCGCCTGCTATTACAATTACCTCATTAGCAGGCCCGTTAAGCAATAAAGGTTTTGTAGAAGCTAACTTGTACTCTCCTTTTTGATTTGGAATTATGGCAGGAGCTTGTGATACATCGCCATTCCATTCGATTAAGTAATAATTATCATCTGTTTCATCAGCAGGGTCTCTATGAATCCAAACAACATTTTCACCTGTAAGACCAACAAAACGATTATGTAAGTTATTTTGTGGTAACCAGTCAATAGCTACTTCTTCAGATGTTCCGGCAATATCATTTATTTTAAATAACTTTTGCACACCTGATCCATTGACAGCAACACAATAAATTTCGTCTTTTAATACGAAGAACTTTGAGGGATTAGAACCATTTTGATAGCCTTTGCTATCAACGCCTTGATATAAATCTAAAGGTAAGAAGTTGGAGGCTGTTCCATCTGTTACAAACGGTTCAAAGATATTCTTTGGAGGAAAAAACATTGGGTTACTAGATGGCTCTTGATCAACAACTCCTGAGAAAACCAGCATACTGCTATTGCTAATAATGTCTGTTGGTGTCGCACCATAACCTTTATCTGCATCATGGTAATCTTTTACTATTTCCACTGTCTGTCCTATTGCCATACTGCTTATGGCACATAAGAGAATAATTAAGTAATTTTTTTTCATAATGTATTATTTAAATGTGTTAGTTCGCATAGGTCACTATGCAAAAACTGAATGTAGATCATGACTATTGTCATACTTGAGGCAATGTAGCAGGAGGAATTGATTTGATAATAGGAGTTAACACAGCATTACTGCTCCGTTTTAAATATGCTCCTTAGAAATAGTGTATCAGCACCTTAATGAGGACATAATAATACCACTCAGCTATTGTGTAAAGCGCTGTTGTGTAATTGGATAGGTAATTTGGATTGTTCCTTTTCTTAAGGATGTTTTTTACAAATATAAGTACGGTTTAGCGCTTTAAGCGGGTAATATTCACCAGGTAAATGCCACCAATCACAATGATGCCACCAATAATTTGCCACGAGGTAAGCGCTTCATCCAGAATAAAGAAAGCGGCAATGGCTGTAATCACGGGTTGACCTAAAAGCGTTGGGGAAACTGTAGTGGCTTTTAAATGCCCCTGCGAGTAGTTGATTAATGCCCAGCCGCCCACATGCACGCCAATGCCGTATACCAGCCAGATTAGCCAGGTGGTGTTGCTGTAGCCGGTAAACGAATAGGGACTAATAATGACTGCAATGCCGGTTGTGACAGCTGCTGCCATGCTACTTATAGATAGATACAGGAGTGTGCTCATGTGTGAGCGTCCTTGCTGAGTAAACAGGTGGTAGATGCCATAAAAGATACCGGCAATTATACTGATGGTAATGCCGGCAATTAATCCATCCTTTACATACCAGCTGCGGGCTGCCATCATAAACATACCGGCTATGGTAACGGCCAACCCGAACCAAAAACCTTTCGACTGTCTTTCTTTGAAGATGAAAACGGCTCCAAGACCTACCCACACTGGTGCCAGGTTGGCCATAAGTGTGGGAATGGTGGCATTGCTTATTTCGATGGCCCACGACCATAAGCCTGTATCTACCCCAAAGGCAATTCCTCCCAACACAGGCATTAGCAGTGCTTTGAGTGAAAGCTGATGTACTTGTCTCCATCTGCTGATTAAGGGCAAAAGCAGCACAACTGATGCCAATCCTACCCGGTAAAAGGCAGTCACAATGCCAGGTGCTTCAGCCGACTTGATAAGAATCGCTGAAAAACCGATGATAATGAGCCCTGCAAATAAGGCAGCATAAGCTTTAAAGGTAGATGGTTGAACGGGCATCCTCTTAAAATTTCTTCAAATGTAAGTGGTGCTGCATTAGCAGCATATGATTTTCATCTTTGTTTTTGACATGAGCTCATCGTTGTTGCTTCTTTTTGTAGCTCAAGAATATTGAATAACTGTATATAGCAAGGGCCATCCAGATGGCTGCAAAGGCTACTTGTTTCTCCTGAGGAAATCCTTCGTGGTAAATAAACAGGCCCAACAGGAGCATAATGGTAGGGGCGATGTATTGCATAAAACCTACTGATGTGAGAGATATACGTTTGGCACCCAGTCCGAACCAGTATAATGGCAAGGTTGTTACCACGCCGGCCATAATTAGTAATGCATCGGTTTGAAAGCTCTCGGTAAACAGGTGGCCATTACCACTAACCATGCCCCATATGATATAGCTCAGGGCGAATGGCGTGAGCACCAATGTTTCGATGGCCAATGCAGGCATAGCATCTACTCCGCTCATCTTTTTTAACAGGCCGTATAGTCCAAATGATGCAGCCAAATAAATGGATATCCAGGGGAAACGGCCATAGTCAACCGTCAGGTATATAACGGCTGACGCTGCAAGTAGCAAAGCGATGAGCTGCAGTTTATTTAGACGTTCTTTCAGAAACAGGATGCCCAATGCCACATTAATTAGCGGTGTAATATAATAACCCAGGCTGGCTTCTACAATGTGGTTGACGTTGACAGCATAAATGTAAACGCCCCAGTTGCTGCCTACCAACAAGCCGGTAATGGTGAGTGTAGAGAATGCCTTCTTATTGGTGAATATATTGCGCAGCTTCAGTTGCTTCTTCCATACCAGAAAGAGTAACACAAAAATCAACGACCAGAAAATACGATGCGCCAGTATTTCAAGTGCCGGTATGTGGTTAAGTAACTTCCAGTAGATAGGCAGTAAACCCCAGGTTAAAAATGCCTGGAAGGTATAAAGATAGCCTGAGGCCTGAGTATGTTGTGTTGACATGCGTAGCTGGTTATGCGACACAAATATATAGAATTTCGCGAGTACTGCTTTTCATGTCAGATAAGTACCATAGAGATTTAATCACATACAACCGGCAGTTCAGGGTGCATAGCCAGATGATACAGCTCCTTAATTTGTGATTCAAGGATGCGATCTTTTGATAGTGGTGGCAAGCTATCAATGGCAAACCAATCAGCTTCTTCAATGTCAAAGTTACCGCGCAATGTTCCGCCAGTCACTTCGCAAAAAAACATGATTTTATACACATACCAGGGCTGTGGCGGATGCGGGTGGCAGCGCTTGTCGTAAATGGCTAACACTCGTATAACTTTAGACTGTAGACCCGTTTCTTCTTCCACTTCTTTAACCACTACTTCAGAAGGACTGTGGCCTATGTCGGCCCAACCACCGGGTATCGACCAACGACCGTCCATCTTTTCCTTAGCCATCAATACTTCATTTTTATCATTCAGAATCAGTGCCCGCACATCCACTTTGGGTGTTGGGTACTCTTTAGGCGGCAGGTAATACGTGTCAAAGGCTTCAACAGGGTGGTCGGCAATGGCCGCCATCAATTCTTTGCTTAAATCAACCAGCTCCTGGTTACGTTCAACTTCATAACCGTTTTGTGCATATACCAGTCCCGTTTCGGCCAATGCTTTTATTTTCTTGAATGTATTCAGATAGTCCATTTGTATTGAGCGTTAGTTGTGGTATGGCTTTAACCTTGATTTGTCACTAATTATCTGGCAACTAAAATTAGTAAAATACCATGAGTAAGCCGATAAAGTTTAACACTCTTTATGGTCAAATAATATGTAACACCTAATTATTTAGCTACCTTTGCACATATTTTAAAAGATTGAATTTTGATATTATACTGATTTTTAGTCCTTTCTTCTCTTCCTAAGAAGTCAACTACACTTCAAATCTTCAATTCTCCTCTCTTTTTAAAATGTTTTTATTGGCACTTGTAGGTGCTGTGGTTTAATTTTTTAAGTGTTATAGCATGAATATTTTTATTGCGGGTTTGACAGATAACGTCTGGGATGAAGATTTGAAAGACCTATTTGAAGAGTACGGTGAGGTAACTTCCGCTAAAGTTATCAAGGATCGCGAAACGCGAAAGTCAAGAGGATTTGGATTTGTTGAGATGCCTGATGATGCAGCTGCCAAGAAAGCCATTCATGAGCTTGACAGGGCTGAATATGATGGCAAGATCATTAATATTAAAGAAGCCCGACCAAAAGAAGGCGGCCGCCAGGGTGGTGGTAACCGAGGAGGCAACAAGCGACGTTTTTAATGTATTTTATACATACAACAAAGCCTGGGTATATTACTCAGGCTTTGTTGTATATGCTCGTTTCTGGCTATTACTGTTTTTTGGTATGAAAGAAGCTGACTATCTGTTTGAGGTTTTCGGCTTGCGAGGTGAGTTGTTCAGAGCTGGCCGCCAATTCCTCACTTGACGATGCATTCTGTTGAGTTATCTGGTTAAGCTGCTGCATGGCTGAGTTAACCTGCTCGGCTCCTTTTAGTTGTTCGTCGCTCGATGATGATATCTCATCCACCAGTTCACTGGTTTTTTGCACCTCGGGTGCTATTTGTTCCATTTGCTCGCCTACCTTGCCACTCAGGTTAAGACTCGAATTGGATAAATCAATTATCTGCTTGGCCGAAGCCCGACTTATCTCAGCCAGTTTACGTACTTCTGTAGCAACTACGGCAAAACCTTTCCCTTGTTCGCCCGCCCTGGCTGCTTCTACTGCTGCATTAAGCGATAGAATATTGGTTTGCTGAGCAATTTCATTGATGATATTAATCTTCTGTGCAATGGCTTCATTGGCTTCAACCGACTCAATGGTTGAGCGGTTGATGTCTTTGATATTTGTATAAACCATTTGCGACACTTTACGTGTGTTATTAGCATTAAGTGCATTGTGCTCTATGTTACTAACCATCTCTTCCATGGTCGACGACACTTCTTCAACTGAAGCCGCCTGTTCGGTGGCTGACTTAGATAACTGCAAGGAGGTGCCGCTCACATGATGACTGGCCCCGGCTATATCTTCTGCCCCTTTGATAATATCAGATACTACAGCCTCAATTTTCGCAATCATATTTTGCAAGGCTTTCGCCAAAGTGCCAATTTCGTCATTTTGATTTATTGAAATTGTTGCGGACAGATTTCCTTCTGATAGTTGTTCCGAAAAAGTTACACATTCCGACAATGGCTTGGTAATGGAACGACTGACCAGTCTAATAATGAGAATTAGTAAGGTGATGGCTATGATAAAGATAACACCCAGAATCATCACGTTTTCTTTAATGATATCGGTTATCTCAGATTTGTAATAGGTAATTACAATGTAAGCATCAATGTCGTTTACAAATCTAAAATACAATACCTTATCCTCGCCTTCCCATAGGTATTCAATTTTACCTCTCTCACTATTGCTGTTGATAATTCGCTGAAAGAAATCTGCATTTGCTGTATTGTGACCTTCTTTAGTAGGGTGGATTAGAAACTCACCATCGCTTGTAACCATTAACGGATAGCCTGATTTCAGGTACTTCTTACTTCGAAAGACATTTTTAATACCATCCATATCTTTCTCTTTTACTCCAACGTAAATGATACCCTCAACTTTACCATTGATAAATAAGGGCTCATAGGCAGTGAGATACCAGTCATCAACAACGAAAGCACGACCATAAAAGCTATCTCCTGCAATTATTTTTTGCGCAACCGGAGAGTCGTTACTTATATAAGTATCAATTCCGCGTTCCCCGTTCTGTTTCTTAACGTTGGTGGATATGCGCAGAAAGCCTTGCGGTATTTTTTGGAACACTGTGGCAGTGCCGTTCATTATCTCACCAACTTCATCAACAAGCTCGTAATTGTGAAAGATACTTTGTTCACCATGCATCAGCGTAGGAATCGAAATAGTTGTCTGTTCCTTATTTAGCTGATTAATAGCATTCACTACGACCTTGTTATCATCATCAAGTTCGAACTCCTTTAGTGAAGCGATTCGCTTCATCATTTTAACCCCGGATTTAACAAAAGCCTGTCGGTCCGCAATTTGTACTTCCACAAGACGCTTCAAATCCTCAGTTTGCATAAATGAGGTTGAGTCCATTTCTGTGGTAATTTGTTGGTACTGTTTGAACGATGAATATGTTCCGACCGATACAACAATAATGACTACAATTGAACCCAATATATAATTCAATCGCATGCCAATCTTCAGATTGTTTAAAAAATCTATCCCCATAACAACACACTTTTGTACACAATTCAACACCTCTGCATCTCACCATTGCAGATTATCATCAAAAAGAAGCTGTTCTCACACTTTAACGGAAGGTATACGCTGCTATACGCATAACGTTAGCAGAAGTTACGGCGGAATAATGAGATATAAAAGCCCGGCATACTAATAAAGATTAGGGAAATAAAAAAGCCCGAAGCAAATGACTTCGGGCTTTATAGGATTATATGTTTGCCTTACTTATTCTCGAGTGACTTTAAATATTTGTCGTAAAAGAATAGTGCCACAACAGCAGCTAATCCGATAACCAGAATTACCGACCAAATTGATGCAGGATTGTAAGTGCTCCACAGGTGGTTTGTTAATTCATTGGTGTTCATGTTCATGGCTGATGCAGCTTGTTCGAAGTACTCATTCTGTGTCAAGCTTTCATCAATGTTCAAACCTTGGGCAGCTACCTCTTGTTTTACGAAAGTGGTTTTATCAGACATCCATTGATATACATTACCTGAAATAAATCCGGCAAAAACATTACCTAAGAAGACAGGAATAAATGAATAGCCCATATATAGTGCTTTCTTTTCTGCTGGTGCAATGCGACCTATGTATTCAGTAATTTTAGGTGAACCGGCCATTTCTCCAATCGCAAATATATAGATAGCAACTAAAGTGAAAACAACATTTTGGGTGGTTAATGTAAGTGCCATACCAATCGCACAAACAAGGAACCCTGCCATCATAGAACGAAGAGGACGCCATTTCATAACAATACTTGATACAATAACCTGGAAGAGGATAATGTACATGGCATCAAAGTTTGTAATGAATTCAGCTTCCATTTGTCCATTTGCAGTACCATAGTTCTCACTAAAGAATGGTGCATACTCTTGAAAAAATAGATACATTGACGATGTATCAACCCATTGCATAATAAAGACAGGAAGTGTGAAAAATAGTTGGTTATACATGGTCCAGAAACCAGCAACAATAAGCAGGAATACTACAAATTTTCCGTCAGCTAATACTTCGAAGATATTTGTGAAAACCTTCTTCATAGAATCACCAAAACTTTCATTCGATTCTTCTCTTTCTGGCTCTTTATAAAAAAGTAAAAGAATAAAGTTAATGGCAATAATACCTGCAGAAATATAGTAAACCAATGTATATGAAGAGTTCTTGAAAAGCAAAGTTACTAGAGGGCCGAAGAATGCACCTAGGTTAACCATCATATAAAAGATACCAAAACCAATAGAGGCTGTTTCCGATGTGGTTGATTTAGCAACTGTGGCAGAGATGATTGGCTTAAAAAGAGCGGCGCCAAGAGCTAAGTATAAGTATATGAGAAATACGCCTGTGAAAGATTTGAACAAGGGCATCAGAATAAATGCCGATGTATAGATGATGAAGGCGATAAATAACACGCGTTTATACCCAAAGCGGTCGGCTATAGAGCCCGTAATAACAGGTAGAAAATAAAGGATCCCTGTGCCAACGCCCATGATAATACCCTTCTGAGCTTGAGAAAGCTCTAATCCTCCGACATCAATCGAACTGGTGAGGTAATTGGCAAAGAGCATGAAAAAGCCATACCAGGCGAATCGCTCAAAAAGTTCAATAATATTAGCCACCCAGAATACCTTTGGGAATTTCTTAAATGTTTGTGCAATGTTTGACATATGTATACAATTAGTTTTTTCAGAAACGGCTAAAATAATTGCTTTAGTGTATAAACCAAATGTATTTAGTCATCTTGTGTGTTAAAAGCCGATTTTTGGGTGGCTAAAAAGGCGGTTGTAAAAATCAGTTTAACCCGTTGCTCCATTTCCCGATAGTTAATCTTGTCAGGCGTGTCAGTTGGTTTATGGTAGTCAGGATGCAGGCCACTGAAAAAGCCCAGTACAGGGATGTTAATGCGGTGAAATGCATAATGATCCGATAACCTTAAAAAGTTACCAAAGCCTTGTGTTTTGTTGTAGTCGTATTGTATAGTTAATGGCGTGAGCAGGTTGTTGGCTACATGTAATAGTGAGTCAAACTCGGGATAATGGTTATTCCCAATAGTGTAGATATAGTTTGATTTGTGGGTGGAGTCAATGCGCCCAATCATATCAACATTAATATTGGCCTTGATATTAAAGGCATGTTCTTGTGGATGATCGGCAAAATAAAATGCCCCCAATAAACCTTTTTCTTCACCTGAGGTGGCTAAAAACACAATGTTTTTGTCTAGTTTACCCTTCAGTGGAGCAAATGCTTTTGCCAGCTCTATGACAGCTGCCGTGCCGCTGGCATTGTCATCGGCACCAACACATATACCATCATATCTTTCACCCACATGGTCGTAATGGGCCGAAATTACAAGCGTTTCTTGTGATTTAGTTTTGCCGGGCAGATAGCCGGCAACATTATTGGCATTGGCTTTTTCAATGATAATAGGGCAAGCGATGGTGAGTTCGGGTTGTGGTAATTGTTTAATGGCTTTGGCTGTGCTATATCCAGATATTGTTTCAAGCGAGTTGTTAAAGAGCGACTCTAAACAATCCTGACTGATAGCAAATGCTTTTGTAAGATTATTGCTAAAAGATGGCCGTGAGCGATAGATGGACTGCTTATTGTGTTTTGCTTCCATTTGTGCACTCAGTTTTGAAAAAGCATCCGAATCCGATTGATGTACCATAACTAATGCTATTGCACCATCTCTTTTGGTCTTACTGGCCAATGAATACCAGCTATTAAGGTTATCTACCAGAGCTACTGCAATTTTGCTTTTCATGTTGAGGTGCTCGGTTATCGAATCGTTACCATTTCCAATAAAAATACATTGGCCACTAATTGAGGGCTCTATTGGTGCAGTGCTCAGATAAACAATGTCTTCATAATGAGTTAATTGTTTGTCTTTAAGCTTAAACTGGAAACTATCCCAGCGCCAGCTCCATAGTCCGATATTTTGAAGGTATGTGCTGTCGTTGAAAGGTTTAAGTCCGACCGACTTAAAATGATTAACAATGTAGCGCGCTGCTTTATGTTCGCCCTCCGAGCCAGTATCACGTCCTTGCAGGCTGTCTGATGCCAATACATAAACATGTTGCTTTAGGCTTGTTGAGTCAATGCTATTCAGGTATTTAGATTTAAACTTGGGTGATTGGGCATTAGCAGATAAGGTGAGTATTGCCAGGGAAATGATTAAGGTTATTTTCATGGTTTTTAAGGATTACATTGTTTTTGTGCATTGAATAAGTTTAAATATAGTCCATTTTTTTTAATGTAAGAGATAAAAAAAAGCCGGCGTTATTGCCGGCTAAATGCTATTTCTAACGTTAACCTGAATTAGCATAAACGTTAGATTCAGATCATCAGAAGCGCTTACCGATAGTAATACCAAAGGAATAGGCACTGTATTCTTCTTTAAAGTCGTAGGTAAACATAGGGGTTAGTTCCCAGCCATTTTCAATCTCCACTTCATACTCAATTCCTGTTTTAAGCACAAAGAAGGTTTCGGTATCGTGCTTTTTAAATTCCCACTCAACACCTGGTCCGGCAAGAATACCTATGCGGTGCGTTGGTTTGTATTTGCCAACGGCTGATACAACTACCACGTTATTACGCTCCAGTTCATCATGGTTACTGGTGGTAATATAATATTGGTCAAGCTCCACATCACCAATGAGGCCAAGGGCCCATTTGTTGTTTAAGGAGTAATAGTAGTCAACTCCAATGGTTGGCACCCATTTTCCTGTGCTCTCTTCATGAGTTTCATGCTCGTAAAAGGCCGACGGAATGTGAGTAAAACCGGTGTAAAGCGACAGTTTGTGTTTGCCATGACTGCTTGTTTCATGGCTTGAGTGTGTTTCGTGCCCGGCATGATGTTCATGCTGAGCCATGGCATTAATTGATAATAATGCCACTGCAACAATAAGTAATTGTTTCATTCTGCAATTTAATTAATTAGTTATGTTCAAGCAGGGCAAAGGGAGCGGGGTATTGCTTAGTATTTATTGCCTAGTATTACACCATTTAGGAAGCCATTGATAAGGGCACTGCCAATATCGTTGGAACCATGTGGGTTAAAACTATCACGTATGCGATTGGTACCAGTATAGCTAAAAAAATCGGCCGGGTAATGTGCCTTATAGGGCATGAGCATGACAGTTGAGTTTTGGGTTACCTGAAATTGCTCGTACATACCCCATTGCTTATAAAGATATATCGGGCGGTTGTGCTTAGTAATCTCGCCAGAATTAATATCCAGTTGAATAGGCGTGTAGTTTAATTTCAAATCCAGGCTAACCTGTGTCTCCTGTTTGAGACTATCGGCCTGGTAGGTATATTGGCCATAGCAGAACAGGCTGCTGCATATCAACAAAAAAAACAGTTTAACTTTTTTCATTTCGATGTTTTGCTAGGATTGTGCGGCAAAGTTACACTTTATTCTTTTGAATTAATATCAGGTGCTCTTTTTAAACACCGAATTGTAATCAATGTAGTAGAGTAATTTAAACGAGAGTGTGTTTATCTGTGGGCTGTTTCTGACTATGTCTAGATTCTTCTTGTAACCTTTTGTAACTGTTTCTTCAAGGTGAAAAATGGAATTTTTCCATCCCAATGTCATTTCCGAACCAGGGGCAAATACCCATCGCACTACCATATCAACATTGAAAGCATTAAAGTTATGATCGTGATTGTCATTATAAGCGTGATCAGGTAGCAGGCTACCATCTTCCTGCAATAAATAGAAGGACAGGTTTTCAACGCTCGACCAATAATGCCTGCTTCGAAGTCTCAGGCTTAACTTATTATTGAACGTATAAGCCATTTCAAGAATGTTTTCGACAGTGCCCAGGTTACGCTGCGAAAAATGAATAGAGTCCTGAGCTTCATTCTTATCGACATAGCCATAATCATTATTCTCAAAATCATATCCCAACTCGTAGTCAAGAATTAGCTTTTGCCCTATTCGCCATTGTATACCACAGCCCATCCAGTTACCATCTTGGTTACGTTCAGGCCTGGCATAGCCTCCAAAGTAGCCATAGGCACTTATTTTTTTGGTCCAGTCGGTGTGCATAAAAAGATTAATGCGGTAGCCAGGTGGTTTATAAAAATAGCGACCTTCAACACGCGTCTCATCATAGTTGTGCTCTTCCGACATCCAAACCCCATGTACTTCGAAGCCATAATTATTCATAAACTGGCCTTCGGTATATACGCTCAATTCCTGATTTTTAATGGCAAATGGCTCCATGTTCATATCATGTATGTAACTGATTTGACTCATCCACTGCCTGAAAATGCTGAACGGTTCAACCTGCTGAAATCGTATAAATGCATCCGTATCGAAAAGGTTATTGCGCCTGAGGTAACCCATGTCATTGGGGTTATAATCTTTTGAGTAGGCTTCTTGCGACATGCCATATTGCCATTTACCACCATTTTTAGCTAGCTCCAATTCGGTAAACCAGCCTGTTTCTTTATCTTCTGCACCTCTGTGGCTGATGCCTCCTTTACCGCTCAAGGCAAAGTTCAGGCTTTTATCGCGAAACTGAAATTCAGTGCCGGTGACATTGGCCATAAATGCGTGATCGTACATGAGCATGTTGGTGTTGATAAGACTGATGTATGAGTTGTTTTTTAATGACTGATCCACCACCGTTACATTGTAGTTGGTAAATGGTTGTATCAGAACCTCACGCTGTTGGTTGGTGATTGTATCTCCCAGTGTGGCATGCGAGTTGAGTGACATGGCGTTGAGCACACCAATAGCCGTGCCGCGTTTGGTGCGTCCCGATATTTTGGTGGCATTTACCAACTGGGTTTCAGACGGGCGATCGGCAATGATTTCGTTTTCATGCAGGGCATCGTCGGCATCGCCTGCAAATTTGGGCCGGCTGCCAATGCGTCGCGAATAGAAGATATCGGCGCGATCAAACAGTTCCATTCCCTCGGTGAAAAACTGGCGGCGCTCATCGTAATAGATTTCGTAAGGCGACAGGTTGAGTTGCTTATCATCCGACTGTATCTGTCCAAAATCAGGAATAAGCATCATATCCAGTGTGAAACTTTCATTGATGCCATATTTAAGGTCCAGGCCGCCTTTGTAAATGAAGTCTGTTTCGCCGCTATTTTCGTTGTGCTCCAGGTAGGTGGCCATATAGGGAGTAAACGATAGGCGTGTGGGTGGTTTGATGTTACTAATACCAGTAAGTTCTCCTTGTTGGTGGATAAAACCAGAGATATTCCGATCAATAAAACTCCATGAATTATTGGAATTGTACCGGCGTATATTCCGAAACATATTTAATCCCCAGGTATGAACATCTTTTTCGGGAAATCGCAGGGCAGAATAAGGAATACGCATTTCAATTGTCCATCCCTCATTGGTTATGCGGGTTTTGCTTTCCCATACAGCATCCCAGTTCGCATCTTCACGGTCACGGTCACTTTTTATGGCTTTGATGTCGGTTTGCACACCTGCGGGTGTAATAAAAAAACCATAAGAGAGTTGTCCTTCGTTATATGGGTCAAAGTAAACACCAAAATAATCGGCGGCGCCAATGTTATCTCTTTCAGACAAGTAATTGTAAATACTGTCGGGTGCAGAGTCATACAATATGGCTCCAAGGTATACCGCTGTTTGGTCATAAAAGAAGTACACCTCGGTTTTTTGCATCGCCGGCTGCCCATTATACGGTTCAAGCTGCACAAAGTCGGTGGCTGCAAAGGCACTTTGATATGACCCATCATCGAGAATTCCATCAATTTTTAAGGGTTGATTGAGGTAAATTGCTTCAACCTGTTTCTTTTGTGCTGTGAGCTGCAGACAGCTAATAAAAGTCAGCAGCAGGAAGATAAGTTTCATGCTTAGTGATAGTAGAGTTTAGTGTGTGTTAAAAGATGACTAAAAATACTAAAAAGTTGATGATTCAGAGGTTAATAGCATGTTAAAACCCTCAAGAAGTTCTCTTTGTGCATGGTATATTATCAAATTGTAGTTTTTACTTGCAAAATGGCATACAATTGACATTGTGTTTTTATTATCTTTGTGCTTTTGTTATTAACACATGTATAATAGTGTCTTGCTTAAGACAATTAAAATAATGCACTTACCATGAATTTTGTAGAAGAATTAAGATGGCGTGGTATGATCCACGATGTAATGCCAGGTACAGAAGAGCAATTGGAGAAAGAAATGACATCGGCTTATGTGGGTATTGACCCAACAGCAGATTCTTTACACATTGGTCACCTGGTAAGTGTAATGATGCTAAAGCATTTTCAGGTATGCGGACACAAACCAATTGTTTTGGTTGGTGGCGCAACTGGTATGATTGGTGATCCTTCAGGTAAATCGGATGAACGCAACCTGCTGGATGAGGAGCAGCTGCGTAAAAATCAGAATGGCATTAAAAAGCAGCTGTCAAATTTTCTGGATTTTGATTCTGATGCAGAAAATGCGGCCGAAATGGTAAATAACTACGACTGGATGAAGGAGTATTCGTTTCTTGAATTCATTCGCGATATTGGAAAGCATATCACGGTTAATTATATGATGGCTAAAGATTCGGTTAAAAAGCGCTTAGACGGAAGCTATAAAACCGGTCTCTCTTTCACTGAGTTTACCTATCAATTGGTACAGGGAACTGATTTCTTGCACCTGTATAATGAGAAAAATTGTAAGCTTCAGATGGGTGGTTCTGATCAGTGGGGTAATATCACAACTGGTACCGAGCTAATCCGCAGAACAGGAAGTGGAGAAGCCTTTGCACTGACTTGTCCGTTAATTAAAAAAGCTGATGGTAAGAAATTTGGTAAGACTGAGTCTGGTAATATTTGGTTGGATCCTGTTCGTACATCACCTTATGCTTTTTACCAATTTTGGTTAAATACATCAGATGAGGATGCGGAGAAATATATTAAAATCTTTACGTTGCTCTCAAAAGATGAGATTGAGACACTGATTGAAGAACACAAAGAGCAACCACATAGACGGGCACTGCAGCAACGATTAGCAAAAGAAGTAACTATTATGGTGCATTCTGAAGAGGCGTATGAGGCGGCAGTGGAAGCATCTCAAATACTATTTGGTAAAGCTACAACAGAAGCGTTGCGCAAGATTGATGAACAAACACTATTAGCAGTGTTTGAAGGAGTACCTCAGTTTTTTGTTGATAAAGCTGTTCTGGTTGAAGGTATTAATATTGTTGATTTATTAGCCGAAAAAACAGCCGTCTTTCCATCCAAAGGCGAATTGAGACGTACCATCAAAGGTGGGGGCGTAAGCATGAATAAGGAAAAAGTGACAGATGCAGAGATGACTGTTAAAACAGATGCCTTGCTAAATGACAAGTATTTATTGGTGCAAAAAGGTAAGAAGAACTACTTTTTAGTAATAGCACAATAATAAGCGAATAAACAACATAACTAAAGCAGGCCGGTTGGTCTGCTTTTTTTATTTGAATTCGAGGCCAATGAGTGAGATGTCGTCAAAGGCTGCACCATCGCTTTCAATACGATCGATGATTGCCCTCAGACCCTGAAAATTCTGTTCAAGTGGATGGTTGTTGTTCATAATTGCTTCGACTTCCTCTGCGCCCGATTCCACCTGGTAGCCATCGTCCAATTCCACCAAGCCATCAGTAAAAGCCAATAATTTAGAGCCCTTGGGAATGTGTACCTTACCCACTTCAATGGATGGAATGAAGTCGAGCATACCCAATCCAATGCACCCACTTTCCAGGTGTATCAGATGCTGTTTTCGGGTGTCGTATAGTAAGGGTGGCAGGTGACCAGCATTTACATAGTTCAAGCGACGGGTTATCAGATTATAACGGCCTATAAACAAGGTGATAAATTTCTCGTTATTCGCACTTTCGTTGACACGAGCATTCAGCTGATGAACCAGTTTCTTCAGGTTGCAGCGATACGAAAAGAGTGAGCGAATAACCGCCTGGAAGTTGGACATCAGCATTGCGGCTGACATACCTTTACCTGATACGTCGGCAATACAAAAACCAATGGTATTCCTCGACAGGCGAAAAACATCGTAATAATCACCGCCAACGCCCATGTGAGGCTGGTAATACGTGTGAATATCCAGCTTAGAGGTTTTGGGTAATTGGTGCTTGCTTGGTACCAGTTGATTCTGAATTCTGGAAGCCAGTTCCATCTCTCTTTTTATGGCTTCCTGCTCAAGTAGCTCCTGCTGCATGCGCTTGTTTTCAACAAACACAATGATCAGGTTCGAAATAATCTGAATCAGTTTTAGGTGCTTAATCGTTGGGCTAATACCCTGTTGTTCCTCCTCAATATCTCCAATGAGTACATAGCCAATGGCCCTGTATCTGTGAAACAGCGGGATAACCGCATCAAAGCCTTTCAAATTGGGAGGGTGCGATAGGGTAATACTCTCAATGGTATCATATTGCAACAAATCCTTTTCTACATCAATTGCAGCGGCTTCTTCTTCTGTAACACCAGAAGCTAAAAGGTTCTTCCACTCTTCGTTTGAAAAGGTGTATACAAGTACTTTGCCCACTTCAAGTTCTTCACGGAGAAGTATTTCAAATTCGGAAAGCAAATCATCGATTGAGTGATCCTCATTTATGGTTTGCGCAATATCAAGGATGATATTTAATCGATCCTTGTAAAGTCGTAGTCTTTTCTTTCTTAATTGCGTAACCATATCCGGATAACTCTTTCCAACTAAGGTATTAAAAAAAACCTATAAAAGTCAGGAATTATTGCTACATCGTTGTTTTGGGCTATAAAATACCCTGTTATAAGCTTTTTATAAATGGTTAATTTAAAGTCTATAACAGGGGGTAATGTTGTGCAAAATTATTTTACACGCTCAACATATGAGTTGTCGGAGGTGTTAATTTTGATTTTGTCGCCAGTGTTAATAAATAAAGGCACCATGATGGTGGCTCCTGTAGTTACTGTGGCAGGCTTTAATGAGTTAGTTGATGAAGTATCGCCACGAACACCAGGTTCGGTATAAGTTACCTCAAATACCACGTTAGTAGGCAGGTTTACCATCAATGCTGTTTCTGTATCAGCATGGTATACTACTTCTACTTCCATACCTTCATTAAGTAAAGATGTATTATCAATCAGCGACTCTTCGATAGGAATCTGCTCAAATGTTTCGGCGTTCATGAAGTGATAGCCCATGTCATCTTTATATAAGAACTGATGAGGACGACGCTCAACACGTGCTTCATTCACTTTAACACCTGCGTTAAATGTATTTTCAATAACCTTTCCGGTAGATACATTCTTAAGTTTTGTTCTTACAAACGCAGCTCCTTTCCCAGGTTTAACGTGTTGAAACTGTACAATGAAGAATAACTGTCCATTGTACTCAATGCACATTCCATTTCTAAAATCAGCTGTAGTTGCCATACTATTGAAATTGTGATTATTATTATCTTAAAAAACGGTGCAAAAATAAAGGAATTCGTGTAAAAAACGAATTGTAAGAATGAAAAGCTACCAGCTGAGATTGATGTTCTTAATGTCTTACACTACTAAACGGGTGCTTGAGGCCTTTAAACGATTCGAGGTTGCAGGTGAAAGAGCCTACTGCCAGGTCGAACCTGACACGAACCGGAATGCGATTGCTGTCACGGCTAATCCATACCTGCATGTCATCTTCTGTTTTAAAAGCACGCCCCACTTCTGTTACCGGCGAAAATTTGTAACACTCAATTTTGCCAAAGTTGGTTTTAATGACCTCGGTGCCGCGGTAGCGTATGCGCAGAGGGAAGTTTTCATCGGAGAAGTATGTCATGAACTCAATGACTTCACCCACCTCCAGTTCTTCATTAAATTTATGGTTACGGGCAAAGTAAAAGGCTGAGAGAATATCAAGAATGCCCTCCTGAACCTTGTGTACGCCTGATTTTTTAGAAATAACCTGGGATGAATCACGGTTATATTCTACTTCATTGTAATAGCGGTAACGGCCTTCGCGAATACTGCGAATGGCTTTTATTGGTTCATTGGTTTTTACATCAATGAAACTTTCGTAGCGGTCTCTGATTTTGTAAAGTACATCGGCTACGCCAACTGTTACGCCCTTGCCAACTATATGGTGCGTAGCGATATTGTTAATAACCGAATCATTAACTGAGAGGGTGGCCTTACCTCCCGTTACAAACCCATAATTAAGTGAAAAAACCAACTGCTCGCCTCCTTGATAAGCCGCATGAGTAGTTAAAGGGTAGGGAGGGATAAATACGGTATCTTTCTTTTCTTCTTGTGATGCCAGTATATTAACACTAAAAAGTACACAAAACAGAAATATGGTGGCTCGTTTCATAAGCATTCATTTTGAGAATAAGTTAAGGTTACTTACTCTATATGACAAACAAACGCCTGGAATTACTTATATGTTCTGACTATAATATCTTTTTCTTTGGTGTAGTGGCCACAAAATCTTTTAGATAGAAGGGCTCAAAATAGGCCACGTCTTCAAACTTTTCCTGTGCAAAATACTGTTCGGCCAAAGGTGCCAGATTTTTTGCCAAAGGATGACAGTCGTCCAGGAAAAGTGCATTTTCATGTTGAATAACTTCTTTGCACTTTTCTGCGCCATTGCCAAAGAAAACAACCTGGTACTGATTGAGCCATTCTTCAAAAGTGGTTTCATCTACAATCTTGGCCGAGATAGCTTCCAGGATGTTCAGTTGTTGATCAAAAACAGCTGTGTACACTTCCATGCGTCGTGCATCCATCAGCGGACAAAAGACTGGTGATAACGAGCTGCTAGCATGGTGTTGCTCAATAACCGGATAACTCATGATGTGCATAGAGTCAATGGCGATTAGAGGTTTGTTTAAAGCATAGCATATACCTTTAGCTGTAGAAACACCAATACGCAAACCAGTGTATGACCCAGGACCACTACTGACAGCTACGGCATCAATGTCTTTAATATCGGGCGTTTCACCTAGCTCAAATAATTCTTCAATAAGAAGTGTTAAGTTGGTAGCATGTGAATTAACCTGGTAAAGCTCTTTTGATGCAACAACTTTTCCGTTTTCACTATATGCCACTGAACATACTCCGGTCGACGTCTCTATACTTAAAATTTTTGCCATGCTATATGTTTGTTCTGAGTTATATAACAGTAACTTAAATGCTGTGAATTTTCCACTCCAGCTACTGGTTAATATAATCGCCACATGAATAAATCATTGTTGCGCAAAATTAAGAAATAGTTTGATAGATGGAAATGGTTATAAATCAAAGCGGGCCTTTAAACAATTGTATAAAGGCCCGGTGTATGTTGTTATCTAATTCAATTATTCTTTCTTGTCTTCAAATAATTTATCAACGACCTGAACAGGTGTTTCATTATTTAATTTTCTGGAGATGGCTGAGTATGGACCACTGATAACCTCATCCTCTTCTGCCAGCCCTTCTAATATTTCAATGTGTTTGGTGTTTTGAATACCCGGCACTACCTTTTTCTGAATGGCTTTACCGTTTTCCACCACAAATACCACTTCCAGTCGCTTGTCTTTGTCGGCTTCTACTTTCGTTGAATCGCTCTGGATAGTATCAGGGCGGGTGGTGACCGATTGGATAGGAATGGTAAGTGTGTTGTACCTGGTGTTGGTTTGTATATCAACCGTAGCTGACATGCCCGGGCGGAACGGATACCTGTTTTTACTGTCTTCAGTTGCCAAATGTTCATAGGATTCAGGCAGTATCAGTACACGAACCTCAAAATTGGTAATTTGATCGGCACTGGCACCTTGGGTTTTGGCTGAGTTGGCAATTTGGGTTACAATACCCTTAAACTTTTGCTTCAAATAGGCATCTACTTCAATGAGGCAGGTGTCGTACTGACTAACGCGAATAATGTCATTCTCATTCACATCTACCAATACCTCCATTTGATGCAAGTTGGCCAGTGTCATCATTTCGGTGCCTTCAAACTGTGCTGTACCTACAACGCGCTCACCTTTTTCAACATTAAGGCGCGATATGGTGCCGTCCATTGGGGCATAAATACTGGTTCTGTTCAGGTTATCCTTTGCTTCATTCAGCGATGCTTTAGAATTGCGCAATGCCGCTTTGGTCGATGCTTTATTAGCCTTGGCAATCTCATATTCCGACTCTGCCTGTTCAAATTCAGCCTCTGAAATGGTTTTGTCGGCCCAAAGTTCTTTGTTGCGTTTGTAGTTGAGTTCCTTTTGTTGCAGCTGCGCTTCGGCCTGTAAAAGGTTGGCTTCGGCCGATTTTAGCGATGCCTGCATTTTCTCAAAGTTACGCTCGTAGATATCTGGCTGAATACGTGCCAGCATTTGCCCTCTTTTTACTTCCTGGCCTTCTTCAATCAGTAACTCCAGAATCTCACCTGAAACATCAGAGCTGATTTTAACTTCCACCATTGGCTTAATCTTGCCGTTGGCTGTAATGGACTCTGTAATTGTGCGGAGTTGTGCTTTCTCGGTGAGTACTTTTTCCTGGTATTCCTGGCCAATCCACCCTTGTTTTTTTCCTACAACTAAAACAATAATAATAATGAAGATGGCAGCAATGGCTATAACTACGGGTTTTTTCATAGGTTCAGTAATTTATCGGCTAATTTAATCATTCAAAATAAAAAAGCGGCCATTAACAAAAGGATTTCTTATACTAAAACACCGGATAATGCTGGCAACTATCCGGTGTTTTAAAATAAAGGGTAAAAAGGGTATTATGAATCTATAGTTCGATAGGTATTCCTTTATAGAAATCAAGGATTTTTGTACGCAAAATGTATTCGTATTTTGATTGTAATAAATCAGACTGGGCCCTGGTATAATCTGTTTTTGCCACATTATAGTCCACCGAATTCACTAATCCAACATTAAATTTCTTTTCGGTGTATCTGAAAGATTCTGCAAAGGAGTTGACAGCTTCCTGGCTGGATAAGAACTTATTGTAGGCTGCCATGGCATCGGCATAGGCCTGCTGAATGTTCTTACGCAGGTTAAGTTTTTCTTGCTTAAGTTGAAATTGGGCATCTGCTACTCCAAGTTTGGCGTTAGCAACATTATTACGGGTTTGTAAGCGGTTGAAGATAGGAATGTTTAAACGGGCACCAATGTAAGTGTTGCGATTGGTCTTAAACTGTTCGTTTAGCGAACGGTTAGAGTCATAAGGGTCGCCCACCAGCCAGTTGGCATTGGTTGACATGCCAGCACCTAATCCCAAAGTTGGATAGTAATTGCCTTTGGCAATTTTTAAGTCGTATTCCTTACTTTCGGTATTGTAGGTGGCGCTTTTTATTTCAGGCATAATGCCAAGTGCTGTCATGTAAATATCCGTTGGTGGTTCAGGTGTGAAAACTGTTAACTCAGGTAGTGATGGTATTAAAATATCAAACTCAACAGGTCGTTCCAGATCAAGTAGCTGTGCCAGATTAAGTAATGAAAGGGCCAGGTTATTTTCTTGTTGGGTAACATTCAATGCTTCCTTGGCCGCCTGCGATTTAATTTCCAGGTAGCTGCCCATTGCCTGACTGCCTGCATCAACCAGTTTTTTTGTTCTTTCGGCTTGTAGCTTACTGGTTTCATACTGCTCTTTGGCTACATTAAGAAGCTCTTTGTTAAAAAGTATCTGCAAATAATGACCAGTTATTTGGAGGCCAATGTCATTCTTTGTTTTTTGCATATCTTCAATGGCGGCCAATAAGTCAACCTGATTTCGTTTGATGGTATTGTTATTGGTAAAACCACTAAAAACATTCATGCTACTACTGGCGCTAATGCCAAACGAACGCAAATCCTGGTCCACATTCGTAGCTTCCTGTTGCACCCAGGTATAACCAAAGCTAACAGATCCATCACTGCTGGCATTTAAATCAGGTAAGCGATTGAGTTTACTTTGCTTTAACTGATTCTCCTGGTATTCGGTATTGATGGCCTGACGCTGTATGGTGATATTATTTTCATGTGCATAGTTGATGCATTCCAGCAGCGACCATTGCTTTTTATTCTCGCCCCAAACCTGCTTCAGGCTATCTTGTGCTTTTATGTTGGGCAAAGCTAATAGTATGCAGGCAAGTGCAATAATAGATTTCCGTATCATAGATAATTCTTTTATAGGGTGTGAGCCTAATTGTTTCTCTTCAGGTAAAAATTAGAACTAAATTGTTAATAAAAATATCAATTATTATTCAATTAGCTTTTAGGAATCTTAATTTTATCCTCTTTTGACAGTCCTTCGGTGATTTCGATTTTGATACCATCCGATAGACCGGTTGTTACCAGGCGCTTTTCAAATAGCTGTTCCCCAGTTTCTATCTCAACAAATGCTGAGTCGTTACTAAACGTGATTAGTTTTTCTTTGATGGCTAAAACGCTATCTCTGCGATCAAGCACGATATCTGCAGTGGCACTGTAGCCGGCTCTGATGAACTGACCTTCCTTTAATTTAACGGCCGCTTTAATCTCAAACTGAATTGCGCCGTTTTCTTCCACACCTTTAGGAGCAATAGATTCCAGAAAGGCATCGTACTTTTCATCTTCGATGGCCCCAATCGACAGCAATAGCGCCATGCCTTGCTTAATCTTGCCAACCTCAGTTTCGTCTACCTTACCTTCAAATACCATTTTGCCCATATCGGCTACAACAGCAATGGTTGTTCCATCGTTGAAGGTGTTACTTTTAATCACCGAATTACCTTCTTTAATAGGTACATCCAGCACCATGCCAGTGATGGTGGAACGAATTAAAGTGTTGGTTTGGTTCTTCGAGTTACTCGTTACACCTTCTTTAATCAGTTGTAAGTTGTTCTCGGCAGCCAGTTTATCCGCTTCTGCTGTTTCAAATCTCAGTTGTTCTTCCAGGAATTCAGATTCAGGAATCACACCAGTATCGAATAACTCCTTTTTGCGATTGAATTCAACTTTAGCATTCTTGAAGCTGATTTCGGCTCTTTTTAATTGCGCTTCGGCATTGTTCACCTGAATCATTTCGGGAATGATCTGCACCTTAGCAATCAGGTCGCCTTTCTTTACTTCATCACCTGCTTCAACAAATATTTCGGTGATGATGCCCGACTCCTGAGGTTTGATCTCAATCTCTTTCCTGGGTACAACGGAACCAGTTGCAACTGTTTTCTTAATAATGTTGGTGACTTCTGCCGTTTCAGTTTCGTAAACTACAGGATCTTTTTTCGACTGATTGTACAAGTAAAATACCACCCAGGCAAATAATGCGATAAATACAACGCTACCTAATATTTTTAATACCTTCTTCATGAGTTTAGATTTTTTATAGTTTCTAGTATGTTCAAATTTTTTATTCGTGTCTTAAAGCTTCAATTGGTTTAATTTTAATAGCTTTCATTGCAGGTATAAGTCCGGCTATTAAACCAACCAGAATCAGCATCGTAAGTGCTGCAATGGCTAGCGGTAACCCAACTTCGGGGTTTAGGAAGAATGTTTCATCTTCCACATTGCCAGCTGCCCTAGAAGCGTCAACCGCCATATCTACCAGGTACAATACAACTGTGCCAAATGCGAGGCCGATAAAGCCGGCGATGGTGGTCAGGAATACAGACTCGGTTAATAACTGGCCCACAATCATAGCAGGGCGCGCACCAATGGCTCGTTGAATACCAATTTCTTTGGTGCGCTCTTTAACGATGACCAGCATGATGTTACTGATACCAACGGCTCCGGCAATTAAAGTCCCAATTCCAACTACCCATATAAGGATGTCAATGCCCAGGAAAATGAAGTTCATGGTTTTGATCTGGTTCTCCAAATCAAACTTGCCAATAGCTTCGTCATCGTCGGGTGAGAGTTTGTGATTGCCCTGCAGGATAGGTGAAATTTTATCAATGACTGTTTGCACCTTAACACCTTTTTTGGCAATTAATCCAAAGTAATGCACCTGGTCGCCATAATTAAAGGTTTGTTGCATGGCCGTAAAGGGCAGGTAGACAGTTTCCTTTTTGTTGCTTCCAATGTTTATCTTTGGATTATTTGATTTAAACACGCCAACCACCATGAAATACACACCATTAACGCGCAGGTATTGTCCAACCGGATCTTCGCCTTCATCAAACATTACTTCATATACCTTTTCGCCAATGATGCAGACCTTACGTTTCAGTTTAATATCCTCGTCGTTAATGTAACGGCCATAAGGCATGCTGCAGGGGTCTATCTCCCGATAGCTGGGGTAGTCACCCATCACATTAAATGCACCTGATCGTTTGCCTCTCACAATATTTTCTCCACTACGCAAGTTCCAGCCATTTAATCGTGGTGAAATGACTTCTACCTCAGGTACCTGATCTCTGATGGCTTCAATATCATCATTATTGATTTGCCAATGACGTCCTCGTTTAAAGCCTTCGTAGGCAATGGTGGTATTTTCGGCCCACATAAAACCGCTGTTTGTGGCAAAGTCTTTAACGCCCTCATATACGCCGTTCTTGAGTCCATTACCTGAGCCGGTCATAACAATGAGCATGAAGATGGCCCAAAACACACCAAAGGCTGTCAGAACACTTCTTAGTTTATTTTTTTTGATAGCATTAAATATTTCCTGCCACCTATCTTTATCAAACATAGCTTTAGACTTTGGGTTAGATTTATTCGTCGTGTAATGCTTCAATTGGTCGTATAGCAGATGCTTTACGGGCCGGGATGTAACCAGCTATCAATCCGGCGGTCACTAATATGGCTAAGGCCCATAGCGCCACGCCTAAATCGGCTGAAGGGTTGAAAAAGGCTCTTTGAACATCCTGATTCTGTGTGGCTATCTGCTGCAGGATGGCTGAAACACCAGCCAATAATCCCATGCCGGCCACCAATCCAAAGAATCCTGCCAGAGCAGTTATCAAAACAGACTCAGATAATACCAGCCTGATGATTGAAAATGGAGAAGCACCAATAGCTTTGCGAATACCAATTTCTTTTGTTCGTTCTTTTACCAGGATGATCATAATGTTACTGACTCCAACAATACCTGCTATAATGGTCATAATACCAATCACCCAAACAAACATGCGGATGCCGGCAAAAACGCCTTGTGCCTGTTTAAAACTTTCCAGGGTATTCCAAATACCAATCGCCTGCTGGTCATCTGGAGCCACCCGATGACGTTCCATCAGCGTATTTCTTACTTCATCTTCTATTCGTTTATTTTCAGCAACAGATGTGGCATTGGTTGATATGGCCATCTCGGTCAGGCGGTTGTTGCCATTAAACACCCGCTGCGTGGTTGTAAGCGGCATATACAGTTGTTTTCGGTCTTTGTCTTCCGGATCAACAAATGTTCCCACCACCATAAAAGGCACCCCACTTATCCGGATGTATTTGCCCATGGGATCTTCATCCTTAAAAAGATGTTTTTGTACCGGATCTGAAATGATAACTGATTTTCTAAATTGCTCGATATCTATTTCGTTAATGTATCGGCCCTGCTGGATGTCAACTAATTGAATCTTCTTAAACTCTGGCATTACGCCTTCGATGCGAAAGTCGCCATATTCATTTTTGTAAGTGACTCCAAAGTCACCCCAAAGATGAAAGCGGCCTGAGAAGTTATCCATGTCATCTTCAAACTTGCGGCGCAACATTTCTCCATCGGCTACTGTGAAGTTAATGCGGCGCCCAGCTTTAAGTCCATCATGAGCGACTTGTGTCCGGCGACTCCAAATCCATAAAGCATTTTTAGATGTGCCTCTGAAATTGAATTCCATGCCATTTTCAAGTCCTTTACCCGAGCCCAGCAATATGATGAGCATAAATATACCCCAGGCTACACTAAAGCCTGTCATAATGGCTCGAAGCTTATTCTGTTTAAGTGTGGAAAATATTTCCTGTAAATAATCAATCATGATAATACAGACTTGTGCGAGGTGAAAATTTGACTATTGTCAGCTGAAGTGCCCTGATGGTTAGTACTATTAGATTCAATAATACCATCTTTCAGGCGAATGACACGTTGGGTCATATCTGCAATGTCGTTTTCATGCGTTACAATAATAACGGTGATTCCCGAAGCATTCACTTCTTTCAGGATGTCCATCACTTCATAGGATGTTTGTGTGTCTAGGGCACCGGTTGGCTCATCGGCAAGGATGACTTTTGGGGATGATATTAATGAACGAGCAATGGCAATGCGTTGTTTCTGTCCACCGGACAGTTCACTGGGTAAATGGTTCCACCATTCTTTCAGGCCTAATCGCTCAAGCAATTCAAGTGCTTGGGCATTGCGCTTTTTCCGACTAACGCCTTGGTAGTACAAGGGGAGTGCAACATTCTCCATTGCATTTTTAAACGAAATCAGGTTGAATGATTGAAAAATAAAGCCAATATACTTGTTGCGAAACGCTGCAGCCTTTCGTTCATTCATTTGCTGAATAAGAATATCATTGAGGTAATACTCACCGGCATCATAATTATCGAGTATACCCAGAATGTTGAGCAGAGTTGATTTACCTGAACCGGAAGATCCCATGATAGAAACCATCTCGCCTTCCTGAATGTCAATGTCAAGCCCCTTAAGTACGTGAAGAGAGTTGCTGCCTGTGATATAAGATTTGTGAAGTTGATTCACTCTAATAATGCTTTGGCTCATAATGTTTTTTCTTAGATATATAGATTCTAACGGGTTCAATACGTAATAACAATGGATGTGCCACACATTTAAAAGTTCACTTATTCAGTGTGTTATGGTTGTTGTTTTTTGGTTTGTACCTATTTTAACCTTAGATTTACTTTAATTTTGTTCGGTTTCGAACACATGATTTTTGTTAGGCTTTACAAATAGGACGATTGAGGGTCCTAATCGGTTACAGTGTTCGAGGTGTGCGTTTTCGAACAAATCGATTGTTTTTAATGGTTATTCAAGTTTTTATTCGACCACAATGGCCTATTTGCGTATCATATGTAAACATTGAAAATGTTTGATGACTGAAGAACAATTAATAAATAGTAGTAAGCAGGGAAATAAGTTGGCCTTTGCTCAGCTGATAGATAAGTATACCGGTTACTTGTATCAATTAGTTTTCCGTATCATTAACAATGAGGAGGAATCAAAAGATGTTTTGCAGGATACCTTTATTGTGGTGTGGCAGAAGTTGAGCCAATACGATGCCGGGAAGTCAAAATTTACAACCTGGCTGTATACTATCGCAACTCGTCAGGCGATTAGTTCCTTGCGAAAGAGGAAACATCTCATACCAGTGGATGATGGAGTTATGTCGAAATATTGTGAGGATGCGCATTATCAATTAGCAAATAAAGAAGTTGGTGGGTTAATTCTAAAGGCTACTAAAAACTTATCGCCTTTACAAAAAGTGGTATTCGTGCTCCGTGATGTGGAAGAGTTGGAGGTAGATGAGGTAAGGCAGATTACGGGTTTATCGGCTAAGCAGATTAAAGACAATTTGTATTTAGCGCGTAAGCTTGTCAGGGAGTGCCTTATGAAATATGGAAAAGGATAGATTATGGAAAAGGACGTTTATAAGCGATTTGTTGAGGATGTTAAAAGGACAGACTTGAGGATGTCGAATGAGGACAAATTTAAACAAAGATTATTGCAGAAGATTAACGAACCTCGTAACTACAGCAAAAGACTGATACAAGTGCTTAGGGTAGCTGCATCTATAGTCTTATTGCTCAGTTTGGGTACATATATTTGGATGGAAGTAGATACCAGGGAGCAAAGATGGCTGGTTGAGCAGCAAATAAACGGCAATCAGTTGGTGCAACCCTCATCTGGTTCGTGTAAGCAGGCAGTTGATAAAATGATGACGTTATTAGCCAGCTCAGAATCACTGCCATTTAGTAATAAGGGTGTAGCTTTTAGTAAGGTTCACCTGAAACAGATCAAAAGCGAAAATGCCGAGTTGTTTGTAATGCTGGAAAGGATGCTTGTTTATATGGAACAATTTTATCCATCAGACTATGCCGCTTTTCAGTCTGGCGAAACAGTGCAGTTAACAGCCTGGCAATTAAGAAAAGAATATGATGTGTGTAACTGGATAACCAATAACTAGTGCGCTATGAAAACAAAAATATTATTGATTGCGCTGGTGCTTATTGTATCGGCTTGCAAAGATTTAAGGTATCATTATTATACACGAATTAATGATGATGGAACCATTTTTAAACGAATTGTAGCAGAAGGTGATTCTTCAAAAATATATTCCAATCCCTTTTCCTTTGATATTAATGACGGATGGAATGTGAGTTATGATAAAAAAATGGATGAAGACAGCGAGGATACCTTGTTTGTTGTAATTGTAGAGAAGACTTTTCTGAATGTAGCAGCGGTGAATAAAGACCTTGTGCCTGAAAATGATTCCGTATACAAGGATAATATCTCGCTTAGTATAAATAGTAAATTCAGAGGCTTTTTTACTTTTCACCAGTATAGCGAGACATTTAAACAACGATTTCCGTTTAAGCATCTGTCTGTTGATGATTATCTGAGTAGGGATGAATATGCATACTTCTTCGAAGATGATACATCTATTGTTCAAAACATGAGTAAAGCTGATCTTGAAGCTTTCGAAGAGCAAGGTGAGGCGAAATTTTGGGATTATCTGACAAGCACTTTAGGGATTGAGTTTGTTCAGCTAACTAATGAATTGGCTTATCAATCGCAAAAAGAAGTTTTAACGGAATCTGATTCGCTATTCGTTCTACAGTTGTTTAAATCGTCTGTTGATGATGGTCCCGAGCTGGTTGAGATTTGCCAGTTAACTGATCAGCAAATGAATGCAACCTGGTTGAGTGAAGCCTATGCTGATGGCTATTTTGAGCACTTCGAAAAGCAGATTGATGATGAAGTCATAATGCTGGCTGATAACAATTATAGCGCTGAGATTGAAGTTCCGGGCTTATTATTCGCAACCAATGCCAATAGTATAGACAATAATAGTGCTAAATGGAGTTTTTGCCGTGGCAGCTTTCTATATAAAGATTATATCCTTACTCTTGAATACCGTACCATTAATTATTGGGCTTTTATTATAATTGGTGTGCTGTTTATTATCTTGGTGGTATCGTTTATAGTAAAAAGAAGAGCATGAAATATTTTTTATCAATAAGTCTGTTGCTGCTATTGTTGGGTTGTAAGGAAAATCCTAGGGTGGTGGTAGAAACAGAGTTGGGTGATATTCTAATTGAAGTATATCAAGATAAAGCGCCGGTCACAACAAATAACTTTTTGAAGTATGTAAATGAAGGAAGATATGATAATGCGGTATTTTATAGAGTTGTAAATAAGGATAATCAGGAAGGTGTTGAGGTTAAGATAGATGTTATTCAAGGTGGACTGTTTGAAGAAGAACATCCTTTGGAGTTAAAAAGTATAATACATGAATCGACGAACCAAACAGGCGTGTTGCATGAAGATGGTACTATAAGTATGGCGCGACTGGAGCCAGGAAGTGCATCTTCTGAATTTTTTATATGCATTGGCAATCAGCCGGAGTTGGATTGTGGTGGTAAGAGGAATTCTGATGGGAAAGGTTTTGCTGCATTTGGTAAAGTAATAAGAGGAATGGATGTCGTTAGAAAGATCTGGGCATTGAGCAATACAGATCAATTGTTAGATGAACAGGTAGTCATATACAAGATGCATCAATTATAACTACTCAACAAAGAACCCATCTTTGCTGTATATTGTTTTTCTCAAAAAAAATCTCCCCCTTTAACACCCACCCATTCAACCTCTAAGCAATCAAAGTTCAACGGGTTTATCTTTTTTCTCAATTTTCCATTTGGATAATAAAGAAATCCTGTGTTATTTTGCATCCGCTTTTGAGAACAACGGTTGTCACGAAAAGTAGAATTGATAAGGCTTACAGGCATATGTCAATAACATATTGAAAGGTAAAAAGGGCATAGTCTTGACAAGGCAGATAAGAGGTGATATCTTAGCT
>NZ_JAGUCN010000029.1 GCF_018271975.1 Carboxylicivirga mesophila
TATTCAAAATAGCCCGCTATTCTTTCATAATTTTCGATTGAAACTCACTATTTATAAGCGATCTGAATCAGAAATTTTACGTCGAACTCAGGTTAATAACTTTTCATCCCATGAACAAACACCTCTACCTCATCCACTGTCTGATGGCAAGCCTTATGTTGCTGATGGCAGCCTGCACCTCTACTCCCCAACCCTCGTTTACTTTTACCGAGCTGGTTACGCCTACACAGGCTTCTATCCGTGGGCTTAGCGTTATTAACAATCAGTGCATATGGCTATCGGGCTCGGGAGGCACCATCCTTAGAAGCAATGATGGCGGAGGTACCTGGCACGATTGCTCCATCAGTCACGAAGCAGGCAACGACTTCAGGTCCATACACGCCCTTGACTCTCTGCATGCCTTTGTTATTGGGGTGAATAACCCGGCCATCATCTACCAAACCAGCAACGGCGGGCGCGCATGGCAGACTGTAGATACCCTTTCGGGTGATGGACTGTTTTTCAATTCATTGAAGTTTGCCACGAGCCGCAAAGCATTGGCTGTTTCGGATCCGGTTGACGGACGTTTTATGATACTGCGCAGCACCGATGGCGGTCAGAGCTGGAAACGCAGCCAGCAAGTGCCAACGGCCCTTCCGGGCGAAAGCAATTTTGCCGCTTCCAACACCTGCATCGAATACCTGGACAATGGCTATGCCTGGATGGCCTCTGGAGGCCCGGCCGCCCGTATCTACCTCACACAGGATGACGGCATCAACTGGCGTGTTGTCAGCACACCAATGAAAGCCCAATCGGTGGCAGATGGTATCTATTCCGTGGCTTTTAGCAATGCACAAAAAGGCATAGCTGTGGGCGGTAACTATATGCACCCCGAACACAATGACAGCATTGCTGCCTATACCAGCGATGGTGGCTTAAGTTGGCAGCTGGCCCAATCCATGCCGACAGGTTTTCGCTCTTGCGTGCAATATGTGACTGTAGAGGACACACAGCTGGCTGTTGCCATGGGCAAAACAGGTTATGACTATTCCATGGATGATGGTAAAAACTGGCTTCACGGAGGTGAAGAAGGCTATTACACCCTGCGCCCGGTACCAGGTGAAGCATCGGCCTATGCAGCTGGTGCTAATGGTCGCGTGGCTCGCCTTACTATCCAGTTTAAATAACTACTTCCTTTGTTTCTTTGGGTTAAAGCCCAGGTAATGGTCAATACCGGCCTTTGCTTTCCAGCGGTAGGCAATACCCACCCGGAATTCGATGGACGCGTTATGCGTTTTATTGAACTGCCCCGGCACCTGTGCATCTCCCACATATACGTTGGGCAGGCCATATTTAATAGCAATACCCGTAGACACCTTCACAGGTCCGCTTGAACGCAACTCAAGCTCCTGCCCCAGCATCAGGCCATAGTCAAACGACGCATACTTTGAGGATACATCCATTACCTCACTTCCCACTTGCTCCGAAGCCGACTGCATGTGCGCCAAATAAACCCCTGCCACATTGCGCCGTATCAACTTATCTTTGAAAAAACTGCGTCTGGCATTTTGTTTTAGCAACAGCTCGGTGGCCAGGTAATGCAGCTGCATATCTTTCGACACATACTCGCCATAGCTGTAAAAATTATAGCTTTGCTTAGTAGTGGATGAAACAAATACATTCGACTCCAATACATAGCGTCGGTTAAGGGCATATTGCAGGTTTAGGCCTACATCGGGCATAAAAGCCAGACTGGCATTATTCATACCGGCAGGCGAAAAACCATCCAGTGTTTCCTGATTAAGCAGATAGGTGTTTTTAACGGCTGTTACCACACCTGTTGTCCAGCGGCTATCCCGACGGTCGTGCAATAACTCACCCCCCTCATCCAATGCTTGAATAGGTGCAAAATCAGCCATCCAGTAGGTATTGGGTTGACGATACTGCCTCAGGCTGGCTGCGCGATTGATATTCACACCATCGGGCAATTGTATATAGGCAGCTTTCCCCTCCAATGGGGTATTTAAATGTGGGAGTGAAAAAGAGCCTGATGCAGGTATCGGGAAACAAGCAACTGTACTGCTTTCTTCGTTTGGGTGAATCGTATTACTTGTTTTTACACCAGGCTCATCACGTAGTAATGTTGCTATGTACGTTTCATTAGTATTCTCTTGGTTTGACAGTTCCTCATTGGGACCATCAGAAACACCGGCAACCACCTCATCTGATAACAATTCAGCTGATACCAAATCTGAATTCTGCACCTCATCAGCAGGCTGATGTCCTTGCTTATTATATTGATGCATTTTTGCTATGCGGGGTTGCGTAGGTTCGGGTGTAAATATTTGCAAAATGCCTCCAACACCAATTAGCAGGACAATAATGGCTGCGGCCAGCCAGCGCCAATACCTTATAAACACAGATCGTTTCTCTTCCTTGTCCAGCTGCTCTGAAATAGTATCCCACACCTCATCAACATCCAGCTCATTGGTAATGCCTCCCCACACCTCGTCAATCATTGCCTGAACCTCATCATTGGGCTCAACAGGTAATGCATCAGTATCCAGTGCCTCCGAAATATTCATCCATACATCATCAGGTGCCTGCAGTGCGTCCTGCTCCAGCAACTCTCGATACTTTTTATGGAATTCGTTATTCTGCATATTACACCTCAATGCCAGTTAACTGTTCATTCAATAGCTTGCGCGCCCTGTTGAGCTGCGATTTAGAAGTGCCTTCACTGATGCCCAGACGTTCAGCAATTTCTTTATGGCCGTAGCCTTCAATGGCGTACAGGTTAAAAACAATACGTGCTCCATCGGGCAGCTTTTCCACTTCTTTCAATAAATCCTGACACACCAAAGGATCGGTAAACTCTTGCGACGGTTCAGCATATTCGCCCAAATCATCGATTCTCAGGGTTGCAATTTGCTGTTTCTTCCGATAGGCATCAATGGCCGTATTGGTAATAATTCGCCTTATCCAGGCTTTCAGCGCACCTTCACCACTATAGGCTTCTATATTTCTAAACACCTTCAAAAAAGCATTCTGAAGGATATCTTTTGCATCATCTCTATCGGGCTCGTACGCCAGGCAAATACGCAGCATCTCACCTGCATATTTGCGGTACAACTGCTCCTGTGCTTTTCGCTCGCGCTTGCGGCATCCTTTGAGCAACTGCTCATCACTTATATCCTTCACCACAGCCGGCATTTATTGAATAGTCACCTTCATTGAACTTTCGAGGCGAAACAAAATGGTTTCATACAGGCCCTCATTGACATCTGACGACACCTCTATATACAACTCGTCGTCATCGTTCTCCACCTCGGCATTTTCCCATGATGCCGTTGAGATGGAGCGCACCGCATAATAAGGATCGATAAGCAATAGCATCGCATAGCTATTGGCGGCTGTCAGTGTTATTGTCTGGGCGTCATCCGTTGCAAACGTGTTCACTCTAAATTGCTCATCTTCATCAATTACAATACGCAGTGGCAATATCGTTCCATCGGCTTTCAGGCAATGCCCGTTTAGCAGGAGACCACCATCAATATCCAGTTCATCCCCTTCATCATCACCATCTGTAACATCGTCAAGCTCATCCATATCGCCTACGACAAACTGCCATTGCATATGTGAATACACGCCTTGTGGTATATCAAAGTGCTTAATGAATCCTTCACTCTCACCTGAGAAAGTAACCGGCCCCATTGGTTTGTCGGCTTTGGTTGAAAAATGCACATCGCCTCCCTGCTGCCTATGTCCGTCAAATTGTATTTGCTGAAAAAACACTGTTCCCATTTCAAAACTAATGTTGGGAGAACTGCCATCTGCCAGCTTTACCAGTAACTGAGTAGCTACAGGCTGCGTAAATTCTTCCTTCTGGCAGGCACCCAAGAGCAATAGCATTAGGCTAAAGATGCCAAATTGTATAAAATTTCTTCCCATTTGAGTTATCCTATTCATACTAGTGACGAAATAGTTGTGTGAAGGGTTGGAATAGGCAGACATTTATTTTTACCATGACTAAAGCTTATTACCTCACAAACATAGGCTGAAGGTAACAGTCGACCAATGATCAAACTCATCATACAGCAACAGCAACCTGCTTATAATGTGCTCAATATTTGAATTAACCTTTGCCCGCAAACGAATTGTTTGTATATTTAGAATGTACCTTTAAACAAATCACCATGAATGCATTTTTAAAAAATTTTGGAATCATCCTAATCGTTTTGGGAGTTATAGTATTAGCCTTTTATGCTATGAACACTCCTTCGAGTAACACACCTTTAATATTTGCTGCCTTGTTACTGATTGGCGGAGCAGCTGCGTATGTTATTCTTAACCGAATTATTGATTAAAACCTCAGGCAAGCTCAAGCTCGCAATGGTTTGAAGATAAAAGCCGCTTTAGTTGAATGCTAGAGCGGCTCTTTTATTTAAAGCGTTATCAGTTATATTTTTTTGTCTTCTAATGGTGGCTGACCAGCGCCTGACCATTCCACACCGGAATCGTTTTACTAATATTTGTCTCAAAGCAATAGGCTAAATCATCTACGTAGCCCTTTTGCTGCAACACATTATAGTGATAACCTCTAGCTGACAACTGCCTAAGGTTATGCCTGTGACTTTCATAAAGAGCTTTTTGTGCCAATGCAAAATCAGTGCACTGAACAGCCATACCTAACTTCTGAAGCTGGTAAACAATTTGTCCGGCACAGAGGGCATCTTCCAGAGTATATAATCCATTGTTACCCGAACAAACGATAATTACCTCCTCTTTATTCGACAGAAACTGACAGACTGCATCACTATTAATAAACGATGCCACAATTAGTTCTTGTGCCGTTAATGAGTTGTTGATGGCCAGCGTGCCGTTGGTGGTTGTCATGACTAAGGTTTTCCCACTAACAACATCCGCAGTATATGATAATGGAGAGTTACCAAAGTCAAATCCAGGGATGGGTTCAGCCATTCGCTCTCCCCCCAGAAGCACATCCCTGCCCAATTGCTCTTTCAATTCAAACGCCTCATCAGGTGTTGTTACCGGTATTACGGCTTGGGCGCCATTTTGTAAAGCCGTTATCATAACTGAGGTGGCTCTCAAAACATCAATTACCACCACTGTTTTTCCTTCTACTACATCCGAATTAACCAACTGAGCCGTGGCCACTACATCTATCTGCATATTAATGGATTTATACACCGTATCGTGCTTTATACAATATTCTGAATCTAGTCAATAAAAAGATGCCGGCTGATGCCAATCCTGCCAGGTAACCAATCCAAATACCAACAGGTCCGGCACTGAATATAAATGCAGATAAGTATCCAACAGGCAATGATATAAGCCAGTAGGCAATCCCGGCGCCAATAACAGGCATCACCACATCCTCCAGGCCCCTTAAGATACCGAGTGCAACTACTTGTACACCATCAAAAATCTGGAATAAGCCAGCTACTACCATCAAACCAGCCGCTATCTCAATTACTTCTCTGTCATCAATAAACAAACCCGGCAACCAGTAACGCAGTGTTAAGAACAGAATGCCCATACCAGTCATAAACATCAATACCAGATGAATAGACGCAAAGGCACTGTGCTTAAGTGCCAGATAATTCTTTTGTCCTCTGAAGATGCTCACTTTTATGGTGGTTGCCGAAGCCAGGCCGGATGACATCATGTAGGTTAAACTGGCCAAACTAAGTACAATTTGGTGAGCAGCCAGGCTAACTGCATTTATCCACCCCATCATTATGCTTCCCAGGCTAAATGCAAACACCTCAATCACAAACTGAAGACCAATAGGAAAACCCAGTCGGCATATGCTCACAAAAGCCGTTTTTGAAAAACGCGTTAAATGAATGCCTCGGTAGTTGTTGAAAAGTGTGATGCGATAGGATATCCATACGAAAAAAATGGCCATCATAATACGCGACACCAGCGTACCAATACCTGCCCCCACAACTCCTAAGGCAGGAGCACCAAAATGTCCATATATAAATATGTAGTTGAGGCCAATATTTAACAAATTACCACCCACAGTAATGTACATGGCTATACGCGTATTACTTAAGCCCTCGGCAAATTGCTTATAGCTGTTAAACACCTGTAATGGTAATATTGACAGCACTAAAAGTAGATAATAAGGTACGGCTTCCTCAACTACTCCTGCCTCCTGCCCCATCAGTGGCATTGCCCAAACAATGGCTCCGGCAATAACAGATAATAAAACTCCAATAATTAAGTTGGCGAATATGCCTTGCTGAAACCAATAGGCACATTCATCTTTATTTTTGGCGCCATAGGCTTTACCAACCAGCGGCGTTATTGCATAGGAAATACCTATACCCAGTACCAACACGTTAATAAAAATACTATTGGCAAAAGAGGCTGCTGCCAAAGGAATGGTTCCTACCTGTCCCACCATTAATGTATCCGCTAAGTTGACCAGCATCTGGCCAGCTTGAGCTAATATGACTGGTGTGGCCAGCTTTAGGTTCGGCCAATAATGGGGTGCGTAACTATTTTTCATTCAAGCTCTACTCTTATCAGGCCACAAAAGTAGAGAAAAGAATCATACGCAGTATAGCTTATGTGTATTTACCCCCAATGGTGCTTCCACATCTCATAAAAACGCCCTTTCTTATCCGCTTTCAGCTCTTTAACACTACCCGACTGTATGACTTCCCCTTTACCGAAAACAAACACCTCATCGGCAATATCAATTACACTCATGCGGTGCGCCACCATAATAATGGTTTTACCAACTTCTTTTAAGCTCATGATAAGTTCTTTAATAATGGCTTCGGAGCGATCATCGAGGAAAGACGTTGCCTCATCAAAGATATACACCTGGGGATTGAGATAGAGCATACGGGCAATCGCTAATCGCTGTCGTTGCCCACCAGACAGTTGTGCCGCGTTTTCACCCAGCCATGTATAATAGCCCTCAGGCAATTGCTCGATTGTCTCTTCTAAACCAAGTTGCTGAATAATCTCACGAATACGCTTTATATCAGGTTCAGCATCACCCAGTGCAATATTTTCAATCACATTACCGGCAAACAGTTCAATGTTCTGCGGCACAATGCCAACTACTCTTCTCAAATGAGTGAGATTTATTTGCGCCACATCGTGTCCACCAATGGCAATGCTCCCACTATTTACCGGGTATAAACCCTGAATAAGCGCTCCAATGGTTGACTTACCCGAACCACTATCTCCCAGTAAAACCGTTATACCACCCGACTTTATTCGCATGCTAAAGTCTTGAAACAAATCCTGTTCAAGGGTATATGAGAAGTAAACTTTTGTGAAAACAATATCACCCACATCCTCATGTGCAAATGACATCGCAGGCTTATCAGCGTTTTCCTGCTTAAGTTCAAGCAGCTCAAAAAGGCGATCCATGGCTATCAGGGCTCCATGCACACTCTTGTTAATAGCTGCCAACCTGGCTACTGGTCCGGTAAAATAAGCCGATATAGCAAAGAAGGACATCAATTCACCGGCTGATAGTCCTGTATCAATGACCAATCCTGCACCAGCCCAAAGAATAACCAACGTGAGCACCCTGTTTATGAATTGCATGCCTGACGATGAAAAAATATCGAGCTTACCAGAACTATAAACTTTTTGAAGTACGGCCATTAGCCGATTATCAACACCATTGGCAAAATGCTCTTCAGCGCCCATTTGTTTGATGGTTTTAACGGCTCTCAATGATTCAACCAGTTGTATCTCCAGTTCTGCTGTTTCTTCCATCTTAGCTCTTTCAAGACGCCGGTTAACAGCATTAGTTATCAGAAACAGTGACAGGTAGATGGGAATAACCGCATAGGACAATAGTGCCAGTTTCATACTAAATACCATCATCACCAGAAACGCAATAATGATGATTAAAATATCGACTATAGCCTCCACTGCTACCTGATTGATAAAGTTGCGTATTTTAACGGCATCATTAACACGGGAAATCAACTCGCCGATGCGCATGCTGTCATAGAACTTTTGTGGCAACTTTATTAAATGCCGGAAATAACCAGAGATTAGTGTGGTATCAATATTTTGGCTGACACGCAATACAAACCACGATTGCAATATTCCTATTAATAATTGTATAGCGAAAATTACCACCATGATGACCCCAAGAAGGTGCAATAAGTTCTGGTTATGCCCTACCAGCACAAAGTCGGTCAGTTTTTGAATATAAAATGCTGTAGAAAGCCCCAATATGGAAAAAACCAATGCTCCAAGACCTGATTGCATAAAAATGGCGCGGTGGGGCTTTAGCACATTCCAGAATCGCCGATAGTTAGAAACGGTTTTATCCCCGGCAGTAAAATCTGCTGAAGGAATTAATAATATAACGATCCCTGTCCATCTTTTTCTAAAAGCTTCCAAGGACATCCTATGCATCCTGCCAAAAGCCGGATCCATCACTTTAACTTGCTTTTTACTCACACCATAAATCACCACAAAGTGATGGGAACCAGATGGCTGTTGCAAGTGAGCAATGGCCGGCAAGGGTAACTCCTTCAAATCAGACAAGTCTATCTCAACACCCTTAGCATCAAACCCTAATGATTCGGCAGCTTTGATTAAACCATAAGCACTCGTCCCCCCTTTATTGGTGCCTGCCTGGCGACGAATATCCCACAGTGGCAATCTCAAACGGTAATACCTGGCAACTGAAGCTAAGCATGCAGCACCACAATCTGTTGTATCATATTGCTGTATACTAAGCTTCATCATTTACCAAGGTTTAAGGTTTTAGTATCATTTATAATCTTTGGATTTAGCCAGTCATCAACATTATCAAACAACAACTGAAACAATGAGCGCTGTGTAATCACAAAACGCCCTGTCAAGCTCATCCCCTTTCTAAGTGAGCCTTCAACATCGTTCTTTAGCTTCAGATGATCATCGGACAAGCGACACCTGATTAAATAGCGATAGGTATCATTCATCAGTACCACATCATCGGCGACCTCCATTACTTGTGCACTTAACAGTCCCCATTGATTGTAATCATAGGTATCAATCTGCAACTGAACGGCCATACCCGGATGTATAAACCCAATATCCGCAGGACTGACGTAACACTCTGCAATCAATTCCTCTTCAGGCGACAAATAAGCGATGTGCTGATTTTCGTTGAGTATATGTCCTGGCGCAATGCTCATGAAGTCGATAAGACTACCAGCAAATGGCGCCGTAATAATGTACTGGTTCTGTTGCTGTCTGAGTTGCTCAATGCGGCCCTCCAGTTCATGAATAGCCAAGGTATAGTCTCGTCGTTCACTTTCCCAGCGAGCTTTGGTTGAAGTTTGGAATGTCAGTAACTCATTACGAGCTACGTCCAATTTAAAGGAATCTTCCTGGAACGTTGTTAATGGTACAACTCCAGCGGCATACAATTCGGCTGTTCTGTCAAAATCAATGTTGAGCTTTTGTATTTTCCCCTGGTAAGCATTTAGTGTGTTTGTGTATTCATCCCTTTCTTTCTTATATAACGAAGTAAGAAGTTTATCAGTATCTCTTTCTTTCAGCAAAACTGATAAGTCAGCAACATAATTCTGCTGCAAAACGATCTGCTGATGATTAATAGCCATCTCATTCTGAATTCCGCTCTGGTGAAGCCTAACAAGGGTATCAGCCTTACTAACTTTTGCATTCTCTTTGATGTAGCAATCGACTACTCTGGCTGTTAAGGGCGATACAATAGCTACTTTTTTATTTTCAGAGGTGATGATTCCCCGGCTTTGAACAGATACATCTACATAAATAAAAGGCAGGGCGCAAAAAGTCAGAAGTAAAATCACTAAAATCACCCAATACAAAGCATATCCGCGATAAAAGTTAGCGGAATAGTAATTGAATTTATTTTTAAGCTGATCAAATTTGGGTGTATCAGTGGGCATGTTATCAATTGCTACATCCCGAAAATAGCAATTTTATTTAAGATTAAGCAACAATGGCTTTCCTGCCAACAATATCGCGTTACTTAGATGCCCTTACTTTGCTGGTTACTATCCAACGAATACCATCTTTAAAATAACCATCCTCTTCGTATAGAAAGCTGTTGGTTTCCTTTGAGAAAAATATCTCAGCTCCCAAAGAGGTCATCATATCGATGTAGAAATAGAGCATACGCACAGACATACACAGCCGCCCGGCTAACTCAATAGGTGAACCAGTTGCTTTGCCTCTGATTTCGGTATCAATCAGGGCGATTGTTTTATGTACTTCGTGCTGCGCCAATATCGTACTCTCCTTTCCAATTAAGATGAGGATAAAGAAGGTGAGGGGTACTAGGTGAGATAATGTGAGAATCGGGAATCTATAAGGGAAACCGCCTCACCTTCTTTGGTTCCTACAAACAGTCTGCGTTCAGACTTAACTAATCGGGATAGTTTTATATATTTTTATTGTTTTCATATATCGTGCTTGTCCAAAGCCCAATTTTCAATGCTAAAAATTTTGCTATAACTTAATTTTAGATCCTTCGTCTTGAACAGGTGAATTTAGATCGCCCTCTCCTCCAACTATCTTTTTCAAAAAAGCGGCATCTTTTGCCATAAACTTTTTATATTGCTCTTGTTTTTTTGAATTAACTACAGACTTCATGATACTATCGTATTAATGGTTTCTATAGGTTAATTGCAGAAATCGGGAATCGTAACACCTTTTTTTGAACTTTTTTTTAAGAAAATGAGAAGCATATACGCTATAACCCTCATAATGTGCCTATTAAGCCTAGTAAAAAAAAGTTATTCTCAAGAAAATAATGACTACATAATATATTTTACGAAGTATTATTCTGCAGAAAATTTCTCAAAAGCAGCTGAAATTGGAGCTCAAATATTGTCATCGGAAGACTTGCGCCCTAAGGATGATGAACGCTTTCGCCTGCTATACAAAACAATCAGATCCTTTGTTTATGCTCAAGAAACTGAGAAAGGTTATAAGTTTCTCAACTCAATTGATTTAAATCAGGATGATCAACTATTTGCGTTTTATATCAAATTATACTGTGGCATTCTTTCGATAAACCTTAAATATGACAATCGTGGCAAAACCATATTGAATCAACTAATACAAGATAACTCTGATGCTTTTTTGGTTGACTCTGTGAAAGCAAAAATATACCATAATCTTTCAGTTATTTATGGTAATGAGGAGCAACATGCACTAAGGCTTGAGTACCTGAGTAAATCCTTTGAACTTGAAAAAAAGACACTATTAAACAATGCGAACTACGAGAACTACAACCTTTCTGTTGAAGTTTATAGTTCCACATTATATAGCACGTACAGGCAATATGAAGCTGCCTATCGCGTTTTACAGGAAGCACTTGCAATGCCTTTTAATCACACAATTAATAACAATAACCATGCACTTTATCAGAATTATGTTGATCTTCTATTAATAATGGGTAAAGAAGATAAGGCAAAACTTATAATTCAAAACCTCAGTGCCTTTTATAAAAACAAATCTCAGTATTTTCTCGATGAGTATGCATCATTATTAGTTTCACTTGCTTACCATTATTACCAGCAAAACAATTATACAAGCACAATACTTTATGCTACCAGAGCACTTTCTACAACACCATTGAACCAAGGACGTATAAATACCCGTATCTCGGCAAATCGAATGCTTGCAGGGCTATACTATGAATTGCAGCAAAATGATAAAATGGAATACTACTTATTGCAAGGTATAATTGAATGTAAACAAACTGATAAAAAACATCTTGCCAACGCTTACCTTTCTGCGGGACAAAAATTTGCAAAAATCTATGAAGATGATGTTGCATACGCCTATATCGATTCAGCCAAGCACCTATATTACAACCAATTAAATCTTCCTTTAAACAGACATTTTGAAAATATTCTTGCACTAGCCTACTTTGATCTTGGTCAATATACACAGAGCTTGGTGCATCTTAACAATGTAACTAAAGTCTTAGAAGGCAACAGCAATTACACTCATTACCTATTTTGGGATAACTATTACGAAAAAGCCTTATGCTACAAACATCTGGAGCAATTTAGTGAGGCAAATGACCTACTGAGTAATGTAATTAGTGAAATGCTTACAAAATATCCTCACTTACAGGATAACTCATCAACTATACAGAATAGCCGAATTGCCTTTCTATACCGGAAAGTGAATATTGCGCTCTCCAACAATCTTTACAGTCAATACGAAGAAAGCGGTGACATAAATACACTTCATGAAGCCATGGCCTCCATTGAAGTTGCAGGTAATGGACTGGACTTGTTAAGGAGTAAGCAAAACTATGACCGTGATCGCCTGATAACAGGTGAAATGTACTACGATTTCACTTTGCAGAGTACTAAAGTAGCCATGGCACTATACAATGCCACAAAAAACCGAGATTACCTGGAGCAAGCCTTTTCATTTATTCAAAAAGGTAAATCATATGCTTTGCTTCAAGGCGTAGCAGACAAGAACTATAAGCTCAACTCAGGCGTACCCATTGAAATAATCAATCAACTTAATCATCACAAAGAGCAATACGACCGATATATGCAGCGCTACAATGAAGCTTTGTTTACTAACAAACCTGACAGTAGTCTTACCAACCAACTTAGTATAAAAATGAGCCTCTGCATGGCCAATATCGATAGCATCAACTCGTTTATAAAAAAGGATTTTCCACAGTATATAGAAGAACAGGCAAGAGTGCCTTCATTGTCTTTGGCTGAAACCCAAGAGCGCATTAACAAGAATCAAACCGTCATTGATTATTATCAAACAGAAGACGAAATAATTCGTTTTGTGATTGATAAGGATGCATACCGATGCGATATTATAAAAGTTAATACTGACTTTAATGATGCCTTACAATTAGTCTTAGATGAACTATCAACCCCTTTTATTGGACAACACTCACTTGAGCACATCCGGCATTTTGCAAAAGCTTCTTATACATTGTATAACAATCTTCTAAAAGATTTAGAACAAACAGTAATGGGTAAGGAGCTTATTATCATTCCCCATTCCGACCTTGCCTATCTGCCTTTTGAATCGTTATTAACAGAGGATGTTTCAAAGCAAAAACCACGTTTTAAAGAGTATCCCTGGCTGGTTAAAACACAAACTTTGAGCTATGCCTATAATACTGCCTTACTTGATTACCAGTCACATCAACCAGTTGAATTTAATCGTGTCATTGCTTTTGCTCCGGAGTATTGTGGCAAGGCCATACCTGATTCAATCGACTTCAGCGCTAATATGCTATTAGATTCATTGTTACCTCCTCTTGAAGGTGCCCAAAAGGAAATACTCTCTATAGAGCAAATATACACAACCAAGCTCTTTAAAGGCAAAGCTGCCAATAAAACCAATTTTATTGCATCTATGCAGGACAATGACATTATACATCTGGCCATGCATTCATTAAACGATGACATCCAACCATTTAACTCCCAAATCGTATTTGCTTCAAAAGATAGCCTCACAGGTAGTTTTACAGCCGCTGAGATATATAACTACAGCATCAAATCGCCATTAACAGTGCTCAGCTCGTGCAGCTCAGGAAGCGGTCAGAAAAAGAAGGGAGAGGGATTATTAAGCATTGCCAGAGCCTTTACATTTGCGGGCGTTGAATCACAAGTAATGACGCTCTGGCCGGTAAATGATGCTAGCGGGGCAGATATAACCAGTGAATTTTATAACGAACTCAATAAAGGTATTGGCAAGAACAAGGCACTTCAAAACAGCAAACTCAATTACTTGTCAAAAGCAGACGGCATACATTCTCACCCATACTATTGGGCCAATTATGTTTTATCTGGCAATACAAATCCTATCAAACAAAAAATGCCAAAAGGCATTTTCATGTACCTTTTGGCATTTGCCATGTTATCTGTTGTTATACTTTTTATATATGACAAAAAGCATTCGCGCTAAGAATCAAGCTTGGCCAATATATCTTTAGCTTCTTTGGCGTATTTATTATTGCTTGTCATAATTTGAGTCAGCAGCAGTTCTGCATCCTTGTATTCTTCCAGTTTTAAATGACATAAAGCAAGGTACCATTTAACCTGCTCTTCGTAAAAAATAGCAATGTTTCTGGTGGCTTCAAGCTCATTTTTGGCTTCCTTTATCTCGCCAAGCTCCAGGTAGCAAAGTCCGGTAAAGAAACCTGCCAGCTCTTCATTTTCTTCACGCAATTCATTAAAAGCCTCAATGGCGTTATTCATGTCACCGGAATGATACAACTCAAAGGCCATGTTAAAGCTACCCGACTGTTCTCCTCCTCTAACTGTTAAGTCAGCCCCATAAGGACTATAATATTCCACGAAGGCCTGATTTCCTGTATAGTTAGCATCTCTCAGCAACCCTAAGTAACTTCCTAATCCAATAACCACCACAACCGATGCAGCAGCCAGCCAGTAATTAATTTTGAAAGACGACTTTTTACTATCTTCTTCTGTAATAAATTCATTGCCTATATCTTTCAACTGCTTCCTGAAATCGGAATAGTCCTCCTCATGATTAGCAATTGTGTAAAGCACCTCTTGCTGAAGCTTGACATCCTCTTTTAATCCTTCGTTATTGACTAACTCAGCCTTTAACTCAGCGCGGTGTAAAGGATCCAGTTCGTTTGTAAACAACTGCAGTATTTTCTTATCATAATCCATACTTCAACTCCTTATATTCTGGATCTGCTTTAATCATCTCCAGCAACTTTTTATTACACATCGATTTCCTATTCTTTGTGTATGCAACCGAACTAAATGCTAATTCGGTGGTGATATGCTCATTGGTAAAACCAATAGCAACCAGCCTAAGCACATCCTGACATACCTTCTGAATCTTATTAAAGTACTTTAAGTATAAACGCCTCCGTTTCTCAAAAAGTTCTTTTTCATGAATCTCGCTTTCCAATTCAGGTATCTCATCTGTCAACATCTGATAAACCGGTGTCACCTTTCTTTTTCGCAACTCAAAATGCCAAAGGTTCTTACAAATGGCAATAAAATAGGTTGAAAATTTTGAAACCAATATTGGCTTTTCTTTTTTTGAGTAGATGGCAATAAATGCTTCTTGCATAACTTGCATCGCATCCTCTTTGGTTCCGCTATTCTCCATCACAATATTACTCACTTGCTCCCAAACAAGCTGCATAATATACTTGATCAGCTTACTGTCTCTCGAGTAAACCGCATCTAACAACTCACTATCTGTATACTTTCTTTTAAACATCTTAATTGTTTTCCGCCACCAAAATAGTGATTTTAATTCAATTTTCTTTTAACCTAAGAAACGCAAAAAATGAGATACTATCCAGTAAAATATTGATTTTTATCCGCATAACTATTATGTACATACGGCATCACACAACTAAATGTTGCACTAAATATGGATAAATAATCGTCTACATTGCTAAGTAGAACTCTTTCGTAAGTGCAATATATTTATCTGAATACTTATGTCGGCCTTTATCCTCGATGATCATATCATCTAAGCATGCTTCTGCCACATCTTCTTTTATGAACTCCACCAATGCCCTGACATATTTTTTATTTGGTGTGGGACGAATATTTAAACGTTTATGCAAATACCACCCAACATGCTTTGCTGAAGATATAAGCTCTTCACTCGAATCATAAGGAATAATAAGTGATAACTTTCCCTCTTCATGTGTTAATTGATAAGTGTATGCAACCAACTCCTTATAGGAAAGCGAGTCGGTATGGCGTGCCATAGTACGCGATTGATTTTCGCTTTTAAAAGCATTATTAAAAAAAGGCGGATTACATACTACATGATCAAATAAACCACAGGCTTCGGGTTTAAATGCCTGAAGTGGGCATAGTTCAACCAAAATCCGGTTGCTCCAATCCGACGCTTCAACATTGAAAGCGGCCTGCTGCACAGCTCCTTCATCAATATCAATGGCTGTGATCAAAGCTTTCGCATTTCGTTGGGCCATCATCAAAGCAATTAAGCCTGTTCCGGTACCAACATCCAATAGGGATGAGCAGCTGTTAATATCGGCCCATGCCCCCAGAAGTACACCATCGGTCCCTACCTTCATGGCCGCTTGACTCTGGTGGATAGTAAACTGCTTAAACTGAAAGTAACTATTGGCCATACTTAAAAAGACTCATTGACTCCTAAACTAAACAAGGCGAAATCATATTTGACAGGATCGGCTGCATCAAACTCTCTCAGGGTTAACATGATCTCGTCCACCGCTTTAATATCATTTTGTTTACGCTTAAGAATACCTAACTGTCGTGATACGTTACCAGTGTGCACGTCTAACGGCAATAATAAATCAGCCGAAGAAATGCTTTGCCAGATACCAAAATCCACTCCCCGATTATCTTTTCGCACCATCCATCGTAAAAACATATTAAGCCGTTTGGCAGAAGAGCCTTTCTCTATATTTGCAATATGCTTTGAGGTCCTATCTGGAGCCTCAAAGCTCAAAAATACGGAACGAAAATGCACTAGAGCAGGTTTTATATCACCTGACTGATAGCGTGTGGTAAATAGCTGCTCAAGCCCACCTTGGCGTAGGTATATCGCCTTTAAAGCTTTTACAAAATACAAACAATCAACTGAAGAAAAGGTGCGGTAATAAAATGCCTCAAAACGCGACCATTCATTCTCGCTGGCATTCAACAGAAAATCACAGGGCGCATTCTCAAGCAAGCTCATTAATTGCTTCGCACTCTTTAATATCAGATCACGTCGCCCCCAGGCTATAGCAGCTGTCAAGAAAGCAGCTATTTCAATATCTTCTTTTTTGGTATACAGGCGTGGAATAGAAATGGGATCATCTTCTATAAATTCTGGCCGGTTATATTTATTCACCTTTTCATCCAGAAAGTCTTTAATTTCGATTAATTCCATCCCTTAGGTGTTATAAACCAGGCCATCTTTCATTTCAATCATACGATCACACATTTTAGCTAAATGGTAATCGTGGGTAACAATTACGAAAGTCTGATTATAAGCCTCGCGCAAATCAAAAAATAGTTTCTGAAGCTCTTCCTGGCTATGCGAATCAAGGTTACCTGATGGCTCATCGGCAAAGATAACAGCAGGCCTGTTAATTAAAGCTCTGGCCACTGCTACTCGCTGTTTTTCACCCCCACTAAGCTCTGATGGCTTATGTTCTAGACGATGGTCAAGACTTAAAAATGTCAGAAATTCCTTGGCTTGCTTTTCAGCATCTGCCTTAGATGCTCCTTTGATTAATGCGGGCAACATCGCGTTTTCAAGTGCGGTAAACTCGGGTAAAAGCTGATGAAACTGAAAGACAAAGCCGATGCGTGTATTTCTGAATACAGATAGTTCTTTACCTGCTAACTTATTAAGATTAATCCCGTCTAACTCCACCTCGCCAGATGTTGGTTTGTCGAGTGTACCCAATATCTGAAGTAAGGTTGTCTTGCCCGCACCACTGGCACCAACTATCGACACCACCTCACCTTTATTAATTGTCAGATCAATACCTTTTAATACTTCAAGGTCTCCATATTTCTTCGTTATCCCGGTACAGTTAATCATATCTAAACAAATAAAAGATAAATGTACAAGATATAAATACTTAGAAAAATTCCACCTTTCCAACGCGAAACTAATCCTTTTGAAAGCGGCAATATCGACAGGAACAAAAGAATAGCAATACCCACCATCCACCAGTAATCTGTATTCACAATGGATGGACTAACATTAATTGGTTTAATGGTAGAGGTAACCCCTAATACAGCCCAAATGTTAAAAATATTAGAGCCAATAATATTACCAATGGATATATCAGATTCCTTCTTTATGGCGGCTATTAATGATGTAGCCAGCTCTGGAATACTCGTACCAACAGCAACAACCGATATCCCGATAACCCGTTCACTAACTCCCAGTCTGGTGGCAATATCTTTAGCTCCAACTACCAGCCATTCGGCACCATAATACAGGCCTGCAGCGGCCAGTAAGAATAACAAAACCGTTTTGACCAGCGAAAGTGATGGTTTTTCAATTTTTTCCTTGCTCTTGCCCTGCTTACGACTATTAAATACTGCCCAGATTATATAAACTCCCAACAATACTATAAACAGAATCCCCTCAAATGAGCTTATAATAAAGTTAGAGCTCGCAAGTATCAGTCCGAGTGTTGCCAGCATCATAACTATCCAATCAAGCCACACTGTTTTCTTAATAACTTTTACCGGATATACAATGGCTACCATACCTAACACTAATGCAATATTAGCAATATTAGAGCCAACAACGTTACCAACCGAAATATCGGCAGCACCATCAAAAACGGCTCGCAGACTAACCAGCAACTCGGGTGCAGAAGTACCAAAAGCTACCACAGTGATTCCAATAACCAGGGTGGATACTTTAAAATGACGGGCTAACTGTACACTCGACTTTACCAGCCAGTCTCCACTAAAAAACAACAACACAAAACCGGCCAATAAATATAAAACTGGGGGCATACAATCAATAGTTAATCAAGTTTATCTTCTCTCGAAACAGGACCCTCCGGAGATACAGGGGGTACCTCGTCCGATTGGCTGTCATCTTTTGCCTCTGCGGACTCAGCATTTTGCTTAAGGTTATAAGGATCATCATCTGACATTTCTTCCTCAATGGCAGAATTAACAGCTTTAATCTCTGTATCTATTCCTTCACGAGTTTCCTTAACCACATCATTTATATCGCTTGTATTCTCTCTGAATTCACGTTTTATTTCTTCTGATGCTCTACGAAATTCATTCATTCCCTTACCGAGCATTCTCGCAACATCAGGAATGCTTTTGGCACCAAACAGTAACAAAACAACCAAAACAACGATGATAATTTCACCTCCGGATATAAAAAGAATTGTATTCATAGCAAACAATTTCAAGCTCAAAGATAGTTCCAAAAATATCAATAGAAAAATCAAAACCACCTATCAGGGAATCTAATTAGCATAAATTAACTGTCAACTGACATTACTTGTTCTGACAACAAAAAAGCCCTGTGAATCTTCACAGGGCTCTCTTTTATATCAGTTTCTTATTATTTCTTTTGCTTCTTCTTGTTAAGAAAGTTGAAAGCAACCGGCGTTGCAATAAACAATGATGAGTATGTACCAACAAGCACACCTACCATTAATGCAAATACAAATCCTCGGATAACTTCACCCCCGAACAGGAAGATAACTAACAACACCACAAATGTTGTTAACGAAGTATTGATTGTACGACTCACAGTTGAGTTAAGTGCTGCATCAACCACCTCTTCCTTATTGCGTTTTGGGAATAGTTTGAAGTACTCACGTATACGGTCAAACACAACCACCGTATCGTTAATCGAATAACCGATTACGGTAAGTATTGCTGCAATAAAGGATTGATCAATCTCCATTGAGAATGGCATAAACGAGTATGTCAATGAGAAGATACCTAACACAATAATAACGTCGTGTACCAATGCAGCTAATGCACCATAACCATATTCTTTATTGCGGAAACGAATCAGTATATACAGGAAGATGACCAATAAACTGAATCCGATAGCATATGCTGCATTCTTTTTAATATCACTTGCAATGGTTGGACCAACCTTCTGAGAACTCATTCGATAATCAGACAAGAAGTCGTCTTGAGAAATATCTTTCTTAATGAACGTTTTTAAGCCTTCATATAACTTTGTCTCAACCTGGTTATCTATCTCATCTGAATTTTCTTCAATCATGTAGTTAGTGGCAATACGCACCTGGTTACCTTCATTACCAAATTGCTTAGCTTCTACATGAGCACCATCAAATACATCGGTTAATGTTTTCTGTACATCAACTGATGAAACCTGCTCGTCGAAACGAACTACAAATGTACGTCCACCTGTGAAATCAATACCTTGCTTCAGACCCAGAGTTGCCAACGAACCAATAGAGGCCAGTACAGCAATTGCTGAAATTACAAAGAATAATTTTTGTTTCTCCAGGAATCTTACATGTAGGTTTTTATACAAATTACGTGTCAACTTGGTATCAAAAACCAGCTTCTTATTCTTACTCAACATCTGTTCGAAGATCAATCGAGTGATGAAAATAGCTGAGAAGAATGAAGTAGCAATACCAATCATTAATGTGGTTGCGAAACCTTTAATCGGACCTGTACCAAATAGGAATAAAATAAGACCAGTTAGGAAGGTCGTTACGTTGGCATCAATGATGGCAGAGAACGCATTGTTATAACCATCTTTAATGGCCATTTGAATACCTTTACCGGCTCTCAATTCCTCCTTAATACGCTCATAAATAAGTACGTTGGCATCCACCGACATACCAATTGTCAGAACGATACCCGCAATACCTGGCAATGTTAACACAGCTCCAAAGGATGCCAGAACACCCATAATAAAGAACATGTTAGCTATCAAAGCAAAATCAGCTACCCATCCTGAACGTACACCATAGTATAGTAGCATGTAGATAAGCACTACAACAAATGCCCAGATGAAAGATGTTAAACCACTGTCAACAGCTTCCTGCCCCAGTGAAGGACCAACTACCGTATCTTCAACAATTCGTGCTGGTGCAGGTAATTTACCCGACTTAAGAATATTAGCTAAATCCTGAGATTCCTCTGGTGTGAAGTTACCAGTTATCTGACTCTGACCACCATCAATCTTTTGATTAACAGTTGGGAAACTATAAACAAAACCATCCAATACAACAGCAATGCTACGATCCACATTAGCTCCTGTCAGACGTGACCATGTTTTCGCTCCTTCTGCATTCATGCTCATACTTACTTCAAACTGTCCACGCTGGTTAGTTTGACTGCGAGCTGAGGTAATTACATCACCTTCTAATGGCGGACGGCCATCATGAGTACTTACTTTGATAGCCACTAACTGGAAAGCAGTTTCTTTTTCATTGATATCTGAACCAAAACGGCTAACTAAATAGTCTTTTTCAATTGGCTTAACTGTCCAGAAGAAACGCGCGTCTTTTGGAAACAAGCTCTTAACTGTTGGATTTGCTAAATAAGCATTCACTTCAGCAGTATCGCGCGATAAAGCAATACCAACTACAGGACCTCTTTGCTGAGGGTGGTTTGGCTGAAGGTATGAAAACAATGACTTAGTACTGGCAGCTTCCAATGAGTCTGTTGTTGTAGCATCTGCTGCTAACTGATCAACCAATGAAGCTTCCTCTGCAGTTTCGGCAGACACTTCTTCAGCTTCTTCCTCCGTTGCACTTACAGGTGCTTTGGCAGCTTCAATTTCGCGAACTTTAGAATCAGCCTGAACCAGTGATTCAAAAAGCTCTGAATTCTCGTAGGTCTCCCAAAACTCAAGGCTTGCAGTACCTTGTAGCAGTTTACGCACACGCTGAGGATCGGTAACACCCGGTAACTCAACTAATACACGTCCCGCTTTTTCCAGTCGCTGAATATTTGGCTGTGTTACACCAAAACGGTCGATACGCGAACGAAGAATATTGAATGCATTATCAATTGCACTATTTGATTCTTCACGTATTACTTTCAGTACCTCTTCGTTTGTAGAGTTATAGCTTACACGTTCTTTTAATTCAACAGTATTGAAAATTGTTGCCAGTTGCGCATTAGGATCAATATCAGAAAACGCTTTTCCGAAAAGCTTGATAAAATCATCTGAAGAATTCTTTTCAGCCTCTTCAGCTTCTTTCAACGCTCTCAAAAATGTTTCATCGGTATTGTAATTGGAAAGTGCACGAACAACATCAGCCACTTTAACCTCAAGAATAAGGTTCATACCACCTTTCAAGTCAAGACCGAAATTTATTTCGCGCTCCTTACACTCTTGGTATGTATATTTACGGGCACCCCATAAAAAGTTATAAACCGTCTCGTTTTTAATTGAATCCAGGTAGGCAAATTCTTTGTCCGAGTCGCCACCTGCTATCTCTTTCGCCACATTTTCCACTCTACGAGTCTGGAATGTAAACATCAATTGATATAAGCTGACCAATACCAACAATATGGCAAAAAGTCTAATAGCTCCTTTGTTCTGCATTTGTTAAAAATTTTTATAATTCGTTTTGACAAACTTCACGTCTTAGTCGCGCAAATATATCGAAATTTTTCATATACAGAGCTTAAAAGGAAGTGTTAAATTGATATATGATAAGAATCTTAGACAAAACTATCTGCTGAACAATATAATCTCTGCTAAAATTGTCAGATCATGAATTTACAGGACGTAAACTCACGCCTCTAAAGGCCTGAATAAAAGTAGCAATAAATGAAAGCAACATTAAAACCAATGCCCAGAAAACGAACACAAAACCTCCAACGAAATCAAAATAAGCATAGCTGCTTCCCCAGGCCTGAATAGCCCAATAAGCAGGAAAAGATGCCAAAACAACACCCAGCACAACATATATTCCATACATTGAGAAAACCTGAGTCATGATCAATTGCCGCGTTGCTCCCAAAATGTTTTTAACCGCTATACCTTCTGATTTATATTCGATTACGAATGCCACCAGAGCAATAACACCCAATAGGGCAATAAACAAGGAAAGCAGTGCAAAAACGGACATAATCTTCGCAATCCGTACATCATCATCATATAGTCCATTTATGCGATCCGTAAGCATTGAATACACAAAAGGCGCACCTTCTGAGTAATTACCCCAGACCGATCGCACTGCCTGCATATCCAAACCCGTTCCACTTCCTTTCTTAATTAAAATATATTCGAAACGCATTTTTTCCGGCAATAACATCAGCGCCAGGGGTCGAATTTCGGTAAAGTACGATTCAAAATGATAATCTTTTATAACTCCAACAGTACTGAGGGACCAATTTCTATTACCATAAACTTCGAGTTTTTCATCCAATGGTTTTCTTAAGTCCAACTTCTTTATGGCAGCTATATTAAGGTTAATACCAAGACTATCTCCCAGTTCATCGCTCAAAAACCGTCCTGCTTTTAACTGTAATCCCAGTACTTTAAAATATTCTTCATCTATATAATTGATAGGCAGCATATGCACCCGCTCTTCCTTGCCGTTGCTAATACGGAACGCACCCTGAAAATGGTCATCACCAGGCAAGCTATTACATGCACTCACATACTCTACCCCATCTATCTTTTTAAGTTCGCTCTTAAACGCCTCAAGATTATTACGAACCGCATGTCCCCGCTCAACAACAATCACATTTTCACTATCAAAACCATGATCATTCGTTCTCACATAATTTATCTGCCACCACATAGCTGTGGCCACCACAACTAAAAACATGGCCACGCCAAACTGACTTGCCACAAGCAAACCACGCACAACAAATCCACTCTTTCCAATTTTATAAGAGCCAGAAATCAACTTCCCGGGCTTTCTTCCGGAAAAGAAAAACGCAGGGAAACTACCTGCCAAAAGCCCAACGAAAAGCAAAATGACTAAAATTCCAAAGAAATCCACCCAGCCTCTGAAGAAGTCAAATTCAAGGTTCAGTCCAAAAAACTGATTAAGGAAAGGTAACATCAGCTCCAGTAAAACCATTCCAATAAACATGGCTCCTAAACCATACACCAGAGCCTCCACCAAGAATTGAGCGATTAACTGCGTACGCGAAGCACCGACCAATTGTCTATAACCCACTTCCTGATATTTGACCCTCAACTTGGCTGTCGTCAAATTCATAAAATTGATGCATGTGGTCAGTAAAACAAATATTGCCACAAACACAAAAAGCTTAATGTAAATAGGTTTTGAGTTCACTCTCAATTCTCCATCTAAGTGGGAATCGAAATGGATGCTCTTAATGTTTTGAGCAAAAAATGACAGCTCAATACTATTTCCGGCTTGCTCATCTTCAACAACTTTTTGAACCTGCGGCACAAAAAGCTTATCCTTTTGTTGATTGATCTTATCCATAAAGGTATCCGACTCAACACCATCCTTTAGCTTCAAATAGGTATAGCAGTTTAAATACAGCCAGTCATTCTTCCAGTCCTCCAGGTAAGCAGAATCGGCTTTATTTAATAGAATTTCATCGATTGTACTAAGTGATGCCACAAACCCAAATTGGAAATGAGTTGCACCCGGCACATCTTCACATACACCTACTATCTTGTAGTTTATTCCTTCACGTTCAAGGGATTCTCCAACAACATCTATCCTGCCAAAGTACTTATATGCACTTGATTCTGTTACAACCAGCTGCCTTGGAGCATTAAAAACAACAGAATCAACTCCTTCTAAAAATTTAAAATCAAACAAATTAAAAAAGGTGGAATCACCAAACATAAATCCATCCTCATTAAAATGCTTATCCTCATAAGACACTACATTATTTGCACCAGGAATAAATCGAACCACTTCTTCCACATCGTCCATTTCCCGAAGCATTACAGCCAATGGCATCGGCGACGTAGCACTATTGATATTATTATTTCCTAATATGCCTTCCGTTGCTACACGGTATATTCGGCTGTTATGAGTAAAGGAACTATCATAACTCAATTCGTGTCGTACTAATAGAATAACAAAAAGTCCTAATACCAAACCAACAGACAGACCAAAGATATTTAGCAAAGCATAAACACCTTGCTTTCTAATACCTCTGATGGCTACTTTGATATGGTGATTCAGCATCATTACAGACGATTCTTTATATTTTCAGTTACTACATGCCCATCAAACAATTGTATCACGCGCTGCCCTCGATCGGCCTCAAGAGCCGAATGAGTAGCCATTACTATAGTAAAGCCCTCTTCATTTAAAGAAGACAATACCTCCATTATCTTATTACCACAAGCTGAAGTCAAATTCCCTGTGGGTTCGTCAGCTACTATCAAGTCTGGATTTGTAATTATAGCCCTGCCAATTCCTACCAACTGCTTCTGCAGAGCAGATAATTGTTTTGGAAAATAGTGTTTCAAATGCGAAACCTGCAGTTTAGACAGTACCTTCGCCACTTTATCCTGCCTTTCTTTCTTCGAATACTTCAGGTACTTCAATGGCAGTTCAATATTCTCGTATACATTTAATTCATCAATCAACCCGAAATTCTGGAAAACAAACCCTATACCTCCGCGCCTAAGATTACTCCTCTGACGATCTTTTAGGCGACTTACTTCGTGCCCCATAAAAAATAACTCCCCCGAGGTAGGCATTTCGATTAATCCAATGATATTAATTAAAGTGGACTTTCCGCTTCCCGAAGGCCCAAGAATTACCACATATTCACCCTGTTCAATGTCAAGATTGACATTTTGAAGAATAGTGCTCTCAATGGAACCATCCCTTAATACCTTTGTTAGATTTCTTGCATGAATCATGATTAATCAAATATATGTACGATTTTGAAACAACCTTGTACGAAATCGAACATCTTTATTTATACTATTTTCTCTAGATTATCCCCTTTTACTAAGCTCCCGTATATCCATCAACAATTTCCAATTCACCCCAAACTCCTACTATACTGAAACTTAACCTTTAAATCAGATTAATTTGTTCTACAAATGTATATGAATTCTTGATGAAACAAATACCACTTTCCATGCCACAAGCCTTAATGCCTTATAATCAAGTTCATTACAAAAACGGCATTCTTTTTGGTCGTTTGAAGCCAACTTAATAACCGTACGTTTTCGAACAATTCCTGACGGGTTGTTGGCAATTTATGGTATATTTAATAGCGAAAAACTCAATGCGATGACAAAAAAATCAGGACGTATACTTGCAATAGATGATAATGCGGACATATTATTTGCACTCAAACTACTTCTTAAACCTCACGTTGAGAGCATAACCACCTCAACCGATCCCAATAAAATTCCGGCATTAATGGCCGATGAGTCGTTTGATGTAGTGCTCTTGGATATGAACTTTACAAAAGACGCTATTAGTGGCCAGGAAGGTTTCCAGTGGCTGGAGAAGATCCTGGAAATAGATCCTTCTGCAGTGGTCCTGTTTATTACAGCCTACGGTGATGTAGAAAAATCAGTAAAAGCTATCAGAGCTGGTGCCACTGATTTTATTCTGAAACCCTGGCAGAACGAGAAACTGCTGGCAACAGTCAACTCAGCCATTCAGCTGCGTCAATCACGTAATGAAGTAAAAGACCTAAAAAGCAAGCAACAAGAGATTAACACCATATTAGATCAGCCATTTGCCGATTTTATCGGCGTATCGCCTGGTATGCAAAACGTGTTTAACACCATTAAGAAGGTAGCAGCGACCGATGCCAATGTACTGATTCTTGGTGAAAACGGAACAGGTAAAGAACTTGTAGCACGAGCACTCCACCGCAATTCGTTACGCAACAACGAAAGCTTTATTAGCGTTGATTTAGGCGCCTTAAGCGAGTCGCTTTTTGAAAGTGAATTATTCGGACATGTAAAGGGTGCATTTACCGATGCTAAAGCCGAGCGTCCCGGACGATTTGAATTAGCTTCCGGAGGTACCATATTCCTCGATGAGATTGGCAACCTTTCGCTTCCGTTGCAGGCCAAGCTACTAACAGTATTAGAAAGACGGGAGGTAACACGTGTGGGTGCCAACAAGCCGAAACCTATCGACATTCGCTTAATTTGCGCCACCAACATGAACCTGAAGCAAATGGCTATGGAAGATAGCTACCGCCAGGATTTAATTTATAGAATTAATACAGTAGAAATCGAACTACCTCCTCTACGCGAGCGACCCGAAGATATTCCGGTATTGGCAGACCATTTCTTAAAAATATTCTCGAAGAAGTATAAAAAGAAGATCAATAAACTTCCTGCAAAGGTGATTAAGAAGCTCACCAACTATCCATGGCCAGGTAACGTACGTGAGTTTCAACATATACTTGAGCGCACAGTTATTATGAGCGAATCTCCGAACCTGGAAGAATCCGACTTTCAACTATCCTCGCTTCCAACAAGCTCAGAGGGTTTTGAGTTTGACACTTATAATCTTGAAGACATTGAAAAGCAAATTATCGAGAAAGTGTTACGCATGAACAGAGGAAATGTGTCAAAAGCAGCAGCCGATTTGGGCCTCACCAGAACATCACTGTATCGAAGACTAGAAAAGCATGGTTTATAATAACTTCAGAATAAACTTCATTGTAAGGACCTTGCTATTGGCAGGGTCTATTTTTGCATTCTTCTACTTGTTTTTCAATACAGAGCTAACCATGACGCTTGTATTGGTAGGTCTGCTCATTGCCTTTCAGATATTTGCAATGATCCATTATGTTGATCGTACCAATCGTGTATTGAATAACTTTCTGGAGTCGATTCGTTACTCTGATTTTACACGCACATTCCAGGTCGAAAGCCTTGACTCATCGTTCGACAAGCTCAAAAAGTCATTTAACGAAGTAATTAAAGATTTTCAGGAGGTGAGGGCCGAAAAAGAGGAAAACTACTACTACCTGCAAACCGTTATTCAGCACATAGGTATTTCATTAATTGCCTACAGTAAAGACGGCAAGGTGGAGTTGATTAACAATGCCACCAAGAAACTTTTTCAGGTGCGTTCGCTCAACAACATACAAGCCTTAAATGATTTCAGCCCAGAGCTTGTAACCAAGCTACTTAGCATCCGACATGGTGAAAACACCTTGATTCGTGTTCAGGAGAAAGATGAACTTTTACAATTGGCCATCTATGCTACCGAGTTTAAGATTCATAACCGCACCATTCTTTTAACCTCTATTAAGAACATTCAGGATGAGCTTGAAGAGAAAGAAATGGAATCGTGGCAAAAACTGATTCGTGTGCTGACCCATGAAATTATGAACTCCATCACACCTATTTCATCCCTTTCTTCAACCATTACAATGATCCTGAAAGATTTATCAGGCAGCCTTAAGGAGAAAAACATTGCCAGTGAAGACATTGAAACCATTGAGGAAGTTGAGGGAGCATTACAAACCATACACAAACGCACGGATGGCCTGCTTCACTTTGTGAATACCTATAGAGATTTAACTAAAATTCCGACGCCAACTTTCTCGATCTTCCCCATTAGCAAATTATTCCTGAATATTAAAGGTTTATTGAGTGAGGAAATGAAAGCAAAAGGCATTAATTGTAAGATTAATATCGAACCCAACTCATTGGAGTTATCAGCCGATGAAAAGCTGATTGAGCAGGTGATTATTAATTTAGTTAAAAATGCCATGCAGGCACTTGATACAAGGCCAGAACCGGAAATTCAGCTCAATGCCTTTTTAAATAAAAGAGGCCGCATCACCATCCAGGTGATTGATAACGGGCAAGGCATTCTTCCTAACGTACTTGATAAGATATTTATCCCATTCTTCACCACCAAACCGCAAGGCTCTGGTATTGGACTTAGCTTGTCCAAACAGATATTACGTTTGCACGGTGGTAATATATCGGCCTATTCGGAGCCGGACACAATGACGAAATTCACACTTACTTTCTAAAAATAAAAAGAGGTGCTGTTTAACTCAGCACCTCTTCTTCATAAAATATCTCTAGCTTATTCCGCTTTCATCCTATTAAACATCACAGCCAGATGGGCATATAACGAAGTATTCTGCACCACCACATCCTCATCTACTTTGATACGTACCGGCGTAAAGTTCCATAACGCCCTTATACCAACTTCCACGAGTTTATTAGCAACATCCTGAGCCTTATCCACCGGCACCGTCAGAATACCAATTTTGGCAGTTCCTTCGTGCATCTTAGATAACTCTTCAAAATGATAGATAGGTACTCCTTCAATAGTTTTACCAACCACCTCAGGGTCAACATCAAATGCAGCCACAACCTTTAACCCAAACTGCTTTAAGCCATGATCATGTAATAATGCTTTACCCAGGCTTCCAACTCCAAAAAGATAGGCCTCGTCAACAACTGTAAAACCTAAGAAATCTTCCAACACTTCTATTAAAGGCTCAACTTCATAACCCACGCGGGTTTTACCAACAATGCTGGTATATGATAAATCCTTGGTTACCTGAGTGGGATCAACCCCCATATCCCTGGCAATTAATGTTGATGATATGTGCTTTAGTCCTTCCTTTTGTGCTAGCTTTAAATAAGCCAAATAACAAGGCATGCGTCGAAGCGCTGGCTCCGGTACCAGGTTATTTTTTTTACGATTTGTTAGCGGCATGGTGATTTTTTCAACTATTTAACAATCCTACAAAAATAATTAAGTTTTTGAATGATAAGCCTCTTCAGCTATTAAAATTGTCAAGACAAATATCATTTATACACCTAATAAGGGCTACGATAGTAACAAAATCAATCCAGATCCTTACACTAAGACGCCATCTTTTTTAGATCTTTTTCTAATAATCCGTCTCTATTTTTCGCATTAACCATATGGTAATCAAAGTAATAAAAAGTTGAACTATCCGCGCCGATTAATATCTTGTAACACCGTGCTTTATACTTAGTGCCTTCGGGCCCCACCTTATGCATAAACACCACCTTGCTATCTCTTCTTTCAATGGCTGCCTCAACTTCATCCTGGCTTACAATTTTCACATCGTACGGATATACACTCTTTATCTTTCCTATGGAATTAACCTCTGCTGTTAAATCTTCTTTTACCAGATACAGAGTTTTTCCATTCAATGACTTAACATTATTGTTATAATACTTAAATGCATTGGCTTTAATCAATTCAGGACGTTCGTTCATCAACGTTACATGATCCTGAATAAAACGAATAAAAGCTTCTAATTTATAGGCGTAGCTTGTATCCTCTACGCGCAGGTATGAAAGAGGTAAAGAACATAAATCGGGCAGATCTCTAACCTGAGTGTCTGATTCACCCAGCAATAAACTTAAGAAATTATAACGTGCTTTGGTTTTATCAACATCAAATGTTGCAACAGTAGTAAGTAGAAATGAATAGGCCGGATCATTGCGTTTATCTTCAAACTCAGCATTAGAGATGAATTCAAATTCGGTGAGAGTCCAAACCGACTCCATCACCTCTTTAATCTTAAAATTAAAATCACTCATCGGATTTACATCCATCACCACCAGTGTTTTGGTCTTTAAGAAAGCTTTATACTCCTCTTTGGTCGGTAAGTGCTCTTTGGCAAACATTACAGAGCTCAGCAGCAGAGTACAGATTGAAATCAATATCGTCTTCATCATTTTTTTTGTTTTTCTGTTCATACGCGTTTCCACCCTTAAACGGTTACATCAATTTGCATATATTTGTTCATTATTAAAAATCAGTTACTGATGCGTGAAAATAAGTTATTCGCTTATTTTTGTTTAACCAACAATTAAAACACATTATAAACAAGCAAATAAACCAAAACATTAAGGCATCTTAAGAAGTTTTAATAGAGGGAACGAAGAATTGAGGAGGTTTGGTTAAAACGCGTAACACAACAAATTTAAGAACAGATGAAACTACTAAATACTTTTCTCAACTTGTTTAAAATGGATAACAAGGATAAGGTTGATGACGAGGAGCAAAACTCACTACTAATCAACAACCTTATTAACTTCTTTCTTTTCTGCATCGTTTTTATAGAAGGTATCATTAGCCTGCGTAATGAAAATAACTTTTATGCATTCCCGCTATTAACATTGAGTCTTGTATTTGCTTTCCACTTTGTATACCTCACTCGCAACTCAAAAGCCAAAGGTATGCAGAACTCATTATTCTTTTTCTCTAGTATTACATTTCTGTATTTTGTAGTTTTTGGTAGCAGCACAGGTATCGACATAATCTGGTCGGCATTATTCCCTCCATTTATTATTTCGTTGATGGGCATGAAAAGAGGCTCTTTTCTTTCGATGCTTTTCCTGACCATAATAGCAGCTGTTGTATTACTGGTTAATGAGTTTGGAATAATCGCGTACTCAAAACAATATACGTTGGTTGAAAAGGTGGTATTTCTGGCATTCTATTTAATATTCTTCATTACCACCTACGCCATTCATTACACCTATACTGAGATTATCCTCAGAAAAGAACGACGAGTACTTGATTCTCAAAATTTTAACAAAACTCAGGAAGAACTTATTTCAAAATTATCACACCAAATCAGAACACCTCTTAGTAACATCACTGGTATCATCGACATTCTGGAAAAAACAAATTTAAGTGACGACCAGCGCGATTACATTAACACGATTCATGCTTCGTCAAATAACCTGGTGAATGTTGTTAACAACATGGTAGCCGCATCAACCACCAACTTTAACCAGATACCAACTGAAGAAGTTAGTTTTAATTTGTATTCCACAATTAACAACACTATAAAACTATTTCAGGACGATCAGGAGAAGAAAAAATTCAGCCTTTCATTATCAGCTGACATTCCCACCAACCTGATTGGCAACAGCATTAAGATCAAACAGATTTTCCTTAACCTGCTTAACAGCTTGTTGAAATACAATAAGTCGGAGCTTAAAACCATTACCATTGAAGTAACCCGTAAGGAACTACTGCCCGACAAGATTACACTGGCATTTCGTATTATAAGCAATACGGTTGTTCCTATTCCTAAATCGGAATTAGGAGAAAACGCCATCCATTCTTCGGATGTCATCCACCTTAATCGCTCTAAATACATTAACCTACTTGATTTGGGCATAACACAAAAGATTATCGAGATGGACGGCAACTCCATCGAGATTATTCCGGATTCGGTGAATACCACTATTGAATTCTCGGCCACATTTAAAGAAAATAAGAAGAGCCAATCGATAGAGAGCATTAAACCGCCTACCAAGCAATCTGAAAACTATTTCAAGCCGGTAGTAGACATTGCCGATGCCAACATTTTGCTGGTAGAAGACAACTTTAGCAATCAGCAAATCATCATCTTGTATATCAAAGATGAAGTAAAAAAGATAGAGGTTGCATTTAATGGCAAAGAAGCCCTGGATAAGTTCGGAAAGGTGAAATATGACTTGATTCTGATGGACGTTCAGATGCCCATAATGGACGGGTTCAAAGCCACTGAAAAGATTAGACAAATAGAAAAAAGCACTGGTACGCATACACCTATTATAGCCGTTACTGCCAACGCATTCCCAGAAGATAAAGAAAAATGTCTGGCATCAGGTATGGATGATTATATCAGTAAGCCATTCCAACCAGAAGATTTAATAAGGAAAATTAAGAAACATCTTAGCTAACAAAACAACTCATTATTTACAATTTAACAGCTAAAAAGCAGACTTGATAATCGATAATACTATTTTATCAATTATCTCTTACCGATTGATACTATTCGTTCTCATTGGGTTAAAAAAAGTCAACTCACTGTTAATTACTGTTAAACACTCTTGATATTACCACATTGCCTTGTATGTTTGTAAATTAAGAGTGATAAGCAGAAAAAGATGAATGACATGAAGAAAGAGACAGACATAACCTTAAAATTGAAACGCAAAATTCTAATTTATTCGATAATTGAAGTAGCATTAATTATTGCTTTACTTGGCTTTATTATGTTTTTGATCTTTGTTTTGATGAGCTAAGCTCATAAACAAAGTGTAATGACCTTATCAGCCAGCACCTTCCCCTCCATCATTGTAATAAGTCGCCACTCCCCGGCTTTATCATTATACGGTTCCCATACCGTATCACCCAGAAAAAACTCATAATCGTTTGAATTGACGTAATACTCGCCCACAAATGGGGGCTCGGTTTCTCCTTTAGTATTTTTAAATGGTGGGTGTTCTATTCTAAAGTCCACTTTTTTGCCCTTAGCTCCTTTAATTTTCAACACATAGCCAAATTCCAGATCCGGTCTTATTTGTACCCTATCAGTAATTTTCAGCAACTTAGGTAAGGCTCTTGATTGGCGCTCCCAGCTGCTATATTCTCCATAACTATATAGTTCCCAGCTTATTTTCTTCTTAGCCATAGATGCAACTGCTAACTTTCGAGGGAATACCTGATTTGATCGAGCATAAGCGGGATATCGCCAGAATCAATGCCATGCTTTCTCAGGTAAGGCACATCCTCCTTAAATGTTTCAATAAATGCTTCCAGCGAATGCCCGGGAAGTTGAATACTTTTCTGATAATACGATAGCGCTTCTTTCCGTTTCCTGGTGCACCAAAGGGTGTGACCAAGGTTAATCAGATCATGTTTATTTTTCTCTGCTACAATCAACTGGTGATAGTACTTTTCAGCCTGGTCAAATTTACCTTCCACAAACGAACACCAGGCAATTGGTCGCCCTACCTTATTATTACCCGGATCGAGGTATTCAACCTTAAAGAAATATTTCAGAGCTTCTGAGAAATTCTCCAATTCGAGCAAACAATGGCCAATTGATACCTGTGTGTGGAGATTATCAGGTCCCAGCTTCTCAGCTTCTTTATAATATTCAAGCGCCTTCTGAGGATTTTTAAGATGACGGTAACACAAGGCTATTTTCTTTTTATTCCACATACTATTGCCTGCCGTTAAGTCGGCTTTCAGATAATAGTTAAGAGCTTGTTGGTAATTACCCAGCTGCTGATGACAGTAGGCAATCTTCTGTATCACATCAGTTGCCTCCTCATGTCTATCATTAACAATAACAAATATTTCAAGCGCATCTTCAAGGTAATTCTTTTTAAAAAAGTACTCCCCAATTTCGCGTAACGATGCTGTATCATCCATTAACTGATTGAAAAACCAGCGATTATGAAAATCCATTTTCTGGTCGAACACATCAACAAACTGATGCTTCTGCGGGTGAACCTTCAGCAAGCGATATAAATCCTGAATAAACTGATTGCTGGCAACCAGTTTCTGCTGATTGGCCTGCAATACCTTTTCATCCTTCTCCAGTTCAACCATCTGCTCAATTTCGGCCGAAAACATTTGCCCCATCATTTCTTTTTGCATACCCGGCATGTGAGGTATGCTAAGTATTAGCGAATATTTATCTGAATTACACAAGAATCGAGATGATGCAAGGCCATCCAACAGGCTCTGGTTACTAAAAACGGCATCCTCTTTAAAAAGAGCCTGTTGCACCTCAGGATGCGACGGATAAAATGGCAGGAGCCAATTGGAAATCTCATTAAAGAAAGAAAAATGCTTGAGGTGCTTAAAAGTTGACAGGAATACATCCGCACCTTCCATCTGCCATTGGGTTAGTTCCTCCATCTTATTCAACAGATTCGGCGAATCTTTAAATACATCCTCCCAATCAGGGTTTTTCCCTTCACCCAGACTGTCACTAATCAGGTTATCTAAATCCAGCTTGTCGTTCAGTTTTGGATGCATTTTAACAACCTCTGGCAGAATCTCGTCATTCAATTTTTGTGAGATGCGCTCTGTTTCGCGTGTACGAATCAATTGAATGGCAATACTCTGGATCAGGGTCTGATAACCTCCTTCTTCAATCATCATAAACAGTTGCGTGTACAATTCCGGGTACAAAGGCAGGCGGGCATCGTATTGATTGAGGGCTAACAGAAGCGCTGTGATGGCGCGAGCATTTACCTCATCTTCAGGGTGATTACTCAACTCAATTAACAGATGCATGTAATCATATGAGAAGGCATTCATCAATGACAAATGAATTGCACCAATAAGCATTGACTTATAATACGCCGGCAATGTACTTTTCACTAATAAGCCCTTTAGCAATGATTTATTTGCACTGCCAATTGCCGAAGATGCCCAAACCAGATTAAAAAGCTCATTCATGAGCTTCCTCAGTTCAGGGTGATGTTCGGCAGAAGCATCAACCACCTTTTGTAGTTCAATACTGCTCCATGTGGCTGAAATTTCATTGATGATTTTTTGAAAGCTTTGCTCATCATACTTCTTGTGATACTCATAAATCAGCTCATTAGAATATTTAAGCAAAAGAGCTTCCCTGACTTTATCGGCCAACTGATAAACATCCCGAATCAAATGATTGTAAATCTTCTGACGTTCAGGATCTGATATGCCCTCAACGGTATATTTCAGAATATTTTTGTAGGTAAACTCGATGTTATAGTGTTCATCAATTAAGTTACTGTTCTGCGATTCAACAGCCATTCCACGCAAAATATCGAGGCAATCCTTAATATTTTTTTGTGCCAACAGCTGACAAACTGAATTATGCTGCACTTTTATTTCTTTCACATTCATCATTGCTTATCTATTTAGCCGATTCAAATTTCAAAATTACATCAAAACCCGATGATTTGGAAGCACCTCCCTGCAAACGGAAGAACAATAATTTACTCACCTCGTATTCAAGCGTAATCGATTCGGGAGTTATTTCATCATCCTCAGTCTCACCAAAACCACGTTGATAAATAACAAACAGGTCATTGGTAATATACTTCCCAACCACGAAGGCTGCACTGGTCCAGTTTTCGGTGGCATTTACTTCAATCATATCCAGTTTAAGTCGCTGACCTATGGTTGAGTTAAGCGATGAAGTCACCATATTGGCCAACATATTGGAACCAACTGATCCAATAATACCATTCTGCCCCGAATAGCTCAGCTCATCCATTGTTTTACCAAACACCATGATTGAAACGGCATCTGACTCTGTTATAGAGTTCTCGTCCAATGTAAACGCAATGGTTGGCTCGGAGAGCTGTTCACTCACAATTAGCTTTAGTGAGTGCTTTTCTCTATCTCCTCCCCGAAACACATATTCGGCACTTATATCCAGCCTTGGATCAGCCTTTTGTCCTCCCATAAAGGTAATGACGCCTTCATTAATATTAAATTTACGTCCGTACAAGATATAGTTACCCCGAATAATATCCACATCGCCAAATAACTCGAAATAATCACCCGTTTTAGCAATATCAAAATCTCCACCAATTTCAATATTCATATTTTCACCCTTCAACCAGGTACTTCTGGGAATCTCAATGGTCATTCGCCCTCGCAACTGCTTTAGAAGTGGCAAACTCTCTCTCTTTTCATCCATCTCCAGCTCCAGACGAACGCTATCATCTTCTTGTAAAGCCTGCACCAATAGCGGCACATCTTTCATTTGATTCTGCTTATTATCGGCATCCATCAAACCTGGAATATTGAATGATGAACGATTTACGAGCACTTTCCCTCCAAACTGAGGATTACCCAGGGAGTCCGTTTTATAATATGGGCCTCCGCTAATGTTTATATCGTAATTTTTATGATTCAACACATGAAAATTATTCATCTCTGTTGTTACATCGGAAGCTATTACCTTTCCGGAAACTATTGTTGAATCAAACAGCAAGTTACCATTGCTTTTAAAATACCCTTTATCGGAACCAACATATAATGAATCAACCGATAGGGAGGCTCCTTTAAAGTTGAACTTCCCGGCAACATCTTTGTAGTAAAGTCCTTTCTCATGACTTGTTATATACCCGTCTTTCATGTTTATCTGCCCATAAAAAAGCGGCTTGGTCAGCTCTCCGCTTCCATTCACAACACCACTAAACTCAACTCCTGCTTTGGTATGCCCTGATTCAGCTACTTCAGGTGTATCAAACCGCAAGGAATCAATCACCAGCTTTGCGCTAAAGGTATTCGGCGGTTCCAGGAAATACCCTCGCGCGGAATCGACACCATACACCATGGGAATCGCCAAATGCGCATGTACGGCACTATCCAGCTGTGGCAACCAGGTATTCAACTTTAACGTATCGGTATCGTAATGAACTTGCCCTTCTGCATCCGGAAAAAGCAATTGCCCTATTTTAGGTGATTCTAAGTTATATTCAGCGCTTAAATGCAAACCTGTCTGTTGTTCTTCCAATACTGCATGAATGGATAACAACCCATCAATAGTGTCGTCACTGGCCACAAACCTATTAAGTGGCAGCAGATTTAACTGATTAATTGTAAACTCAAAATCAGTGGTATCTGCTGCACTTAGCATACCTCTGGCATTTACATAAAAAGCACTATCAACTTCATCTTTAATCTCCAAGTTATCAATAAGCAATGTTTTTCCATGAAGTTGAATACGCTGTAAGGTGTCTGTTAAGTAATAGTTAGCCACTGGCAAACTGAGCGATGCTTTATGAATCCTTAAATCAACCGTATCGCCCAATATCACTTCTGATTCTATATAGCCATCAAGGTAGTTATGATTGGCAAATTGAATGGAAGAAAGCAAATGCCTATTATCAAAGTCGAAATAAGTTGTCAGTGAATCAAGATAGATCGCACCTCTTTCAGCATTTTTAATATCAATCATACCGGCTACAACCATTGAATCAGCCTTATAAACACCGCTAAAAGTTGCCCTTACCGAGTCGCCCGAAATCTCCTCATAAGCTATATCGCCAAAGTCAAGCTCACCTTGGTAATTAAATAAATCAGGACGCCCGTTTAAACTAAGAAATGCTGCGCCTTTCGTGAATGTGACTGGTGGCATACCAAACTTTTGTAAACCTAAAAGGCTAGTAGTCTCAATTCTGGCATTGGCCTTAAATGCCATATCTGCTAATCTGTATTGTCCGTTTGCCTCTAATCGATTGTCCACAGTCACTAAAACACACGTATCTATCTGCAAGAGACTATCAACTAATTCTGACCGCACAAAAACAGAATCTATTGAATAATCAAACACCTTGCTGTGCGACAGATCGGCTTCGGCATTAAAGTGGCGCGGCTCACTTAAAATATTTGTCCCGGCAATTTCAATGCGTCCATTGATAACGGTATTTTTCATACTGGGTTCAATGGCCTCCACATCAAGGTTATTCGTATTAAAGTTAGCAGTGTAGTGAGGAGTGTTATATAAATCCTTGATTATTAATTGCCCTTGACTTCGACTCTTATTATACACTATCAGCACATTAGCATCAATACTATTACTCTCCTGGCTAGCATCGATGAATAGTGTATCGGTTACAGTACCATTATAGGTTGACTTATTGAGGCGCGCCTGAAGATTCAAATCTTTCTTATAGTCTAATAAATCTACACCATCAACAGCGATTGAACCATTCAAATGCGAGTTTGTCGCTTTGATATCCAACCACTCCTCCGGAACAAACTGATTGAATGCCAGCCTGATGTTAAAACCCACATTGCTTCTCTTTTGAATTATAGCCTCCGGATGTGCTTTAATGGTACCATTTAAGCTCACCGATTTGCGTCCTTTTTCAAGAAGAATATTGCATAGAGTATTATCCTTTTGTGATGCCATCTGCACCCTCATCTTTGAAACTGTTCGCAAAGGCAGCTGTGGCAGAAACTGCTTAACCTCATCACTATGGATAGGTCCTCCGGTTAATGCAATATCAAAATCGTCGCCTGATAAGTAATGTCCTTGCCCATGCAATAAAGACTGTGCACTTTGTAGCAAAAGACTATCTACCTGGAAAGCTTTTCCTTGCTTCCTTATTTGTACAAAGCCCTTCTTAAGCTGAAATTCTGGCTCCAACAATTCAAAAGTCATTTCATGCGCCCTAACAGAAACATCCCTATCGGCAATAGATGTGCTACCTCCGATAGTTATATCTGATAACCCCAGAGAAGCTTGTCCATACTTCAACTGCAGTCTACCTTTGCCATTAATCAGTTCAACATTACCCGCATCAATCTTCCAGGGGAAGGAGGATAAAGTCTTCTTATTCTTGGGTTGCATTGGTTCAAACACATATGCCACATGCAGTGTAGAACTATCTTTAAACCACAAGTTAAAATATGGTGAATAAATCTTCAGTGAATCTACGTGAATTTGCCTTTGAATAATCTGACGTAGTTGATACTTTATACTTATGGAATCGACGGCTAAAACAACAGAGTCTCCCTCAACCAATGTAATATCAGTCAGAAACAATGAATTGTATAAGCTACCTCTTAGTTCACCCACTTTTAATTCTCCATTCAGGCGGGCATTAACCAGCTGCAAAGCCTTTTCTTTGGCATAATTACGAAACAGTTTGGTCTGAGTAAAAGCCATCAATAGCACAACTATCAGCAAGAGTGCACTGATAATTATAGTCGTGTATTTAAGTGCTTTTTTTACCATTATCAGAACGGGTTTCCTATATTAAAGTGAATCTGCCAGGTGTTGTTCTGCTCAAAAACAGGACGCGCAAAATCCAGACCAACCGGACCTATGGGCGTTTTAAAACGGATACCAAAACCGGCCGCATAATGTAAATCATTGAGTCGATAATCAAAAGAATTCTGCCAAACATTACCTGCATCGCCAAATAGTGCCAACACCACCTTGGGCGAAAGCAAATAACGCCATTCAATACTGCCTTCGAGCAAACTATTACCACCTAAAGGTTGACCGTTGCCATCTTTGGGCCCCAACTGTGCTCTTGCCCATCCCCTTACCGAATAGCTTCCACCAGCATAAAAGCGCTCCTCAACAGGTACCAAATCATCGCTTCGCGACATAAAGGCCAAGCCCATTTTTCCTTTAAAGGCCAAAGTAACTCCCTGCGATATGCCAAGGTATTTCTTGTATTCAACCAAGCTTCGGTAGAAAGGCACTGACTCCTCAATAATAGTTCCATTACGTTTGATGTTGACTGCCAATGAATAGCCGGTTACAGGATCCAACCTGGGGGTGCCATTTGAAAATACAAAACCTATAGCCACACCCGATTTACTATAGCTAGAGGATTGGTCGTACTGCATGTCTCGCGCCTGAGTGGTCACCAAAACAGAGTCGGAATTAACCTCCTCCAGATAAAAATTAACAGAAGAGTTAAAGCGGTCGGTAAAATGCTGCAATAAAGTCAGGTTTAAGCCTTGCCTGGTTACTCTATAAGCCGGCTCATGCTGCTTCATAAAGTAGGGGTTAATGTTCAGTGAATTAAACGGGAAAACAACGGCTGGCTGAATGAAATTAAGCTGAAAGTTGTAGGGCTCAAGCGCAGAATGCTTTGCAAACAAGTTAACGCGACCTGTCTTAGTGATGACGCTTAAGTACTGCACATCGCCAAACACCCTGAATTTATCTTCGCTACCATAACCAACACCAAATCTTGAAGTCAGCCTTGGCGCCTCTTTAAGTACCACCAATGTTGATAAAGTATCTGGCTTATCATCTGTAATCAGAGTCTTTATTGAGGCCACCCTGAACATTCCCAGGTTGTAAATCTGCTTTTGCGATTCATCAATTTCGTATTTCGACCAAACATCACCTGGCTCAAATCGCAATTGTTTAACAACATTTTTAGTGGGTACGCGTTCATTTCCTTCAACAGTAATATTACCAAAGTAGGTCAGCTTATCCTTCTTTATTATCCACTCTAAGTAGGCCATATTCTTGAGTGTATCAACCACTAATTGATGCTTCACTCGTGCATAGGCATACCCCATGTTATTCAATTCATCGTTGATAAAGGCCTGGTCGGCAAAGAACCATTCATCCCTAAAGGGCTTATTAACCTTCAATTGGGATTGTAAGCGTATTTTCCGCTGGGTTTTCTTACTAAAGAACTGCTGGAAACTATCTATTGAATCAACGGTATAGGTCACTTCCTCGAGTTTAACCGGCTCTCCTTCGTTGATATTATAGATGATTTTAACCCGCTTGCCAGATGTTACCTTTATCTTAGGCTCATCAAAGGTGACATTTAAGAAACCTTCTTTTTGATAGGCATATTTAATCCGTTCCTTGTTATCTTCATACAAAGGCATGGTAAACCTGTCTGCCTCTTTATTAAAAAAGCGTTCCCCTGTTTTACCAGATGTTTTAATGGTTAGCTCCTCTTCAAGCCTGGATGAACTGATTGCATTATTCCCTTTGAAAGAGACTTTTTTAACTTTAAGAAGCTCTTGCCCATAAATACAGTATGAGGCTACATAAAGAAATATGAGTGTTACAAGAGTTTTCAATAAAACGAATGTTATTTAAGCAAAAATATACTCTTATTGACATACCTGATAAACAAGTAATTGCCCTTATAGTTTCTATACTTCAGTAATTAGAAAAGCAAATGATAAGGGCGTTCAATGGCTTCCTTGAGTTGAACAATAGAAACATTTCGGGCATAACGATAATACTCCCGCCCTTCGAAAAACACCAATATAGTGGGAACGGTAAACACCTGATGACTGGCAGCCACTTCAGGTTCTTCCTCAGTATTTACATACTGAAATGCCATCTTTGGAAACTCTTCTTCAAGAAGCTGTTTAACTTTTGGCATTAGTACCTTACATACATTACAATGCTGATGCGAGAAATACTTTAGAATAGCCGTTTCCATATCTCATTTATTTTTCTGAATTAAAACCGTAGCATAAGCCGCAATACCTTGCTGAGTGCCCACAAAACCCAGTTTCTCAGTGGTAGTAGCTTTGATGGCAATATCTTCTTTATCAATAGTCATCACACGTGCAAGCACCTCCTGCATTTTCGGAATAAGCGGTTTCAGTTTAGGTTGCTCAAGGGCAACAGTCGAATCAATATTTCCGACTTCATAACCAGCCTCTCGCAGTAGTAGCATTGTTTTGGACAATAAAATTTTGCTATCAATTCCCTTGATGCTTGGGTCTGTATCGGGAAAATGAAAACCTATATCTCGCATATTGGCAGCTCCCAGCAGGGCATCACAAATAGCATGTATTAAAACATCCCCATCAGAGTGACCAATGCTTCCTTTGGTATGCTCAACTTTTATGCCGCCAATCCACAATTCTTCTCCTTCTCCTAATTTGTGAACATCGTATCCAAAACCAACTTTTATATTCATCATAGTCAATCAAAAAAAAGACCTTAAGGAAATTCCCTAAGGTCTCTTCAAATATAATGAATAAAGTTGTTATCGCATATCGCTTAAATCAAATGATAACGAAAAACGCATCGTATTGGCCAATGGGTTGTTTTGCACCATTGGAATAATATATGAGGCATCCAGGGTGAACATGTTAAATTTCAAGCCAAAACCGGCTGAAGCAAATTTTCGGTTACCTTGATTCTCATGTTCATGGAAATAACCGGCACGAATGGCAAACTGCTTGTCATACCAATACTCAGCACCTAACGAAAAGGTCACCTCCTGCATTTCCTGCTGGAAGCCACCAGGTGCATCATTAAAAGAGCCGAAGATAGCAGCCGGCACTGACTTGCCTTCGTTAGGATCTACCCAATTTTCATCAGCATCATCTGGGCGAATCTGGTTAGATGGTACCAATAATTTATTAATATCAAGTGCAAATGAAATTGAATTATACTTATCCAGCTCCATGGCATAGCCAGTTCCCAGCTTCAGATTAGTTGGTATATACTCTTTGTTAATGCCATCATAACTGATTTTTGAACCTATATTAGAAATATTAATCCCTGCCGTAAACTCGGCATCGTTACGATTAACTTTCATGGGCTGCTTGAAGTAAAATGCCATATCGGCTGCAAATGCATTACCAGCTTGCAAATCGCCTGTTTCTGAATAGCCATTAGTTAGGTCAGAGCGGATATAGCGAAAAGCCACAGCTCCCGAGAACTTATCAGACAGAACACGGGAGTAAGCTGCATCAATTGCAAATTCATTGGGTTTACCACTGTAAAGAGGTGTTCCTATTCCGTCGGTAAATTCAATTGTTCCCATCGAAAAATACCTTAAAGACGCACTAACTGTTTGCATCTTATCCAGTCGATAATAAAAAGTGGCTGTTGACATATTGATGTCGTTCACCAACTTGCGCAACCAGGGAGTAAACGAAACAGAAACTCCCATTTCCTCCTCCATAAAAGCATATTTGGCAGGATTAAGAAACTGAGAATTCATATCTGGTGATGTGGCTACACCTGCATCGGCCATACCGGCAGCTCTCGAATCCGGATTGATATTTAAAAAGGGAGCTGCTGTTGTGATGGCATTGTTACCGTCAGATTGTGCAACAATGGTGTTAAAGCTTAAAAAAAAGGCAAAAGCAACAAGGCTAACTTTTAATACTGTTTGATTCATATATTGATTCATAATTATTTACTTCCTTCTAAGTAATTAGTAAAAAGGTCAGGTGAATATTTACAGAACTGCAAAAATCTGTTTTTATTATCTAATAACGAGGATTTTTTTGGAGAATTTTCCAACCTGGTTTTCTGGTGAGCGAATTTCACATTGCAACACATACAGGCCTTTCTGCAACTGCCGTGGCCGCCACTCTATCGGCTTAACAGAAGTACCACTGGCTGGCTGTTGCGTTTCAAAACGATCAATCAGTCGCCCGCTAATGCTGTATAAGCTGCAGGTAACATCTAATATCATGTTAGGGGCATCATGCTCAAACTCAAGATACATTGTACCACCAACCTCCAAAGGATTAGGGTAAACTGATGCATTACTAATATTAAGTTTCTTGCCAATGTATACTTCAAAATCCAGGTTAGTCACAGATGAATTATTGAGATTATCCCAGGCTTTTAACTCAAGTTTATGCATCCCTTCGTCAAGTGGCCGCAACTGGTACGTTATGGTGCCACTTGTAAAACTATTCTTATCTGCCTCGTAGTAACTATTCAGGTTAACAGGCAAGGAACGGTTATCATCAATTACCAGTGTAATATCGTGTCCAATGCCTACTCCACTTGCATTAATCCCGTTTTCATCATACAAGCGGGCCAATAAAACAGGCTGACTGCCAGTTAAACCTCCACTTACAAATGTAGAATCGTTTAACCATACAGCTATCTCAGGTCCTTCAGTGTCATTTGGCGGATTATCTGACACGCCTCCTATTAAAACTGAGTTATCGGCACCAAAGGCCTCTGCACCGTTAGCATCGGTAGAATAATAGCTGATACGCCCGGCACCTACATTATATCGTATATCCTTAGGCACCACGAAAGACGACTGAAAAAACTCGCCACTAGCCTCCTGCTGCCCACTGTAAATGCGACTCTGATACACCTGATATTCAAAAGGCACAGCTCCCTTATTACCCAGGGTCTTAACCGTGATAGGCTTATCAAACACCTGCATGGAAACCAGTGGCTCATTAACCTCTGCCTGCGTTATCTCACCTTCAATGGTGGCAATGGTTAATGCGTTGAGCACCTCGGTATGCGTACTATCGACGTTGCCATTAATACTATGGGTAACTATATCGCCAGAAGGATAGGCCAGCTGCAAAGCCGGATCGCCCAACAATGTAAAATTTAGCCGGTTATTGGAGTTAATTAATTCATTTTTAGTGGACATCATCACCTCACCTAACCTCAGCTTCTCTTCGTTTTCATCTTTCTCAAAAATGTATTTATAGAAACTCTTATTGATGGCCAGGTTACTGTTTGACCAGGCTATACGAGTGGTTGTAAACATGGCAACACCGCCGCCTAGTGGCGACAGAACCACCCACTCACCAGCTGATGTATCATGATAGTCATCGTATCGGCTAAATTCACAAGTGGCCGTCATAAATACCGACAAGCGGTTGATATTGGTAAATTTCTTGATGGCAGGTATATCCAAAATATTCTCATGCGCCAGTTGACGCTCACTACCGTGCCCTGTATAATTAAAAATGAGCGTCCCTTGCTCAATGGTCTTGTTCACTTCCTCATTCACCTCAGGGTAACGATCGCCGGTTGAAGTTGTGACCTTGGTATATGCATCAAAGTATATCTTCTGCTGATTAAAGGCCGGGAAACTGGCAAACACCCGCCTGGATAGGGTATCAGCCTGTGTCATATGCAAATTACTGTCGCCGTCATCTCCCACAAAAGTAACTTTGGTTTTCCAGGGGCCAGGCTCACTGTTAAACAGATAGGTTTCCACTTTGTCCACCATGGTTTTGGCCTGCTCCATAGTACTAACCGGAAAACGCCCTATTCCAATATCGAGTCCATTATATAAAATATTGGCACCTTCGCCATCATCCAGACATCCAAAAAAATCATCAGACACATAGGAATACTGCACATTAATAGAGTTATCGGACTGATAGGTCAATATAAAGTTGGTATTCTTATCATCGTAGGTTTTGTTATCGTATGAGCCGTCGCCAAACAGCAACAGGTATTTAAACTTTCCTCCCTGCTTATAAAGATGCCTGGCGAGATCACGTATAGCACTAACATCTGGTGAACCCGAAGAAAATTCGTTATACACCTGATATGTCGATACTACTTCGCATTGTAAGCCTGAATGCCTGGCATGAATAGCTGCAAGTCTTCTGGCTTCACTCTCAAACAAAGGATGCACCACGATAAGCATATCTGGCACTGTCATGCCCCTTAAATTTTGATTTATAACAGATTCCTCAAACCCTGGCTGGGGCAGATTGCCTGCTTTATCGAAAGCAACAAACTCTCGCAAATCTTCCGAATGGTATGTAAAGCCGCTTTTACCATTATAGTTTTCAATATTAATTTTGGCTGCTGCAGTATGCCTGGTTACATCCCATAATTCCATAGAACTGCTGACGCCCGACAAGTAATAGCGGGTTGACATTGCATCTCCCACAAAATCCGCATTCCGAAAGCTCAGTTGATCGTTAACAACAATTTTTTCCTTCGCATTAAGAGTAATGTAATTGAGCCACCCACTGGCACTGCCAGCTTCAGACTTATACCTTAAATTAACACTTACCAGGTCATCGTTTGAACTAAAACTACCAATACTTAAGCCTTCATTTGCAAACGCTCCGACGTAGTTATTATAATCAACTGCCGGAACATTAATTGTCTGAACATTTTTATCATTGACCTGGGTTTCAAACGAAGAGGACACATTCGATCTCGCAATCACATTCGTTTTTATTCTAACATCCTTCTCTTTCACCCTATTCTTAAATTCAAAACTATAGGTGCGAGCTTGCTGCGGATCGAAACGCAATCCATACCATTTTCTGCCCGATTTAAGTAGGTTTTGATTTTCCAGTTCATGAAACTGATAGCTATCAAACTCATCTGTTTCATTCGTAAAAGTACTGCTAACCAATTCACTTAATTGCACTCTCTTCCCCTCTCCATTATCCTCAGACAGAAAGTAATAGGCAACATCCGAAAAATTATGCAACTGATGGTCAAAAAACTTTTGTGTAGAATTATAATGCCATCCTACAGGCCCCTGCGCATAAAAATAGATGGCATTATTGTCATGCAAAATTGCGTTCTCTTCTAAATCTTCATACTCAAATACTCCATTGGTAAGTGGTAGCATATTACCACCGTTACCAAAAACATTCACGTTTGATGGATTAGTGAAACCCCACGAAGACAGCAGCGAATATGGAATTTTATGAACCCCGGATTCATTCACTTTTATTTTCACCCATTTTCCGCTGGCTAACACCGAGGCACTGGCCTCTTTCTTCAGCCCCTTCAATTGTAACTGATTCTCTGACACCTTAGGAATGGTTGTTTCATAGGTGATTTGCTCTAAGCGATAAAAGTGCTGTTCCAGTTCATCAAAAATAATGGGTTGAAAAACCAGCTGCAGAAAGTATTCACCACGGATATTTACTGTATTCTTGGTTAAAAGGGTAAAAAAATCTTTATCTATGTTTGTCAAAAAGGCCAGTTGGAGAGAGTCGGTAATTAGGGTTGTCTCAAATGACAACTTAATGTCAACTGAATCAGGATGAATATAACCTGGTAACAATATGTCCACTTTCTTCACTGGCAGTTGACTGACATCATCCCAAAAGCTAAGATCTTTGAATTGGACTGGTGGCTGAACATCGCTCACCATTTCACCATCTATCCACTGAAACTGAACTCTACCAGTATGCTCCTGTGCGTTAACCCAGTAACAACTCCACATTACTAAAACAACAATAATCTGCTTCATCTAATATCTTAATATCAACACCTTACACAACAACAACTCTCTAAACCCATCAATTTTAATACAGCCACTACACATTTTTGTTTATGAAAAAACACAAAAATAGAGATTACTGTACAAGAATTTTCTATTTTTAACGTTTTCAATGATGAAAAATTGTATTGATAACTTTTTGCCACTACTAAAAAAAGGGAATGAAAAAGAAGTTCAGCTATAACCTTTTTTTATTTTTGCAGTATAAAGAAGTCAGTTGCGCATATTACGAGCGCAGCATTAAAGTTCGCAAATAATTGATAATTAGAACACAATATCAAAGTGCTATGAGATTAAATACCGCAGTTATTTTGGCTGTTTTGGCTTTTAGCTTAGTAGGCTTATCGTCATGTAGTAAGAGCGGTGGAAACAAAACTGTTTCTTCTGCAACAGGTTGGGAATATAACAACCCTGACTTTGGTGGTTTTGAATACAAGTCAGGCTATGAGCAAGAAACCGGACCCGGATTGGTTTTTATTGAAGGTGGTACCTTTATTATGGGCCGCGTTGAGCAAGATGTTCTTTATGAATGGAACAATGCCCCAAGGCGAGTGACCGTTCCTTCATTCTATATGGATGAAAGTGAAGTTAGAAACATTGATTATTTAGAATATTTATTCTGGATTAGACGTGTATACGTTGATTACCCGGAAGTATACCGCAAGGCTTTGCCGGACACCTTGGTTTGGCGTCGCCCTATGGCTTATAACGAGCCAATGGTAGAAAACTACCTGCGTCACCCGGCTTATGCAGAGTATCCTGTAGTAGGTGTAAGTCACATTCAGGCTCAGGATTACTGTAAATGGCGAACTGACCGTGTAAACGAAATGATATTGGTTGACGAAGGTATTCTGGAATTTGATGTAAACCAGATTGGTGAAAACAACTTCAATACCGAAGCATACCTTTACGGGCAATACGAAGGTATCCAGGGAAAAAACCCTATGGAAGACCTAAACCCAAATAACGACACTCGACGTGTAAGATGGGATGACGGAATTCTGCTTCCTCGTTACCGACTCCCAACCGAAGCTGAGTGGGAATACGCAGCACTTGGATTAATTGGAAACTCATACGACGAACGCATGACTGACCGTCGAATCTATCCTTGGGATGGCCACATCACTCGTAATGCCAGCAAAAAAGAGCGTGGCAAAATGATGGCTAACTTCGTGAGAGGAACAGGTGACATGATGGGTATGGCCGGAAATCTTAACGATGGTGGTGACATCACCGTTGATGTTAAATCATATTACCCTAATGATTACGGCTTATACTGTATGGCCGGAAACGTGAATGAGTGGGTGGCTGATGTATATCGTCCTTTATCATTCGAAGATATGGATGAGTTCAGTCCATACCGTGGTAACGTTTTCCAGCAGAAAGTGCTTGATGAAGAAGGTTACATTGTAGAAAAAGATAGCCTTGGCCGTATTCGCTACCGTACTGAAGAAGACAAAGACATTTTAAACAGAAAGAACTACCGCACATCTGACAACCGCAACTATGCTGACGGTGATGCTACTTCGAATGCCGTAGTAGGTTCAGACTGGAACGATGTTGATGCTAATACTAGCACAATGTATGCAGGTTCACCTAACAGTAGCCTTGGAAGCTTGGTATCTGACCGCTCACGCGTATACAAAGGTGGAGGTTGGAGAGACCGCGCTTACTGGTTAGCTCCTGGCACACGCCGCTACCTTGACGAAAGAGAAAGTCGCGATGATTTAGGTTTCCGATGTGCTATGACACGTGTAGGAAGTCCAATCAATAGCAAAAAGAAATAATTCTGACAACAGAATATTATCAAGAGGCTGACTTTTATAGTTAGCCTCTTTTTTTATTTTTGTCATTCAAACATTTTTCACTTCGACATACCATGAGTCAAATCGCAAACATTCATCAAGCTTTTCTGGCAAGCAAAGGCGTATCTACCGATAGCAGGAGCAATAATAAAGGGTTTATGTTTTTTGCTTTAAAAGGCGCCAATTTCGATGGTAACAAATATGTAGATAGTGTAATGAAAGATGAAGCTGCCTTTGCGGTAGCAGATGACGAAACTCTGAGCGGCCTAACAAATGTTTTTATTGTAGAAGATGTATTAACAACCCTGCAAGAACTCGCCCGTTTTCATCGTCGCTATTTAAATATTCCTATTTTAGCCATAACGGGTTCTAACGGCAAAACAACCACCAAAGAATTAGTGGCAGCCGTTTTAAAAGAGAAATATACTATTAAGGCTACTTCTGGCAATTATAACAACCACATTGGTGTTCCATTAACGCTTTTAAGCATGGATGAGTCTATTGAATTTGGTGTTGTTGAGATGGGTGCCAATCATATTGGCGAGATTGAAGCTTTGTGCAAAATAGCTGAACCCAACTATGGCATTATTACAAACGTAGGCAAAGCACACCTTGAAGGATTTGGTTCATTTGAGGGTGTTAAAACAGCTAAAGGTGAGCTTTATCAATACTTAAAGCACACCAATGGTATAGTGTTTATTAATGCCGACAACCCCCACCTGGATCAAATGGCTGCCGGCCTAAGCAACCGGATTGATTATGGCCCAAATCATGGCAAAATAACCGGCCAGATTACAGCCGACTATCCGTTTGTTGCCATTAAATGGCATTCTGGTCAGACTAATAAAAGCTACGATATCTCCACTCAGCTAATTGGCGCTTACAACCTGGAAAATATCCTATCAGCCATTTGCATTGGATACGCGCTGGGTGTGAACGAAACAGCCATTAACAAAGCCCTTCAAGCATACTCACCATCCAATAACCGCTCGCAATTTATCCAGACGGAAAATAACCAAATCATCATGGATGCCTACAATGCAAATCCTTCTAGCATGCAGGTAGCATTGCAGAACTTTGGCAGAGTTGATGCTGAAAATAAAATCCTGATCATTGGTGGCATGAAAGAGTTGGGTAGTGACAGCCTTAGCGAACACAGTAAGCTAATTGATACTATTAAAGAGTTGAAACTATCACAAGTCATGCTCATTGGTGAGGAGTTCCATAACTTAGCAAATGACAACAAAGAGTTCAGTTTTTTTGCAACAACCGATGAACTGATTGATTCATTAAAAGCATCCCGAATTAAAAATGCTTACTTCCTAATTAAAGGTTCGCGCAGCAATAAACTGGAAGAAGTACTCCCATATCTTTAATGGAAACGAAAATGCTTTAGCTCGCTGAATTTTCGCACACCTTTTAGGTAATAAGCCCAAATAATGCTTTGAGGATATTTTTCTTTGTGCTGCTTTTTAAGGCGAAATGGTGCCAGCTCTTTTCGTTGTTTTAGCACTTGTGGTAATCTTCCATAGAAACTAAAATGAGCCTTTAAAACAGCCATGAAAAAGCCAAATTCCCCTTTGGTAATAAAATGCAATCCGGCAATACCGTCGAGTACCATCCTGATGAATAATACAGGTAATAGACGACTACCATGCATATTTTTCACCATCATCACCAGGTTGTTTCTGAAATTGAGAAACGCTTTACGCGCACTTTGCTGACTTAGAGTAGCCCCGCCAACATGTAACACTTCAGCTGCAGGCAACACCTTAATGGCATATCCCCTGTTTTTCAATCGCCAGCATAAATCAATTTCTTCCATATGAGCAAAGAACGATTCATCAAGCCCGCCAGTCTCATTATACAGTTCGGCCCGAATCATTAAAGCTGCTCCGGTAGCCCAAAAAACTGTTAAAGGCTCATTGTACTGACCTTCATCTGTTTCAATTTGATCCAGTATACGTCCTCTGCAAAACGGGTAACCAAACACATCGATGTACCCTCCGGCAGCTCCGGCATATTCAAACTTATCAGGTTCGTTGTATGATCTTACCTTAGGCATGCAGGCTCCCAGGTATGGCTGTTTGTCCATAGCTTGAATAAGCGGTGGCAGCCAGTCCTTTTCTGGAGCCACATCACTATTTAGCAACACAAAATAATCGGCTTCAATTTGCTTCAGAGCATGATTATAACCGCCTGCAAAACCATAGTTTTTATCCAGCTGAATAACACGGACAGACGGGAAACTCTCCTGCAAAAAGAGCAGGCTATCATCACTTGAAGCATTGTCAGCCACAATCACCTCAACACCCTCATGGGCAGAATTTTTTAAAACCACAGGCAAAAACTTTTCAAGTAATACCCGTCCGTTCCAGTTTAATATGACAACAGCCGTTTTAGACATATCCGGTTTTAGTTTTGAATTTCTCTGACTTCAGAATACTTCCAACGCTTATGCGACCATAACCAATCTTCGGGCCTTTCGCGTATGATATCTTCCAGGCATTTTAGATGCATCTCGGTAATCTCAAATTCATTGGTCGACACACTATCCTCAACTAATGGAATAATATCTACCTGGTAATAACCGCGTTTTATTCGGCTCATTTTCATAAATACAACTGGTGCCTTAAAGGCCTTAGCCATCTTCTCCGGCCCCAGCAATACAGCCGTATTCTGATTCAAAAACTTAGTCCAGTACTGTATTTTATTTCTATCGGGTGATTGGTCGGCTATCAACCCAATGATAAAATTCTTATTCTGACGCCTTACTTTAATAAGCTCGCGCATGGTATCACGCATGGTAAAATTCAAACTACCCCAACGCCCTCTGAGCTTTAGCATATAATTATCAAACTGCTCGTTTTTAAGCGGGCGATAGGTGGCGCATGCCACATGGTTGGAATGCAGTGCCAATGAAGGAATCCACTCCCAGCAGCCATAATGCCCCATGATGGCCACCACATCTTTTCCTTCATTCGCCATCTGATTAGCATATTCCATATTATTAAAAACCATTCGCTTGCGCATCTGCTTTTCACTCATGGATTGCACTTTAATTGTTTCAATCATCACATCGCAGAAGCCACGATAGAACTTTAAGCGAATCTCGCGCAACTCGTCTTTTGACTTGTCGGGAAAGGCATAACGCAGGTTTTCGTTAATAACAGCTCTGCGATACCCGATCAGACGGATAAAGTGATACAATAAATCAGAGTATAAATAGAGTATGAAGAAGGGTTGTAAGCTAAACAACCACAAAAAGCCTAAAGCAATATAATTTCCAATCTTTCCCATTTTACCGGACAATACGATTAATTACCTCTTTAAATTCATTAAAAGATTCAGCATTGGCAGCTATTATCTCCTGACCAAAAATATAATCATCTCCACCATTAAAATCGCATACCTTACCACCTGCTTGCTGCACCAGAAAAGCGCCTGCGGCCACATCCCATGCTTTGAGGTTATATTCATAAAACGAATCAAATCGACCACATGCCACATAAGCTAAATCGGTAGCGGCGGAGCCCAGTCGCCGCAAACCCCTCGAATGCTCCATAAAGTAACGTACAGAATCCATAAAACCATTCAGCCGCGAATAGTTAGAATAAGGGAATCCTGTGGCAATCAAACTATCCTTAACCGTTGATGTGGCAGACACACGAACTTCCTGACCATTCAAATACACTGGTGCTCCACGATAAGAATAAAAACACTCATCCAGGCCAATTTCATAAATCACCCCCAACACCAGTTCTTTGCCATCCATCAGGGCAATACTAATGGCATAAGGCGATAAGCCATGAATAAAATTGGTGGTACCATCAATAGGATCGATGATCCAGTTATAAACATCTCCCCTGGCGTCAGTAGTACCTTCTTCGGCAATAAAACCACTTTCGGGCAATAAGCCTTGCAGTGCCGATACAATGCGCTGTTCCGAGGCCTTATCCACCTGCGTCACAAAATCGTTACTCCCTTTCTCCTCAATACTAATCGAAGCCTCCTGACGTTGCGCCTTGATGTAGTGTCCTGTTTGCCTGGCAATATCACAAACCTGCTGGCATAATTCCTGGTAGTTCATAATGTTAAGTTAATTGGCCCGTCATATTGAGCGTATCCAATGACAAATGCCTGAGTTTAACATCCTTTATAGAATTGCTAAGTTCAGAATCATAAGGCACTTCCACCTTGATGTAATTAGGCGTAAAGCCATTAATCATCCCTCCATGTTCGGCCCCCTCAAACAGCACAGGCATCTCTTCTCCTATGTATGTTTTATAAAAATGACGGGTTTTCTTCTCCGACAGTTCGTGTAATATCTTACTTCGCTCTTTCCTGACCGGAATGGGCACCACCTCATCTATTTTCAAGGCTTGCGTATTGGGCCGTTCTGAATAGGTAAACACATGTAGTTGCGAAATATCCAGATCGGCCAGAAACTGATGTGTTATCTTAAACTCTTCCTCAGACTCACCTCTTACACCTACAATAACATCAACTCCAATAAATGCATGTGGAATTAACTCCTTGATGCGCTCAATTTTGCTGCGAAACAACTGTGTATCATATTTTCGCTTCATCAGTTTAAGCACCTTATCGGAGCCTGACTGCAGCGGAATATGAAAGTGAGGCATAAACTTCTTAGATGCAGCAACAAAGGCTATTATTTCATCTGTCAACAGGTTGGGTTCGATGGATGAGATACGGAAACGTTCAATACCCTCCACTTTTTCTAATTGTTGAACCAACTGAAAGAAGTTCTCATCGGTCCCTTTGCCAAAGTCGCCAATATTAACCCCGGTTAATATGATTTCTTTCGCACCTCCTTCGGCTGCCTTCTTTGCTTGTTCAATCGTATTGGCAATGGTATCGCTACGACTTCGCCCCCTGGCAAATGGAATGGTGCAATAGCTGCAGAAATAATCGCAACCATCCTGCACTTTCAGAAAACAGCGGGTACGATCGCCAAACGAATAGGATGGCTTAAATTCTTTGTTCTCGCCTATTTGACCAGCATGTACCTCGGCACCGTTTCCCTTCTTAAAATCTTCGATATATTGCAGTATATCAAATTTCTCATTGGAACCCAGAACCAAATCAACACCCTCAATCTTAGAAACATCCTCTGGCTTGAGCTGAGCGAAACAACCGGTAACTACGATAAATGCATTCGGATTTTGCTTGATGGCCTTGCGAATAACCTGCTTGCATTTTTTATCTGCCAGCTCGGTTACCGAACAGGTATTAAACAAGTACACGTCGGCCGGTTCCGAAATATCCACCTTCGCAAACCCTGCCTCAACCATGGTACGCGCCACCGTTGATGTTTCGCTGAAATTAAGCTTACACCCAAAGGTATGAAACGCCACCTTCTTATTTTCAAAAACCGAATTATCTATCATTGTATCTTCAGGAAAAGCGCAAAGGTAGCAAAAATGCCATTAGCCCATAGCTCTTTGGTCGTTGTTCCTATTAGTCAACCTTATATCTGGCAGAAAAATGGGCTCCCGGAATGAGAGCCCAATGCTGTATAAATTAAAGCAAATCAGATGCCAATTCGGCCAGATAACTGCGCTCACCTTTCACCAGGTTAACATGAGCGAATATCTCCTGCCCTTTCATCTTATCGGTCAGGTAAGCGAGGCCGTTGGATTGCATATCCAGGTAAGGCGAATCAATTTGCTGCACATCACCAGTGAATATCATTTTAGTTCCTTCGCCGGCACGTGTAATAATCGTTTTTACCTCGTGCGGCGTCAAATTTTGCGCCTCATCCACGATAAAAAAGGCATCAGACAGGCTTCGTCCCCTGATATAAGCCAGAGGCGTGATAACCAGCTGCTCATTTTTAAGCATTTCATCCAGGTTGTTCACCTCTTTACTTGTGGCCTTGAATCGGCTTTTTATCACACCAAGGTTATCAAAAAGCGGCTGCATATAAGGCCCTATTTTTTCGTTGATATCACCCGGCAAGAAACCAAGATCGCGGTTTGCCAATGGCACAATAGGTCGTGCCAACAAAATTTGATGATACTGCTTATGCTGTTGTAAAGCGGCGGCCAACGCCAAAAGTGTCTTACCAGTTCCGGCCTTACCAGTTAATGACACCAGCTTAATGTCTGGATTTAGCAACGCATTTAATGAGAATGTCTGCTCTGCATTACGCGGCTCAATACCATAAGCACCATGCTTCTCTACCCTTCTTATCAAACCCGATAAAGCATCGTGATGCGCCAAAACCGACTGATTACCATTTCTTAACACAAAATACTGATTGGCAGGTAAACCTTCCTTTATTGGAAATTCATCGATGGGTATACCCTGATGCTGGTAGAGTGATTCAATCAGTGCCTTATCAAAATCTTCATGAATCTCAACGCCCTTGTCCAGGATATCGATATTCTTGACCTTATCATTCTCATAATCCTCCGATTTAAGTCCTAGCGACTTTGCTTTAAGCCTCAAGTTAATATCCTTGGTGATAAGCACCGTTTGCCGGCGTGGGAAGGTTGACTTAACATGCAGTGAAATGGCCAGAATACGATGATCAGAGGTGTTTTCACTAAATGATTCCTTCATCACCTCGGGTATGGGCTTGCCAGTAGCTACAAATAGCTTCCCTTTTTTTGCCCCAAGCGGAATACCTTCTTTAAAAGCCTTTTCGCCCGCCATTTTATCCATCTCGCGAGCAAACTCACGCGCCTGAAAGTTAATGAGGTCATTACCTTTTTTGAATCGATCCAATTCCTCAAGAACAACAATCGGAATAATTACATCATTTTCCTCAAAGTTGTATATACATTTGTGGTCGTGTAACAACACATTTGTATCGAGAATAAAAAGTTTTTTTGCCATAAAGTTCGGTTTTGTTTCTCTTAAAGATAGAGAAAAAAAGAGCGTTTGAATGAGATTAAGCAATATTTTTGCATTATGAATTACCACGAAACACTTGACTTTTTGTTTGCCCAGTTGCCAATGTATCAGCGCGTGGGTAAAGCGGCCTATAAAGCTGATTTAGCCACTACCCTGGCTTTGGACGACCATTTTAACCATCCGCACAACGCCTATAAAACAATACATATTGGAGGCACCAATGGCAAAGGTTCTGTATCACACTGCATTGCATCTGTGCTACAGGAAGCTGGTTACAAAGTCGGCCTTTACACCTCACCCCACCTCAAGGATTTTCGTGAGCGCATACGCATCAATGGCCAGATGATTAGCGAACAGGCTGTGATTGATTTTGTGGGCAATCACCAAAACATTATCAAAGAACTACAGCCCTCTTTTTTCGAGATGTCGGTAGCGATGGCCTTCGAGCATTTCAAGCAAGAGGCGGTTGATGTGGCCATCATTGAAGTGGGCATGGGCGGTCGCCTCGACTCAACCAACATCATCAGTCCCGAAGTTTCGGCCATTACCAACATCGGACTGGATCATACAGCATTCCTTGGAGATTCGTTGGATAAAATCGCCATTGAGAAAGGTGGCATCATCAAAAAAAATGTTCCCGTCATTATTGGGCAGACACAAAAGGAAACCGCATCTGTTTTTACTTCGTTGGCTGACGAAAGAGGCACTAACATTGTATTTGCTGATCAACAACTGAAAGTTTCTACGGCCACCCTATCGATTGACGAAAAGCAGGTGTTTCAGATTTACAGAGACGACCAGTTGGCGTATGCCGATTTAAAGCTGGACTTGCTGGGCACCTATCAGCAAAAGAATATATTAACAGCTTTAGCAATTATTGAGCAACTGCAAAAAGGCAGCTTTACCATAAGTAAAGAGCACATTTACCAGGGTTTTGAAAAGGTAGTCAGTAACACCGGCTTGCTGGGGCGCTGGCAACACCTGGGATACAACCCGAGAATTATTTGCGACACCGGGCACAACCTGGACGGCATTTCAATGCTGGTAGAACAGATTAAGAACACCCCTCACGATAAGCTTCACATAGTTTTGGGCATGGTAAACGATAAGGATCATGCGGCTGTGCTTGGAACCTTACCCAAACATGCCAGCTACTACTTTACAAAGGCTGCTATCCCGCGTAGTTTGGATGAAAAAGTACTGCAGGAAATGGCCGAAAGGTTTCAATTAAATGGTCACACCTACCCGGATGTACATTCGGCACTCAACGAAGCTAAAAAAAATGCAAATCCCAACGATCTGATTTTCATTGGCGGAAGCACATTTATTGTAGCCGACATATTAGAAAAATGCTAAATAAATTTGGAGGTAATAAAAAAGAGACATATTTTTGCATCGCTTTTCTAAGGAGATAAGCACAGGGGCGATTAGCTCAGTTGGTTTAGAGCACTTGGTTTACACCCAAGGGGTCGGGGGTTCGACTCCCTCATCGCCCACCAACTAATGATTGAACGAAATCATAGCACGTAATTTATTGAAATTACCTGAAAATATTCAGGGCGATTAGCTCAGTTGGTTTAGAGCACTTGGTTTACACCCAAGGGGTCGGGGGTTCGACTCCCTCATCGCCCACCATTATTAAAACTACATATATTTCAGGGCGATTAGCTCAGTTGGTTTAGAGCACTTGGTTTACACCCAAGGGGTCGGGGGTTCGACTCCCTCATCGCCCACTTTCAAAGGAGAAACAGATATTGTTTCTCCTTTTTTGTTTTAATCAACGCTCCCACCCACAAAAATACCGCTAAACACCATCACATAGTTTCCTCCTCACTCTTCCATTGTTCTGTACTTATCGTTACTTTTGCAACAAAATCAAAAAAACAAAAACATGTCTGACGATAAAAAAATCATATTCAGTATGGTTGGAGTGAGCAAAACCTTTCCTCCACAAAAAAAAGTACTGAATAACATCTACCTGTCGTTTTTCTACGGGGCCAAAATCGGCATCATCGGTTTGAACGGTTCTGGCAAATCAACACTGTTAAAGATTATTGCCGGTGTAGAAAAAAACTACCAGGGCGACGTGGTTTTCTCACCTGGTTATTCTGTTGGCTACCTCGAGCAGGAACCCCAACTGGATGAGAATAAAACCGTACGCCAGGTAGTGGAAGAAGGCGTACAGGAAGTAGTTGACACACTAAAAGCCTACGAAGCAGTTAACGAAAAATTTGCAGATCCTGAAGTACTGGAAGATCCGGATAAGATGCAGGCTTTGATGGATGAGCAGGCCAAGCTGCAGGAACTCATTGACCAACACGATGCCTGGAACCTTGACACCAAGCTGAATCGTGCCATGGACGCGCTACGCTGTCCGCCCGAAGACCAATCCATTAAAGTACTATCAGGTGGTGAGAAACGCCGTGTAGCCCTTTGTCGTCTGTTGCTGCAAGAACCGGATATTCTGCTGCTGGATGAGCCTACCAACCACCTGGATGCTGAGTCGGTGCAATGGCTGGAGCAACACCTGCAACAGTATAAAGGAACCGTGATTGGCATTACCCACGACCGCTACTTCCTTGACAATGTGGCTGGCTGGATTCTGGAATTGGATCGTGGCGAGGGTATTCCATGGGAAGGCAACTACTCATCGTGGCTCGACCAGAAAACCAAGCGCATGGCTAACGAAGAGAAACAAGCTTCGAAACGTCGTAAAACGCTGGAGCGCGAGCTGGAATGGGTGCGCATGGCACCCAAAGCCCGTCATGCTAAAAACAAGGCCCGTCTGAATGCCTACGACAGCCTTATGAAAGAGGATGTGAAGGAGAAGGAAGAAAAGCTGGAGATATTCATCCCCAATGGGCCGCGCCTGGGAGATAAAGTAATTGAAGCCCACGGTGTAGCCAAGGGGTTTGACGAAAAACTACTGTTTGAAAACCTGGAGTTTACCCTGCCAAAGAACGGTATTGTGGGTGTGATTGGCCCTAACGGCGCTGGTAAGACCACGCTATTCCGCCTGATTATGGGCCTGGAAAAAGCCGATGCGGGTACGTTTGAAGTGGGCGAAACGGTTAAAGTGTCCTATGTAGACCAGTCACACGATGATATCATCCCGGGTAAAACTGTTTATGAAGTTGTTTCGCAAGGTGATGAGTTATTGCGTATGGGCAACAAGGAAATAAATGCCCGCGCCTATCTGTCGCGCTTTAACTTTGCCGGCAACGACCAACAAAAGAAATGCGAAGTGCTGTCGGGTGGTGAGCGTAACCGCCTGCACCTGGCTATGGCGCTGAAAGAAGAAGGCAACGTGCTGCTGCTGGATGAGCCAACCAACGACATTGACGTGAATACCTTACGTGCACTGGAAGAAGGTCTTGAGGATTTTGCCGGATGTGCCGTTGTCATCTCACACGACCGCTGGTTCCTCGACCGTGTAGCTACCCATATTCTGGCTTTTGAAGGCGAATCAAAGGTTTACTTCTTCGAAGGCTCTTACACCGAGTATGAAGAAAACAAAAAGCGTCGCCTTGGTGATACAACACCACAGCGCATTCGCTATAAAAAACTGATTAAGTAGATTAAGCGTTGGAGCTCAGAATCGTCTTGATTCTTTTGTATTCAGTCTTATATCCTGACTTACTGCATTGAGGGGGCCGGCATCAGAAAGGCCTCCTCTTTTTTTACTTCATTTACTTCAGCAAGGGGCCGGTGAATGTAATACATTGGCATCACCCCTTTACCTTTTACCTTGCGGGGCACACGCGTCACCAGCTTATAAGCCTCGGATAGCGGCTTACTCAAGCTTTCGGACACATTAATCTGCATGGGCTCACACATGGTCTGAAAGCGGGAAGCCATATTAACCGTCTCGCCAAAAATATCAAAATTAAGGTTACTGGGGCTCACTGAACTGCCAATGATATCGCCATCATATAGCCCTATTTTAATCTCCCATTGCACTTCGCTGGTTTTGTTACGCTCAATAACATACTCCCGGATTTTAACAGCTGCCGATGCGGCCTCAATCTCTATTTTATCCGGTGTATAAAACATGCCACAAACAGCTATATAGGCATCGCCCACAGTTTTAATGCGGGTACAGAAGTGCTGATCAATAACTGTATCGAACCCATTAAATAACTCGTGCAACTCCCTTAGCAACACAGCCGGCGACATCTTACCGGTTTTGGTGGTAAAATCAACCATATCAACAAATATGGCCACGCAGTCTTTATATCGTTTTGGAGGTATTGAACCGTATTCTTTTATCTGCATCAATATGGGCAATGGTAAAATTGACCTTAAAATGCGTTCATTCTTATGGTTAGCCAGCGTTAACTGGTTAGTTTGATCTTTTAAGGATTTGTAGGTAGCGTAATTACGCAGTACAGCTTCTGAACGAGCCAGCAACTCCTCCTCATGCACCGGTTTTTGTATAAAATCCGATGCACCTGCGGCAAAGGCTTCTTCGATTTTATCGGTAAACGAAACACCAGACACCAGAATGACCGGCAAATCTTTTGTCAGCTCATTCTTCTTTAACACTTTCAACACTTCTAACCCACTCAGGCCTGGCATTTCCCAATCCAGCAATATTAAATCTGGCTGGTGGCGCACAGCCTGCCGGCAAGCCTCTTCTCCATCGTTAGCAGTAACAATGTTACGGAAAGGCTCATGCTTAGTCATAATCGTACTAAGCAATTCTATTTCCAAACGTGAGTCGTCAACTATCAGTATTGTATTACCCATTTCTCTTCAACTATTCATACCTTGATTGCTTGTACGAGTTAGCCAGCAAAAGTTAACGGCCTAGTGACTAATGAAGTGAATTAGTTGATAAACTGTTGTATTTTTACAGGCAACGACTCATAAAAGCATCAATAATGATTATTGACAAGAAGCTGCTAAACACCCTAAGCACCAAAGCTGTAAATTCGGTACGTAAAAGGATGAATTACAATTTTCATCAAACACCTGGTGATCCGTTGCAACGGATGCTGAACATTCTTAATCCAGGCAGTTATGTTCAGCCACACAAGCATGAATCGCCCGATAAACGCGAAGCTTTTATTATACTCAGCGGACGCCTTCTGGTCATCCTATTTGATAAAGACGGTCATATCGAAGAACATTGCACACTCGACCATAATGAAGGCATTTATGGTATAGAAATACCGCCTGGTACTTATCACACCATTGCTGCATTGGAAGCCAACACATGCGTATATGAAGTGAAAGATGGGCCTTACTCACCCGATGACGATAAACACTTTGCCCCCTGGGCGCCTGCCGAAGGCTTGGTACCTGAGTCGGCCAATTATCTGAACCACCTGTTAGATAAAACAAAAAAAGCTACTCTCTCATAGGGATTGAGAGAGCTAGCTAGAATGTTTGAATCGGGAAACCATAAAGGATTAACTAATGCAAATGTACCGTGAGTTCTCTGTCCAATGAAAAAAAGTACTGGTAGGATTATGGTACATTTGACCTTTTTGCTATTATTGTCGAAAACCGCATACCTAAATATGCTTATGATATTCCAAGGCGTGACAATCAATCAAATAACAGATCACGAGGCACTTGTGGTGGCCAGGCTTGATGGTCAGATACTAGGCGGCAATAAAGAAGCGCTTGAGCTATACAGGTATCCATCGCTACAGAGTTTTAAAAAACTAAACCTGAGAGACCTGATGCCCAAAGATTTTAACCAGTTTTACCCCGAACTGATGACCTCGGAGCACCTTAATATCAGCAGTTACAAAACACATGTTAATCGTCGCAGCGATGGAGAACTGTTTGCCTGCAAGCTACATACACATCACCAAACCATTAAAGGTCAAAAGTATTTAGTGGGTCATGTGGTGGAGATACGCGAAGAAGTGGACATTGAGAAGATTTGTTTGCAACAGAATATAATTGTATTGCAGCGCGAACTGGAGGCTGAGCGCAGTAAAAACAGAGAAATAAGCCTTAGGGAAACGAGCCTGCTTCTGTCAAAAGCGCATCCCTGCTTAAGCAATAATGACATTAAGGTGTGCCATTACCTGTTGAAGAACTACAGTAGTAAAGCCATTGCCAAAGAGCTTAATATTACCACAGAGGGGGTATTTGCCGCCCGAAAACGCATTCGCAAGAAACTAGGCCTGCAGCCTGGTGAAGAACTTAATAAGGCTTTACTACAATCAATATAAGAGGACAGGCATACTCCGGTATAGATAGAAGAAAAGGTGCTGAACCCGTTACCTATTCAACACCTTATTAACCTTTGGAACATACTGCTACTTGGCCGGCTCCCAAAAACAGCGCTTGGGCGACACAATTTTATTTTCGGCCTTCAATTGCTTCATCGCTTTCTCCACTTCTTTTCTATCCAAGCCCGATAAATCAACAATATCGCCTGTGCGAACAGGTTTGTCGGCTTTTTTCATGGCATCTAATACAGTTCCATCGTTTGACATTTTTCTGGTTTTAATATGAATATTACTTCGACCCTTTATGATATATAGTGGGTAATACTATTATTATCATAAAGGGGTTTTCAACCCCAAACCCCGACTTCCTTTTTACCATGATGAAAAAAGGAAGCAAAAAAATCTTTGGCTATGCCTGCTTGCGCTCATAAAACCAACCGATTCCTACTGAAACAATTAAGAATACTCAATTCTTAATTGTTCCGATGTTTTATGGCTTACCAGCCAAGGCCGGTACTGAAATATGATTTCACCCACTCTAATTCATTTTGAACTTAATTTCGTGTTATAGTGACAAAAACAGCGGGCATTTTGTTTAAGAAACCGCAGATAAATTAGCCTGTACCTTTAATCAGTCAATCAACCTCTTAACTTAACATTAAAGATACTATAACATCCCTTGGCATTTTTTGTCAATAAATGGAACAAAGATTGCTTGCTGAGGCCTCACACATTAATGATAGTATCATATGAAAAAAGCAATGATGATTTTAAGCCTGTTGATGGCAGGCAACCTGGCCTTTGTAGTAATGGCCCAAGATAAAAAATTTGGCATACGCGGTGGATATCAAACTTCGTATTTAACGCAGGATGGCGATAAGGTGGGCAGTTCAAAATCGGGTTTCTACCTCGGTGCCTATAAAGATACCAAGGTGTTACCTTTTCTGCATGTTAATACCGGGCTGGAGTATTCACAATTTGGCGCCTCAAAGCTTGATAATGGCGATTACACCCTCAACTACATTGGTGTACCACTGGCACTTAAAGTAAAAGTAGGTCCGTTATATGCACTGGGCGGTTCGGGCTTTAATGTGAAGGTGGCCGAAAAAGGTAATCCGTTTGATAGCAGTGCCAAATGGTTTGACATTCCAGCCTATGTGGGAGCCGGCTTTAACATCCTGTTTGTGGCGGTGGAAGCTAAGCACACATGGGGCCTAACCGACATCAACAACGGACTGAACAATAATGGCTTTCAGGTAGGTTTATCCATGCGTTTCTAGGCAAGTATGCACTCAGGTAAATGCTAAATAAGAGATCCCAATCTCTTCACCTTTTCCGGAGCTCAGTGCTTTGGAAAAGGTTTTTTTGTGCCTTTGGTAAAGTTCCACTATTTGCTTAGGAGCGGCGTTTATAGCCGTAAGATGAAACCATTGACCTTTTAATGAGCAAGGTAAGACTTCAAAAAAAACCGCTCTCCTGATACCAAACACTATAGACAGCATTTTCAACCAGATTGTCAGCCACCCCATATACTCTGGAGGTTTAGGCTCAGGCTTTTAAGTAGTCAGGACGATAAGGTATTAACGGTTGCAATTTTCTTTTTTTTCTAATTCCATATGTTCAATTAAAAATGTACCCAATAACATTGGCCTCGCATACACGACCAGCATGTAATTTTTATAAAATTCCTTGCCTTCTTGTTCGACTTTTTCAGTTATACCATTCAATGGTTTGTCAATACTCTTTTCTTTAAACTTAAATAATATCCCATCCACATTTCTTGTATAATATCCTGAAATATCAACATTATATTCCTTCATTTCGAATGAGTCCTTCAAAATATAGGATGTCAGAAAAAAGACTGTAATGCTTGTTATAAATAGCATTGCCCACAGCTTAACTAGGCGAAAAGTCTTTATTTTTTGATTCTTTAACAGCAACAAACAGACAAATATGGACGGTATAAAAATATTAATTAAAAAAATTGTGTTTGAAGTTACAATGAACCTTAAATACATAAAGTAGAAAAGCCCCGATGCAACAACTATATATGACAGATAGTATTTTGTATCAATCCAGTTTAGGAACCTGTTCATTTATTTAAATCGTTTAGTTTTTTTTGCTTACCGCCAACATACTAGCACCTTATCCCTTGAATGGCAAGATAATAAAATAGCTTAACTATAAAACAGGCAGCGTGCAATCAATAATACCCCGTTAATAATATGGGATAAAACATAGTTGGGTAATGGCTAAGGGATTCTGCCACTAAGGAATTAATGCCTCTTCAGGATTTTAACGATTCTGTTATTTACGATTTCTGACAAATTCCAATTGTACAGTCTTGAGTCGGTAGTGCTGTAGAATGCCACAACAACGGCATCAATATCATTGTGATAATTTGCAAAACTCTGGTATCCCGGCACCCAACCACCATGCTCATACTCATAAATGGAAGCATAAATTTCCTGCTCCCCCGGCACAAATAACGAACCATCGTTCAGTGCCCTCAGAAATACACCCACATCTTCGGCTGTGGCCAGCATACCATGCTCGTCGGCCTTTAAATCGTGGGGGTGCCCCACATGGTAGCCACTCATCACATTGTCCATATCCACATCGCTCAGAGAACTAAAGGTGTTATTTAGATTTAACGGCCTTAAAATTTGTTCCTGTATGAATTGAAAGTTGTCATACCCCAGCACATCATCCATTATCTTATTAATTAAAAGATAATTCGTATTGCAATATTCATAGTCTGCGCCTGGCTCAAAGTTAGCTGGCTTATCCAGAATCAATGCCAGACTCTCTTCGTAGGAGCCGGTTGGAGCGGCCCAAAAATTGGGAGCATCTGTAAAATTAGGGATGCCACTTCGATGCTGAATCATCAACCTCAAAGTAATGGTTTCAGCATTTTCGATGTGTCCCACCAGCTCCGGTAAAAAATCAGCGATGGTTTTATCCAGCGAAAGTCGTCCATCATGTACCAATTTAGTAACAGCCACCGCATCGTACAGCTTACTGATGCTGGCAATTTTAAACAATGCATGCGGATTGGCTGGTATCTTCAGTTCCCGATTGTGCCAGCCGGCAACATAATACTGAGGCGGCTGGCCTGCCTGGTGTATATACACAATCATTCCGTCAAATCCATGACCAATGGCCTCATCCAGCTGCTCCTGAACTGTATTGGGCAGCGGCAGTATCCACGCCTTTACCAATAGCCATGGAACAAAGTACAAGGAGGATATCGATGCGACGATAAGCGCTATCCTCAGAATTCGTTTTGTAAGATCCTTTGTCATAGTATAGGGCTGTAAGTTTTATTTGCTTATGGATCGACTCAATGAAGTGGTGCGTGGACGTATATTATATTCGTTTTATTGTTTATGCTTTTATGCGCGGGAGCGAAACTCCCAAAACCCACAAAAGCCAAGGCTACTTTATGATGGCTTATTGCTCGTAGCTTTTTATAATTTATCAATTAATTCTTTTATTTCATTGTCTCTATAAATTTTCCTTTTCTTCCTTCTTTTATATGTGTAGAAACCAATAATAGTCATTGCTGGTCCGATAGTTAAAAAAAATGCTCTTTCCAATAAAGTTATTTCTCCTTTTGTGGACTCAATAAATTCAAAATGAATGTCAAGCAATTGGACAAAAGTAAAAACGATTCCTAAGAATCCCATTAATAAATAAGTGAATGTATCTGTGAAACTAAAGCCCAAACCTCTATTTTCTTCACGCTCTTCTTCGATAAGCTGGTCTAATATCCACTTCTTTTTGTGTTTTTCGATATTGTGAGTATTAACATCTCGCTTTTTTAATTCGGCTTCAGCAAAACCTCTTGCTTCTTCATCTATGTGAGTTTTTCCGGAATAAATATCAAATAACTCTTTACTAGACTTATTCTTTAATATTTTTTCCCAATCGTAATATCCCATTACTATTATAATATTTTGTATTTCTCTAACATTACCCCGGGCTATTGCTTTAATTACCACCAACTAGTCTATATACCTAATACGCTTTATATCGTACCTCATTGCATAATAAAAGCCTATCAAAGCTATATTTAATAGGCATGTAAACCAAAAGCTATTGGATACTTCATCT
>NZ_JAGUCN010000002.1 GCF_018271975.1 Carboxylicivirga mesophila
GGTACTGCGTAGAAGTGGGAGAGTAGGTCGCCGCCTTTTTTTAGAAGAGTCCGATATTCGAATAGAGTATCGGACTTTTTGCATTGATAGGGGTGCATTATCAACTCTTGTGATTCTGGTTTTCACTTGACTCACCTCTCTTAAAGTTGCTTTTCAGTCTTGGTACAGGTTCTTATATTAATACTTTAGGAAATTATTTGTACGGTGGATAAATGTTTTTAGTGTGGTTGCATTTGTTCTTTTGCTTAATGTTTAAGAAGTTAATGGCATATTACCTCAAAAAACCTTATTAATTTGCCGAAAAATAAACAAAGAATATGAGTCTGAAGAATAAAGTTAGAGGAATAGTATTATTTGGAATTTCAGCCGTGCTGATTCTGAATAGTTGCAACCAAAAGGTTGAGCATTGTTTGCAGGTAGATGATCCTGTTGAGTATGTTAATACTTTGATGGGAACTGATTCTGAATTTGCATTATCAAACGGTAATACCTATCCCGCGGTTGCTACGCCTTGGGGAATGAACTTTTGGACACCCCAAACAAATAAGATGGGTGACGGATGGGGGTATCAATATGATGCTCATAAAATCCGTGGTATTAAGCAGACTCATCAGCCAAGTCCGTGGATCAATGATTATGCGGCCTTCAGCTTAATGGCTGTTACCGGTGAACTTAAATTTAAAGAAGAAGAGCGTCAAAGCTGGTTTTCTCATAAGGCAGAAACTGCTAAACCTCATTATTACCAGGTTTATCTGGCCGATTATGATGTGAATGTTGAAGTGACACCTACCGAGCGTGCAGCTCAATTTAGATTTACCTTTCCGGAGAATGAGTCAAGCTATGTGTTAGTTGATGGTTTCCACCAGGGATCGTATGTGAAGATTATACCTGAAGAAAACAAAGTTATAGGTTATTGTAGGAATAATTCGGGAGGCGTACCCGAAAACTTTCATAACTATTTCGTAATTGAGTTTGATAAAGCCTTTAGTGAAGTTCAAACATGGAATAAAGATGAATTACAGAATTCTGCTGAAGCCGAAGGCTATCATGTAGGAGCTGTGTTAAAGTTTAAAACACAAAAAGGAGAAAAAGTACATGCTAAGGTGGCGTCTTCTTTTATCAGCTATGAGCAAGCTCAATTGAATCTTAACCGTGAGATTGGTAATGATAGTTTTGATTCAACCAAAGAAAAGGCTCATAAGGCTTGGGAAACTGAATTAAATAAGATCAAAATTGAAGGAGGAACAATTGATCAACAGCGAATATTCTATTCAACATTGTACCGTGTTCTTCTTTTTCCTCGCAAATTTTTTGAGTACAATGAAAACAACGAAGTAGTACATTATAGCCCTTATAATGGAGAAGTGCTACCTGGTTATATGTTTACCGATAATGGATTCTGGGATACTTTCCGTGCAGTATTTCCATTCTTTACCATTATGTACCCTGAGTTGAACAATCAGATAATGGAAGGCCTGGTAAATGCCTATAAAGAAAGCGGATGGTTGCCTGAATGGGCTAGTCCGGGGCACCGAGGCTGTATGATTGGTTCTAACTCAGCAGTAAATATTGCCGATGCCTACCTTAAAGGAATGCGTGATTATGATATTGAAACCTTATACGAGGCCATTCTGAAAAATACTGAATCATACAATGAGGAAATAACATCTGTTGGAAGATTTGGCGCTTCTTATTATAATGAACTAGGCTATGTGCCATACAATGTAGGTATTCATGAAAATGCAGCTCGTACGCTTGAATATGCATTTGCCGATTATAATATTTATAAATTAGCTAAAGCACTTGGCAAGCCACAGGAAGAAATCGATTTGTTTGCAAAAAGGGCGCAAAACTATAGAAACCTGTTTTGCTCAGATAATAACCTGATGAGAGGTAAAAATGCCGACGGTACTTTCCAGGAGCCGTTTAGTGCCTTCAAATGGGGTGGTGCGTTTACCGAAGGTAATAGCTGGCACTATACCTGGTCTGTTTTTCACGATGTAGAAGGCCTTAAAAACTTAATGGGTGGCAACGAGGCTTTTGTTGGTATGCTCGATAAAGTATTTGATTTACCACCTGTTTTCGATGATTCCTATTATGGATTCCCAATTCATGAAATCAGAGAGATGCAGATAATGAATATGGGACAATATGCACATGGTAATCAACCTATCCAGCACATGCCATACTTATATACTTATGCAGGTCAGCCATGGAAAACACAATACAGAGTGCGTGAAATAATGGATAAACTGTATACGCCTAATCCTGATGGTTATTGTGGCGATGAAGACAATGGCCAAACCTCAGCCTGGTATGTGTTTAGCGCTATGGGTTTTTACCCGGTTTGTCCAGGAGAAGATATGTACGTGTTTGGAAGTCCGGTTTTCGATAAGGTAACCGTACAATTGCCTAATGGTAATGAGTTAGTTATTGCCAGTGATAACAACAGTAAAGAAAATGTATACGTGCAGAATCTGACACTAAATGGTGTTCAGTGGGATAAAAATTATATTGAGCATGAAGCTCTGCTTAAAGGTGGACTATTAAAGTTTACAATGGGAGCTGACCCAAATACAAAACGCGGTGTCAGTGCAGATACTTATCCGCCATCGATGAGTACAGAAATTGAATAATACAAAAAACGGCTTGCAAAAATCTTGCAAGCCGTTTCTTTTAAATGGTGATGATAATATCATCCAGCGCTTTTCTGACCTTGGGCAGATGCTGGTATTTATCGTCAGACGATCGAAAACCAACGGCTGCCATCACTACAGACGTCAGGTTTTTTGATGGTAAGTCAAGAATCTGGTCAAAGGCCTTTTTGTCAAATCCTTCCATAGGACAGGTATCAATGCCTTCAACAGCACAGGTTACCATTAATTGTCCTAGGGCAATATAAGCTTGTTTAGCCGCCCAATTAGTAGCTTCTTCCTGACTCATTGCAGCAATACTACCTTTCATCATGGCATCGTATTCAGCCAATGCCTCAACAGGCACATTGCGTACTTCAGAAATCAATTTGATAAAAGCTTCTACATCATCGGATGAAAGATGTGTGTTGGCAGCAAATAACACGAGGTGAGATGCATCAGTTGTTTGGGGTTGATTCCATGCAGCCTCCTGAAGTTTTTGCCTGATGTCATTATTTTCAATGATAATGATTTTGAATGGCTGGAGGCCAAAAGATGAAGGTGTCAGGTTCGTAGCTTCCTTTATTAGCTCTAATTGCTCTTTTGATAGTTTTTTATTAACATCAAAATGTTTAGTGGCATATCGCCAGTTCAGTTTTTCTAAAATATTCATATATTATTGTTTGTTTTTTGCTTTTGAGAAATAACAACGCACCAACACTTTTGTTTGGATAGGATGTTTACTTTTGCTTTCGCCATTTGTTTAATTACTTTTATGAGTGCATAAAGAATCGCTATTGAGAAATTTTGGGATAACATATGGGCTGTTGCTATTCATACTGCTGTTGCCATTTGCTGCAGAGACTGGTAAAGCTCAGGTCAGACGCTACACTACCTACAGTTTTTCCATTGACGATGGCCTTTCTCAAAACTCGGTGACTTGCATTCTAAAAGATCAGCGGGGATTTATATGGTTAGGTACTGAAGATGGTTTAAACAGGTACGACGGTAAAGAAGTAACTACTTTTGTTTCAAAAGGGAGTCCCGAAGAGGGTTTGATAATTAACACAGTTAACAGTCTTATTGAAGATCGGGATAAAGACCTGATTTACATCGGCACAAATGGCGGTGGCTTAAGCGTATTTGATTTAAATACCGAGAAGTTTACTCATTATCCATATCGAGATTCGGGAAATAGCATTTCGTCTGGGTTTGTGTATGATTTATTTAAAGACCAAAGCGGGAACATTATAATTGCCACATCATACGGTGTCAGTATATTCAATCCAGATACTAAGCAGTTTGATAATTTTGAATCTTCGGAGGCCGAAGATGCAGAGTTTCCGTTTGTGGTTGCTACCTCTGTGTTTGCGGATGAAAACGGAGTTATTTGGGCCGGCACATATGGACTGGGACTGGTGAAACTGGATGTGGCATCCCGCACTTTTACCCGATATACAAACTCGCGAAAAGAGCAACGCTATAATAGCAATATTATTGATGAGATACGACCATCTGGAGAGAGTCGTTATTTGTGGTTGGCCACCGATAATGGATTTTATGAATTTGATAAAGAAACAGGACGGTTTAAATTGCTGTACCTCGAAAATACGAAGGTGAGTGATGCTCTGGTGGATAAGAATGGAGGTATTTGGCTGAGTAGCGGATTGGATGGCATCGCCTATGTTTCACCTGATGGTACTATCACCAGTTTAAAGAATGATCCATACGACATTTATTCATTGGAAGAAAATTCCGTACGTTGCTTATATCTTGATGACAGAGAGCATCTGTGGATTGGAACTAAAAGCAGTGGGTGTATTCACATGGATGTCTCAGGTAATCAGTTTGTCCACTATTACCAAACTAAAGACGGAAAGGGAGTTAACGGGAGAACAGTTTTTGCTTTAAGCAAAGATAAGCAGCAGCATGTTTGGGTGGGTACCATGAAAGGCCTTTCGATATGGGACGCTTCCACGGGTAATATCAGGCCGTATTATTTCTTAGACCACCAAGATGATGTATCCGTATGGGCTTTATATAACGATAATGATGACTTATGGATTGGGACTTCGCAAGGTCTTTTTAAGCACAATAAGGCTAGCCGCTCAACTAATATTTATAAATACATTGAGGGTGATTCCACATCCCTGTCAGACAATGAAGTGTTTGCAATAGAAAAGGATGCAGCAGGTAATCTGTGGATCGGTACAGCTTATGGTTTATCAAAGTTTGACCCTTCTGCCGATAAATTTATTCGTTATCAATTTGCCAATTATGACGGAGCGCTCACTAATGAAATGATTTGGGATATTTTTTGTGATTCAAAGGAGCGTCTTTGGGTAACAACCCAATATGGTGTGAATATTTATAAGCCTGAAACGGATTCATTTACCTACCTTTTTAATACCGAGGCAGATACCTTAGGTCTGAGTAGTTACAATGTAACTTCTGTTTATGAAGATAGCAGAAATCGTATCTGGTTAACCACCAGTAAAGGAATTAATTTGGTTAATGATAGCCTCCATATTATCAAGCATTATAGCGAAGAGCAGGGTTTAGCCAATGACTACACTTATCATTTGTATGAGCATAACAATGAGCTTTGGGTATCGACCAATAAGGGCATTTCTCGCATTAACCTGGAAACAGAGGATGTGATTAGTTATGATGTTCAGGATGGATTACAGAGTAATGAGTTTAACCCGGCATCTGAGGTTCTGGATGATGGAAGGATGTTATTCGGAGGTATTAATGGTTTTAATGTGTTTCATCCTGATAGTATCAGGCAATCAACATTTTCACCAGCTATATATTTTACCTCTCTGGAGTTGTATGATCAGGCATCTCAGGATTTGGATTCGCTCGCGATAGACCGCCGTGTGGTTCGAAGCTCATTATTGAATTCAGACCAAATTATACTTGATGCCGATCAGCGTTTTTTTACCATAAACTTTACAGCGCTCGATTATCAGGCTCCATTGCAAATAGATTACTACTATCGGATGCTGCCTATTTCGCCCGATTGGATTCCTCTTGATGATAAACGAAATCTTACATTTATTGACTTAAATATCGGACAATATAAGTTGGAAGTACGTTCCACCAATGCTGAAGGCTATTTCTGTGATAATACCAGAAGTATTGCCATCATCATTCGGCCTCCATTGTGGAAAGAGCCATGGTTTGTTGTACTCAGTGTGTTGCTGGCCGTTGTTTTGGTTTATATGGCAGGGCGCCTGTATTATTTGCGTATGAAGCGTGATAAAGAAGTGCTTGAGAAACGTGTGCACATACGAACTAAAGAAATACAGCTGCAACGTAATATTGCCCACCGCCAGCGCGATGAAATTGCAAGGCAGAAAGACGAGCTGGAACATCTGGCCAAGAATCTGGAGGGGATTGTTGATGAGCGTACCATGGAACTCAAACTGGCCAAAGAAGCAGCTGAAGAATCAGACCGCTTAAAATCAGCATTCCTGTCAAATATGAGCCATGAGATCCGTACCCCAATGAATGCTATTATGGGTTTCTCAGAATTGCTGCTCGATAGTTCATTTAATGAACAGGAGAAAAATGATTTCGCACACCTGATACGAACAAATGGCGATAACCTGCTGCATCTTCTAAATGATATTATTGATATTTCAATGATTGAATCGGGGCAGCTAAAAGTTGTGCTCACACAAATTGATGTGAATGAACTGATAAAAGAAGTATTTGAAACATTTAAGACTTCCAGATTACTGCAGGAGAAGCCAGCCATTAAGTATGAGTTGATTTGCGCTGATGAGCCAATAATATTGCAAACTGACGCTTTTCGCCTACGACAGATACTGAATAACCTGATAAGTAATGCGATCAAATTCACTAACTCCGGATATATTAAAGTGGCGTTAAAAGAGGAGGGTAATCAGGCGTTATTTAGTGTAGAAGATAGTGGAATTGGTATTAGCCTTGAGCATCAAACCCGTATATTTGAGCGTTTTTCAAGAATTGATAATACAAATGAGAATTTATATGGTGGGAACGGCTTAGGGCTGACAATCACCAAAAATCTGGTGGAAATATTAAAGGGTTCTATAAGCGTTGAATCAGAACTGGGTGTTGGTACCAACTTCTATTTTCAACTACCGCTAACTACACAAAGCTAATCCAGATGTAGCTCAGTTCCTGATTTAATCTCGCGCATAACAAAAGAGCTCTGAACGTTTCCGACATTATTGACCGACGCCAGCTTATTGTATATGAAGTTGTGATAAGTATCCATGTTTTTAGTAATGATTTTTAAGATGTAGTCAAACATCCCGGCAATATGCAGGCACTCTATCACTTCGGGAAGCTTGGCAATCTCTTGTTCAAACTCTCTTATCACATCATGAGAATGCTGCTTTAGCGAAACGTTACATATAGCTACCAGCTCTTTGCCTACCTTCTCTTTATTAACGATGGCCACATATTTTTCTATCACCCCCGTTCGTTCAAGTCGTTTGATACGTTCAAAAACAGGTGTGGTTGATAGATTTAGATGATGAGCAAGCTGCTTGGTTGTCATTTTGGCGTTTTGCTGTAGCAGACTCAGGAGTTTTTTATCAGTTTCATCAAGGTTGATTTTAGAAAAATTTTCTGTTTTGTTCATATTGCAGGATTATGAAAGTGTTAAATATCTAAAATATATAGATAAAATAGAATAATAAACTAATATAATATTCAAGTGTGGCATAAACAACTGCTACTATGTAAATTTGTTAAAAAATAATTCGACGATGAATAAGCAGATGAAGCCAGAGAGTTTGATGATGTCCCATGCATATGATGCCCACGAGCATCAGGGGGCAGTGAAATGCCCTATTTATCAGACATCTACCTTTGCATTTAATAATTGTGAAGAGGGGAAGGCCTTTTTTGAACTAGCTTATGGGCTTAGGGAAAAAGAGGAAGGTGAAGAAATGGGGATGATTTATTCTCGTCTGAATCATCCTAATATGGATATCCTGGAAAAAAGGTTGGCTCTTTGGGATGAGGCTGAAGCTGGTGCATTCTTTTCAAGTGGTATGGCGGCTATTTCAACAACCATATTGTCTTTCGTGAAGCCAGGTGATGTGTTGCTTTTCTCTTCACCAGTTTATGGAGGCACTGACCATTTTATCCATCATGTACTGCCTCAGTTTAATATTGGAGTAGTAGGATTTGTAAAAGGCGAAAAGGAAGACGTAATTATTGAACGTGTTGAGAAGGCCTATCCTGGTAAAAAGCCATCCATGGTGTATGTTGAAACACCAGGTAATCCTACGAACTCAATCATCGACATTGAAATGGTGTCAAGGGTGGCGCGCTATTTTAGCACTGAAGAAAAGAAATGTGTGTTGGCTGTTGATAATACTTTCTTAGGACCAGTATTCCAGCATCCATTGCAGTTTGGTGCTGACTTGGTTGTATATTCTGCCACTAAGTTTATCGGAGGTCACAGCGATGTGATTGCTGGTGCAATTACTGGTGCAGCCGAGTTTGTTGGTCAGGTAAAAGTGATGCGTACTTTCTTCGGAAGTCAGTTGGATCCTAATTCAAGCTGGTTGTTACAGCGTAGTTTAGAAACTATAAAAGTACGCATGGAAGCACAAGCTAAGAGTGCAAAGGTGATTGCAGAGTACCTGAAAGATCACCCGATGGTAGATAAAATCCATTATCTTGGCATGCTCGATGAAGGAAGTGATATGAAGAAAGTGTTTGATAAACAGTGTTTATCCGCAGGTTCTATGATAGCTTTTGACATTGTTGGTGGCGAAAAAGAAGCATTTATCTTTCTTAATAACCTTAAGTTGTTTAAATTAGCAGTAAGCTTGGGTTCAACAGAAAGTTTAGCTGAACACCCCGCTACCATGACACATGTTGATGTGTCGCCGGAAGATCGTGTGAAACTTGGTATTTCACCATCTTTAGTAAGATTAAGTATTGGACTTGAAGATCCGCAGGATCTGATAGAACAAATAAGAAATGCCTTCGAAGTGGTTACGAAGGCTAATAGTTCGGCCATCTGTTAGGCATTTGGCTTGAATTTGGTTTTTATGGTTAATGTTTTGCTAAGCCGTCCTGTGGTGGGACGGCTTTTTTATTGCCTCAAAATGACTAATGCCTAATAAATGTAAATTCGTAATCGATATTTGTTATTTTATACGAAAATTATCGGTGTTCGCGCTCAATTACTTCCAATTGTATAATTAATTATATACATTCGTTACAACTATTACCTATCACCAAATAGCTTCTTTATAATCTTTCTAAACTAATGATAAAAGAGAGGTAAAAAGAACTATATTTGAAATCCCAAAAAATGTTAATTAATATTTTCACAGCTTAAAAATACAGGCACATTGCCTGCTGGGCTGGAGGAATGAACAGGTCATATTTTTAATGAAGAATTGCCTGAAACAATTATAAAAGGTTGAGTTACGTAGGCAGAACCATTGTGGTTATGTGTTGTTAAGTGGATGGAAATAGCCTTGTTACTTTGCAGAAGTATATAAATTCTGCCAGATGTCATAGTTTGACAACAAATTAAGTTTGAACTCTGATGTAAGTGAAGAATGACTCTTTTAATAATTGGCTTTTAAAATATGTAATGAGGAGGTAGTTGTATGTTATCAACTGTCTTTAAAATATAAATTATGAACGATATCAGTAAAAAGAGGACAGGAAACCTTATTTCCATTCAGGACTCATTGGTGAAAGCCCGATTCTTTGATGATGTGATAATGGGTGAAACTGCTGAGATTTCCGTAGATGGGAAATTCCTCCAGGCGGAGGTGCTGCAGATACTGCCTGATCCTAAAAATGCCGATGCAGGTATTGTAGAAATGCAGGTGTTTGAAGATTTAACCGGTGCTAAAATTGGTGATGAAGTGGTATTTAAAGGTACGCCTTTATCCGTATTATTAGGACCAGGGCTGCTGACAAGCGTATGGGATGGTCTTCAGAATCCGTTGTACAAGTTAAGTGAAGAAGATGCTTATTTGAAGCCGGGTATGAATGCACCTGCTCTGGATGAGGAAGCTTTATGGGACTTTACTCCAATTGTAAATGTAGGAGACACAGTTGCAGGCGGAGATGTAATTGGTACAGTGCCCGAAGGCAAAGTGGACCATAAAATACTGGTGCCATTTAGTTTCGGACCATGCAAAGTGGAAAGCATTATCGAAAAATGTTCGGTAAACATCACACAACAGGTGGCTATAGTGATAGATGAGCAAGGTAATAAGCATGAGCTTAAACTAGCATTCCGTCAGCCTGTAAAATCCCCTATTCCGTTTAAAGATCGTGCTATACCTACAAAGCCTATTTCAACAGGTGTAAGAGTGATAGATTTATTGGCACCTGTAGGTTATGGAGGTACAGTCGGTAACCCCGGACCATTTGGTGCCGGAAAAACGGTGCTTCAGCACTCACTGTGTAAGTATGCAGTTGCCGATATTATTGTGATGGCAGCCTGCGGTGAGCGTGCTGGTGAGGCTGTAGAGGTATTTAAAGAATTTGCCGAGTTGGAAGACCCAACAACAGGTGAGTCTTTGATGAAGCGTATGTGTATCTTCGGTAATACAAGTTCGATGCCGGTAGCAGCACGTGAGGCTTCTGTATTTATTGCATTAACCGTAGGTGAGTATTACCGTTATCAGGGTAAAAAAGTAGTCATGCTGGCCGATTCAACATCACGTTGGGCACAGGCTTTGCGTGAGCGTAGTGGTCGTCAGGGTGATATTCCGGGGCCAGAGGCATTTCCAATGGATATTCCGGATCAGATCAAAGGTATGTATCAGCGAGCAGGCGAAGATTTAGGTACTGGCGGTTCGCTTACTTTTATCGGAACGGTATCGCCAGCCGGTGGTAACTTTCAGGAGCCTGTTACCCAGGCAACCATGGATGCAACTGGAGGTTTCTGGGGACTGTCTCAGGATCGTGCCGATGCCAAAAAATATCCCGCAATTGATCCTTTGGTATATACGACATCTGTATATGATGGTTTTGTGTCATGGAAGGATCGCCAAAAGATGCTTACCACCTTGAATGAAGCCAATGATATTGACCAAACAATTAGTACAATCGGTTTGAAAAAAGTGCCGGTTTCTAATTACATACAATATCAAAAAGGGCTTACAATCGACTTCTGTGTGATGCAGCAAGATGCATTTGAGAAGACCGATGCCTGTACGCGTCCTGAACGTTTGGAAATCATCAATGAAGCTACACAAAACCTTATTGATAACACGATTGATTTCCAGGTTGGTGATTTGGATGATGAGCAACTGAAGGAGTTAATCAAACACAAGTTTGATGAATTGCGTCAATGGTGGAGAGACTGGAATTACTCAGCTAAAACAGAAGAAGAGCTCGCCAAATTACCTAAAGCAGTGGATAAATTTATTTTACAGGAGGAATACGCCGTATGATAAGGAAAGAAATTAACAAGATAAGCGAAGTAGGAAAAGCCCTGATTTCGGTGGAAGGTAATCCCGGAGTGGCACTAAACCATGTGGTTGAATTATTGGAAGCTGATTCCAACCAAAGCCTTTCCTTTGCTAAAGCTATTAATATTACCGAGGATGCAACTCGATTTCAGGTTTTTAATGGTACATCCGGATTGAGTACGAAAACCAAAATCCGTATGCTTGAGGTGCCGTTGACGGCCGGTTTTTCGAATAAAATGCTTGGCCGTAGTTTTGATGGAGCAGGCCAGGTGGCTGATGGTGGCCCTGAGGTTATCTTCGAAAAAGAAATTTCGACACGTTTAGATACCTTGAATCCTACTGTTCGTAATGTGCCAAAACAAGCCTTGTGGACAGGTATACCAATGATTGATGTATTTAATACATTGGTGAAATCGCAAAAGATTCCAATTTTTGCTGGTCCTACAGAGCCTTATAACCGATTGCTCTCGCAAATTGCGCAGGGTGCTCAGGCTGACGTGATCATTTTTGCCGGTATCGGGTTGAAGTTTGATGAGTACCAGTATTTCAAAGATCAGCTTTCACAGTCGGGTAACATCGATAAAACCATCATGTTTACTCACTTGGCTGGTGATTCTCAGATCAAGGGTTTAATGCTCCCTGATGTGGCATTAAGTGTAGCCCGCGAGTTCGGTGATCAGGGTAAAGATGTGTTGGTGTTGCTGACGGATATGACTAACTGGTCAAACATCCTGCGTAACGTGGCTAACTATCAGGATATGATTCCATCATTGCAAGGTTATCCGGGTTCGTTGTATTCTGAATTGGCCAAACGATACGAGGTAGCTGCTGATATTGAAGGGGCTGGTTCGATTACTATTATCGGAGCCACAACACTCGAATCTTTAGAAGATCCGGTACCGGATAATACAGGTTATATCACTGAAGGTCAGTTCTTCCTGGAAAATGGTAAGCTGAAGTTAGCTCGTTCGCTTTCTCGTTTGAAACAAGGTGTAAACGGAAAAACCAGGAGCGATCACCGTGCTATTATGACGGCCATGGCTTCGTTATTGGCTGATGCCGAAAAAGCACATGAAGCCTCAGAAGTAGGTGCGGCGAATGACCCTTATTCGCAAAAATTATTGCGTTATCGTACTGATTTTATCAATAATATCGAGGAGCCTTTTGGCGAACCAATTGAGTTGGAAGCAGCCCTTGATAAATGTTGGGCTATTCTTAAGCGTCATTTTGAACCAACAGAAACAGGCCTCAGTAAAAAACTGATAGACGAATATTGGGATAAGAACTAATCGGTTATTCTATTAACAAAAATGAAAGAAATGCACGATAATAAAGAAAACCTGGAAAAGATAGTTTCGAAGCTGAAAGAGCAAGGTATTGATGCAGGAGAAGCCGAAAAGCAACGAATCATCGAAGAGGCTAAAAAACAAGCCGAAGAAATTATAGCAGATGCTGAAGCTCAAAAGAATACCATAATTGAAGAGGCCAATGCAAAAGCCGATCAGGCAGAAAATAATGCTCAAATGGCTTTAAAGCAGGCATCTCGTGATATGATTGAGGCTACTAAGGTGGCTGTGCTGAAGTACATGGAATCAATTTTTGGCAACATGAGCCAGAGCTTATTCACGCAGGAGCAATACCTGCAAGAATTAACCAAAGCAGTGGTGGCTTCTATTGAAGGAAATAAAACGGTATCAGTACCTGCTGAAACTCAAAAAGCCATGGAAGCGTTTATCGCTCAGGCTGGACTGAAAGAATCAGTAGAGTTGAAGCCATTAGCTAACAGTGCAGCCAAAATTGTGGTGCAATCGAAGGAAAACAGTGGCGTTCAGTTTGTATTAAGCGCAAGCGATATACAAGAGGCCATGTTTACCTTGTTAAATAAAGATTTGGTTGAGCGCATAACCCAAAACCAGGAGGACTAAACATGTCGAACTTGGTTTATTTAATGTGTAGTTTGCCCTCCTTGAAATTTGGCCAGGCACCACCCATCACCATGGATGAGTTTACCGAAGATGCCAGAAATCAACTGTCGGCAAAGCACTTTAAAAAACTCGAACCGGTTGATATTTATCAGGCAACCGATTCGGAAGGGAAGGTGAGTTTAAAGAGTATTGCAGTGATGTTGGATGAAATGAAAGAGGACATGGCTGAACTCCGAGAGGCAAAAGCTCAGAAACGCACCCCTAATTTAATGCGACTCCCGGTAACTGTGGTGCATGCCAATCCATTAGAGCGCGAAAAGCAGATTATGCGATGGCAATGGGAAGAACTTGATTCCATCCAGGCTGGCGAATCATTTACTTTAACGGAGGTAATGGTTTATAAACTGCGATTGCAGATATTAAACCGGCTGAATTCCTTTGATAAAGAACGCGGTTCACAGGTGTTGGCATCAGTCGTTAACCCGCCTAAAAAGAAGGAGGAATAATGGCAGGAGTAAAAATAAAATATACAAAAACAGAGCGTGCCCGTCAGAAGAAAATTCTGAAGGTGTCGTTGCGCATGCTGCCTTTGTTCGAAGCCATGGAGAAGTCCTTGATGTCCACCATCAACACAATTGCAGAGAGGATTGAGGAAATTCGCCAGGTAATAGAGCGGAATAACAGGCATGCTGATCCATGGGTAGCTGTGATGAGCGATTCCCACGTGGATATTACTTCATTTATATCGGTTAACAAGGTACTTACTAAGCACATTGATGTAGCTGGAGTGCGTGTTGACCAATACGAAGGTGTGGACTTTAACGTAGCTCCCATTCACGCAGATACGCCACTGTGGGTGGACGATGCTATTGAGTTAATGAAAGAGCAATTACAGCTGATGGCTGAAATTGATTGTCTGCAAAAGCAGATTCATTTACTCGAAGAGGAGCTGCTGGATGTGCGTGCCCGTATCAAACTGTTCGAGAATCGTCGTATACCTAACGCAAAAACAGCGATTAGAAAAATCGGTCAGAAGCTGCAGGATGATGAGCGCCTGACAATTGCTACAGCTAAAGTGGTTAAAACCAGTCAAAAGGAAGGAGTGATGGTATGATTACAAAAATGAAAAAACTATTGCTCTTTATGGCTCATCCAACCAATGATATGGATGACGACTTAACGGTTCTGGGCAAATTAGGTTTGATGCATATTTCGCCGTTTCAACCAGCAAAAGATGAGTCGATTGAGCGATTGAACAAACGCATCGAACAACTGGAGAAGGGCATTGCAATACTGGATGAATATGAAGGCGTAGAGCCTTCTGATTCGGTTGGGATAATTGATTATGCCAAAGAAGAAAGGGGTGAAGTAGCCTTATTGGAGAAAGTGCTGGAAACCGATCGGCATAATAGAGAACTTCAAAAGCAGATTGCTGAACTTTCGCAAGTGCAACAGTGGTATAGCAGCTGGGGGAATATCTCACTGGATGATATTCAATCCATCAACAGTAAAGGTATTTACCTGAAATTGTATGAGGTGCCGGAGAAGGATGCTAAAAGCATTCAGGCTAAGGCAAATGTGCAAGTCATTGGCCAATTCAAGGGGCTGTGTCAGGTGGTACTTATCTCTGAAGACAAGGAAGCTACCTTAAACTATCATCAAATAGATTTTCCTGGTGTATCAAAGCAGGAAGTTGATGAGGCATTTGCAAAGAATACTGAGAAACTGGCAACTGGCCAGCAACTCTTGTTGCAGTTGTCTGCTCAAAAGAATTTATTGATAGATGCTTTGGAGGAACGTAACCGCCGATTAAAAGTGCGTACCGTTCAATATGGAGGGGTAGCTTTCCATGGCAAAGTGCGTTGCTGGGAAGGATATGTGCCTGTTGATAAGGTTAGCACTGTTACCGATGCAGCTGATGAAAACGGCTGGGGTTATATGGTGAGCGATCCTCGTCATGATGAGTTTGATCTGGTACCTACTTTGCTTAAGAATCCAAAGTGGACCGATAAGATTAAGCCGGTTATGAACTTTATGGGCTTGGTGCCAGGTTATGATGAGATTGATGTATCACATGTGTTTCTGATCTTCTTTACCTTCTTCACGGGTATATTAGTTGGTGATGCCGGCTATGGTATCATCTTTTTTGTATTGGCTCTTTTGGCTCACTGGAAATCAGGCTTTGTTAAAAAGATTGAGTTTGGCTTGTTTTACACTCTGTCTGTATCGGTTATGATATGGGGAGTGCTGACCGGAACCTATTTTGGGGCTGAAACCATTGCCAATATTCCATTCTTAAAGCAATTGCAGGTTGGGCAGTTGGCTAGTTTTGGTGGGGATAACCTCCGGATTCAGCAGTTTATGTTCCTGATTGGGGCTGTACACTTAACCATTGGTCATATTCAAAAGGGTTGGAAATACATCAACTCAGTATTGGTAATTGCCCAGCTAGGTTGGGTGGCCATTGTCTGGGGACTCTACTTTTTGGTGAATAAGATGGTGCTTGGCATAGAGGCACCTGAATTTATGCCGTGGTTATTTATTGGTGGAGGTGCATTAGTTGCGCTGTTCTCAAGTCCGAGCCAGCCAATAGTAAAAGGTATATTATCCTCGCTAGGCAATTTGCCTTTGAACGTCATTAACGGTTTTTCTGATGTAATTTCATACATTCGTTTATACGCTGTAGGTTTGTCAACGGTGTTAATGGCAAGTAGTTTTAACGACATGGCCATCGGCGAAGGTATCACCACTATTGCTTCTGGAGTAGGTGCCGTATTGGTACTAATATTGGGACATGCTTTAAATATGACATTGGCAGCAATGGCTGTGCTGGTGCATGGTGTCCGTTTGAATATGCTGGAATACGCCGGACACGCAAGTGTAGAATTCTCAGGTAGTGAATACAATCCATTTAAAATAAAAAAGTAAGTAAAATCTAATAAAATTATATACAATGACATTATTAACAACAGTAGTAAACGGGTTTGGCGGACACGCTATCGCTTTAGGAATCGCTGGAGTTGGTTCAGCAATAGGAACAGGAATTGCAGCTATGGGAGCTATGGGACTATGGAAGCAATCAATTAAAGACAAAAAGAAGTTACCTGCGCTGGCACTGGCCATGGTAGGGATGCCTTTAAGTCAGGTAATCTATGGTATGATCTTTATGAATGCATTGATTGGTGCTAATTTGAATCCTGACAGCTACATGAACCAGATGATTTTTGCCTTGTTTGTAGGTATTGCTATTGCTGCATCAGCTATTATGCAGGGCCGTGCAGGTGCTGCGGCTTGTTCTAACCTGGCAGTAGATGATAAGCAGGGTGCTGGTATGTACATTGCTGCAATGGGTGTTATTGAAACAGTAGCTCTGTTGGCCATGGTATTTGGCATGGGAGCTATTCCAAGTGCATAATGCTTGCTTCTGTAAAGGATGACTGAATAATATTTAAAAGAGTTGGCTATCTTTGCCAGCTCTTTTTTATTTGAAACGAATGGGGTTTAAGTCAATGATACTACACTGACTTTAGCCATCCGACTAGAAACTAACTACATGAATTTAACCGGTCAGTGGCATTTTTTTGAGCAGTTTGAGGCAGGGTTTGATATGGGTTATGCCATTTTGAAGCAAAATGGTGAACAGATAACTGGTACTCTGGTGTACCGCGAGTATATTTATGAGGAGGGTTCTTTTCTTATTGCTATCCGTGTAGAGGGAGAGGTAATTGAAGACAGGCTGATGCTGAGGGGGCAGTCATATGAAATCATTGAAGCACCATTTGCCATTGAATATTGTTTGGACGATCGTATTGCAGAGCTGACAAATCCTCATAAGATTGAAGGGCATAGTGTGGATGATCAAAATCTTGAAGGACGTTTCGTTTTGAGGCGTGTAAATGCTTATCAGGCATAACTATTTAAATACCTGTATTGTATCTTTAGGTTTCTTATTATTGACTAACGAATTAAAATCATTGATTAACGAGTGGTTTGCTTTGATTAAAAGTTAAACTATCTTTTTCTATTTCTCGTATACTATTATAGCGTGGTTTCTTATTGTGTTGAGCTAATGGATTTCATATTTGACAGCACAAGTTGCTTTTCCGAAAAGGTTCGGTAATGAGTTTTCCTACGGCAGCAAGTGCCGGTGCCGCATGTAGCTTACCTTATCGTTTAAATTGTGTGTTATGAAACGGATTTTGTTACTGACCGATTTCTCTGACACTGCCAGGAATGCTGCCATGTATGCGCTTAAGATGTTTGAAGACGAGAAGGTGTATTTTGATCTTCTTAATGCCTACGATCTCGAGTTTAGCGGTAGTCCGTATATCATGCAGGTAAAGGAGGAATTGGCTGAAGAAAGCCTTAAAGGCCTGAAGAATGAACTGTCCCTTTTACATCGACGTTTTCCAAATGCCCGGGTGGAATTAGCCTCTCGCTTTGGTTCACTGTTAGATGTTGTGCAGAATGAAATTACAGAATTTAAACCAGAGTTGATTGTGATGGGCTGCAGGGGAGAAACAGCTCTGGAGAACTTCCTCTTAGGCAGTAATGCTTATGAAGTGGTGAAGAACATTAATGCTGCCATTTTGGTTGTGCCTAAGCATGCCAAGTTTAAAAAGCCTGATAAAATTGTATTTGCTACAGATTTGAAAGATCTGAAAGTGGATGAAGTAGTTGAACCATTGCGCGATTTATCACATCATTTCCATGCTGATTTGATGTTTGTGAATGTGATGGAAGATGACTATGTGAACCGCCTGGAGGCAGAAAATAAAATTGCATCACACTTCGAAGGGCTTAATTTGTCATTTAACTTCATTGAGGGCGAAGATGTAAGTAATGGCATCCTTAAGTTTATGGATGATAATGATGCAGATATTGTAACACTTGTCAGGCATAATGAATCTTTCTTTGAGCGTTTGTTCCACCCCAGCGTAACTAAGAAGATGGTATTACACCCCGAGCATCCCATGCTTATATTGCATGATGAAGCATAAAAAAAGCGGCCCATGGGCCGCTTTTTTAGTATATAGTCAAGTTCAGATTACTTCGAAACTCTTTCTAACCATTTCAGCATAAATAGCATGGTAAACATGGAGATGATACATGCAACAACGAAGATGGTCCAGGTAGCCCAGATTGGAATTGATTCATAGAAGATTGCACCAATAAACAGTAATTGGTTACCCAAAGCAGTAGCACCAAGCCATCCACCTTGCATAATTCCCTGGTATTGTGGAGGAGCTACTTTCGATACAAATGAGATACCCAGTGGGCTGATGAATAGCTCAGCAACAGTCAGGATGAAGTAGGTACCAATTAGAAGCATTGGTGTTACTTTAGCAGCCTGATCGAGTGGAGTACCACCTTGATTTGGATCGATAGTTGAGAACAATGGTAAATCCATAGAGCCTAACGTCATCACAACAAAACCAAGAGCAGCAATGAACATACCGATGGCAATTTTCTTAGGCGTTGAAGGTTCCATGTTTCTTGAGCGCAACCATCCAAATACAGCCATTACAACAGGTGTAAGCAGCACCACGAAAAGAGGATTGATTGATTGAAATAATTCAGCACCCTGAATACTAACAATGCCTAAATCAATATTAATAGCGCTTAAGTCAGTATAGTCTTTAGCAAACATGGTTAATGTTAAGCCGTTCTGGTGGAATGAGAACCAGAAGAAGATAACCACACCAAATACTGCAAACAATGCATATATACGCTGCTTAATCTCTTTGGCATCCATTTGAGGTACTTCGGCTTTTGCGCCACTTTCATGTACTTCATGTCCGCCTGGGTTTGGAAAGTTCTTTTTGTTAACCAGGTATATTACGAAAGAAATTAACATGGCTATAATAGCTGTTCCGAACGCATAGTGGAAACCAGTTGAGAAAACATTAAGGTATTCGTTAGCAAATGCGCCAAGATCTGTAACGGTTGAACCGTTAGCGACATTTGCCATTTCCTGAAACTTACTTGTTGCCTCAGCAGAGATAGTGCCATCAATAAATGAGTGACAAACAGCCGGAAGGTCAGCATTGTATTCAAAACCATTGTTGTTTAGCCACCAGTTACGTACTCCAACAGCAAGGAAAGGAGCGAAAATGGCACCAACATTAATAAACATATAAAATAAAGAGAAGCCTGAATCTCTGTATTTGCTGTATTGTTCATTGTCATACATTTGACCAACAAGAGCCTGAAGGTTACCTTTGAATAATCCGTTACCAAAAGAAATAACGAATAAAGCCAAACAGGTCATCACCAGTGTGAAAGTGTTGGCACCAGTTGGAATTGCCAGAAATACATAGCCAAGCCCCATTACAATCAATCCACTTAAAATAGTGCCTTTGTAATTACGTGTTTTATCAGCAATTACACCACCGGCAAGCGACAGAATGTAGATTAAAGCATAAAATACAGAATAGATTAATCCTGCATCTTTGCCATTCAATCCAAACTTGGCCTGTAAGAAAAGCACCAGAATGGCCATCATCGTGTAAAAACCAAAACGCTCACCCATGTTGGCAAGAGCGGCAGGTATGAGTCCTTTAGGATGTTGTTTAAACATATCTATTTAATTTATAATTAGTTGTTAAATCAAAGCGAAGCAAATATATATTTTTTTGCAGCACTTACAAATCGTAAGCGTCATGCTTTGCAGCAGCCTTTATGTAAGGTTATGATGGTTAGTTACGTACGTCATCAATAATAATTTAAATTGTTGCAGATAGAGTACGCCAAGGTATCGTAATGATGGTTCCTCCTGCGCACGGACTATTGTTGAGTTATAGGGTTCTCGTAAATATTTGTAAATTTGATTATACCCACTTTTAGTAGTTTAGATTATGAAGATATTTCCCGTTGTTCAGGTGGCCAGCATCGATCGATACACCATACAAAATGAACCAATTGCTTCCATTGATTTAATGGAGCGAGCTGCTACGACCTTTTACCGGCGTTTTACAGCATTATACCCGCACGGCGATGTGAGTGTATTGGCAGGTCCGGGAAATAATGGGGGGGATGCTTTAGCTGTGGCACGTATGCTTTTGCTGGATGGTAGGAGTGTTGAGGTATTTATGCTGACCAGTGAAGATAAGTTAAGTACGGATGCGCTGCTAAACTACCAACGGCTGCAGCGTATTAAAAACTGCACTGTCACTTTGCAATCTGAGGAGCAGTTGACAGCCATTAATACTGAAGATACGGTTATTGACGGTCTTTTTGGCTCAGGCTTAAATCGTCCTTTGGAAGGTTTAGCTCAAAAGCTGGTGGCTTATATCAATAATAGCAATGTACAGGTGGTCAGCATCGATATACCCTCAGGCTTGTTTGGTGAAGATAATGCGGGGAATAATCCGGAGTCTATTGTGATGGCGGACCATACAATTAGCTTTCAATTTCCGAAGCTGGCGTTTTTGTTGGCAGAAAATGAAGCCTTTGTTGGAGATTGGATTGTGGAAGATATTGGCTTACATCCGCAGATTATTAAAGAAACCAGTTCGGGCTATTGTTATTCTGACCGTTTGTTAATCAGTCAGTTGTTGAGGCAACCCGGCAGGTTTACCCATAAAGGAGATATGGGGCATGCATTATTGTTGGCCGGTAGTTATGGTAAGATGGGAGCCGCTGTACTGGCATCAAAAGCCTGCCTGAAAGCCGGAGCAGGGCTATTGACAACGCACGTGCCCCGTTTAGGTTATAATATTATTCAAACAGCAGTGCCGGAAGCTATGGCCTGTATCGACCGATCTGATATATTACTGTCTGAATTTCCGGATTTAGATGTATTCGATGCTGTGGGAGTGGGGCCGGGTATTGGTGCAAAACCCAATACAATGACCGCTATGAAAGAGCTGTTGCTAGCGCTTAATGGCAAGCCGGCTGTAATGGATGCCGATGCATTGAATATTCTTTCGCTGGATGAAGCGTTATGGGATTTGATGCCGGGTAATGTTATTATTACACCACACCCGGGTGAGTTCGATCGTTTGGCCGGAACAAGCAATTCAGCTTTTGAGCGGCTGCAGAAAGCTAAGCAATTTGCCAAAGATATGCAGGTGGTAATCGTGTTGAAAGGTGCCTATACGGCCGTTATCAATACCGATGGACATTGCTACTTCAACTCCAGTGGTAATTATGGTATGGCCACTGCCGGAAGTGGTGATGCATTAACCGGTATCTTGCTGGCATTGTTGGCGCAAGGTTATTCTGTTTTGGAGGCTGCCCGTCTGGGTGTTTATTTGCATGGTTTGGCCGCCGATTTGCTGTTGACTCACATGGCTGAAGAAGCCATTGTAGCGTCTGATATAATTTCTAAAATTGGTGCTGCTTTTCAGTCCTTAAGGCGATAATTATCATCTTGGCTTTTAATTTTTTTCGTTTACCTTTGATGTCCTCGTACTTTTAATGTGAAAGTAACGTTCAATTAAATAATTGTATTGGAAGCTATTGGTGTGAAAATTGTAGCTTTCAAGACCTTTATTAATCAGAAATAGAGTTAATGATGAAGAAATTATTTCTTTCAATAGGTATTGTTGCGGCACTTGCTTCATGTGCTGTTGAGCAAACAATTCCATCAAAAGTGAATGTACAGGATGTGGCAACAATGAGCAATGCAACCAGTGATGTCTTGCTTTATAGCCTGCCGGTTACAGTAGTGCGTGTTAATGTTGAGGTGGAAAAGACTATCAGCCGGGTAGGGCCATTCTATCGTTACTCTCAAAAAATGCTTAACATCAGCGATGTGGTAACGCAGGATAAAGAAGAGTGGAAAATTAAATCCATTAACATCGAAACATACGGAAAACCTGATCCTGCAAAGCAGTATGCCATTTCTTTCTCGGGTGATAATGCTGCCCCTTATCTTAATCTGACACCATCAGGTGTATTGGCTGGTGTCAATACCGATGCATTGGTAACGGATGATTATCTGAAGGAATATAGCAGTGAATATGTGCCATCACTTAAGGATGTTAATTTTAATGAGGTGGCCATGATTGAGAAACAAATGGTTAAAACATCAACTGCTGCCATGGCCGAGGAAACAGCCAATTATATCTATAAAATACGTAAGCGCAGGTTTAAGATATTAGCCAGCGATTATGAGCAATTACCTCCCGACGGGCAGTCATACGAAGTAATGGTGCGTGAGCTTAATGCACTTGAAAAAGAACATATGGAGCTGTTCATCGGCAAAACTGAGTCATTTACTTATACCAAGTCATTTGATATTATACCTGATAGGATGAGTGCCAATAACGATGTGTTATTTCGTTTTTCAGCCGTTAATGGTATCGTTGACAAGATGGATGTGAGTGGGGCTCCGGTGTATATAGAGCTGGAGGCTGTAGAGACCTCAAGTCTGCCAGATAATGTAGTGGTGAGTAACAAAAATCAGGAAGTACGCAATGGTCTGTTCTACTGTAAGCCAGGCAAGGTTAAGATTAAGGTCATAGACAAAAATGTACTGGTGAAAGAGCAGGAGCTTTATCTCGGGCAATATGGTCAGGTTGTTTCAATGCCTGCCAATGTACTGGAAAAAGCAGATGTGAGTATTCGCATCAACCCGGCAACCGGAGCATTGCAAAGTGTAGATAAAAAGTAATAATATTAAAATAATCCCTTTTATAAACAATAAGTTATGAACGACGAAATAGCTAAATTATCTCCCCAGGGGCTATGGGAAAATTTCTATAAACTAACACAAATACCACGTCCTTCAAAGAAAGAAGGTAAAGCCATTGACTTTATTGAGGAATTTGGAAAATCACTTGGTTTTACCACTATTCGTGATGAGGTAGGTAATGTGATTATTCGTAAGCCCGCCACACCTGGTTATGAAGATAGAATGGGTGTTATTCTGCAGAGTCATATTGATATGGTGCCTCAGAAGAATAGCGATAAAGTGCACAACTTCGAAACCGATCCTATTGAAACATATATCGAGGATGGCTGGGTGACAGCCAATGGGACTACATTGGGGGCTGATAACGGTATCGGTGTGGCAGCTGCCATGGCTGTACTGCAGGCAGCAGATTTGGAGCACGGACCGGTTGAAGCATTGATTACAATGGATGAAGAAGCTGGTATGACTGGTGCTAACGGACTTAAGTCGGGTTTGCTTGAAGGTGATATTCTATTGAATATGGACTCTGAAGACGAAGGTGAATTATATGTTGGCTGTGCCGGTGGTTCAGATGCCAACATCAAATTTAACTATACAGAGTCTGAAGTACCTGCTGATTCTGTAGCTTTCCGTATGGCTATTACCGGCCTTAAAGGGGGACACTCTGGTCTTGATATCAATATTGGCCGTGGAAATGCTAACATCCTGATGTTCCGCTTTATTAAGTATGCAGTAGCTAACTTAGATGCACGTTTGGCGTCTATCGATGGAGGTAGTTTGCGCAATGCTATCCCGCGCGAGGCATTTGCAGTGATTACTGTGCCTGCCGAAAATGCAGATGACTTCGTTGAAAGCCTGGAGGAGTTTGAAGATATGTATAAGGCCGAGTTTGGTAATGTAGAGCCAAACTTGTCGTTCACTGCCGAAAAAGCAGACTTGCCTGCTTCTTTGATTGATGAGCTAACGCAAGATGACCTGATTAACGGCGTTATCGCGGCGCCTAATGGCGTAATGCGTATGAGTACCGATATGGAAGGTCTGGTTGAGACATCAACGAATCTGGCAATCGTAAAATCAGCCAATGGCGTTATTGATGTTAAGTGTCTGATGAGGAGCTCGGTGAATACCGCTATAGAAGAGTTGGAGTCGAAAATGGAGAGTGTATTCCGTTTGGCTGGTGCCGAGGTGTCTTTCGGCGGTCAATATCCAGGTTGGAAACCCAATATGGATTCACCGATTCTGAAAACCATGCAGGAAGTGTATAATAATAAATGGGGAAAAGTGCCGGAAATTAAAGCCATCCACGCAGGATTAGAGTGTGGTATTTTAGGTAGCGCGTATCCGCACTGGGACATGATTTCCTTTGGCCCGACCATTCGTTATCCTCACTCACCCGATGAGAAGGTGAATATTGAGACCGTTTCTTTATTCTGGGATTACCTGGTGGAAACCCTCAAAAATGTACCGATTAAAAAGTAATTCATAAATCTATAGGAATAGCTGCAATATAAGTTGTGGCTATTCTTTTTTGTTCGTATAACTAACTATAAATTGTAATGACAGAGGTAATTAATAAAAGTCTACGTGATTCGAAAGGAGCACGCTGGGGAGCGTTAGCTGTTGTGTCTTTTACGATGCTTTGCGGCTACTATATTAACTATGTAATTTCACCACTTAAACCTCTACTAGAGGAATATATGGGTTGGACAAGTGCTGACTTTGGTGTTTGGAATAGTGCTTATGGCTGGTTTAATGTATTCTTTCTAATGTTGATTTTCGGTGGAATTATCCTCGATAAAATGGGAGTAAGATTCACTGGATTAGGTGCTGCACTGACAATGATTGTAGGAACCGCCCTTCAATATTATGCCATTGAATTCCCTATGGAAGGAACCATTCTTGGGTTTAAATCTTCAATTGCAATTGGTGCTTTAGGTTTTGGAATTTTTGGTATGGGTGTTGAGATTGCCGGTATCACTGTTTCGAAGATTATTGTGAAGTGGTTTAAGGGTAAGGAGTTAGCTCTGGCTATGGGGCTTGAAATGGCTACAGCGAGGATGGGGACAGCCTTAGCATTGGCCGTTCCTCTTCCAATGGCAAAGGCTCTTGGCGTAAACGGAATGCCGTCTATTAGTGCGCCTATCATGTTGGGACTTGGTCTGTTAGTTGCCGGCTTTATTGCTTTTCTATGGTATACTTTCATGGATAAAAAGCTTGAAAAATCGGAAGGTATTAGTGATGAAGTGTCAGAAGAAGATGCCTTTAAGGTTTCAGATATTTTGTTTATCATCAAGAATAAAGGCTTCTGGCTTATTGCTTTGTTATGTGTGCTGTTTTATTCTGGAATTTTCCCTTTCTTATATTATGCGACAGACTTGATGATTAATAAATATGGAGTAAACGAAGATTTTGCCGGAGCTATTCCAAGTTTATTGCCGTTTGGAACTATTATATTAACACCATTCTTTGGTAACCTCTATGATAGAAAAGGAAAAGGAGCGACGATAATGCTGATTGGTTCAGTTATGCTGTTGGCTGTTCATTCGTTTTTTGCTGCCCCAATCTTAAATCATTACATAATTGCTATTGTGCTAATTATCCTTTTGGGGGTAACTTTCTCGCTTGTTCCGTCTGCCATGTGGCCATCGGTTCCAAAGATTATTCCTGAGAAACAGTTAGGTTCTGCATATGCGTTAATCTTTTGGGTTCAAAACTGGGGACTTATGGGAATGCCATTGTTAATTGGAATTGTGCTCGAGAAATATTGTAAAGTTGTAGATGATAATGGTGTCTTTAGTCACTATGATTATACACTGCCAATGGTTATATTTGCTGCAACAGGATTGCTTGCAATTATTGTTGCAGCTGCGTTAAAAGCAGAAGATAAAAAGAAAGGATATGGATTAGAGCGACCAAACATGGCCTAATCTTGTATTAACTGAAAATATGAAGACAGCTGCCTACGGGTGGCTGTTTTTTTTATATCCAACTCTTTAATATCCAAGGAACCCAATGTGTGAACCAACAAGTCTTTTCTAACAGTTTAGGAAGGGATGGTAGGATCAAAGAAGCTCTACTTGCGCAACCGGAAGGGGAATAGTACCGACCGGAAATAGAAGTTGTGCGACCGGAAGCTCCGCATGCACGACCGGAAGGGGTATAGTGCCAACCGGAGATAGAAGTTATGCGATCGGAAGCTCCGCATGCACGACCGGAAGGGGTATAGTGCCGACCGGAGATAGAAGTTTTGTGACCGGAAGCCCTGCATGCACGACCGGAGATGTATGCGCAGGTACACGCTGTTTTTGGACAAAAAAAGGCCCATCTTTCGAAAGGCCTCTTTGAAGTATTTTGACTATCAATCTTTACATGAAAATAAACTTCATGATGAATAACACAGCCAGAATGTAACTGATGATTGATATATCTTTGAATTTACCTGTCAGTAATTTCAAAATCACATACGACAGAATACCAAATACAATACCTTCAGCAATAGAGAAGGTTAGTGGCATCATAACTAATGTGAAGAAAGCAGGAATAGATTCAGTGAAGTCATCTAAATCCAGATTCTGAATAGGTGTCATCATCATTACCCCTACCAACACCAATGCAGGTGCAGTTGCAGCTGCCGGAATCATCAGGAATAATGGCGACAGGAATAATGCAAAAATAAATAATACAGCCGTTGTTAAAGCGGTTAAGCCGGTGCGGCCACCTTCAGCAACACCTGCTGCAGACTCCACATATGTTGTAACAGTTGAAGTACCTAAGGCAGCTCCTACGGTAGTACCAATAGAGTCAGCCATCAGTGCCTGCTTTACATTTGGTATGCGGCCGTCTTCGTTAATCATTTTAGCTTTGGTCGATACGCCAATTAAGGTGCCAACTGTATCAAACATATCCACAAAAAGGAAAGTGAAAAGTACAGTAATCATGGTGAAGATACCTTCCGGGTTATTCAGCCAGCTCCAGTCAAATTGCCAGGCAATTGAAGAGATAGAAGGTACTGAGAAATCGAAGTGCGGCAACTGTGTTACGCCTAAAGGCAAGCCAACTATTGTGGTTGCTACCATGCCAATTAGCAGGGCGCCTTTTACTTTTAGTGCCAGCAATACACCAGTAATAACAATACCGCCTAATGCCAGTAGTACAGCACCGCTTTTCATATCGCCTAAGTGAACAAATGTTGCGTCGTGAGCAACAATGATACCCGCATTTTTCATGCCGATAAAAGCAATGAATAAACCAATACCGACTGAAATGGCGTTTTTGATACTGCCAGGAATTGCATTGATAATTAACTCACGTATATTGAACGCAGTCATTAAAATAAACAGGATACCTTCGAGGAATACAGCTGTTAATGCAAATTGCCACGACATACCCATGCCAATACATACACCAAAGGCAAAGAAAGCGTTCAGTCCCATGCCTGGAGCCAGAGCAAATGGTAATTTAGCCCACAGTGCCATTACTAAGGTACCCACGGCAGCCGAAATTGCTGTAGCGGTAAATAGCGCCCCTTTATCCATGCCTGTAGCCGAAAGAATATCGGGGTTGACAGCCAGGATGTAGGCCATTGTCATAAACGTAGTGATACCGGCAACGATCTCTGTTTTGACAGTGGTTTTATTTTCTGATAGTTTGAAGAATTTCTCTAACATGATATTGTTGTATTAATTAGAATGTCCACTTAACAGCCAGGGTCGGGTTAACAACAAATTCATCTTTAACGAAATTGTTGCTCATCTCAATTTCTCCACCAAAAGAGAAATTTTTACAGGTGTTATACCATATTTGTGGTTCCATTAAGAAACGGTAGTCAGTTCCCCAGAACATCTCTTCTTTCCAGAAGTCGGCGAAGCCAACCAGTGAAAGTTTTCTATCCATAAAATGAAGCCCCCAGACAGCTGTTAACTGAAATGCAGCATCTTCCTTATCTTTGATGTACTTGTAGTTAGCTTGTAGTGTTAATATTCGAGAGAAGTCGGCATTGTTAAACGTATATTGCCCTCCCACAAGCCATGCATTTTCAATGATTGTGAATGGTAGGGGATCGTTTAATTTAAGATTACCTCCATTATATTCTATCCGGGGTTCGAATTTTTGACTTTCGTTCCATTTGAAGCTTCGTGCAATCTCCCAGTAAGCTAAAGAAACACCATTATCAACACCCCTGGTGTCATTGCTGTAATCCATATCAACAAAGAAGAAAGTGCTACCATATTTATCTGGTTTAAACATCTCCAATGTTGTTGTGATTTGTTTACGCTCTTTACCAAAATCATAGTGAACCTGAAGGTTTTGAGCTTTTACAACAGCTCCAAATGCCATAGCGGCCATCAATGAAAATAGAATTCTTTTCATAAGTGATGTGTAATTAATAGTTTATACTAGTTATTGATGGCGCAAAAGTAAATAAAAAGTTAATGCAATTGATGAAGAATATCCGCATTTGTCTTTTATGAGGCTTATTTATAGTGATTAAAAGAAAGGGTTAAAATGATGCTTTAAGTGTTATGAATCATTTGTTTTTCAAGGCACCAACATCTATATTTGTAAACTTTTTAAAATTAGGGTAAAATATTGAATTGATGAGCGCAAAATTTCCGGAATATAAAGGATTGAATCTGTCGCAGGTGAACAAGGATGTTTTGAAGACCTGGGAAGAAAACGGAGCATTTGAGAAGAGTATCACGACCAGAGAAGGTAAACCTACGTTCGTATTTTACGAAGGACCGCCTTCTGCCAATGGTATTCCTGGTATTCACCACGTAATGGCGCGAACCATTAAAGATATATTTTGCCGCTTTAAAACGCAGCAGGGCTACCTGGTGAAACGTAAGGCTGGTTGGGATACACACGGTTTACCAGTTGAGCTGGGCGTTGAAAAAGCATTGGGTATCACCAAGGAAGATATTGGTAAAAGTATTTCTGTTGCCGAATATAACGAAGCCTGTCGCAAAGATGTGATGAAATACACTGATTTGTGGGAAGACTTAACACATAAAATGGGCTACTGGGTAGATATGGATGATCCATACATTACCTACGATAACCGTTACATCGAAACGCTTTGGTGGTTGCTGAAAGAGCTGTACAAGAAAGATATGTTGTACAAAGGCTATACTATACAGCCTTATTCGCCGGCGGCCGGTACTGGGTTAAGTACTCATGAACTGAACCAGCCAGGGTGTTACCGCGATGTGAAGGATACTACTTGTACGGCGCAATTTAAAATTGTGCGTAACGAGGCTTCTGAAAAGCTGTTTGATAACGATGAAGAGCTAAGCTTCCTGGCCTGGACCACTACGCCATGGACTTTGCCTTCAAACACAGCTTTGGCGGTTGGACCAAAAATCGAATATGTAAAAGTTAAATCATACAATCCATATACAGGCCTGCCTGTTTCGGTTATTGTTGCCAAGTCATTGGTGAATAACTATTTTAACCCCAAAAATGCTGAGCTGGAGTTTGATGCTTACCAGCCAGGTGATAAAAAGATACCGTTTAAGGTGGTGGCTGAGTATGTGGGAACTGATTTGGAAGGAGTTCGCTATGAACAGCTAATGCCATGGGTGAAACCTGATGGTGATGCTTTCCGTGTGATTTTGGGTGATTATGTAACCACTGAAGATGGTACAGGAATCGTGCATATCGCACCTACCTTTGGTGCTGATGACGACCGTGTGGCTAAAGTGGCAGGCATTGCGCCGCTCATCCTGATTGATAAAGAAGGGAAGCGTCAGCCGATGGTTGATAAAAGCGGTAAGTTCTTCAGGATAGAAGATCTTGACACTGATTTTGTTGCCAGTTTCGTTAATACCGAAGCTTATGCTGAGTATGCCGGTCGTTTTGTAAAAAATGCTTACGATTCTTCATTGACCGAAGAAGATGCTACACTTGATGTGGATTTGTCGGTGATGCTGAAGAAAGAAAACAAGGCTTTCAAGGTTGAGAAGCATGTGCACAACTACCCGCATTGCTGGCGCACCGATAAGCCGGTGCTCTATTATCCATTGGATAGCTGGTTTATTAAAACCACCGCTGTGCGCGATCGCATGATTGAGTTGAATAAAACCATTAACTGGAAACCTGCATCAACCGGGACAGGTCGTTTCGGCAAGTGGCTGGAGAATTTGGTAGACTGGAACCTGAGCCGTTCGCGCTATTGGGGAACGCCGCTACCTATCTGGAAGACAGAGGATGGAACAGAAGAAAAATGTATTGGCTCTGTAGAAGAGCTGATGAATGAAATAAATAAGGCGGTAGAAGCCGGATTGATGGAGAAGAATCCGTTTGCAGGCTTTGAGGTGGGTGATAACTCAAAAGAGAATTACGAAAAGATTGATCTGCACCGCCACCATGTAGATGATATTATTCTGGTGTCAGACAGTGGGCAGCCAATGCAGCGCGAGTCGGACCTGATTGATGTGTGGTTTGATTCGGGTGCCATGCCTTATGCACAAATGCATTACCCATTTGAAAACAAGGAAGGCTTCAATGAAGTGTATCCGGCCGACTTTATTGCAGAAGGAGTTGACCAGACAAGAGGCTGGTTCTTTACCTTGCATGCTATTGCCACCATGTTATTCGATTCGGTGGCCTTTAAAAATATTATCTCTAACGGTCTGGTTCTGGATAAGAATGGCAATAAGATGTCGAAGCGCCTTGGTAATGGCGTAGATCCATTCGAGGTCATTGAGCAGTATGGTTCCGATCCTTTGCGCTGGTACATGATTACGAATGCACAGCCATGGGATAACCTAAAGTTTGATATCTCTGGGGTGGATGAGGTGAAACGTAAGTTCTTCGGCACCTTGTATAATACCTATTCGTTCTTTGCTCTCTATGCCAATATCGATGGATTTACAGGTCAGGAGGCCTCGGTGCCCGTTGAGAAACGCTCAGAGATTGATCGCTGGATCATGTCATTGCTCAACTCACTGATTAAAGAAGTCAACGACAGTTATGAAAGCTATGAGCCGACGCGTGCTGGCCGTGCCATTCAGGATTTTGTTATGGAGAACCTGAGTAACTGGTATGTGCGTTTGAATCGTAAGCGTTTCTGGGGTGGTGAAATGAATGAAGATAAATTGGCTGCTTACCAGACGCTATACGCTTGTTTGGAAACAGTGGCGCTGCTATCAGCTCCTATTGCCCCATTCTTTACCGACCAGTTATTTGCTGATTTAAATAAGGTTTCAGGGAGGTATACTGATGTTTCAGTTCACCTGGCAGAGTTTCCAAAATTTGATGAGAAGCTGATTGATAAAGCACTTGAGGAGCGTATGGAGTATGCGCAGTCCATCTCTTCTATGGTATTGAGTCTGCGTCGTAAGGTTAACCTGAAAGTGCGTCAGCCATTGGGTAAGGTGATGATTCCAATATTGGATGAAACCTTTGAGCATCAGCTGGAAGCTATCAAGGATTTAGTGCTTACTGAGGTGAATGTGAAGGAGATGGAATTCCTGAAAGATTCATCGGGTGTATTGGTGAAGAAGATTAAGCCTAATTTTAAAACCCTTGGGCCAAAGCACGGTAAAAATATGAAGGTAATTTCAGGAGCCATAAATGCCATGGGTCAGGAAGAAATTGCTATCTTCGAGAAAGAAGAACAATTTACATTGGATGTCAATGGACAATCCATCGTTCTTACACTTGAAGATGTTGAGATATTATCTGAAGATATTCCGGGTTGGTTAGTGACTAATGAGGGCAAAATAACGGTTGCATTGGATATTAATGTAACTGATGAATTGCGTGAGGAAGGAATTGCCCGTGAATTTGTTAATCGCATTCAGAACCTGCGCAAAGATTCTGGTTTTGATGTAACAGATAAAATCAAATTGCAAATTCAAAAGCATGAAGCAATCAATAGTGCAGTGGAAAAGCATGCTGAGTACATTGGTGCGCAAACACTCGCTGTAGAAGTTAAATTGGTTGATACATGCAATAACGATGGTGTTACAACCGTTGAGATTGATGATGAAATAACCACAGCCATTCATGTGATGAAGGCCTAGTGGTATGTGTAAACTAAAACTTAGTCATTATGGCTGAAAAAACACGTTACTCGGACGAAGAACTTCAGGAATTCAAAGAGATTATTCTGAAGAAACTTGATAAGGCCAAAAAAGATTATGAGCTGCTGAGAAATACCATTACACATCAGGATGGTAACGATACACAGGATACCTCACCAACTTTTAAAGTATTGGAAGAGGGAGCTGCGGTATTATCTAAAGAAGAAGCAGGTAAACTGGCTCAGCGACAACAAAAGTTCATTCAGCATCTTTCGGCAGCCTTGGTGCGCATCGAAAACAAAACCTATGGTGTTTGCCGGGTAACCGGTAAGCTGATTCCCAAGGAGCGTTTAAAGGCCGTTCCTCACGCAACATTGAGTGTGGAAGCTAAGCAGGGGCAGAAGTAGAAAGATATCATTTAAAATATCAATATGCATAATGGCCAATGGATGATAGTAAATACTCCATTGGTCTTTTGTGCGTTTTATATAGCATGATCTTTTTTGAAACATGTTAAGGTGTCAGCCGTAATTACTAATTGTATTTATTTCTTGAGAATATGTCGGTATTAAAAAAATCATTTCTTATAATTTTCCTGATTCTGTTGGTTGATCAGGTGTCAAAGTTTTATATCAAAACCCATATGATGCTTGGGGATGAGATACCTGTTCTAGGCAATTGGTTCATTATACATTTTGTTGAAAACAATGGAATGGCTTTTGGTATGCAGCTGGCCGGTAAATTTGGCAAAGCATTTTTGAGCATCTTTCGCATAGTAGCGGTTGTTGGTATTGGCTGGTACATGGTTAATTTAAGCAAGAAGGGCGCGCCTAAAGGGTTAATCTATTGCGTAGGACTGGTTTTGGCCGGAGCTCTTGGTAATATTATTGATAGTGCCTTCTACGGAATGATATTCGATCATAGTTATGGGCAAATCGCGACTTTCTTACCCGAAGCTGGCGGTTACTCTTCCTTTTTACATGGTAAGGTGGTTGATATGCTGTATTTCCCATTGATAGAAGGGCGATACCCTGAGTGGATACCTTATGTGGGCGGAAATCCATTTATCTTCTTTCGTCCTGTTTTTAATATAGCCGATTCATCCATAACCATTGGCATCATTATAATATTATTCTTCCAAAAACGTTTTTTTAAGGAGTAGTTTGAATAGTAAGGACTAATCATGAAGCCTGATTTATTTCAACAATTATTATGTTGAAAAATAGGTTTTTTTAACGTGCTTTTGTCCTTATTTATCCATAACTTCGCGCCGTCAAATGTTGGACGATAGAGTTGGTTGGTGTTGTGGGTTGGTTTACAGTCTGATAGAAATTGCTGGTTTGCGTATGAATGGGATTTCGCTATGTAAGTCAGGAGGCGGCAGTGTATCCAAAGGTCACCTAGCTGACGTAAATATTTAGTTTTTGTAAGGGATATTTGCTAAAAATAAGATTCAAACTGCAGGTGTAATTCTTGCTTAAGCAGTTTCAAGATTCTGGCAAAGAAAGATAAAAGATATATATGAAGATGAGATTATTGTTTCTGTCATTATTGCTATTGGTAGCTTCTTCAGTTACCACATGGGGACAAAGTATTGATCCCAACTCGGTAGATGTTAAATCTGTTAATGTTGATGAGATGACAGATGCACAGGTGCTGAGAATGATTCAGGAAATGGAGAAGCGTGGCTTAAGTGAGCAGCAGGCCATTGCTTTAGCTCAGGCGAGAGGGATGAGCCAGGAGCAAATCACCAAACTCCGTCAACGTATTAATGAGGTGAAGTTAACTGGTGGCACTGGCCTCAATCAGCCAGGTATGGAATCAAGTTCTGTTAGTGAATTTGGAATGATTGAGTCGGTGAAAATGCCTGTTGATTCAGCTGTAATCGATCAGCGTATATTTGGTTTTTCCTTCTTTAATAATGATAAACTGACTTTTGAACCTAATGTGAATTTACCCGTGCCACCATCGTATGTGCTGGGGCCTGGCGATGAAATAATCATCGATGTGTGGGGCGTTTCGCAGCAGAGCTACAATTTACTGGTTGATAAGAATGGGTTCATCAATATCCCAAATATCGGACCAATACAAGTGGGGCGTTTAACACAGGAGGAAGCTCAAAAACGCATACATAGTAAGTTAACAACCATCTATAGTGACTTAAAATCGGCAAATCCCAAAACCTTTGTGAGCATCAATGTGGGTACTGTTAAGTCAATCAAAGTAAATGTTATTGGTGAGGTGTTTGTGCCGGGAACTTATACCGTACCAGGAACAGCTACAGCGTTTAATGCCCTGTATCTGGCAGGGGGACCCAATAAAGAAGGGTCCTTTAGGGCCATACAGGTAATTCGCAATGGTGAGCTTGTAACTAAACTGGATGTATACGAATTCCTAATCAAAGGAAAGAGTGATGTCAATGTATCTCTTAGCGATGGTGATGTTATCCTGGTCCCAACCTACGAAAAACGAATAAAAGTAGGGGGAGAATTTAAGCGTAACGGCATTTTTGAAGCCAAGGGCAATGAGAAGATGAGCGATATGATTGAATACGCAGGTGGTTTTACTGAAAATGCCTACACACACCGCGTAGAACTGTACCGCACAACATCCCGTCAGCGTGCTTTTAAAGATGTACTGGCTAAAGAATATGAACAGGTAATGCTCGAGAGTGGCGACAGTATTTTTGCCGGTACGATATTGGAGCGTTACGAAAATAAAGTAAGTATTCAGGGAGCTGTGTATCGGCCTGGTAATTATGAGCTAACCGAAGGGTTAACCCTGAAGCAACTCATTGATAATGCAGATGGCGTCAGGGAAGATGTGTTCCTGAACAGAGGTTTGGTAACGCGTTTAATGGAGGATTTGACACTTCAGAATATTACTTTTGATGTAGGAGCTGTTTTAAGGGGAGAATCTGACATTGAACTGAAACGGGAGGACATGATTACCATTTCATCAATTGACGACCTGCGTGAGATACGCACGGTAGAGATATTTGGTGAGGTTCAATACCCTGGTGAATTTGATTATAACCAGGATATGAATTTATCCGATCTGGTTTTCAAAGCAGGTGGTTTCAAGGAATCAGCATCAGAAGCATTTATTGAGATTTCAAGACGACTGTCATATGATGAAGCCCAAAAGGCCGGTGATAGAATAGCACATGTATTTCAATTTACCATTTCGCGCGATTTAAAGATGAATGGGGAAGATGCGATGTTTGTATTACAACCATATGACCAAATATTTGTCCGTCGTTCACCAGGCTATGAAGACAAAAGTGTTATTAATATTATGGGTGAGGTTAACTATGCGGGGCAATTTAGCCTGACTTCCAAGAAAGAACGTGTGTCAACGATTATACAACGTGCGGGTGGATTGTCGCCTAATGCCTATGCGAAAGGGGCAATGCTCACACGTAAGGTGGAAGTATCTCAAAAAGTAAAACGTTTACGGGAACAGTTGGTAGCTTCTGATACGTCATTGGTGTTTGATGATTTAGGTTTTGATGTGGTGAGTATCGATCTGGAGAAGATTCTCAAACAACCCGGCAGTAAAGATGATATCTTTTTGCAGGATGGCGATGAACTGGTGATACCGCGTGAGCTCCAAACGGTGAAGGTGACAGGTGGCGTATTGAATCCACTCTCAGTATCCTACGTGGATGGCAAGCGCCTGAAACACTATGTGCAATCAGGTGGAGGGTTTAGTTTGCGCGCCAAAAAGGGAAAATCCTATGTGATCTACCCGAACGGGGCAGCAGCATCCACAAAGAGCTTCTTGTTCTTTAGAAACTACCCTAAAGTAATGCCAGGCTCAGAAGTGGTGGTGCCTGAAAAGCCTGAACGAGAACCAATGCCGGCGACTGCCTGGATTGCCATGGCCAGTGCGTTGGCATCTTTATCATTGACAATTGTGACCATTGCTGATCGAATGGGAAATTAAGGATATAATTACTGTATAGTGTAGTTGCAAAAATAAATCACAGATTCACATAGAAAAGAAATAGCGCAGTCTTTTTTCATACGTGAAAATTTGAGCTGATCTGCGAACAAGAAAAAGAAAATAGTAAACAGATAGAACCACAGATTACGCAGATTGTCACAGATAAAGAAATAGCCTTGCTATTTCAAAAAAAGAAACACAGTTGGTTCGCATCAGCGTTAATCAGCGAAAATCTGGGGACAAAATTTATTTAAGAAGAAAATCGAATAGTTAAAATGACAATGTTGCCTGATAAAGAAAAGACCTATAAAATAATAGGTTGTTGTATGGAAGTACACTCCGTTTTAGGAGGTGGTATGTCAGAAGCCATTTATCAGGAAGCTTTAGCTGTTGAATTAGGAAACAAACGTATTCCTTTCAAGCGAGAAGAAGAGTTAATAGTTAAATACAAAGGAATTGAATTAAACAAGCGCTATAAAGCTGATTTTATTTGTTACGATGAAATAATAGTCGAGTTAAAGGCAGTCTCAGAATTAACCGATGAACATTTGGCACAAGTCATAAACTATTTAAAAATTACAGGAAAGAAACTAGCCCTTCTTGTTAATTTTGGAAATGATTCATTGGAATACAAGAGAATCATTAATTCATAAATGTCTAATTATTGTTTGAAAATAAAAAAATGATAATCCACAGATTAACACAGATTTTCGCAGAAATGAAAAATCTGCGTAAATCTGTGGACAAAGAAGAAATAAATATCCATCTGAGGATAAAAGAAAATAATAGTTCAGTACATGAATACAGAAAATACTAACGATAAACTCCAAATCATCAAAGACGACGAGATAGACCTCATTGCCCTCGTCAAAACGATTTGGAACGGACGTAGAACAATTTATTATTCTATTGGTATCGCTGTCTTTATTGGTTTAATTATTGCGTTTACCAGTCCTGCTAAATATGAAGCGTATTGTACGCTCATACCATCTGAGGAAAAGCAAGGAGGTGCATTGGGGAATTTAGGTGGCTTAGCCAGTATGGCAGGCATTAACCTGGGTTCCATGATGGGACAGTCATCAGGTATTCCTGCTGAAATATATCCGCAGGTGGTGAATTCATACCCATTTAAAAGGGAGATGATTCACCAACAATTTCATTTCGAAGGTTATCAACAGCCAATTTCTTTTTATGACTATGCAGTAGCAGATACCATTGAGTCATTAGGTAGCAAAATAGCTAAATATACCATTCGCCTCCCCTGGACGATTAAAGATGCGTTAAGCGATACGACCGACGAAGAAATAGCTGTAACTGACTATGGTGTATTGAATCTGTCCGAAGAAGAACTAATGGCAATGGCGGCAGTAGAAGAGGTAGTGGTGATTGATGTAGATAAAAAAACGGGATTAATCAATGTATCCGCCGAATTGGGTGAGCCGGTATTAGTGGCGCAGGTGGTTCAGAAAGCTGTTGAATTATTGCAGGATTATATTATCAAGTATAAAACCAAACAATCCAGAGAACATTTGGAGTTTGTGCAAGGACAGTTCGATCAAAAGAAAGCTGAATACGAAGTAGCTCAAAGGTCCTTTTTCGCCTACAAGGATCAGCATCGTAATATGGTGTCTGAGCGTGTCAATCTCGAGTTTCAGCGCCTGAGTGATGAATACGATATGTCATCTACTGTGTTCAAAGGTCTTGCTCAACAGTTGGAACAGGCCAAAATAGCTGTCAATGAACAAACGCCAGCCTTTACCATACTAGAACCTGCTAAAGTGCCCATTGAAAAAAGTGCACCAAAGAAGAAAATTATTTTGGTTGTGAGTGTGTTCTTAGGAGGGTTTATTGGTTTAGGAGTGATTTTTGGAAAGTTAGTTTGGACTAGTATAGCGAAGAGTTTCTGAATTAATCAAGAATGCTTATTGAAGTCAAAAGTGTATAGATGAATCTCCCAAATAAGATAAAAAATATTTGTTGCATAGGAGCCGGTTATGTTGGAGGACCGACTATGGCTGTGATTGCTCAAAAGTGCCCGGAGATAAAAGTGACTGTTGTTGATATTAACGTACAACGTATTGCAGATTGGAACGATGAGAGCCTGGATAATCTCCCAATTTATGAACCAGGATTAAAAGAAGTGGTTCTTGAAGCAAGAGGGCGCAATTTATTTTTTTCAACCAATGTAGATAATGCCATCAACGAAGCTGAAATGGTTTTTATCTCTGTGAATACACCAACTAAAAAGTACGGAGTTGGTAAAGGCATGGCTGCCGACTTAAAGTATGTGGAGTTATGTGCTCGAAATATCGCTAAAGTTTCCACTTCTGATAAAATCGTTGTTGAAAAGTCAACCTTACCAGTGCGAACCGCAGAGTCAATTAAGACTATTTTAGATGCGGAAGGAAAGGATATTCAATTTAAAGTACTATCCAACCCGGAATTCTTAGCGGAAGGCACAGCCATTGATGACTTACACAATGGCGATCGTGTTTTAATAGGAGGTGATCAGGATGAAGATGGACTAAACGCCATTCAGTGTTTAATAGACATCTATTCGCATTGGTTGCCACGAGAGAGAATAATAACCACTAATGTATGGTCGTCGGAGTTATCCAAACTAACAGCCAATGCTTTTTTGGCACAAAGGGTATCATCCATAAACGCCATATCGGCTCTTTGTGAACAAACAGGGGCAAATGTGGATGAAATTGCCAATGCTATTGGAGCAGATAGTCGTATTGGCTCCAAATTTTTAAAAGCTTCTGTAGGTTTCGGAGGTTCATGTTTTCAAAAAGATATTTTGAACCTGGTATACATTGCCCGCTCTTATGGTTTGGAGGAAGTGGCAGACTATTGGGAACAAGTGATAAAATTAAATGATTACCAAAAACGTCGTTTTGCCGAAAAGATTGTTCAAAACCTTTTCAATACTGTTAATGGGAAAAAGATTGCTATCCTTGGCTGGGCCTTTAAAAAGGATACGAATGATACGCGAGAATCGGCAGCGATTTATGTAGCCGACTATTTGTTGAATGAACAGGCTGAACTAGTAGTTTATGACCCAAAAGTTAAAGCGGAACAGATTTACGCCGATTTAGATTATTTGAATACTCGCTCAGAAGAACAAAATAAACACTTAGTTACAGTGGTTAGAGATGCTTATGAAGCCATGGGCGATACACATGCAGTTGCCATTCTAACCGAGTGGGATGAGTTTAAAAGCTATGACTGGGAGAAGGTTTATAATGGGATGAAAAAGCCAGCTTTTGTGTTTGACGGGAGGAATATAATTGATAAACAACAAATAGAAGACATTGGCTTTAAAAGCTATAATTTAGGAAGAGAATAGAACTAAATGGGAGATAAACACATATATCCAATATTCGACAGAATACTATCAAGGCAGGATAGGGAAAAGTTGTTAAAACATCGGGCAAAAGTAATTTGGTTTACCGGATTATCAGGTTCTGGGAAAAGTACACTGGCATCTGCTCTGGAAAAAGAATTGTATAGAAGAGGCATTTTGTGTAAGTTGCTTGATGGAGACAATATCCGAACAGGTATTAATAGTAACCTTGGCTTTTCGGATGAGGACCGAACAGAAAATGTGCGGCGTATTGCTGAAGTTTGTAAGTTGTTTTTAGATGGTGGCTTAATAACTTTGTCTGCCTTCATTAGTCCAACTAAAGAAATTCGTGATCTTTCAAAGGATATTATAGGACGCGAAGACTTCATTGAAGTTTACGTTAATCCGCCATTAGCTGCGTGCGAGAAAAGAGATACCAAAGGCTTGTATAAAAAAGCCAGAGCTGGTGAGATAAGTGACTTTACTGGTATATCTGCTCCCTTTGAACCTCCAGTCAATCCTGATTTAAATATTGACACTTCTAAGTATTCAGTTGATGAGTGCGTAGAGCAAATATTGGAAGTTATCATACCCAAAATCACTTATTAGGAAGAAACAATCATGCGAAATTATAGATTAAGTCACCTAAAAGAACTCGAGGCGGAAGCCATTCACATTATCCGTGAAGTAGCAGCTGAATTTGAAAATCCGGTGATGCTTTATTCAATTGGAAAAGATTCGTCGGTTATGGTGCGATTAGCTGAGAAGGCTTTTGCTCCGGGTAAGGTGCCTTTTCCGCTGATGCACATTGATTCTAAGTGGAAGTTTAAGGAGATGATTAAATTTAGAGATCAATATGTGAAAGACCATAATTGGGACTTAATTGTGAACTCCAATCAAAAAGCATTCGAAGAGGGTGTTGGTCCTTTTTCTCACGGTAGTAAGATACATACCGACTTGATGAAAACACAAGCCTTATTAGAAGGTTTATCAAAATATAAGTTTGACGCTGCCTTCGGAGGTGCACGTCGTGATGAGGAAAAGTCAAGAGCTAAAGAACGTATATTTTCTTTTCGTGATAAATATCACCAATGGGATCCAAAGAATCAGCGCCCTGAGCTTTGGGATATCTATAATACCAATGTACATAAAGGTGAATCCATTCGTGTGTTCCCCTTGTCAAATTGGACGGAATTAGATATTTGGCAGTACATTCGTTTGGAACAAATTCCTATTGTGCCTTTGTATTTTGCAAAAGAAAGACCTGTAGTTGAAGTGGAGGGCAACTTAATAATGGTAGATGATGAGCGTATGCCTAAAGAGCTGGTTGAGAAAGCTGAGATGAGAATGGTGCGATTCAGAACTTTAGGTTGTTATCCGCTTACAGGAGCTGTAGAGTCAGAAGCTGACACCATTGAAAAGATTGTAGAAGAAATGATGACAGCTACCCAATCAGAACGCACTACACGTGTCATTGATTTCGATCAGGAAGCCAGTATGGAACAGAAAAAGCGAGAGGGGTACTTCTAAATTTACAGCAAAGAAATTATAATGATTGATTCAAAATTAAATATAGATCAGTTTCTTGATCAGGATGAAAAAAAGGATTTACTGCGCTTATTAACGGCGGGGTCGGTCGATGATGGTAAATCTACATTAATTGGTCGTTTATTATTTGATAGTAAAAAGCTGTATGAAGATCAATTAACAGCATTGGAACGCGACAGTAAGCGTGTTGGTAATGCTGGTGAAGAAATTGATTATGCTTTATTATTAGATGGATTAAAAGCAGAACGTGAGCAGGGCATCACTATTGATGTGGCTTACCGTTACTTCTCCACAAATAAACGCAAGTTTATTATAGCAGATACCCCTGGGCACGAGCAGTATACCCGTAATATGATTACGGGTGGTTCTACGGCAAACCTGGCTATTATTTTGGTAGATGCCCGCACAGGAGTGATTACGCAAACCAAACGACATACTTATTTGGTTTCACTGCTGGGCATTAAGCATGTGGTATTGGCCATTAATAAAATGGACATTGTGGATTATAAAGAGGAGGTTTATAATCAAATAAGTGAGGATTATAAGGACTTTGCCTCCCAACTAAATATTCCGGATATCCAGTGTATGCCATTATCTGCCTTAAAAGGTGATAATGTAGTAGACAAGTCGGAAAATATGCCATGGTATCATGGGCCATCATTATTGGATTACCTGGAGACCGTGCATGTTGTCAGTGATCGAAATTTTGAAGATTTCCGTTTCCCTATTCAATATGTGCTTCGACCAAATTTGGACTTTAGAGGTTTCTCAGGAAAAGTGGCATCAGGTATTATAAGAAAGGGCGATGAAATCATGGCTATACCTTCAGGTAAAAAGTCGAAAGTAAGTGGAATCCATACATACGAGGGAGAGCTTGAGGAAGCATTTTGTCCTCAAGGTATAACGCTGACCTTGGAAGATGAAATTGATATTTCAAGAGGAGAAATGTTGGTTCATTCGGATAGTCAACCAAAATCTAGTCGCCAATTTGAAGCCATGCTGGTTTGGATGGATGAACAGGAAATGAACCTGCATACACAGTTTGTTATTAAACACACCACCAATAAAACCAAAGCCCGAATTGATGAGATTCAGTACCAGGTGGATGTTAATACTTTAGATAAACTTGATAAAGAGACTTTTTCATTGAATGAAATTGGTCGTGTAACCATTTCAACCAATCAACCACTCTTCTTTGATCCTTATTATAAAAATAAAAGTACCGGTGCTTTCGTTTTAATCGATCCGGTAACAAACAACACCTGTTCAGTTGGTATGATCATCGATAAAGCAAAAGAGGAGGATCTTTATTCACGAATAGCCGATATGGATCGTGAAAAGATGAATCGTGGTGAGAGTTTGATTTCAGTTTCAGAAAGAGAAGAACGTTATAATCAAAGAGGCCAAACCATTTGGATTACAGGTCTACATGGAAGTGGTAAGCGTGAATTAGCTTATACAATCGAAAAAGCATTGTTTGATAAAGGGAAAACAGTGGTCGTATTCGATGGGGCAACAGTTAGAGCTGGATTATCGCACGAGTTGGATTATTCTTTAGCGGATAGAGCTGAGCATTTAAGGCGTGTGGCACATATGTGTAAACTATTAAATGATCAGGGGGTTATTGCAATTTGTGCATTTATATCGCCTAATGATAATATAAGACAACAGGTCAAAGAGATTATCGGCGAAGATCGATTTACATTGGCTTATATAAATAAAGATGTAGAAGAGTGTAAAAAAGCACAGCCTGATTTATATGGTAAATATGAAAATGAAATAATCAAAAATCTTCCAGGAATGGACCTGCTATACGAAGTACCTACGGAGGCTATTTTTATAGATGACATTACATCAACGAGTATAATTTTAGAATCTATAAAATAGTAGTTGGCCTCATAAGAATGATAAAGATATATAATACAATAGTCAGTAAACTTGATATTCATACTATTGAAGTTATTCGTAAGTCATCAGCGTCCTTGATTGTGAAGGTGTTAGGTATGATTGTCAGTTTATTGGTTAGTGTGTATCTAGGTAGAACCCTTGGTGCAGAAGGTTTAGGTGTTGTGAATTTGGCAAATCGGGTAGGGTCCTTACTTCTGGTATTTACCATTTTTGGAATGAATAATGTATTAGTTAAATATATTTCAATAAACCGTGAAAAAAGAGACTTTAATTCAATTGCGAATTATATATACTCAGCAACAAAATTTAATGGATTTGTAGCATTAGTGATAGCTGTATTAGGGTTGCTTTTAGTACCGCTACTTGTTGGATACGTGTTCAATGAATCGCAATTAAGGATTCCTTTGATTCTTGCTTTTGTTATGATTATTCCACAAACTTATTCTAGGGTATTTGCTTCAGGTTTAATTGGATATAAGAAGATATGGCAGAGTAATTTAGTTGAAAATACGTTGAGTATATGGGTCGTAGGTGCGATACTTCTAATAATCCATTACTCACAATTTGACATTAATGTAGAGAATGTTGCAATGGCGTATGCAATTGGTCGTTTAGTTGTTTCTTTTTCTATTTTTTTTTATTGGAAAAAAATAAGAGGTTATCAGAAAGACAGAAGAACTCTGGTGCTAAAGCCCATGCTAAAGATGGCCTTACCAATGTTATTAGTCAGTACTAGTATTATTATTGCTGCCAATGCAGATATAGTAATGTTAGGTTGGTTGTCTGATGCAAAGCAGGTGGGATTATATAGTGTTGCTGCGACTTTAGCTTTACTTACAAGCTTTTTTTTGCAGCTAACAAATTCTTCGATATCTCCAAAGTTAGCATCTTTGTATGCTGAGGGAAAAATAAATGAGTTGAACATACTCGTTCAAAGGGTAACATCAGGGTTAATATTCATTGCGATTTTATTTGTTTTTATATTTGTTTTTTTAGGGAAGTATATTTTACAATTATGGGGTGATGAATTTGATGAGGCATTTAACATTTTAATAATTTTGTGTATTGGACAATTTGTTAATATAAGTACAGGTGCATCGGGATTATTGTTAATAATGTGTGGATATGAGAAGGTTCATAGTAAAATATCATTGTTTTTTGTGTTGTTAAATGTAGTTATGAATTATTTTCTAATTAGTAATTACGGAGCTGTTGGAGCAGCTTTATCAACTGCAATTACAGAGGCAGGTATAAATATTGTTAAAGTTATTTATGCCAAAAAGTATGTAGGAGTGTTAACATTACCATTTTTGAAGAGTTAATCATATGATGAATAAAAGCAGACAAATTCTTAAACAAACCTTAATAGACAAATTTTTTCCAGAATATAGGTTAAGACGAGCCTTGTTGGAAGATAATTGTCTAATCGCCATGTCGAATAATTCCTATTGGATATATACATTAATGAAATCAGGAACTACTTATACTTTATTATTTCTCGCAAATTATCTGAGTTACATTAAGGGAGATAAAGAGTGGGTAGATTTTGATAAAATGCAATCTGACTATTTCTTTCATAGTTCGGAGTCTAATATTATGAAACGTAATTTAGGAGAAACATTTAATAACCTTAAGTCCTTATTAAAGGAGCCTAGTAGTAGACAAATTGTGCATAGTCACAAATTTATAAATGGAGATTTATGGTATAAAAACTTTTCTTTATACAGAAATCCTTTGGATTATTTAATTTCTATTTATTTCTTTCATTATATCAATAGGGGAATTAAGATAACCCATCCACGTGAAATTATTGATGAAAAATTAGGTGATTTTACCAAGGTTTATAGGAGTCAAAAATTACTCCAAAAGAGATATGCTGATCGAGTTTATATAGAGTCTTATGAAAACTTAATTGTACGACCTAAAGAAGTATTCGAAAAATTAATACGATTTTTCGAAATCGAATATGATGCAAATGCAATGGACTTTGCAATGAATAATGCTTCAAAAAAGAAAATTAAAGAAATGGAATCTAAGCGAGGTGAAGCTATTGTAGCTGGCAGTAGTAAATATAAAGGTTCTTTTGTGAGAAGTGGTAAAATAGGCGAATGGAAGGAATATTTCAATGATCAGGATGTTAAAAACATTGAAAAGAAGCTGAAAGAAGAAGATATTAATCTAAATGATTTTAATCTCGGTTAAAAAGAAGTCTTGGTATTGTTTCATAATAAGTATCAAAGCGAGGTAATGAAAAACATTTAATATTAATTCCAGAAGAGGGGTGGGGTGAATTTAATATAGATTTTTAAAATTATCAAATAATTAATTTGATAGCAAAACATACTTCGATTTTAAAATGAAAATATTAGTAATTGCGAATACAATTAGAAGTTATGATCTTCATGACTCCAAGAATATTACTGGATTGAAGAAGATACTTGGAGATATTTATTATAACCCTAAGTTAACCGCAGAAAAGTATTTTTGGATCAGCTCATTTGTAAAAGGAAATTTTAAGAATAATGAGTTAAGAATTTTAAGGAATTCCAAATTAAGATTGTTATCAACAATTAATTTAAAGCTTATAAAAAGAATTGTTAGCTCACTTGGAAATAATAGAGGAAGATTAAAAGAGCTCAAAAATGATTTTTTAGATGAACTACAGTATAATTTCATCACTAAATATGTTGATAATTTAAAACCAAATATCGTTCATATTCATGATATAACACGCTTGCATAATAAAGTAATACGTTATTTGATTCAAAAAGAGATAAAATGCTTTTTAACTTTGCATATATATATTGGTAAGAGTTCGATGCTAAGAGAATATAATGATCTCATGTTGAATCAGAAGGATTTGTTTTCAACTCCAAACATTAATCGTCTAACGATAACATGTGTTAGCTCGAAACAAGCTAAAAGATTACTTAATGATTATGGGCATCTAAATCCTGAGAATATACATACAATATTAAATGGAACAGATTTTAAGGTTTCAAATAGAAATTACAGTTTTGATATTCGGAACAAATTTAAAATAGATAAGAATAGAAAAATATTATTAAGCATAGGCACGGTTTGTGATAGGAAAAATCAATTACAGATACTTCAATCGTTATCTATTATGAATAAAAATGACTTAGATAAGATTTTTGTTCTCTTTGTCGGGGATGCACAACCTTCGGAATTAAAAAAAGTTACAGATTTTTGTCATTCAAATAACCTAACAAATAGTGTTAAATACATTGGAGCTTTATCAACCGATAAAATTAAAAGTTATTATGCTCAAAGTGATTTTATAATATCAACAAGTAAAAATGAAGCTTTTGGACTCACCTTTATCGAAGGATTTGTTTTTGGGTTACCTTCTATTACCTTTTCTGATTTAGATGCTATAGAAGATTTATATAATCCAAATGCTATGGAAATAACAGATGATCGATCAAATGAAGGGCTTAAAAATGTAATATTATCTGCTATTAATAAAAAATGGGATGCTGCTTTTATAAAGCAATATTCTTTGAAATTTGGAGCAGAACAGATGATCAAAAATTATAACGAATTATATCAATAAGACAGTATTCTTTAATCAGATAAAATATAACTATATGAAAGCTGCAAAAGTAATTGCCGAAATAGGTTGTAACCATAAGGGAGATATTGAAATTGCAAAAGAATTAATTCGAGTAGCAAAAATATTTTGTAATGCAGATGTTGTTAAATTTCAAAAAAGAAGCAATAAAGAATTATTGACAGAAGACCAGTATAATGCACCACACCCGAATCCGGCAAACGCATATGGAGATACATACGGAGAGCATAGAGAGTTTTTAGAGTTAGATTTGGAGCAAAATAAGATTTTAAAGGAATATTGTGAGAGTTTAGATATCATCTATTCTACTTCCACATGGGATTTAACATCAGCAAAAGAAATAGCTTCACTTAAGCCTGAGTTGATAAAAATACCATCCGCATGTAATAATAACTATGAAATGTTAGGATGGTTATGTGAAAATTACAATGGAGAGATTCATGCTTCAACAGGAATGACTTCTAAACAAGAAATAGAAGATTTAGTCTCATTTTTTGAACGTAAAGGACGTAATAAAGATTTGGTACTTTATAATTGTACGTCTGGTTATCCGGTTCCATTCGAAGATGTTTGTTTGCTTGAAATAACCAGGTTAAAAGAAGAATATGGTAATAGAGTGAAAGAAATTGGTTTTTCCGGTCACCACTTAGGTATTGCTGTTGATATTGCTGCCTATACCTTAGGCGCAACATGGATAGAACGACATTATACCCTTGATAGAACATGGAAAGGAACAGATCATGCTGCTTCTCTTGAGCCGGAAGGAGTTAGGAGACTGGTAAGAAATCTAAAAGCAGTAAATAAAGCACTGAACTATAAAGAACAAGATATTTTAGATATTGAAAAAGTTCAGCGAGATAAGCTAAAGTATAAAAAGTAACATTGATGAGATCAAATATCGCATTTATACCTGTAAGAGGTGGTAGTAAATCAATTCCACAAAAGAATATAAAATTATTTTGTGGTAAACCCTTAATATATTGGACGGTAAAAGCAGCCGAGGAATGTGGTTTAGTTGATAAGATCATTGTTGCTACAGATTCTGACGAGATAAGGGATGTAGTTAAAGCCTTTAATTTTTCAAAGGTTTCCATTTATAATCGCTCTCACGAAAATGCAAGTGATACATCAAGTACTGAGAGTGTAATGCTTGAATATATTAGACAGAGTAATTTATCTAGTGATGATATTTTTATGCTTGTTCAGGCGACCTCGCCATTAACTGAAAGCTCACATTTTTATGAAGCTATCGAAAAAATTAAAGAGAATAAGTGTGATTCATTATTAACCTGTGTTCGAAATTATCGTTTTTTTTGGAATGAAGATGGAACGTCTAAAAATTACGATTATAGAAAGCGCCCTCGTCGTCAGGATTTTGAAGGTGAGCTTATGGAAAATGGTGCCTTTTATATTAATACAGTTGGTAATATATTAAAATCAAAGAATAGGTTATCTGGGAAAATAGGTATTTATGAAATGCCTGAATATACAGCCTTTGAAATTGATGAGCCTGATGATTGGACTGTAATGGAGAGCCTAATGTTTAGACATGTGTTAAGTAAAATGTCTAAATTGGAGATAAAATTATTTCTTAGTGATGTTGATGGTGTTTTAACGGATGCAGGAATGTATTATAGTGAGAATGGTGATGAGTTGAAGAAGTTTAATACACGAGATGGAATGGCATTTCAGCTTTTAAGAGAAGCTGGAATTAAGACTGGGATTATTACATCTGAAAATACAAAGTTAGTTGAAGCAAGAGCTAATAAATTAAAAGTTGATTATCTTTTCCAAGGTAAAAGAGATGGTGGAAAATTATCATCCGCCATTGAGATTTGTAATAAAGAAGGAATATCTCTTACTGAAGTTGCATATATAGGAGATGATATTAACTGTTATAACTTATTGTCACAAGTTGGATTAGCCTTTTGTCCAAATGATGCTCATAAGCGTATTAAAATGCTGCCAAATGTAAAAATTCTAAATAAAGCAGGTGGAGCAGGAGTTGTAAGAGAAGCTGTCGATTATGTAATCGAGAATTTAAAATAAATTTTAAAAGATCATCTTAATGAAGTTGGTAGAAAAAAGGAGCATTTATATAATATCTAAGCCAATACAATATGTAAATGCAACTAATATTCCTGACAATTCTGAAAAAGATTGTATCATATTGGATGAATTTTATAATGCGGATAAATTTTGTTTCAATATAAAAACAATTTCTTCAAAGTGGAACAATGTTCAAATTATAAAAACGAGGTATAAAGCACTCTTTTATATTTTAAAAAATAAGAATAAATATAACAAGCTATTTATTGATTCTGATTATGGGGTTATTTTAACATTGTTTTTACTCTTTCTTCCTCAAATAGGCTTATACACATATGAAGAAGGTTATGGTTCTTATCGAATAGTTGTGGAAAATAATTCATTTGTTAAAAAACTTCACACTGTAATTTATAATATAATTGGAGGAAAAAGTTGGATTGGAGGTAATCGATTTACCAAAGGAATGTATTTGTATTACCCTGAGGTTTTTAAAACACTCGTAACAAATAATCCAAAGAAAGAGCTTTTTAAATTAGAAAACGATTTTTATGTGCATATAAGATCTTTAAGTGAGGTTAAAGAGTTTTATAAAGACATTGACTTTAATTTTTATTGTAATAAAAAGATAATCATATATTTAACTACTTGGATAATTAGGGATGATGTAAAATTTTATCTCGATAATTACCCTGATCACTATAGCATTTTAAAGCCGCATCCGCATATTAAAGAACAACCTGAAATAAAAAAACTATTCAATGAAGTTGTTGATAGTAGTATTCCTGCTGAAATATTTTTAAGTGAGATCTCTGATAAATGTTCAGAGTTGATTATAATTCATGAAAATAGTACCTCTTTAATCTATCTTAAGCCACATAAGTTTAAAGAGTATAATTATACAAATAAGGATACTTTTGATTATAACAATATTAGAAGTTTAATTCAAAATCGGTAATGTCATCAATTATCGATTGATGATAGGCAAATACGAAAGAGTAATTAATTCATTAAAACGAATACAACTGATAGTTCTAATAGTCTAAAATCATCTTGAAATGAATAATGTAGCAAATCATAGGATATAGTTTATCTTGTGTTTGCCATACTTATTTTTTCATGTAAAGAAGAATGTCAGTAAGTATGTGTAAATGAACGAGCAAGTGCATGTTTCACGTATGTTGAAAATGGACCAAAGGAAGTCGTAAATTACAGTAATATATATAAGTTTTTCCACCGCTCTCGTCGATATAAATAGCTGATATGGGATTTTGGAGATGGAAGTACATCAAATGAATCAAATACAGTTCATCTATAAAAAAAAAGCTGGTGTATACGATGTTTAACTAGTAGTGAAAAATGATTGTAGTAGTGATACAATGATCGAGACAATTGTTTTAGAAAGAAATGCTTCAACCTGAGGCATGTTTGAAAGTTCATCCAGAAATGGATACATATTTCTATGTATGCTGAAGTTAAATTCATAAATTGTTCTAAGAATGCACATGACGTACAGTTAACCTAGAAGATGCTAAGGAAGGTTATTATATGCATATGGATATGAATAATGAAAGGTATGCACGTTTTTATTCTCAAGGTAGTCATGATGTTGAATTAATTGCAACTAATTTTATTCTTAAAGATTCAGTAAAAAAAACAATTGATTTTTAATAACCCTAATGGGATGTATTTTAAGAATTTTTTTTAAAAGTTGATGTGCTTCATTTTGAGCCCTACGAAAATGAAGGCAGAGTTATTCAGGATATATTCTAAGGAGCTAATTTACGATACAATAGACAATTGTTATAAAGGAAATATTGGCAATATTATTGAGGTTTACGGGCTGTTTCCAGGAGGGGTAGATGGATATTATCAATTTAATTATAATACAGGACGGGCAATAAAAAGTGTAGGCGTTGAGGGCTTTAAAATTTTGTATGAAGAATAAAATATTAAAGTACAATATCGATTCTATTTCTTTCATGGTATATATGATGAGGATTATCACTTCGGAAAGTATATTTCAATGACCTGCGTTGTAAGATAGATATAACAGGTGTATGATAGGTAGTTATTTTTTTATAAAAAAAGCAAACTGTGAATCATATGCATAGAAAGGATGTTGCAACTGTTAAAGCTGTTATGGAGGGGAAGTAGGAAAAAATATAAAGTACATTTGTTTTTTAGGGATTACCAACTTCAATTGTAATTATTAACTGCCTTCATTGAAGTGTCTCAGTTAGAATTATAATATATGTAACTAATATAAAGAATAGCAAAAAGTTTATTAATTTGATACTTTCAATTAGAAAAATCATAGTTTTAATATTGGCGATGTTGTTTTTAACCCTGCTAAGAGGAAGTCTACTTATAATATTGCCGTTCATACCTCTTCTGTTATATATGATATTTCCTTTTAGAGTAAAGTCGAATATTTTGTGGATTTTACCATTATGCTCTATATCTGTATTGTATGGATATTTAAATGGTTATAATAATTTGAGCAATATTAGCTTGTCAATTATTTATTTAGGCTCATTATTGTTAATCATTTTTAGTTCGCCTAAATCAAACCCTTTAACCATTAATGTAACACAACTAAAAAAAGTTGAAAAGGTTTCAATATCCATTCTTCTTGGAATATTAATCTTAAACAACATTTTAGGAATAATTCAGTTTGTTTTTAATCCATTTAATCATTATCCAAGAGATGATGCTTTTATTGGTATATATGGTAGACATGGGGTCGCACAACATGGTTTAGCTATTTTGAATGGTTTTTTTGTTATGTATTACATGATTAAAATTTTTAATGGGAGTAAGAAAAGTGTAATAGATATTGGATACTTAATATTCTTTCTGATTTCGCATGTTTTATGTTTTTATGGATTGGGTTTTCTTATGTTACTATGTGTAATATTTATTTATATAGTTTATAAATATATTAGTTTTAAGAACGTTATAAGAATAATATTAGGAGGCATTTGTGGTTTGTATATGTTCGCTTATTTTTTTTCAGGGGTATATGATTATATGGCAGAAAATATTAATTATTTATTTCGTTTATTAGGTGATGTAGATTATGATGCAGTATACATTCCAGGAAAGATAAGAGTTTGGATGGCATATTTTGACGAATACATCAATGGAAATCTAGGTTTATTTTTATTTGGTACAGGACCCGGTGGCTTTAATAGCCGTGTGTCTTTTTTATTAAATGCGGATTCATCAAATTTATTGGTAAAAGTTCTAGGGAATTCCATGCCACATCTGCATAAGGAAGTGATTCACCCAATATGGGATATGTCTGTAATTAGTATGGATAAATATAATGATGGAACAAGAAATCAACCATTTTCTTCAATTGTAGCATTGCTAAGCGAGTATGGTGTTATATTTACAGTGATTTTATTTAGATTGTTATATCTGGAAATAAAAAGAATAGCAAACAAAGTAAATAATAGTACTTTGAAAGATTTTATTTGTTTAGGTTCTATTTATGTTTTTATTAATATGATTCTGGATAATTTTTTTGAATTTTCAGAGTGTTGGGCGTTTTTTTTATTCCTGTTTTTTATTAAGATTAACATTATAATTAAGGAAAATGAGAGTGCTATTTATCCATAACAGATATCAACAAGCCGGAGGTGAAGATACCGTTGTTAAAATGGAGATGGATATGCTACGAGAGAATGGGAATGAAGTTGATTTGCTTGAGTTTAATAATGATAATATTACTACATTAACTGATAAATTAAGAGCTTTTGTTTCGTCGATATATTCGTTTAGTACTAAACGAATTGTAGAAACAAAGATATCAGAAACAAGCTATGATGTTATACATGTGCATAACTTTTTTCCGTTAGTTTCTCCTTCTGTTTACGATGCTGCGTACAAGTATAAGATACCTATTGTTCAAACATTGCATAATTATAGGATTATTTGTCCAGGAGCTTTGTTAATGCAAGATGGTAAAATCTGTGAGAAGTGTTTAAAGGGAAATTATTTTAATGCAATGATCTATAAATGCTATCGAAACTCTATTTTAGGATCTTTGTCAATTGCATTAATGGATGGTGTACATAGAGCTATAAATACATGGAATAATAAGATCAATAAAGTTATATGCCTAACCGAATTTGCTAAGAATAAATTTATAGAGGGGGGAATAGATAAAAACAAACTTGTGGTTAAACCGAACTTTTTACTTATTAAAGAAGATCTCCCTGAAGAGATTAATAGAGAAAATGTAGGGTTGTTTGTCGGGAGAATAAGCGAGGAAAAAGGTATTAATAGTTTAATAGAGATTCATGATAAACTTAAAGGTCTGATTTTGATTGTAGGTGATGGGCCTGCTATTGATAAATTGAAAGGACTAAGTAAGTTTAAAATACTTGGTAGAAAAAGTAATAAGGAAGTTGTAGAGTTAATGCGAAAGTCTTCTTTTCTATTATTTCCTTCAATTTGGTACGAAGGTTTACCAATGACTATATTAGAAGCCTTTTCGAATAAACTTCCAGTGATCGCTACTAACATAGGCGCGATGAAAGAACTAATAAAAGATGATTCAAATGGATTGCATTACAATATAGGACGATCTGAGGAAATGGCAGAAAAGATAAATTGGGCATTTGACAATTATGAGCAATTTAGGAAGTATGGACTTAATGCCTATATAACTTTTAAAGAATCGTATTCTTCTGAAGTAAATTATAGTAAACAAATTGAAATATATAAACAGGTAATCAATGAAAATAAAGGAAAGTGAAGTTGAGGTATTATCATACGCTGTTTATAAGGGTAACTTAGATTGTGAAGAAAGGTTATTTAGCGCTGAAAAAATGATTATTAATACAATTAATGCCTATTCGTACGTTTTAGCCAAAGGTGATAATGATTTTAAAACTTCATTATGTAATTCAGATATTTTGTTGCCTGATGGATTTCCTATTGTTATTGCATCTAGAATGTTAAATGGGATTAGAATAAAGAAAATTGCAGGAGAGGATATTTTTAAGCATATGTTAAAACTTGGCAATACGAGAAAAAAGAGATTCTTTTTTTTGGGTTCCTCAAATGAAACGTTATTAAAAATAGAACGACGAATAAGGTCAGAATATCCAAATATTGCGGTGAGCTATTTCTCTCCTCCTTTTAAAGCATCTTTTACAAATGAAGAAAATCAGGATATGATTAATCGGGTAAATAATTTTAAACCAGATGCTTTGTTTATTGGAATGACAGCGCCAAAACAAGAGAAATGGGTAGAGTTGAATAAAGAAAAGTTGGATGCGAAAGTCATTTGTTCTATTGGAGCAGTATTTGATTTCTATGCTGGTACGGTTAAGAGGCCCTCTAAATTTTGGATAAGTTTAAGGTTAGAGTGGTTTATTCGATTGGCAAATGAACCCAAAAGATTATGGAAACGATACCTCATATATTCTCCAAAATTTTTCATAGATGTGTTTAAAGCTAAGTTTGACAAATAGAAATTGGAGTAGTACAGATTTTGTTAATATTTCCTTAGTGCTTTTTGTGCTTTTGGAGTTTATTAATGGAATTTGTTTTTTTTTCGGATATGACTGGTATTTAAGTCCGTCAACAATTCCTAAATTGGTATGGCAGATAGTTTTATTTGGGTTTATTTATAAGAAACGAAGGCGTTTATATAAGGTGGAGAAATTACTACTTATTTTTTCGTTTTTTACAATATTGTTAGGTAGTATAAGGTATTATAATATAGTCGATGAATATATTTGGGCACTTAAACATTTAGATAAATTATTTCTCGTATTTTACGTGTACATTTTTCTAAGAATTTGCAAAGTAAATTTGAAAAAAGTATTTCCTATATTGGATTGGATATTTATTGGAAATTCGGGATTGATTTTTATAGGCATGTTATTCGACATAGAGTTCTTTAGGTCATATCCGTTTTCGGAAAGGTTTGGCTTTAGTGGAATTTATGCGAGAATGTCTATAAATGACGTATCCTTGTTTTATTTAATTGCCAATTTTTATATTTTTTATAGATGGTATAATAAAGAGGTCAACATTTATAAATTTATTATAGTCTTTGGAGCTTCTTTTTTTGTTGGAACTAAAGCAATTTATTTGCAAAACTTCTTATTGGTAAGCTATATTGTTGTTTCAGTTATAGAACTTCGTAAATATGTTTTGCTAATTGTTTCAGCACTTACTGTGGTATTATTGAGCGTTTATAATTTTACGTTCTGGGAGAGCTTATATCAAAAGAAAGGAGTTTTATCAGTTATTACATCACTCAGAAGCGATTTGTTTAGAGAACGTATACCTGATGCCGTAGAACAAATGTCGATTTCTTCTGTATTGTTTGGTTATCGTAACCCATTTCCTTTTTTTGTTGAAATGGATATTATTGATTTATTCTTAACCATCGGATTAATAGGAGGTGGCGTATATATTTACTTGTACTATAAGATTCTATATAATTATAAATCATCAAATTCATATGCTTGGTTATTTGTAATATGTTATTTCATGCTTGTTGCTTTATCAGGAAGATACCTGTATAGTGGTGTAAACGCAATTTATCTATCAATATTGGCTATGTATCTAAGAAATAAGCAAGAAGTTACGTTTCTTTATGAAGAATAATAGAGATAAGTAGGGAGATATTCTTAGAGGGATTGGAATTATATGCGTTGTCAGTGTCTGTTCCATACTAACAATTAACTAGACTCAAACTAAAGTCATATTTAATTCGTACTAAAGTCATATTAAATTCGATTTCGAATGACTTTAACTAGACTTATAAATGTATTAGCTGTAACTTTTGATGGTGTGTATTTGGTCTGATAACTAACTATCTATAGGAATGGCACGATACAATAACATTAACGAGGGGGCATCTGGTAGAATTGGGAATGTGGTGACCTACCAGATGTATGGGAAAAGTTACATGCGTTCTTTGCTTGCACATTATAGGGATCGAAACTCAGCTAAGCAATTGGCTCAGTGCCAAAAAATGCAGTTGGTGAATAGTTTTTAGGACCTTATAAAGATGTGTTGCGTATCACTTTTCAAAAAGAGGCGCTGGGGCGTTCGGCGTATATGGCTGCTAAGTCCTTTAATATGTTGAAGGCTATTGGTGGCGAATACCCAGAACAGTACATGGACTATTCAAAAGCCCTGGTGAGTATAGGTTCTGTACCCTTGCCATCAGAAGCAAGTGTTGAACAAACAGATTTAGGACTGTCATTGCAATGGAAAGACGATGGACAGGAGAACTCGTTAGATACTTTGTTTGTTATAGCCAATGTTCGTGGACAATATGTGGCGGAGTATAAGCATTCGGAGGCAGAAAGAAAAGATTAGTCCAATTTGTGGAAGCTGGACTGTAGTGGTGATGAAAAGTATGATGTATGGCTGGTGTTTCGGGATTATAAAGAGCGGGGTTTTAGTAATAGTCTGTGGCTGGGGTTGGTTTAAGAGGTGAGTATTGAGTAGTGAGCGATGAGTTTTTCACGCAAAGCCGCAAAGTGTTTTATTCACGCAAAGGTCGCAAAGAGAAAAAAATGAAAAGTCATTTAATAATCCTAGCGTACTTGGCTACAATATAGAGTGTTTAGCTTGTCCTTAAAAAAGTATTTTTGAACGATATTCAATCTTCCGCAGAAAACAATCTGTGTTCATCTGAGTTAATCTGTGGACAAGAAAAAGAGCGATGAGATTGTTACACGCAAAGTCGCAAAGAATTTTTTATGCAGAGCAGGCAAAGAAAAGAAGTCAAATAACAATCCAATAATATTCCTGTGAAAGCTTTTTTTACAGGAGAGCGACTGGGTATTATTACCTTTTCCAAAGGAAAATAATCTGTGAATTGGAAATCAGCGAAGCTAAAATCAGCGTCAATCTTTGATTAATAAATGAGTAGTATGACGCAAAGGCTGCAAAGAACTTAAGAGTTGAAATAAAAAGCTTGGCGTACTTGGCGAATTCCTTAGCACTCTTCGCGAGAACGAGTTTTGCAGTAATTCATACTTTGATTTAGCACTAAGAGTTTTAAATTCTTCTTAATTTTCTGTGTTAAGTATTTTCATCAAACGAATCCTACCCTTTTGGAAATTACTTAATATAAGCCGATATTTGTGGACTAAATTTTAATAAACTGATTACTACATAAAAGTCCGGAGGTTAAATGTTATTTAAACCACGAGACGCTACCTAATGATTATTTTATGTCAAAAGTTGCACTCATCACCGGTATCACCGGTCAGGACGGCGCTTACCTTGCCGAATTTTTATTGAAAAAAGGATACGAAGTACACGGTATCAAACGTCGTTCTTCTTTGTTTAATACCGATCGTATTGACCATTTGTATCAGGATCCGCACGTGGAGAACCGTAATCTGATTCTACATTATGGTGACTTAACAGACTCCATGAACCTGACGCGTATTATTCAGGAGGTGCAGCCCGATGAGATTTATAACCTGGCAGCTATGAGCCATGTGAAGGTGAGTTTCGATACGCCTGAATATACAGCTAATGCTGATGGATTAGGAACGCTGCGTATATTGGAAGCGATTCGATTATTGGGCTTGACAGAGAAAACAAGAGTATATCAGGCGTCAACATCTGAACTATACGGTTTGGTGCAGGAAGTACCGCAAAAGGAAACCACTCCTTTCTATCCACGCTCTCCTTATGCTGTCGCCAAGATGTATGCCTACTGGATTACCGTGAACTACCGTGAGGCTTATAACATGTATGCCTGTAATGGTATCCTGTTTAACCACGAAAGCCCCCTACGCGGTGAAACATTTGTTACCCGTAAGATTACCCGAGCGGTATCAAAGATTGCCTTGGGTATGCAGGATTGCTTGTACCTTGGTAATATGGATGCCAAACGTGACTGGGGACATGCCAAGGATTACATCAAGGCCATGTGGCTGATTTTGCAACAGGAGCAACCCGAAGATTACGTGATTGCAACAGGTGTGACAACCACTGTTCGCGATTTTGTGAAGATGGCCTTTGCAGAAGTAGGGATTGAATTGGAGTTCAAAGGTGAGAAGGAAGCCGAAGTTGGGGTTATCAAGGCATGTTCTAACCCGGAGTATCAGGTAGCGATTGGTACAGAAGTAGTAAAAGTAGATCCGGCTTATTACCGTCCAACAGAGGTGGAACTGTTAATTGGCGATCCAACCAAATCGAAAGAAAAACTGGGCTGGGAGCCGGAATACGACCTGGCTGGTTTAGTGAAAGATATGATGGAGTCGGATGTGAAGTTGATGAAGAAGGACCGCTATTTGAAAGATGGCGGGTATGAAGTGTTGAATTACTTTGAGTAATTCACGCGAATTGGGCGAATGAAGATGCGAATTAGACGAATTGAGGATGACTGATATACTATATAAGGAAGAGAGCTATAAAGTTATTGGTGCCTGTATGGCTGTTCATTCACAATTGGGACCTAGTTTTTTAGAGGCGGTGTATCAAGAAGCATTAGAAAAGGAATTTGCTTAACAGGAGATTCCTTTTGAGCGTCAAAAGAAGTTGACTATTTATTATGATGGGGAGCCATTGAGGAAGTATTATATTGCTGATTTTGTTTGTTATGATGCCGTTGTTATTGAGATTAAATCAACGAATAACTTTGCAAAGCATCAATATGAACAAACGGGCAATTACTTGCGAGCCATCAATCATAGGCTTGGATTATTGGTCAATTTTGGTACCCCATCTTTAACTTACAAACGCATCATTAATTCCAATCATTCGCCTAGTTCTTAAGGTATTCGAGTAATTCGTATTTTAAATTCGCACAATTAGTAATCATTCGTAAAATTCGCATGTATATGAAATATACAGATAAAATATACATAGCCGGTCACAAAGGCCTTGTCGGCTCTGCTCTATGGAAAACACTTCAAAATAAGGGCTACACGAATCTGGTTGGACGCACAATAAGCGAGCTTAACCTGATGGATGCTGTAGCCGTTGATCAATTCTTCGCAACAGAAAAGCCGGAGTATGTGATACTGGCAGCGGCTAAAGTAGGGGGTATTGTGGCCAATAATACCTATCGTGGCCAATTTATATACGAGAACCTGATGATTCAGAATAACGTGATTCATTCAGCTCATATGCATGGAGTGAAGAAATTATTGTTCTTAGGTTCTACATGTATCTACCCCAAAGAGGCACCGCAGCCAATGCCTGAAAACTGTTTATTGACCTCTCCATTGGAGTACACCAATGAGCCCTATGCGATTGCCAAGATTGCTGGGATAAAGATGTGTGAATCTTACAACCTGCAGTATGGCACCAACTTTATTTCGGTGATGCCAACCAATCTGTACGGGCCAAATGACAATTTCGATTTAGAGAAGTCACATGTGTTGCCCGCTCTGGTTCGTAAAAATCATTTGGGTAAGTGTCTGCAGAATAATGATTGGACAGCATTGTGTGCAGACCTGGATAAAAATCCCATCGAAGGTATCAATGGGAGTCATTCGGAAGACGAAATACTTAATAAGCTTGATAAATACGGTATTCGTTTAATTAGCGATAATTCGGGTCATTCGCGCGTTTCTATAGAAATATGGGGTACAGGTAAGCCAATGAGAGAATTCCTTTGGTCGGAGGAGATGGCTGCTGCCTGTGTATATGTGATGGAAAATGTGGACTTCAAGGATACCTATGATTCAACAGACAAAGAAGTGCGTAATACACATATCAATATTGGTACTGGAAAAGAAATTTCAATAAAAGATCTGGCTGAAACAATCAAAGCAAAAGTTGGTTTTGAAGGTGACTTGGTTTTTAATGCCGATAAACCGGATGGCACGATGCGTAAATTAACCGATCCGACTAAAATTCATGAGCTGGGATGGCATCACCGGATTGATATTGAAGAGGGTATTGAGAAGATGTATGAGTGGTATAAAAAAATAGAAATGAGAGAAGAGAAGTGAGTGGTGAGAATGTCTCATCTCTCTCTCCTCAGTTCTCATCTCTAACCTTTTGAAATTATGAATAACAACTATCTAATCATCATGGCCGGCGGCATTGGTTCGCGCTTCTGGCCGATGAGTACCCCGGAAACACCCAAGCAATTCCTGGATATTTTGGGAACGGGGCAAACGATGATTCAGCAAACCATTAAGCGATTGCAAGGCATTGTGCCTATTGAAAATGTGTTTATAGTGACCAGTAAGAACTATAAGAGCATTATTAATGAGCAATTGCCTGAAGTGAAAGATGAGCAGATTTTGCTGGAGCCATGCATGCGTAATACAGCACCTTGCATTGCCTATGCTACCTATAAGATTTATAAAAGAAATCCGCAGGCAAATATTGTTGTGGCACCGTCGGATCATCTCATCACAGATGAGACCGAGTTCAGACGAGTGGTCAATAAAGGTTTGGAGTTTGTGACCTCAAACGATGTATTGCTCACGCTTGGCATTGCACCACATCGCCCTGAGACAGGCTATGGTTATATTCACGCTATACCTGGCAATGATACTTTCCGTAAAGTAGAAGCTTTTAAGGAGAAACCCAACAGAGAAAAGGCCGAGGAATATCTGGCAGAAGGCAATTATTTTTGGAATGCGGGTATTTTTCTTTGGTCAGCTGCTTCTATTATGAAGGCCTTTCAGCAACATTTACCAGCAGTAGCCGGTATTTTTAAAGCTGGAACAGACAAATATTTCACAGCAGGGGAGCAAACTTTTATTGATGAAGAGTTTCCAAAGTGTGAGAATATTTCCATCGACTATGGCATCATGGAGCATGCTGACAATATTTATGTATTACCTGCCGATTTTGGCTGGTCTGACTTAGGAACCTGGGGCAGTTTATGGGAGAAAAGAACCCGCGATGAGAAAGGTAATAGTGTAGTTGGTTCAGAGGTGCAGTTATACGATTGTACAAATAATATTGTAACCGTGGCGGATAACCGTAAAGTGGTGCTTCAGGGCCTGGATGACTACATTGTTACAGAAGCCAATGGCGTATTTATGGTGTGTAAAAAGTCTGAAGAGCAACGTATAAAGGAGTTTCAGAAGAACTGTTAGAAAAGATAATTTATATCACAAAAGCTCACTATTCAATGGTGAGCTTTTGTTGTTTACAGGCGATTGAAAAGTGCGTTGATGTTTTGTTCGAACACATCATAAGCAAACTTTGCTTGGATAAGGTCAAAGGCGCTTTTGCCAACTTGATCAATGTTGTTTTTGTTTTCGATAAGTTTCGTGAGTTTCTGTGCAATGGCCTCACTGGTGCGTTCAACCAAATAACCTGTTTCGTTCTCTTTGATGATTTCCTTAATGCCACCGGTATCGGTTGACAGCACCGGAATGCCCAGGGTCATGGCTTCCAGGATGCTGTTGGATATACCCTCGCGCTCAGATAAAAGTATAAATAGGTCAGCATCCTTCATCAGTAATGTCGGGGTATCTACAAATCCATAAAAACGAATTTTGTTGTCAAGCTGAAGGCTGGTTGATTGCTGTTCGAATTCTTCTTTATTGCGCCCTTCGCCAATAATGCGCACCTCTACCTGTTGTTTTAGTTCATCATCCAGTAGGTTGATTGCCTCAATAAGCAGGCCGTAGCCCTTTTGTCTGGTAATCCGCCCGCTGCTGACAATAATAAATTTAGCATGTTGTTGCTTCTCGGGCAGAGGACTGTCAGAATAAAATCCGGGAATACCATTATAAATGGCATGTATCGGGTGTTGATTAAACACGGAGTTTTTACTGAGTTCTTCTTTTAAGTAACCGGCATTTACTATTACACCATCGTTCAGCGTGCGGTAGTTCAATTTATGCCAGAAAGGAATATTCATTCTTCGGCTAACACCCAGGCGAATAATGTGTTTAATACCCAATTGTCTGGCTATGATGCCACACATAAAGTATTCCTTTTTTTTGGTGCTTACCACCACATCAATCTGGTTTTGAGTGATAAAACGCTTTAATGCATTAAAGGTGTACCAATCAAAATAGGAGCGAAAAGGAAGTGTTAAGGCCTTTTCCTGTGGGTCAAATTTAGTTAGCAGCTTTGAGCTTTTTCCAACAAAAAAGAGGCGATGGTTCTTAGATAATGCTTTCATGGCCATCGCTGTCCATTTTTCGTTACCACCCCACGCTTTGGCCGAGCACACAAACAGGATATTCATGCTTATTGATTTAAACCTTTAAGGGCTTCTATTCGACGTGCCTTGATAGTTTTGGCATACCACCGTTGATTATCACCATAGTTATTGCGTAATCCCTCATCGCCATGGTAAAGGTGGTGAGCAATGGCGTAAAACTTCAGATTATAGGCTTTGATGCCTGCATGAATCAGGCGTATGGCAAATTCCTTATCATCTGGCCCTTTGCCCGTCATACTTTCTTCATATCCATTGACTTTATAGGCATCGTCTCGCCAGTAGGCCATATTACAGCCTCTTACACCCTTTACTTTCTTATCATCATACAGCAGATACTGGTGCATAATGGCTACTGCCTTACTTCTGAAGCTGGAAAGATGGTCATACTTGAGTTCCTGACAAAATTGGTCCGTAGCCAGTGCTGATATATCTGTTCGGCGTCCAATGACCAATCGGTTGGCCTTGGCAAAAGACAGATGATCTTTCACAAAATGCCTGTCGCAGATAATGTCACCGTCTATCTGAATAATATATGGATGTGAAGCTAGTGCTATGGCTTTATTTCGAATGGCATTGATACGGTAGCCTTTGTCTTCTTGCCAAACGTGTATCAATGGACATGGAAAGTCTGCCTTAAACTGGTTAATGATAGCTTTGGTGGCTTCACCAGAGCCATCATCGGCCACAATGACTTCATCCGGAAGGTGCGACTGAGCAGCTATGCTTTGCAGACATAGTGATAGTGCTTCAGTCCAGTTATAGGTGGTTAAGAATAAGCTTACTTTAGGGGCGTTCATATGATGAATCTTTTAATCAATTTTTATTACGTTACCCGTGTTTTGCAGATAACTGACCTTTATACGTTCGTGCTCAATAGCTGGCTGACCTTTGTAATAGGTGTTACCCGACGAATAGGTATATACCTGCAGGCTGGTCACCGGAAATACTTTGCAGCTGCCAATTGATTTATGTATGACCTTAACGGTGTTGCTTCTCAGTTCAGAAGCATCGATGTTAACGCTTCCTTCCAGGGTAAATGAGCTATTGGCACTGTTGCCGCCAATGTAATAGTTGCCAATATTATTATTGCCATAAACATTAAGTGTAACACTTTGGCAGTCCAGATTGAGTGAGATTTCAGCAAATTTGGCACCACCATTCACAATCATGGCAAATTGATCAGCTTTTATAGTTTCAGGCGCTTCTATTTCAATAGCCATGTTGGCTGTTATCTTATTAAGATGCCTGGCCGAGATTCCAATTTCAATGAGTTTGCTCTTTTGCAAGAAGTTCTTTTTGTTATGCTCTATGGTTAGCGTACCATTGTTCGTTGACAGTTCAAGGTCGTCGAGTAAGCGATTGACGCCTTTAATCAATACCTGGTTTGTTTCATTGTTGTGTAACACAATCCGGCAAGGTGCGTCAGCTACAATATGATGGATGGGGCCTATCATCTGTTCCTGCTGAGTAATGTCACCATCATCCATGAGGTTATGTATGTATTCACAGGCAGCAAACAGCAGGAGGGTAGTTAAGCTTAAGGCTATGTAAATCAATCTTCTCATGCTTTATTCTTCTTGTTGTAGCGGAAGCTGTAACCCAGTCCAAATTCCAGAAATTCAGAACGAAAGAAGCTGGCTTTAACGCTAAAATTAGCAATTAAGTTTTTGGTAACATAATGTCTGATGCCTAATCTTGGGTAAACTGGCTGAGGTGGTTTAATATTGGTGTGTAAATAAGTGCCTACATTCACAAATAACGTGGTTTTACCGAGGAAAACATTGTAGGAGGCAAATACGGCATTAAAGAGGTAATCTTGTGTGGAGAAAGTGACATCTTCACCGGCCTTCTCGTAGGCCTCCCAGCTGTAAGGAGCTGTTTCAGAGTAAAACTGGTCAAACCCCAGGCCTACTGCTCTTTTTTCATTGATATGCCACAGGTGATTGATGCTTAAACTGCCGTTCCAGTAGAGTTGCTGATTATACGGGGTACTCTGGCTTCTCCCTATGCTTCCTACAATCAATACTTCGCGTTTGTTACTTGGTGGTGCAACTTCTTTTGGCAATACAGGTGTTAGTGCATCGTTAAAGTGGTACTTGGCACCAAGGCTGGCCGTGAGGGTGTTGACACCATGGTTGGGTTTGCGGTAGGCGCCATTGGATAAATGAGTTAATGAGGCACTGGCAGAAAGCGAAAAATTCTTGTGGATACGGTAATCCATAAGCAATGCCAGGCCGATATAGACATTCAGGTGTGAACTGAAAACGGTATTATAAGTGTTGGTCTCAATATCAAAAGGTTTAGTGGCATAGCCCAGGCCCATAGATACTTTATTCTGGACAGAAAGTTTAGGGTTGCGATAGATGTTATAGTTGATATACGGGAAAAGGGCATAACCAGTCCCATAAATATCTTTATTGCCAAAAGTGCCATGATAAAAACCAAGTCCTATTTCAGGGTAATTAAAGTAACTTTGCCAACTCTGGGGTGTAAAGAGGGAGCGTCCATAGGTGATTTCAATGCCTCCCGAAAAATCATCAATAAAGTACATCATATTGACATGGTGAGGCACCACAATGCCTCCATGCAGCCTCGTGGTAAGATACGTGTGCTTCTGAAGTTTGTTGTCTATGTTACCAGAGGCTTGACCATTTGATGTGACTATATGGGTAAATAAAATAGTGATTAATAGCAGGCTTCTCAATGTTCTGATTTGTTAATTATTGAGCAGCGAAGATAATAAAAGGATAAGTTAAATCTATAGATAAAACTAATACCTGCAGATTAATAACATTTGTTGATTCTCTTTCACAAGGCATATCATTATCTTTGCGTTTTTGTTTTTTTGATATAAATGAAAATGATAGAAAAGAATATTAAGCGCATTACTTTTTTTAAAGAATTACTATTGTCGTGTGTGTTTGCCTGGGGTTGTATGACTATCGCTGCACAAGATGATGCCGTTAAGGTAGATGTATCTTTGCACACCCAGGTCTCTTCCAACGATATCCGCCCCATGTGGCTTACAGCTAATGAGTGGGGACGATTTGAACAGTTCGGGCATTTTGGCATGCTTACTGAATTGGGAGCACAGTATTTTATATATGATGAGGGAAACTTTTCGCTTGATGCAGGTGTCAGAGGGCTGGTGAACGTTGATATCTCAGAAAGTGTATTGCAGGAGGCTTACCTAAGTGGCAATGCCTGGTTTCTTGATTTTTCTCTGGGGAAGCAACAGTTCTCACCCATTATTTACAACGATGAACTCACATCGGGTAGTTTTCTGATGAATTCAAATGCCAGACCCATTCCACGTGTTACTGTGGGGATCTTCGATTATTTGCCTTTGGGATTTACCAAAAATTGGGTAGAGATAAAAGGAGGTATATCGCAAGGTTGGTTGAATGATGAGAGAGTGGAACGGAATAATAGTGCCAATGATCTGCTGTTGCATGAGAAGTTTGCCTACATACGCCTTGGTAATACAGCGGTAAAGCCATATGCAGGCCTGGTGCATTCGGCATTATACGGAGGTACCCGTCCCAATGGGAATAAAATACCGGTAGACTTCTGGTCAACGTTTATGGCTAAGGGCTCAGCTACTTTAGGAGGAGGGGAAGAAACTAATGCTGCTGGTGCTCATATGGGTATGTGGGATTTTGGTTTTAACTGGAACACAGATAAGGCAGATATACATTTGTATTACCAAAAGCCATTTGCCGATGCTTCAGGTTTAAAGGTATATAACCGCTACGATAAGGATTACTATTTGGGCTTTTTGATTCATCCAAAGAATATAGAATGGTTAAGTGGTGTTTCTGTTGAAGTATTTAGAACTGATCATCAATCAGGGTATGGTATCCCTGATCCATTGTACCCCGTTGACTACGGCAGTCATAAGCAGGGTTCCATTATCTGGATGCATGAAATAAATGATGATTTGGATGGGTTTATGTACGAGGTATTTGGTGAAACCCGCACAGGCTGGACGGAAGATGAGGTGTCGCGTTACCTGGAGGTAGAGTTAAATGAGGGGCATATGTATGGAGGTAGAGATGATTACATGAATAATGGGTCTTATTATAACGGTTGGGTATACCATGGGATGAATATGGGTACTGCACTTTATCATACGGCAGACAAAGTAAGGCGCTACGCTGAACCATGGGAGGAGGTTGACCAGGTATATTTTTACAATAACAGGGTGAATGGATTCCATATTGGCGCTGAAGGGCGAATCAATGCCAATTTGAAATACCAGGTTAAAAGTACCTATACCATTAATAAAGGAAGTTATGGGGAAGAGTTTCGTGGGCGGTATAGTTGGGAGCGCACTGAAGACTATTTTTTTTCAGACTCTAAAAGGCAGGTTTATTCTATGGTTGAGCTGGATTGGAATATGCCATGGATAAAAAATCTGAGTGTAAAGGGTAAGCTGGCTTTTGATGTTGGTCAGCTGTATAAATCTGTCGGCGGGCAGATGAGCCTGACTTATGTGCCTGGTCTAAACTGGTAATATTGTTTTTTTATATATCTATTTACTTACTTTTGTAAGAAATAAAACACACGCGAATGTTAAAGGAAAAAGAAAGAGTCGTATACAACTTTCTGGCGATATTAGATTCAATCATTGCCTGGTTGGCTCTGGATGTTGCGTTCTATTTATACTTTGGACAGTTTACTTTTTTAAGCAATAAAGATTCCATTATCCTGCACCTGGTGGTGCTGGGCTTGTGGTTGCTTTTGTCAAAAGCTTTTAGAACCAATGAAATATATCGCTCCAGGCCATTTTCAATACTGCTGTTTAATGTGATTGGGATGACTATTATTGGTGTTGGAGCTTTGGCCCTGGCCGTGTTTATGTTTAATCTGCACTATATTGGAGTCACACCATTGATATATTTTGGAGCTGTGTCGGCAGCCTTCCTATTTGTGCTAAAGGTCGTGTTTTTCTCCTACTTGAAGAGTGCCCGCCGCAGAGGATTAAATTACCGTAACATCCTCATAGTTGGTGATGAATCAGCTATTACCTTTGTTAAGCAGGTGCTGAAATATAAAGAATGGGGTTATCGTATAATTGGTGTGGTAGGCAATGTGGAATTACATGAGCGAATTGGTGACCTCGTGCCATTACTTCCTGAGGATGCAGATGTTGATAAACTGATTGAGGATAAAACGATAGATGAGGTTATCTATTGTCGCGAGAAGGCAAAGATGGAAGAAATAATGGCACTCTTAACAAGTTGCAATGAGTTAGGAGTGGTTTTTCGTATGTCGTCGCCATTTTTCAATATGCTGACTAATAAAACACACCTGCACTATTTTGATACAACGCCTGTTTTGACGATATCCAATACACCGGTAGATTATTTACTGTTGAAATTAAAGGGTGTATTTGATTTTATAACTTCCTTTTTGGTTATCACCATTTTTTCACCTGTGTTTATTGGTATTGCCATTGGTATTAAACTTACCTCCAAAGGCCCCATCTTCTTTAAGCAAAAACGTGTTGGTATGCGGGGGCGTAAGTTTTGGGTGTATAAATACCGTACCATGGTGACCAATGCCGAGGATCTCAAGGCTAGTTTAATGGAGCAGAATGAAATGGATGGCCCTGTCTTTAAAATTGAAAAGGATCCGCGAATTACAGGAATAGGATACTTTTTGCGAAAGACGAGTTTGGATGAATTACCACAGTTTTTTAATGTCCTATTGGGTGATATGTCTATTGTAGGACCTCGTCCGCCTGTGCCGGCAGAGGTGCGTGAGTATGAGCGCTGGCAGCTTAGGCGCTTGTCTATGAAGCCAGGTATAACATGTGTCTGGCAGATATCACCAAGCCGCAATGATGTGTCCTTTGAGGAGTGGATGCGTATGGATTTGGAGTATATTGACAACTGGTCGTTAAGGCTTGATTTTGTTATTATATTGAAAACGATTCGAACCATGTTAAGAGCTGATGGGCGGTAAAACACTAATTATGCAAAAGTATATTTTATTACTAATTGTGCTGGTTTTATGGAGTGCATGTTCAACACGTCCAAAGGTGCCAAGAGGACTACCTGGCGAAAAGGAGATGGCTCAGGTGTTAGCAGATGTGTATCAGGTGGAAAGTGTTTTGGGGCAAACACGTCTGTCGTATAACTCTGGGGATGAAGATCGTGTTTCAGGCTATTATAAATACGTATTGGATAAGCACCAAATGAGCAAAGCCGAGTTTGATAGCGCCATGGCATGGTATGCAGATCATCCGGTAGTGTTGTCAGATGTTTATAGTGAAGTAATTGAGATCTTGAGCAGACGCGATGCTGAGCTCAAAAACCAAATGAATAAGGAAAAAGAAGAGCAGAAGAAGCTACCCAAAGTACCCAGCAGATTAGAGTTGTGGAATGATAGCACAGCCTTTCATGTGCCATTTAATAAGGCTGACTCGCTGGATAACCGAGTGCCATTCAGTATTGAGCTAGATTCCATCAGTGGTGGTATTCTTCGTTTATACGCAGGCTATACCTTCAGAGAAGGAGGTTTCTTAGACAGTGCTCAAATGAAGATGATTGCCTTGTATGCCGATAGTACTTTGGATACTGTATATTACCAGATTCATAAATCATTTAACAAAGTGAATGGTAATATCTCCCATAAAATTGACGCAGGTAAACACGTGATAAATGTGAGCGGTTTTTTGTTGGAACATGATACGACAACAGCAACGGTGGTTGATATTGAAGAGGTTAAGCTAAATTTCATCCCTACTGTTGGAATGGAGAGAGTAGATCTACAATAATGCGCAAGGTTAGTGCTCACTATTATTTAAAGTCGGATGGTACTTTTGGGAAGTCACCAGTTGTAGAATTGGATGTCGACGGAAGAATTGTTGGTGTGCGTGAGATGGGTCATCAATTTAAAGAAGAGCCGGGTTTAGAATATTTCCCCGGCATTATTGTTCCTGGATTCGTGGCTTCATGTTATTCAACTGATGCCAAAGTCATTGCGGATGTGAAACGTTTAGGTCTGATTAATGGTGTACTGCGATGGCAAGAGGGCGAAGATATAATTGCACTCGATGATTATCAACGCGCATGGTCTGCGATAAAGGAAATCCTTAAAGAGCAAAGGGGTATGGCGCCTTTAGGGCATTATCTGTTGAAGCACACCTTTAGGGCGGCTCAATTGCTTGGTAATACCGAGTGGGGTATTATTGGCGAAGGGGCTATTCCTGGTTTAATTGTTTTGCAAAATATCGATTTAAGGAATTTTTCCATTACAGAGAAGTCATCATTTAGAATAATACAGAAATAATGAATCAACATACATATTTAGTTATAAAAGCGTCCTTGGAGGCTGGTAAGGAGATACTAAAAGTGTTTAATTCTGATGATTTTGGAGTCAGGCTTAAGAGTGATGATTCGCCGCTTACTGAAGCCGATTTGAAAAGCCATCAGGTGATAGCCAGCTACCTTGATGCAACCGATATTCCGGTTTTGAGCGAGGAGGGGGATGCCATTGAATACAATCAAAGGAGTGGTTGGACTAAACTGTGGATTGTAGATCCACTTGATGGCACCAAGGAGTTTGTTAAGCGTAGTGGAGAATTTACCGTAAATATCGCATTGGTTGAAGATCAACGTCCGATAATGGGAGTGGTTTTTGCGCCTTATCTGGGATGGTTATACTGGGGCGATGCTTCCGGTGCTTATAAAGCTGAGTTGGCAGATGACTGGCAGGATATGAATGTTGATGAACTGCTGGAGAATGTGGTAGGTATTCAACTACCTTGTCAGGAAGCAGAGGTGTGTACGGTGGTGGCCAGTGTTAGCCATTTCTCCAAAGAAACGGAGACCTTTGTGAAGGCTTTGGAAGAAAAGGAAGGCACTGTAAATGTCGTTTCAAGAGGAAGTTCCTTAAAAATGTGTCTGGTAGCCGAAGGTGCAGCACATCTGTATCCACGCCTTGGACCTACTATGGAATGGGATACTGCAGCCGGACAGGCTGTGGTGGAAGCATCGGGGGGACAATTGTTCGACTGGCATTCAAAGGCGCCCATGAAATACAATCGAAAAGATTTGCTGAATGGCTGGTTTTTAACGCTGGCTAAGGGCTTAAATGCAGCTGATTATTGGCTGCTTTAGTGTCGTATTATTGAATGTGTTCATTTACTATCTTTTTATTCAACACTATTCTTCGTTAAAGAATTTTAAATTGCAATTCAAATACTGATTTTTATCACAATACCGCTATTAATTTCTTATCTTTGCGGCTCATTGTTGAATTATAAAAATCAATACACAAATGGCTGCAATTGACAGTTTTAATTTCGCAGGAAAAAAGGCGATAATCCGTGTGGATTTTAATGTGCCTTTAAATGATAAATTCGAAATTACAGACGATACTCGTATTCGTGCTGCGGTACCAACCATCAAAAAAGTGTTGGCTGATGGCGGAGCTGTAATTTTAATGTCTCACTTGGGTCGTCCTAAGGGCGAGGCTAAGCCAGAGTTCTCATTAAAGCATATCGTAGCTCATCTTTCTGCTACTTTAGGTGTTGATGTAAAATTTGCACCAGATTGTATTGGTGATGAGGTAAAAGCAATGGCTGCTGAACTTAAAGGTGGAGAAGTATTGTTGTTGGAGAACCTGCGTTTCCACAATGAAGAAACCAAAGGTGACGAAGGATTTGCAAAGCAGTTAGCTGAGTTGGCTGATGTATATGTGAATGATGCTTTCGGTACAGCTCACCGTGCACATGCTTCTACCACTATCATCGCCCAGTTTATGGATGAGAAGATGGCAGGTTACCTTTTAGATAAAGAGATTAAATTCCTAGGTGATACTGTAGAAAACGCCGAAAAGCCATTTGTTGCTATCGTTGGTGGTGCTAAGGTATCAGGTAAATTAGAGGTGTTGAAGTCGTTAATCACGAAGGTAGATACTATCTTAATTGGTGGTGGTATGGCTTATACTTTCCTGAAAGCTCAGGGACACAATGTAGGTAACTCATTAGTAGAGGAAGATTTGGTAGAAACAGCTAAGCAAATTCTGGTTGATGCTGAAAAGAATGGCGTTAACTTCATGTTGCCTGTTGATAACCTGGCTGCTGATAAATTTGCCGATGATGCAGATATTATGGAAGTTGGTAACGATATTCCAGAAGGTCGCATGGCATTAGACGTAGGTCCAAAAACAACGGCTGCTTATGCTGCTGAAATTGCTGGTGCTAAAACGGTTGTTTGGAACGGTCCTATGGGATGTTTCGAAATGCCTAACTTCTCTAAAGGTACTTTTGGTGTTTGTCAGGCTGTAGCTGATTCATCAGCCGTTTCTATTATTGGTGGTGGCGACTCTGTTGCTGCTGTTAATCAAAGTGGTTTAGCTGATAAGATGAGCCACATCTCTACAGGTGGTGGTGCTTCTCTTGAGTTCCTGGAAGGAAAAGAATTACCAGGGGTTAAAGCGATTCGCGGATAATTATTATCTGAAAATATATTAATAGGGCCTGTTGACGTATGTTGACAGGCTTTTTTGTCTGTCAACTTTCAAGCTTATCAACTCATCACCTTTATTTTTACTATTATCTTTGCCCAAAAGTTTAATCAATGACGTTACTATACAATATTGGCATCGGTGCTTATTCAATTGCTCTGAAGTTGCTGGCTTCATTTAATGTAAAAGCTAAGTTGCTACAAGAAGGGCGAAAGGAAACACAGCGCAGATTAAAAGAATTGCGGCTGGAAGGTAAGGTTGTGTGGATTCATGCTGCCAGTTTGGGAGAGTTTGAGCAAGGTCGTCCAATAATTGAGAAGATTAAAGAGCAGCATCCCGATTATAAGGTAGTCCTTACCTTCTTTTCTCCATCGGGTTATGAGGTGCGTAAAAATTTTGATTTGGCCGATCATGTTTTGTATCTGCCGGCAGACACAAGGCGTAATGCCAAGGCGTTTATTCAAGCTGTCAACCCCGAAAAAGTCTTTTTCATAAAGTATGAATTCTGGCATCACTTTTTGCGTGAGCTGGCAAAGTGCCGTGTGCCCGTATATGGAGTGTCCATGATATTTAGAAAAGAGCAGACCTTTTTTAAGTCATATGGTGGTTGGTTTCGTAATATGCTGAAGACTTTTGATAAGTTATATGTGCAGGATGAAATGTCTGGCAATTTATTAGCCGGTATCGGAATTAACAACTATTCGGTAGCAGGCGATACGCGTTTTGATCGCGTACGCACCATTGCCGGGGAGTCGAAGGATTTCGAATTGATTGAGCGATTCGTGGCATCGAGTCAGAAAGTAATTGTGGCTGGTAGTACATGGGCACCTGATGAAGATGTCTTAATTAATTACATCCAAAAAGTAAATAACGGAGTTAAGCTGATTATTGCACCTCATGAAATTCACAGGGAACATATCAAGCAGATAGAGGACAAACTGAATGTGCCATTCTTTCGTTATACCGAAGGGGCAACAGAGCCCGATAAAGCTCGTGTATTGATTGTCGATACGATTGGTATGCTATCGTCTATCTACAAATACGGACAGGTAGCTTATATTGGCGGTGGATTTGGTGTGGGAATTCATAACACCTTGGAAGCTGCTACTTATGGCATGTCTGTGCTTTTTGGGCCGAATTACAGGAAGTTTAAGGAGGCACGCGATTTGATTGAGTGTAAGGGCGGTTTTTCTGTAAAAGATGCCAATGAGTTTAACCGGCAAATGGAAAGCTTATGGGATGAGCCTGACACTTTAAAAGCGATGTCTGCTAATGCACGTCAATATGTAGATAGTATGTGTGGAGCCACCAGCTTGATTATGGCCGAGCTATTTGACAAGGATTGATGCTAAAAATTTTTAAATAGAGAAGCTGAAGAACGATGTTTTTCAGCTTTTTTTATTTGTATTTAATAGTGTGTTAATAAAATTCCAAAAAATGGAATTTATGTATGGCAATCAGATTTTTTATTGCTGCATATGCAGCTGCAATAGCGTTATACTTATAGTAATTTCAGTCCTTTTGAAAGTTACAATAGCTAATAGGAAAATTCCTTCTTGTGTTAATAAAAATATCAAAATGGAAAACTTTTGCAAGGGTGGTAAAGTGTTAAAGTGATGAAAAACAGTATTTAGGCAAAAAGTTTTGGATAACTTTAGTCGGGTGTTGAAAACTATTGTTTGCTCAAAGTATCAACCTTTGCTAACTTGCAATCACGTAAAAAGGGAATCAAAAAAATACTAAATACCATTTTATCAACACCTTAAATTTTTGTGAGCAAATGGCTGTTAAAGAAATCGACCTAAAAACTAAAAATGTGAGTAAAACTTATACCTATGATGAAGCATTTAATGCTTCGCTTGAATATTTTCAAGGAGATGAGTTGGCTGCGCGTGTATGGGTAAATAAATATGCCCTTAAAGATTCGGATGGTAATATTTATGAGTCTAATCCGGATGAAATGCATTGGCGTTTGGCCCGTGAGATTGCACGAGTAGAGGAGAAGTATGCCAATCCTATGACGGTAACCAAGCTTTATGATCTGTTGAAGAACTTCAAATACATTGTACCGCAGGGTGGGCCCATGTCAGGTATTGGTAATACCTATCAAATTGCTTCATTATCCAATTGTTTTGTAATAGGTGATGATGGCCCGTCTGATTCATACGGTGGTATCATGAAGGTTGATCAGGAGCAGGTACAACTGATGAAGCGTCGTGGTGGCGTTGGTCATGATTTGTCTCACATTCGCCCTAAAGGATCACCTGTTAAAAACTCGGCATTGACATCAACCGGTATTGTGCCTTTTATGGAGCGTTTTAGCAATTCAACGCGCGAAGTGGCGCAGGATGGTCGCAGAGGAGCTTTAATGCTTAGCGTGTCTATTAAACACCCCGATTCGGAGTCGTTTATTGATGCAAAAATGGAGCAGGGCAAAGTGACTGGAGCCAATGTATCGGTAAAGATTGATGATGAGTTTATGCAGGCTGTGGTTGATGGTGAGAAATACACACAAAGCTATCCGGTAGGTGCGAAAGAACCTAAATATACGAAAGACATTGACGCAGCTGCATTGTGGTCGAAGATTGTTCATAATGCCTGGAAATCGGCTGAGCCGGGTATTCTTTTCTGGGATACCATCATTAAAGAATCGGTGCCTGATTGCTATGCCGATTTAGGCTACAGAACGGTTTCTACCAATCCTTGTGGTGAAATTCCATTGTGTCCATATGATAGTTGTCGATTAATTGCACTAAACCTGTATTCATACGTTGAAAACCCATTCACGCCAAAGGCCAAGTTCAACTTTAAGTTGTTCCGTGAGCATGTAGGTTATGCACAACGCATCATGGATGACATCATCGACCTTGAATTAGAGAAGATTGACGGCATCCTGGAAAAGGTCATTGCCGACCCAGAGAGTGATACAGTTAAGCGTGTTGAGCGTGAGTTGTGGGAGAATATCCGTAAAAAAGCTGAAGAAGGACGACGGACTGGTGTAGGTATCACTGCCGAAGGCGATATGTTAGCAGCGCTTAACTTGCAATATGGGAGCGATGTAGCTGTTGATTTCTCTATTGAGGTGCATAAGAACCTGGCTTTGGCTGCTTATGGTTCTTCTGTTGAACTGGCTAAAGAGCGTGGCGCATTCCCAATTTTTGATGCAGCTAAGGAAGCTAACAATCCATTTATCAATCGTCTGTTTGAAGCCGACCCTAAGCTGGCTGAAAAGATGAAGAAATATGGTCGCCGTAATATTGCAGCATTAACCATTGCGCCAACGGGTACCACCAGTCTCATGACACAAACCACTTCGGGTATTGAGCCGGTATTCCTGCCAGTCTATAAGCGACGTCGTAAGGTGAATCCAAATGATCCTGAAACGCGTGTTGACTTTGTGGATGAGGTTGGAGACAGCTGGGAAGAATACACCGTGTTTCATCATAAGTTTGTGACTTGGATGGAAGCCAATGGCTATGCAACAGCCAAAAACTACACCCAGGAAGAGTTGGATGAGCTGGTAGCCAAGTCACCTTATTATGGGGCTACTTCCAATGATGTGGATTGGGTGAGCAAAGTACGCATGCAGGGAGGTGTTCAAAAGTGGGTAGATCACTCCATCAGTGTGACCATCAACCTGCCAAATGATGTATCGGAGGAATTGGTTGGTAAGCTTTATGTTGAAGCATGGAAGAGCGGCTGTAAAGGCGTAACTGTTTATCGTGATGGTAGTCGTGCTGGAGTATTGGTGGCCAATGATAAAAAGGATGAGGACAAGACCACCGGATTTCCTAAAAAGCGTCCGGATGAGTTGGATGCTGATGTGGTGCGTTTCCAGAATAACAAAGAAAAGTGGATTGCTTTTGTTGGTTTAATTGATGGTAAGCCATACGAGATATTTACCGGTTTGTCAGATGATGAGGATGGTATTTTATTGCCAAAATCTGTACTTACAGGAAAAATCATCAAGAACCGTGAGGAGGATGGTACATCACGTTATGATTTCCAATTTACCAATAAGCGAGGCTACAAAACCACCATTGAAGGACTATCGCACAAATTTGATAAGGAGTTCTGGAACTATGCCAAGCTAATATCAGGCGTATTACGTCACCAAATGCCTATTGAAGGTGTGATTGAATTGGTGGCTGGCTTGCAGCTCGACAGTGAATCAATCAATACCTGGAAGAATGGTGTTGAGAGAGCACTTAAAAAGTACATTCCTAATGGCACAAAAGCCAAGAAAGGAAAGTGTGAAAACTGTGGTTCTGATGAATTAATCTACCAGGAAGGGTGTTTGATTTGTAAGAGCTGTGGTTCATCGAAATGTGGTTAATATCTGCCAAATAAGTAACCTGAAAGAAAAAGAGACATCCGTTAAGATGTCTCTTTTCTTTTGGTATTTAATTGCCTCTTCCACGCAGGGTGATGCATGGAATAATCATTTCTTCAAGTGATATGCCACCGTGCTGAAATGTATCGCGGTAATAGCTTACATAGTGGTTGTAATTGTTGGGATAGGCAAAAAAATCATTGTTGCAGGCAAAAATATAGGCTGTTGACACATTATACCTTGGCAGTGATGCTTCACCTGGTTTTAATACTTCATATACCTCCTTTGACTTGTAAGAAAGATTTTTACCTTGCTTATACCGCAGGTTGGTATTCACATTTCTGTCACCAACTACCTTAACCGGATGTTGTGCGCGAGTGGTGCCATGGTCGGTGGTAATCACCACTTTAATATCTTCATCTTTCAACTTTAGTAGTAATTCTCTTAGTGCCGAGTGCTTATACCACGACTGAGTCAGGGAGCGGTAGGCTGCTTCGTCGGGGGCCAGCTCTTTAATCATCTTTACTTCAGTGCGGGCATGCGACAGCATATCTACAAAATTAAATACAACAGCGTTCAAGTCGTTTGGTAACAAACTGTGTAGTTCCTCCAATAGGTTTTTACCAGCCTCACTATCAGAAATCTTGCGGTAGGCGTAACTGTGTTTGAGGCGAAAGCGCTCCAGAAGTGTGCCCAATAGTTCCGCTTCATATTTATTTTTGCCTTCATCGCTGTCATCATCCACCCAGAATTGAGGGTATAGTTCTTTTATTTGTGCTGGCAGCAAGCCTGAGAATACTGAATTGCGGGCGTATTGTGTGGCTGTTGGTAAAATACTGAAATACGGGCACTCATCTTCAATAACAAAGTCTTCCACAATGGTTTTCTTCAATACTTCCCACTGGTCGTACCTAAAGTTATCTATTACAATGAAAAATACTTTTTGTCCATCGTTGAGTAATGGGAGGACTTTGCTCTTAATGAGGCTGTTCGACATCAGAGGTGCCTCTTCAGGTTTCTTCAGCCACGCAAGGTAATTGCGCTTAACAAACTTGGTAAAGGTTTGAGTTGCTTCATTTTTCTGCATGCTCAGCACCTCATCCATTGTGCCGTCTCCGTGTTCCAGTTCCAGTTCCCAGTATATCAACTTTCGGTATACATCCACCCAGTCGGTATGGGTAAATGAATCGTTTATCTTCAGTGCTATTTGTCCGAATTGCGACTGATAGCCCGACGTAGTTGTTTTGGTGACTAATTCCTTTTTGTCAAGGTGTTTTTTAATGGATAATAATATTTGTCGCGGATTAACAGGCTTAATCAGGTAGTCGGCAATCTGATTCCCGATGGCCTGATCCATAATATCCTCCTCTTCACTCTTGGTGATCATGATAACAGGCACTTCAGACCGGAATTCTTTCAGTTGTGTTAATGTCTCCAGTCCAGATAACCCGGGCATATTCTCATCCAGGAAAATCAAATCGTAGAATGTGGCTTTGACCATTTCCAGGGCATCATGCCCATTAGTGGCAGTATCAATCTCATAACCTTTTTCCTTGAGAAAAAGTATGTGAGCCCTCAGGTGTTCTATTTCGTCGTCCACCCAAAGGATATTTATCTTATTATCTGTCATAATCAGATTTTAGTCGTCGGTTCATCAAATGATTCATCTGCATTATGCAAATACCACACCATTAATAGGTCGATTTAAAGAATGTCTCATACGCATCCGGTTCGCCGGAGGCTTCCAGTTTCTTAAGGTTACTTGCAGAAATAGCCCAGATGTAATGCTCTTTTTGCTTAAAATCGCGTGTAAGATACGGGTACTTATCCATACCTTTTATGTAAGTCAGGGCTTCATCAGCATTGCTGAAGCCATCAATCTGAACCATGCGATAGTCATCTGCAAAATCAATTAACTGTACTTTGTTACTGGTGCCAATGTTATTGCGGGTATATGATGCGAAGTTTTTATGTACGCGATTAAAATCAAGGCGTGTTTTTCGAATCATTACCACTACCAGGTGACCTTCTGCTTTGGTTTCGTCAAATAAAGACGGTTTTTCAGGTTGAACAGATGCTTCCTCTTCAGGCTCAGTCACAGTCACAGGTTTTTCAACTTCATCTTTGACTTCTGCAGGAGGTGTAATAACAGTTGCTTCAGTACCTTCCTTTTGTGCACTGATTACTTCTTCTTCCCGGGTAGTAATTTCAGTTGTTTTGCTGGTTTCAACATTACTGTCACTGCCAATGGTTTCGTTGGACGTAATAGAAGTGTCGGATGTCTGTTGTGGCACCACTTGTTCTTCTGCTATTGTGTCTGTCACCTCTGGCTGAACAGTTGGCCGTACCTTATCCAATTCCCTAGTATCTGCATGTTGCAGGTAGTACTTATCAAAGAATTCGATGTATTCTTTAACCAATCCGGATAGATAAAACTTGCTCGTATTGCTTTCGGATATGATAATAACCTCCTTATTTATCTTCTCAAAGCCAAAGAACTGATGGTTTTCCCGCAATCCATAGAAGTAATCCATGGCTTCAACCCGATTGGCAAAACCACTGACAACAATAGCTGCAGAACCATCCAGTAATCGCTTTTGCTGAATTTCAAAATCATGCAGCAGGTAGCGTGAGAAGTTGTAGTCGGCCACATAGTAAATAGCTTTATTGATATTACCTTCTTTGATGGACATGACAACTAACTCGTATGGCTCATTTTCGATGTATAGATAACCTGCTTGTTCTTCTGTTGTATCCATCGTGCTATCAGCTTCTGCATGATGCTGACTACCTTGGCCTGGAGCATTGGCAAACAGTGTTCCCTGTACGGGTGTTTTGCCAGCTTCAATGTGTTCCAGTAAGGCCTGTGCTAAGGCTGCTTCTTCACTTTCTTTGTTATTGTTTATAATAGTGGTGAGGTCCGTTTTAAAAGCCTCTACAGCTCCCTGTTTGCCATATGACAAACCGCGAAGCAATAAGTATTTGTTAGTAAGGACGGCTTCGCCCTCAATATCTTCAATAGCCCGGCTGCTATTGGTAATTACGTCGTTGAAGCGGCCAAACAGGAAGGCTTCATATGTGGCTGCATATGCTTTTGATTCAGCTGCTTTCTTATCCTGAATTTTTTGTAAGAAGTCAGGATCATTTAAGAAAGCCACAAAGCGGTGGTTCGGAAACTCTTGTTCGATCCTTGATTGGGTAGCTGCCATGCCTCCTTGGTCGCCGTTGAGGCGATAGGCATTATACAGGGCTATAAGTGCCTCATCACGTGACTCGGCTTGTGGATAGCGGTTTAGTAACTCTTCAAAAGCATCAATGGCTTTCGGGTAATTTTCGAGTCGATCCATAAAAACCAACCCTTGTTCGAGTAAGGCATCCTCAATCTTCTTGTCTGATATTTGTCGCTTTTCCTTGCTAAGAGGTATATCAGCCAGCAGTTGCTCACGTGTTGGCGCAGCCTGACTGGTTTCGCCGGCCTGCTGATTCGCCTGGTTGTCACTTTCTTTATTTGCATCAGAGCCTCCTTGCTCAAAAGGATTGTCGGGCATAGCAAACGGATCGTCTGTTGGTTCGTCAGCTACTTTACTTTTATCTTTTCGTCTCCAGTTATCTTCAAGTTTGCGCTTGCCCCAGCGTTTCTCAAACTCCATTTTGCCCATAGCCATCGAAGTTTGGTTGTAGAAATACCACTTGCCGGTTTGGCCAAAGTTGTTTGAATTACCCCTGTTTTGGTAAAAGAATGCATCACTCAGACTTTCTTCTTCCTGTATTTTTCTGAGTTTTTCCTGTTCCGCTTCTTTTTCAGCAATGATATTATCGAGGTAGGCATAAAGCACTGGTTCGCTCATATCGGCCAGGTTCTGCAGGCTATCCTCACGTTCCACTGTTAGGAGGTGTTCTACTAATCCGCTTAGCCCATAGTGACGTTCCTTCAATTCATCCAGTTTCTCATAGTCCTCGTTAATGACCGTTAACGCACTGTCGTAGTAAAAATAGGCATTGGCATAGTCCATCCGTTTATAGTATATCTCTCCAGCTTCACGGTATGATAGTCCTTTTTGATTTGTGTTATCAATACTGGCATTTACTGAGCGCTTAAAGTTAGTCAGCGCTTCTGCTTCATTGTTTTCCTGAAGAGCTACTTTACCAAAGGCATAGTAGATACGGTCCAGGTAGTCACTGTTCTTCTTATCCTTGCGCAGTTTGTGGAGCTGCTTTTTAACTTCTGCGATATTGGCGTCTTTGTACACAATGGATGCCTGGTTCACCTTAGCATTGAAAGTCATCTCGTAGTCGGCACTTGCTTTAGCCACATAAGCGAAAGCACTGGCGGCTTCATTGCGCTGGTTGTTCAGCAAATACAATTGCCCCAATATGTAGGAGTAGCGCAGGCGTTTGTGTTTGTTTGATTCGTCGTTAACAGCATTTTGCAAGTATTGGATTGCCTCAATGGATTTTCCCTGCACAAGCAGCAGGTTGGCGTATACGGCCATATAATCAGGGTATAATTCAAGTGGAGCATTGCCACCTAAATCATAACTTTCAAGGGCTGCCATGGCTCCAATGTAATCGCCTTTGTCGGTATAAGCACGAGCTTGCCATAACAAGGCCTCATACATAGATTCTGAGTTGGGGAAGTCGCGCACTACCTGCTGCAAGGTGCGGATGGCCAGCAGTTGTTCATGTTTATATACCTGAGCCTTACCGATAAGGACATAGGCATCATCCACCCAGGCATTAAATTCCTTTTTGCTGTAAAATTCAGCGGCATATGCATTGTTTCTCGACCGTTTTTTAGGCTTGGCCGTAATCGAATGTTTCTTTATGAGTTTCTGTCCTTTTTCAATGGCCCGATCCATATCACCAGTGGCTACAGTGGCTGCATCAGGATCCGATGATTCAAATACTGGTAAAATATTGGAGTAGTCATTCTGGTAAGCCTCAATTATGGCCTTGTCACCATTTTTAAAAGCTTCTCTGCCGTTGTAATAAACATTGTAATAGGCAGTCAGGTTGTGATAGTTGCGGCTTACCCAGGTGTTTTTTTTTGTGCTGCAGCTCCAAACTAAAAGCAGGGTAAGTATAATGCTGATTTTTCTAAGAATCATGAATTCTCTTTTCGACTTTAGGTATTACTAAGACCTTAAGTATGGTTATAAACAACCTTGTTAAGGTCTTTATATTCAAAAATAATAGCTTTTGTTTAAGTAATAGCTTTTTAACTAACTAAACTCGTATTTGACAAAAATATTTCATTAATCGTCAAAAATAGCCATGTAGAGCAAAAACAATTTTTAAATTTACCAATTATCGGCTCAGGCCACTCTTGGTGAGGATGTGTAGATTTAGCTAAATTATGAGAATTAATATCATTGAAGACGACAGAGTTTTTAACAAACTGATTGAACACACGCTTAAACTCAATCCGGAATATGAGGTATCTACCTTTTTTAACGGGAAAGATTTTATCCGCAGCCTCGATAATAATCCGGATGTTGTAACGCTTGATCTGGGTTTGCCAGATTTTACCGGTAATGAAATTCTCAAAAAGATAAAACGATATAATCCTGAGATTGATGTTATTATTATTTCAGGGCAGGACGACGTGTCAACGGCTGTTCAGCTGTTGAGAGAAGGAGCCTATGATTACATTACCAAAGATGAAAATATTAAAGAGCGCTTGCTGCACGCTATCAACAATATTAAAAACAAGCAAACGCTTAAGAATGAAATTACTCAGCTTAAAAGCGAGATAGGTAATAAGTACGATTATAAAAATGCCATTATAGGTGACAGCCCGGCAATAAAGGCCGTGTATGCGCTCATTGATAAAGCCGTTAATGTACCCAATATCAATGTGTCGGTATATGGTGAGACAGGTACGGGTAAGGAGTTAATTGCCAAAACGATACATTATAATTCACCACGCAAGGATAAGCCTTTTATTGCTGTTAATATGGGCGCCATCCCACGCGAACTTATCGAGAGTGAGTTGTTTGGACATGAGAAAGGAGCTTTTACCGGCGCCATCAATACCAAAAAAGGGAAGTTTGAAGAGGCTGATGGAGGGACTGTATTCCTAGATGAGATTGGCGAAATGGATTTCAACCTGCAAGTGAAGTTGCTGAGAGTGTTGCAGGAAAGAGAGATTACGCGAGTAGGTGGTAATGCGGTTATTAAAATTAATACACGTATTATTACAGCCACCAATAAAGATCTGGCTGAAGAATCGCGCAAAGGTAACTTCCGCGAAGACTTGTACTATCGATTGCTGGGACTGCCCATTCATCTGCCATCGTTAAAAGACCGCAACAAAGATGTACTGCTGCTGAGCAGCTTCTTTCTGAAAGCCTTTTGTAAAGAGAACGGGCTCAAAAAAATTGATTTAACACCGCGTGCAAAGAAAAAGCTGTTGAGTTACAATTTTCCGGGTAATGTAAGGGAGCTGAAAGCCATTGTTGAGTTGGCTGCTGTGCTAACTAACACTAATATTATTGATGAGGAGCACATCGTCTATAATTCTACTCAAGGCGAAATGGAGATGTTTGGGCGTGAGATGACGCTGAAGGAATACACCGAGTCCATCATTCGTCATTTCCTTAAGAAATACAATAATAATGTGTTAAAGGTGGCGGCCAAACTGGATATTGGTAAGTCCACTATCTACAACCTGATAAAAAGAGATAAAGAAGCGGAGTTGAATTAGGTGTTTTCAACCTTCTGTTCCATCGTCCTCCTAACAAGAAGGTTCATTGTCAGTAAGTTATTTCTAAACAGGCAGAATAGGTGTTAAGATTTTTTTGTAGCTTTATGTTAATGTTTAACCCAAGTCTTAAATACCTGACTATGAAAATGTACATTAGGAAATACCTCTTAATAGTAGCCTCTGTGGTGTGGGTGCTTCTTATTTTATTGAGTGCAATTTTGTTTAATTGGTTCGATAAAGAGATAGATGATTTTTTGTCGAAACTTATTTTTCCAACACTCATCGTTATAATATCGGGTTTGGTTCAGTGGATGGTGTCAAAACCCATAGCCGAATATATGGATAGTCCCAATATGGAAGTTCCCGACTTCTCGGTTGTTAAGAATCACAAGCTGCCACACAAAAAGGGTCTAAGTCTTGAAGAATTGACAAAGAGTTTGCCTAAACGGTTTGTTGTATCGCACATTGATACAGAAAGTAAAAAGATAAAGCTCTACGATAAAAATATATGGCAATGGGGTATTGGTTACATCATTGAAATGAGGCCGGAGGAAACCATTGTCTTTAGTTTCCCATTTAGTAGTCACGCTATTGGAGCTGAGCGTGTTCGAGAAAAGAGTGTTGCTCAGCTAATGGCCTGCCTGGATTAATTCCCAAGGCATGGATTTTGTAGATTAAAAAAATGTTCTAACCTTCTATTGTTTAAGCAATGCAACAGCTTTTAACCTTAGATTAAATTTGAACCACGAATTTCACTAATTAACACAAATTGTTCCGCCGTTGCGGAGCAATAATTAGTGGAGATTTGAGCAATTCGCGGTTAATAAAAATAAACAAATTAGGTTTTTACTATAATGAGAACGTTTTTAATCTACCTATTTTTAATGTTGTTGGGTAACCTGGTGCTTGCGCAGATTCAACAAGAGGTGATTACTAAGGTGGATACTTATCCATCCAGGTTTAATCATTACGAGCAACTGAGTAAGCGGGTGATGGCCGATTTTGAGGGGGACTACGACCGGGCAGCTGCCATCTATACCTGGGTGGCCCGGAATATCCAATACGATGCTAAAGCTTTCTTTTCGGGACGGACGATTAAATCAGTCCGATACTCTTATCGTAATGAAGCAGAAAAGATACAAAAGGAGCAAGCTCTGAGAGAAGAGCTCGCCATGGAGACGCTGAAAAAGAAAAAGGCTGTCTGCCAGGGCTACTCCGAATTATATCGATTGGTATGCAGGGCATGTGGTATCAGGTGCGAAGTTATCAGTGGATACTCACGAACAGGCGTAAGCGACATTGGGCAGTCGCGCCCCAAAGCCGATCATGCCTGGAATGCCATACGTATTAATAATAAGTGGCTCTTTGTGGATGCTACCTGGGGAGCCGGCCATGTTAACTATCAGAAGAAGCAGTTTGTGCCCGACTTTACGCCGGCCTACTTTGCCGTCGGAGCCGATGTGTTTGGCTACAACCATTACCCCGAAGACCCCCAATGGAACTTTACGAAACGCACCCTGAAAGACTTTTCGGAACAGCCTTTGGTGTATCATTCCTTCTTTGGAAAAGGCTTTGAACTGGTGTCGCGGCAGGGACAGATCACAAAAGCACGCAAGGGCCAAATTGTTATTGAACTGAAGGCAAGCGGTAATCAACCACATGCTTTCTATTATGCCTTTAGAGACATGAAATACATGCAGCCAGCCAGGGTTGATGAAAAAGGCGCACTGCGCATGCTTACTATCGACCTGGAGAACCGGCGCTCGGGCTACCTCGACATTGTTATCGATGAGGAAATGGTGCTGACCTATCAGGTGAAGTTAAGGTAGATGGGGGCGTTTTGCTTAATTGCTTATTTGTCGAGTTGTTAAGTTGTTACGTTGTCGAATTGTTGGATTGTCGAATTGTTGAGTTGTGAAATTGTTGATTTCTTCGTTAATGCTATCCGGATTGTGCGGCCGGATACTCCCACCTGTTTATTTGATTATTGCGGCCATGGTCAGGTTTTTTTGGTGCGTTTGTAAGTGTTTGTCTGATAAACCAGGTATTTACAAAATGCGTAATCATAAAATTCTTCCGATTTTAAAAATTACGTAAAAGCGTAAAGAATAAATCTAAAGTATTCATTATTTACGTATGTACGGATTCATAGAATCACATCGAACTTATAAAATCCCTAAATACGTAATAGTATATTACCAACTGAATCATAATATACGTAAAACCGTAAAATCTAAATTCTATAGATTTAACGACTTGCGCAAATCAGGAAAGATGGTTATTTTTAGATGGCTCGTATTCAGCATCTAAAAAAGGTGTCGGGGTGCTGCGAGTTGATAATATATAGTGCTGACTATGGTAAAAATGTCCAAACTTCTTCGCGAGATTCGTGCGGTAGATGCCACCTATCTGGTTGAGCAGCTCCATGAACAGTTGGGAGGCACTTCCCTGAGCGATAATCACATTCTGATGATTAGAGCAGAGCTTGAAAAACTGATGGCCGGACTCAAGGAGCAATATCACAAGCAGCGGTATAAATCAACGCTGCAGCAGGCAGATGCTGAACGCGACCAATGCTACCGCGGCCTCTTGTATCTGAATAAGGGCTATGTCCATCATCCTGACAAGAGCCTTAGTACAGCCGCACAGAAGGTGCAACAGGTGCTCGACAAATATGGCTTTGGTTTGGTGAAAAAGAATTACGCGACCCAATCAACCTTGATTGATGCCCTGCTGCGTCAACTGACGCAAGCCGATATGGCTCCCATGGTAGCACAGTTATCGGGCATGAGCGAGCTGATTGAGCAGCTGGATAAAGCACAGCGTAATTTCGAAAGTGCCGAACGCCAATGGCACCAAGCTCGGGTGGAGGAGAGTAAAACGCCCAGCGCCACTGTCCTGAAGTATGATCTAATACAGCTGGTTAACCACAAGCTGGTTATGTACCTGCGTGCCATGGTGCACATCAACCCCGAAAGCTATAAGGCCCTGTACGACGGAGTGGCCCGCAGTATCAAGCAGGCCAACGATGCGGTCCATCGCCGGAAAAGCTCAACAACCGTGAGCTGAACGTATTGTTATTAAACCTATATTTGAAAGAATCTAAACTAACACAAATAATGAATAAGCAAATTTTAATTCTTTTATGTGCCTTATTTGCTATAGGTGCCAGTGTTGTTGCACAATCGCAGGACTCTATCTCTGTTGAAAAGCGTTGGGGTACTGTTTTTACTCAAAATGGAAAAGTACTTAAGCCGCGCCAGTTGCTAGAAATTACGCACAAATCTCCTGAGGCTTATCAATCTATGTTGCAGGCTAAGAAAAACTATGATGCAGGTGCGGTAATCGGATTCATTGGTGGTTTTATGGTTGGATGGCCTTGCGGAACTGCTTTGGCCGGAGGAGACCCCGAATGGGCAATGGCTGGTATTGGCGCTGGATTAATAGCCATTTCTATCCCCTTTTCCACTGCTTATGTAAAGCACACCAAAAGAGCCGTGGCAATATACAATGGCACACTTATAAACGAAACAAAGGAGGTGGCACAAATAAACTTTGGTGCAACATCAGCCGGGATAGGAGTGAAAGTTACTTTCTAGGTAATGTAAACAGTTTTTTTGTAAAAGTTGAAGAATAAAAGCACAGGTTAGTTGAAAACAAGACCTGTACTTTTTAAAATATGTAGACTTCTTAGATGTAAAAATGTCTTAAATCACATATTTCACAAAGCTTTACACCATATCCTTTTAATAAGTTTTACTAATTTCGCGTTTTGAAATCTAAGTAATGAATAGATGATGCCTAACGTGCATCATTTCAACCTTATAATATGGAATACAATTTTAAAGAGTTAGAACAAAAGTGGCAAAAGCACTGGAGCGATAACAAAGTTTACAAAGTGGAGGTGGACAACAGTCGCCCCAAGTACTATGTGTTGGATATGTTTCCTTACCCATCAGGAGCAGGCTTGCACGTAGGACATCCACTCGGTTACATTGCTTCTGATATCTACAGCCGCTACAAGCGATTAAACGGTTTTAACGTGTTGCACCCAATGGGGTATGATGCCTATGGCTTGCCTGCTGAGCAGTATGCTATTCAAACAGGTCAGCACCCGGCTATCACAACTGAAAACAACCTGAACCGCTACCGTGAACAGCTCGATAAAATTGGATTCTGTTACGACTGGGACCGTGAGGTAAAAACCTGCGATCCTGACTATTACCACTGGACACAGTGGGCTTTCATCCAGATGTTCAAGCACTACTACTGCAATCAGGCCAAGCAGGCACGTCCAATCAGCGAGTTGGTTGAGGTGTTTGGTCAAACAGGTACCGAAGGGCTGGACCTGGCTTGCAGCGAAGAGCTGAGCTTTACCGCTGAGGAATGGAAGGCTAAGAGCGATAAGGAGCAGCAGACTATTCTACTCAACTACCGTTTGGCATACCTGGCTGATACAATGGTGAACTGGTGTCCTGCATTAGGTACGGTTTTGGCCAATGATGAGGTGAAGGAAGGTTTGTCTGTGCGTGGTGGTCACCCTGTGGAGCAAAAGGTGATGCGCCAGTGGTCTTTACGTGTGTCGGCCTATGCTGAGCGTTTGCTGGATGGACTGAATAATGTGGATTGGAGCGATTCGCTGAAAGAAATTCAACGTAACTGGATTGGTCGTTCGGAAGGTGCTGAAATGACTTTCAAGGTGAAAGAATCGGATGTGGAGATGGAAATCTTCACCACACGTGCCGATACCGTGTATGGTGTGACCTTTATGGTGCTGGCCCCCGAGAGTGAATTGGTAGATCAACTGACAACACCTGAGCAGCGTGCAGCTGTTGATGCGTATATTGAGGAGACAAAGAAGCGTACCGAGCGTGAGCGCATGGCTGAAGTGAAGAAGGTAACTGGTGTTTTCTCCGGAGCTTATGCTATCAACCCTTTAACCAATGAAGAGATTCCGGTTTGGATCAGCGACTATGTGTTAGCTGGTTACGGAACGGGTGCCATTATGGCTGTGCCGGCGCACGATTCACGTGACTTCGCGTTTGCCAGGCATTTTGAGTTGCCAATCCGACAGGTGGTCATACCGGTAGGAGCTGAGGAAACAGATCCGATGACCTGGGAAGACTCAATTGACTCGAAAGAAGGTACTATGGTTAATTCTGGCATCATCAACGGACTTGATGTGCAGGAGGCCATTGCCAAAACAAAAGAATACATTGCTGAAAAAGGCATTGGTAAAGTTAAGGTGAACTACCGCCTGCGCGATGCCATCTTTAGTCGTCAGCGCTACTGGGGCGAGCCATTCCCTGTGTACTACAAGGATGATATGCCTTACATGCTGGACGAGTCGAAGTTGCCATTGACCTTACCTGAGATTGATAAATATTTGCCAACGGAGCAGGGTGAGCCGCCTTTAGGTCGAGCCAAAAACTGGACAACAGAAGAGGGCTATCCCCTTGAACTAAATACCATGCCGGGCTTTGCCGGTTCATCGGCCTACTACCTGCGCTACATGGACCCCAAGAACAAGGAGAAATTAGTAGGTGAGGAAGCTAACAAGTACTGGCAGGATGTTGACCTGTATATAGGAGGTACCGAGCATGCCACAGGTCACTTGATTTATTCACGTTTCTGGAACAAGTTCCTGTTCGATATTGGCGAGGTAATTAAAGACGAGCCCTACAAGAAGCTGATTAACCAGGGTATGATTCAGGGGCGTTCTAATTTTGTTTATCGCAAAAAGGGTACTAACACATTTGTATCATATAATCTTCGCAAAGAACACGATGTGCAGCCCATTCATGTGGACGTAAATATTGTACGTAACGATGAACTGGATTTGGAAGCCTTCAAAAAATGGAGCCCCGATTATGCCAACGCTGAGTTCATCCTCGAAGATGGGAAATACATCTGTGGCTGGGCCGTTGAAAAAATGTCCAAGTCGATGTATAACGTGGTGAATCCGGATACGATTATTGCTGATTACGGTGCCGATACATTGCGCCTGTATGAAATGTTCCTGGGGCCATTGGAGCAATCTAAGCCTTGGGATACCAATGGTATCGATGGTGTTCATAAGTTCCTGCGCAAAACGTGGCGTTTGTTCTATAAGGATGATGCCTTTGTGGTAAGTGACGAGAAAGCAACGCCGGACGAATTAAAGGTATTACACCGCACTATCAAGAAGATAACTGAAGATGTGGAGCGCTTCTCATTTAATACTTGCGTTAGTGCGTTTATGATTTGTGTGAATGAACTCAATGACCTTAAATGCACCAAGCGTGAGATACTTGAGCCATTGCTGGCCTTACTGGCACCATTTGCTCCTCATATGAGTGAAGAGCTCTGGCATGCTCTTGGGCACAATACTACAGTGTGTGATGCACAGTGGCCTCAATTGAATGAGAGCTATCTGGTGGAGTCTTCAGTGACTTACCCGGTATCGTTCAATGGTAAGATGCGTTTCAAAATCGATCTGCCGGCTGACATGAGTAATGCAGACATTGAGAAATCGGTGATGGAGCATGAGTCAGCAGCCAAATGGTTAGAGGGTAAAACGGTGCGTAAGGTGATCATCGTTCCCAAGAAAATTATCAACATTGTAGTGGCATAAACTATTTGCTAAATAAATTGTATTAAAAGCCTGACATGTTTTATGTTGGGCTTTTTTTAAGTTGAGATTAGCCGGAGCTTTTTTTTATTGTGACCCCATCGCCTTGCGGCACTTCCCCCAAGGGGAAGATTGAATCAATTCTCCCTTTGGGGAGACACCCGAAGGGAGAGGGGGATGAGCTATTAATCATCATTTGAAAGTATTTAAACAGAAAACCATGCAAAACACATCAACCATATTAAAAGAATTCCGAAGCTACCTGATGCTCACAATTGGTTTGGCAATTGGCACCCTGGGGTGGACAGCCTTTCTTATTCCGGCCAAAATTGTTGGGGGAGGCTTAACAGGTATTGCCACTATATTATACTTTGTTGCCGGCTGGGATGTGGGTTTAACCTCATTGATAATTAATATAGGTCTCATCCTTTTGGCTATGCGTATACTGGGTGCTTCATTTGGTATTAAAACCATCTACTGTGTTCTGGTGTTTTCCGGTTTGTTAACACTGCTTCGCCCAATGTTTTCTGAGCCTGTTGTTTCCGAAGTAATGATGAACGCCATCATTGGAGGGATACTTGGCGGAATTGGTGCAGGTATTGTATTTGTAAATGGTGGTAGCACAGGAGGTGTTGATATTATCGCCATGATTATTAATAAGTATAAGAACATCAGTTTGGGGCGTTTGCTGCTTGGAATGGATGTTATCATTATTTCTTCTTCCTTTTTTCTGGTGCAAACGTCGTCAATTGAAACAGTCGTTTATGGTTTTATGACTATGGCTATATTAGCCTATACGGTTGATATGGTGATTTCGGGTAATAAGCAAACGGTACAGTTCTTTATCATCTCCAAAAAGCCGGAAGAGTTAAGGAAGTCGGTTATTTTTGATGCCGAACGAGGGCTGACAATCCTACATGGCACAGGAGGCTACTCAGGAGAAGAGCGCAAGGTGCTGATGGTAATAGCACGAAAAAGTGAGACTCAGGAAGTGTTTAAGGTGGTCAAGCAGATCGACCCGGATGCTTTCATTACCGTAGGAACTGTAATGGGTGTCTATGGTCAGGGTTTCGATAAAATTAAGATATAATTTTTGAGGTATCTGTTGTAACATTAACCGGTGTATTGTTAATTTGCATGCACTTCTAAACAAAACAGGATGACCAAAAAGAAATTATTTATTCCCATTATTGCCGTTTTATTGCTAATTCCAGTTGTTTACCTGTTAGTTAACAGGTATAACCATCCCGTATCGCCGGTGACGGAAGAGACTCTTGACTCATTGGAGGTAATTGAATTACCGGAACCTGATTTGTTGTATGGTTTACCGGTTGATTCATTCCAGATAGAAGAAAATACAGTGAAGCGTAATCAGTTTTTGGCTGATATCTTTCTGAAAGCAGGGGTTGATTATCCAACCATTCATACAATAGTAGAGAAAACAAAACCGGTATTTGATGTACGCAAGATAAAAGTGGGTAATCAATATCACCTGTTTTTTAGCCCTGATACATTAAAGCAACTCAGGCATTTTGTATATGCCATTGATAATACCGATTACATGGTAGTTTCACTTGGTGATTCAATACATGCTTATCGGGATATTAAGGAAACCAGAAAGGAGCTTAAGGTAGCGTCCGGAGTCATTAATTCGTCCTTGTGGGTAACCATGACAGAGAATGATATCAATCCTTTGCTGGCCATTGAGTTGTCTGAAATATTTGCCTGGACGGTTGATTTCTTTGGTATTGAAAAGGGAGATAACTTTAAGGTGTATTACAATGAACTATATGTGGATAGTGTAAGTATTGGAATAGGAGAGATACAGGCAGCTGTTTTTCATCATCGGGGTCGGGATTATTATGCATTCAACTATGAGGAGGATAGTGTAAAGCACTTTTTTGATGAAGAGGGGCAGAGTTTGCGCAAAGCCTTTTTGAAGGCCCCACTGAAGTTCTCACGCATTAGCAGTCGTTTTTCAAATAGTCGCCTGCATCCGGTGCTAAAAATCAGGCGGCCACACCATGGAATTGATTATGCTGCACCAACCGGTACCCCAGTTTATGCTTTGGGTGATGGTCGGGTAATTGCCAGAGACTATCAAAAACGTGGTGGTGGTAATTACATTAAAATTAAGCACAACAGTGTTTATACGACAGTGTATATGCACTTACACGGATTTGCCAAAGGTATTAGCAAGGGTACACAGGTTCGTCAGGGGCAACTCATTGGTTATGTTGGTTCTACCGGATTGTCTACCGGGCCGCATCTTGATTTCAGAGTTTATAAAAATGGTCATCCGGTTGATCCTCTGAAAATTGATGCCCCTCCGGTTAATCCGGTTAAGGAAGAGCATATGCAAGACTATAAAAGTTATATTACACCGCTGAAGCTTAAGGTTGATGCGATCCCTTTGCCAGTATCGGAATAGAAGAGATATGAATGAAACAAGAAAAGGAGCTTAACAGCTCCTTTTCTTGTTTATAATCAATTCAACTTTCATATGTTTTATTCACTGATTGAAATATTGATTCCCGGATAAACTGAGGTTATAAGGTCTTTTAAATAAGTAGTTTCTCGATGGTCTTAGGGAAATATTCATATTCCAGTTGATGCACCTTTGAAGCCACTTCGTCAGACGTGTCACCAGCCAATACTTCACATTTGGCCTGACATATAATATTACCCTCATCGTATTTCTCATTGACATAGTGGATGGTAATACCCGATTCAGATTCGCCATTGGCCACCACCGCTTCATGCACACGCTGACCATACATCCCTTTGCCTCCATATTTAGGCAGAAGTGCCGGATGAATATTGATAATTTTATCAGGAAAGGCATTTACATAGGCACCAGGTACCAGCCAAAGGAAGCCGGCGAGCACAATCAGATCGGGGTCAATCGCGCGTAAATCCTCTAAAACTAAGAGGTTTTGGGCGAATTCTTTTCGACCAAATACCATGCAAGGGACTCCTTGTTGTTTACAACGTTCTATTACATAGGCATTTGGATTGTTTGTATAGACCTTGCTTATTTCGACCTTACCGTTTTCTTTAAAATATTTAACAATGTTTTCCACATTTGATCCGGAGCCGGATGCAAAGAGAACTATCTTTTTCATTTTCTTGTATTTGCGCGTTTAAATAATAGCAAAAATCAGGAACAAAAATAGCCAAAAATGACCATGAAATGTTAATTTCTTTACACGAAGTTTGAATTATTATCCACAAATGTATTTCTTTGCAAAGTTGTTTAAGAACATTTTATTAGTATTAATTTAAAAAAACTTAGAGCTATGTCAGACGTTGCATCAAGAGTAAAAGCAATTATCGTAGACAAGTTGGGAGTTGACGAGACTGAAGTTACACCAGAAGCTAGCTTCACTAACGACTTAGGAGCTGACTCACTTGACACTGTAGAATTAATTATGGAATTCGAAAAGGAATTCAACATTGCTATTCCAGATGATCAGGCTGAGAATATCGGTACAGTAGGTGATGCTGTTGCTTACATCGAAGAAAACGCAAAGTAAGAAAGAGTAGGATACGTTAAAAGTAGTTATGGAGTTAAAAAGAGTAGTTGTTACGGGGCTGGGTGCCATTACCCCGCTGGGTAAGACTGTTGAAGAGACATGGACGAACCTGGTTAATGGAGTAAGTGGTGCTGCACCTATTACTCAATTTGACGCCTCTAAATTCAAAACGCAATTTGCGTGTGAGGTAAAGAACTATGATCCGAAAGAGTATTTTGATCGTAAAGAAGTGCGCAAGCTCGATCTTTACGCTCAATATGCTATGATTGCAGCCGATCAGGCTATTGCTGATGCAAAGCTTGATGCCGACGGGATTGACACTAACGAGGTTGGTGTAATCTGGGGCGCTGGAATCGGCGGATTGAAGACTTTCCTTGATGAAGTGTCAGGATTTGCTAAAGGGGATGGAACACCACGTTTGAGTCCTTTCTTTATTCCGAAAATGATTGCTGATATTGCTCCTGGGCATATTTCAATGAAATATGGTTTCCGTGGACCAAACTTCGGTACAGTTTCGGCTTGTGCTTCATCAACTAACGCAATTGGCGATGCCTATAACTTAATCCGTTTAGGTAAAGCTAAAGCATTTGTAACAGGAGGTTCAGAAGCTGCTATTAATGAAGCCGGTGTTGGCGGATTTAATGCTATGCAAGCTTTGTCAACCCGTAATGATGATCCTAAAACTGCATCTCGTCCATTCGATAAGGAGCGTGATGGATTTGTGATGGGAGAAGGAGGTGCTTCTATTATTCTTGAAGAATATGAGCATGCCGTGGCCCGTGGTGCCAACATCTACTGTGAAATAGTAGGTGCAGGTATGACAGCCGACGCTCATCACTTAACAGCACCGCATCCTGAGGGATTGGGAGCAAAGAGGGTTATGGAAAATGCTTTAAAGGATAACAATATTGATCCAACTGAAGTAGATTATATCAATGTACATGGTACATCTACGCCGTTAGGTGATATTGCTGAAACCAAAGCTATTAAAGAAGTTTTTGGTGAGCATGCCTTTAAATTGAACATCAGTTCAACAAAATCCATGACCGGACACTTGCTTGGAGCAGCCGGGGCTGTAGAGTCTATGGCTTGTATCCTTGCCATTAAGAACGGTATTGTACCGCCAACCATTAACCACTTTGTAGATGATCCGGAAATTGACAATGCGCTGAATTTTACATTTGATAAGGCGCAGGAACGTACTGTTAAAGTGGCTTTATCCAATACATTTGGATTCGGTGGTCACAATGCATCTGTGGTATTTAAAGCATTGTAAAAAGCTGTGATTAAACCGCTTTTGCACATTATAAAACTTTTCTCTCCAAGGAGGGAAAAGTTTTATAGTTTTATAAAGGATGCAACAGGTATAAAGCCTGATAATATTCAAATTTACCAACAGGCTTTTATCCATAAGTCCGCCATGAAAAAGGGGGGGGATAAGCGCTTTGTTAATAATGAACGCCTGGAGTTTTTAGGTGATGCAATGCTTGGAGCCATTGTTGCTGACCAGTTATACAAGCATTTCCCTACAAAAAACGAGGGATTTCTTACCAAAACCCGCTCTCGCATAGTTAATCGCAATCGTCTGAATAAAATCGCATTAAAAATGGGATTAGGCAACTGGATTGATGCACAATCAAAAATTGATATTGCTCAAACCAGTATATTGGGTGATGCTTTAGAAGCATTGATTGGTGCAGTATATGTAGATAAGGGTTATAAGAATTGTGAAAAATTTATAGTTGAGCGTATAATTGATCGCTATATCGATCTGAAAGCGATTGCCAGAAAAGATAGTAATTACAAGTCGTTGCTGATTGAGCTTGGACAAAAGCATAAACGCAGTGTGCACTTTATTACCGAAGAAAAGCATCTGACTGACGCTATAGCACCCACTTTTATTTCTCGGGCTGCTGTAGATGGCGAAGTGATTGGTCAGGGGGAAGGCTTTTCCAAAAAAGAAGCTCAGCAAAATGCCGCTAAAATAGCTCTCAGAGTTTTACGGAATAAGGATGCAAATTAAGTGATTAGCATGCCATTAGAGAAAAGTGCTGTTAATTAATGTTAATTAGAGAGGATAATCCTTTTAGCCTGCTATTTTTGTTTCTATGAGTAAAAAATTCATTCTTGGGCTAACTATAATAATGGCCATAGCATTGGTTGGAATCACATACATTCAGGCCATGTGGATTTTAAATGCTTCAAAGATTGAAGAAGAGCAGTTTGATAAATCTGTCATGCAGGCACTGGATCAGGTGGTTCTGCGCTTAGAGAAGGACGAAGACATGCGGTTTGCCCGCAGTCCGCAGTTTTCATTTGATAACAGTAATGTACCAGCCAAGCTGCGCAGCGATAATAAATATTTTAAGGGAAAAGAAAAAATTGATAATGGTGTTGTTCAGGAAGATATCAGTATTCAGTTTAATCTAAATGCCTCTGGCGTATATAGTTTTTCTCAATATTTCAGAGACTCACTGGTGACTACTTTTCAAGGCAGGACCCAATATATTAGCAGCGAACGGTCGGATCCGTTTACGGGAGCCATGAGTGCCATTCAAAATGAGTGGCGTCGTCGTTACAATAAGCAGCGTGAGGCACAGGAAAAAGCATTACTGCAGGATGAACCAATAGAGAATCGTATTGATGTTTTTCGATTGGAACAATATATATTTCAGCATCTTGAGGAGAAAGGGATAGTGGTGCCGTTTGAGTTTGCTATCATTAATTCGAAAGCGCAAACAGTGCACCAAACCAAGAATTATGAAAAGCATAAGCCTTCTGATTTATATTCATCATTGTTATTCCCCAATGACTATCATAAACAAGCCAATTATCTGAAGTTACATTTTCCAGAGAAGCCAAATCCAATTTTGGAATCTATGGGATTGGTGGTACCATCAGCCGCATTTACACTGATTGTTATTTTACTGTCTATTGTAACCATTATTATTATTGTAAGGCAAAAGCGATTGGATCAGATAAAGAACGACTTTATCAACAACATGACCCATGAGTTTAAAACCCCTATCTCAACCATATCGCTGGCATCGCAGATGTTAAAAGACGGCTCGGTGGCAAAAACGCCTAAGACTTTGCAACACATCTCAGGTGTGATACAAGATGAAAGTAAGCGATTGAGTTTTCAGGTGGAGAAAGTGCTGCAGATGGCTATCTTTGAGAAAGGAAAGTCTGGTCTTAAGCTTAAGCGATTGGATGTAAATGACTTGATACATCATGTAACCAATAACTTCCGTATTAAGGTTGAGAATCAGCAAGGTAAAATATTTGAACGGCTGGAAGCAAAAAACAGCATTATTACCGTAGATGAGGTGCATTTTACAAATGTTATTTATAACTTGCTCGACAATGCCGTTAAATACAGGAAAGGGGCTCCTGTGCTTTATGTAAAAACATGGAACAAAAACAATGGAATCGTTATTTCTGTTAAAGATAATGGCATGGGGATATCAAAGGATAACCTCAAACGAATATTTGAAAAATTTTATCGTGTTCCAACGGGTAATGTGCATAATGTAAAAGGCTTTGGATTAGGTCTTGCATATGTGAAAAAAATCATTGATGACCATGGTGGTCAGATTTCCGTTGAGAGCGAAATAGAAGTTGGCACAAAATTTGACATTTTCCTACCTCTAAAAAACACAAAAGAATGGAAAAAGAATATAAAATCCTCCTAACCGAAGATGATGAGAATCTAGGTATGTTGCTTCGCGAATATTTAGAAGCAAAAGGTTTGAAGACTGATTTATTACCTGATGGCGAAGAAGGCTATAAAGCGTTTATGGCTAACAAATACGATATCTGTATTCTGGATGTTATGATGCCTAAAAAAGATGGGTTTTCATTGGCTAAAGATATCAGAATGGTAAACACTGAAGTGCCAATTATCTTCTTGACTGCTAAGTCGTTAAAGGAAGATATCTTTCAGGGTTTTAAGATAGGGGCCGATGATTATCTGACCAAGCCTTTCAGCATGGAAGAATTATTGTTCCGTATTGAAGCTATCTTACGCCGTACCAAGGGGGGGAATACAGCCCAAGAGTTCTATCAACTTGGAAAATATAAGTTTGATACTCAGAAGCAGCAGCTGATTGAAGGTGAGAATACCATCAAACTGACAACTAAAGAGTCGGAATTGCTCAAGCTATTATGTACCAACGCGAACAAAGTATTAGAGCGTAATTTTGCTTTGAAAACCATTTGGGTAGATGATAACTACTTCAATGCGCGTAGTATGGACGTTTACATCACGAAGCTAAGAAAGCATCTTAAAGATGAGCCAAGTGTTGAAATTATTAATGTACATGGTAAGGGCTATAAGCTTGTAATGTAACAGATACACATTTCGATAAGATATGACACCGTCTGGCCATTGGTCAGGCGTTTTTTTTGTCAGATTTAGTAACTTGGCAATGCAATTGTTAAATTATGGACAAGTTCAGAACAGAAATTACGATTGAACAGGCAGATGAGTTAATCAGCTATGATTCCAGGCTATTGTTTATGGGTAGCTGCTTTGCTTCCAATATCGGTAGTTACTTTACCTCCAATGGTCTGAATGCCTTGGTTAATCCATTTGGAGTATTGTACAATCCGTTTTCGATTGCCAGGTCCTTAGAGCGTATGATCAGACGTCAATCGTTTACCGACGATGATATACTGTTGCATAATGGCGCTCATCATACCTTCTATCATCATAGCCAGTTTAACCATGTTGATAAGGAAAAATTTCTCGATGCGATTAATACATCATTAACGACCAGTGCGGCTTTTCTGGAGCAGGCAGATATGTTAATTATCACATTTGGTACTTCGTGGGTGTATCAACACAATGAGCTTGGTATGGTGGTGTCGAACTGCCATAAATATCCGGCTCGTGATTTTACCCGTTATCGCTTATCGGTAGCCGACATAGTGAGCCGTTACCGCCAGCTGTTAACCACTATTCGTGAGTGCAACCCTAATTTGCGAGTAATTTTTACGGTTAGTCCTGTACGACATTGGAAAGATGGGGCACATGGCAATCAGCTAAGTAAAGCCACATTGCTATTGGCCATTGAGCAGCTCATACAGGAGTGTGATTTTGCTACTTATTTTCCTGCCTATGAATTACTGCTGGATGATTTACGTGACTATCGCTTTTTTGCTGATGATATGCTACACCCTTCCGACAAGGCAGTTGAATATATCCGGGAGAAATTTATTGAATCGCAATTTGACGCTGAGGCAAAAAGTGTGTTAGCTCAATTGTCTAAACTTATTCAGGCCGCTAAACATCGCCCTTTTAATCAAAGCTCTGGAGCTCATCAAACTTTTGTAAGAAATCATATTAAAAAGGTGGAGGATTTTCAGGCTAAATATCCGGCTTTGGAACTTTCACGAATACAGGAGAGCTTCAAAGAACAAATGATATAAAAAAAAGCGACCTTTTGGCCGCTTTTTTGTTCGTATAAAGGTTGTGATTAACCAATAACTTCTTTGTATTGCTCAGCTGTAAGTAAGTCATCTAATTCAGCAGTGTCAGCAATTTGTACTTTAATCATCCAACCGCCGCCAAAAGGCTCTTTGTTAACAAGGTCTGGCTGGTCTTCCAACTCTGGGTTAACCTCTATTACTTTACCAGTAATTGGCATGTACAGGTCAGAAACAGTTTTTACAGCTTCGATAGTACCAAATACTTCTTCTTTATCCAGTTCTTCGTCTTCAGTTTCTATTTCAACAAAAACGATATCGCCCAACTCTCCTTGAGCAAATTCTGTAATACCAATGGTTGCTGTATCACCATCAATTAGAACCCATTCGTGGTCCTTTGTATACTTTAGATTTTCAGGTACATTCATGATTGAACGATTTATTTTATTTACGATGATTCAAATGTAAAGAATTTATTAAAATAATTCTATGACTTGTAAGCGAAGACGATTTCTGTAATCTTTCTTTTTGTGTAATAAAGTCCACTATATCAATGTGTAACAAAAGTAGGTGCGAACAAAACCCTAATAAAAATCATAAATAAAAGTGTGAACAAAAAAGCAATTCAACTGATGGCGCTTTGGGGATTGTTAATTATCCAACTTTATTGTGCCAATGAGAAACGAAAACTCACACCAAAATTAGAGTTAGTTATCGGGTAGGATAACGAAACATACGGTGTATTAACTTTAGTGTCGTAAAATAGCTGCATGTTAAAGCGCTCACTTAAGGCATAATCAGCTGTAAATTTTACGCTTGTAATTTTCAGCCCTGCTGTCAGCTGATTATAATCTTCCTGAATTTTCCGGATAAAGCTAATGTTATCCTGAATGGAAAAGTCGGCGCGGATATTTAAATCGTTACTGATTGACTTCTGGCTGCTCCCTTTCCCGAAAATGAGATTCATTTTATCAAAACGGTAACCTAAACCAATCACCAACTCGTCGTTATAGTTTTCTATCACCTGGTTGTTACCCATACTTAAACTCAGTGTACGGGCTTTTTTAATCTCTGCTCTGGTAGTAATTGAGTTGGTCCAGGTCACATTTACCCCAATCAGTGGACTAAACTGCTCGGTAATAGTGATGGCATTCACATCGTATTCGGTAATGACTCCATCGGCCTCAGGAGGCGTACGTGAGATGTAGGCTCCCATATTGTATGTTGAACGATAGGCATGTGTCAGATCGAATGACTTAATCACCTTTTGGAAAGCCTTTATTCGCGACAATCCGTCATATGTAACGCGCCAGTTAGGTTGTATTCTTGATAGGGATGGAAACTGTTCGGTAAAGATGGAATTGGCGCTCTTACCCGAATATGCTGCCAGGAATGCAGGGATTAATACCTCCTGGTCGTTTAAATCTGTTGTTCCAAGCCGGTTGGCAATAATCTGCCTGTTACTTTTAAACTCATCAAAGGTAGAAGAAGTTAAAGCTCCAGTTCTTTCAGGTTTGTCAAAGGCTGTTTTAAAAGCATTAAAGCTCATTGAGAAACGACCATTGGCAGTGCGCCCGGTTGCTGTTGAGCTGCCCCCAAAATAGTATTCGTTAATATTCCGTTCGTAGCTTCTGTCGGCATTTAAGTCAACCCGTAGCCCACGTATGGGTTCCAGGGTAAACTTAATGGAGAAATCTTCACCATGTGTCATCACATAAGGGTTCACCATGGTTGTATCATCAGTTAACCAGCCATTATTGGCGGCATCAATTGCGAAATTTCTATCTTGCCATCCTAATATAAACGGTACGCCCGGTGCAGTAAAACCAGTTGATGTACCCATAAAGCCAGCAACAGGCGTATAGCCCGGCAGAATGGTTCCGTTCTGTTCCGAATAGGAGACGCTCATGTTTTTAATCGACGTCATTAATAAGGCTGTGTAGTCCACTACCTTTTGCATCGGCGAATTGTTTTCGGTTACAGTACCGGTTACCATCACACGCGCGTTTTCAACTGATTTCTCGGGTACAAACTCCACTTTATTCTTCCCGAGTGTATTCACCTGCCCGCGCACAGGTTTGCCGGTGGCGTCAAATACCCTTACCGAGGTTTCGGTTGTTTTTAGTTTGTGATTGATGGTAATGGCGGCATCCTTATCCAATTTTACGTTGGTTTGGTTATACCTAACGGTGCGTTTACCATCATTATTACTGCTTGTTCTTCTTCTCGATGAACGGTATTTCTTATCCAGTTCATTCAGGTATGATACCTTTTTGTACAAGGTGGTCATGTTTAGCTGACCGTTAGCCTGTACTACATTTGAGTTGCGAATGGTATTTCCCCAATCAGGTGAATCACTCTCGTTTTCAAATAAGGGTTGAGCTTCCCATTGGTACATGCCACGGTACTGAAGTGTGGCAGAGGTAAAGTCAAGCATCGGTATTTTATTGATTGGCAGCGTATAGCTCACATCAAAATTGTGTTGGTAGGTAGTTGTTCGACCCATGCTTTTAATGTTGCGCCAAACTTCATCGCGCCAGTCGTAGTAGGCATCGCGGTCGTAATCTTTATTAACAGCTCCTTCAGGCTCATCAATTCGCGCATTGGTAATGGCCCTGAAATTCAGTTTTAATGATTTGGTAAGGTTGTAGCGCATATCAAAGTGGCGGTTCCAGTCAAAATCCTTAGATACTGTTAAGGCCGGGCTTATAGGTGAACCGGTATTATTGCGCAATTGTATTTCGCGGTACTGCCGGTCAAACTCCCAGCTGTACGATATTTGATTGGGCAGATAGTAGAAATTGAAATCACGAACCAATGCCAGTGCATTACTATTAAAACTCTTCTTAAATGGCTCTACTGCTTTGGGTCGCGCGTTGTAATTATAGGCTAAGATGCCCCTGTAATTTTTATCCGTAGAATGATCAGTATCTACATCGTGCCTGGTTGTTTCGTTATATGAATAGGTCGCAGATATGTTTGAAGGACTATAAAAGTGTACTTTTTCTTTCTTAGGAAGCAATTTGACGTTGGTGAAATTGACGCTTTTACGTTTAATCACATTTTGTGACATATCCTTAATGGAGTCTCTGGCCGCTTCATTTTCCGCATTGTCAAGTGCTACATCTAATGGTATATCCGGGTCGAGCGGATAATACTTAGGACTGGCCACCGATTTTGAGTAGCCAAAGTAGAACGGCACGCTAAGCGCCGATTCAGGCCCAAGCAGTTTGCCAAGTTCCAGGTTGGTGGCAATGTCATACTGGAAGAAATCTTCCTGGCTGCGCTCTTGAACATTCTGGTCTATACTACCCCAGCCTACAGTACTTTTCTTACCAGCAACCGATACATTACCCAGATCTGCCAGTTTAACGGTCATACGGGCATTGGCTGCCCATCCACCTTCTTCATTAAAGTCGGTAAGGCGTAATTCATTCATCCATACTTCTACAGATTTGCTTGTTGAGCCTCTGGTGCGCACCCCCATGGTAATCGTTCGGATGTTACTGAGGTTCGGATTACCTCTCACCGACACAAAGTTGGTTGGCGTTTCTGGGTCGGGCATGATATACACCTGGTTAAATGTAATGCTGGAGCCTTCCTGGCGTTTCTCATCGTTACGACGCAGCTTAACTGTCTGAAACAGCTCAAGCGGTATGTTCATTTCATTCTCCTCGGGCCATACCTTATATCGGTCATCAATATTATTATTGTTATATCTGCCTTTAGGCGTTAATTTTAAAGGTATCTCATATTCATAGTAGTTATCGTTGTAATCACTACCCACCCTGATGAATGCCATCATCTCATTATCCAACAAACCTCTGTCATCCACATCTTCGGCGTGAATAAACATCTTCATACGTTTATACTGACGGATATCGATGCTCACATTTTTATATACTGCACGTGCATCACCACCAGCCAAATCCAACACCTTCAATAGTAATGATTGCTCATTCAATTCACGGAGTTGCGGGTTAGCCGGGTCAATGACACGGTCGATGCCAGGAGGCAGTACATAATTAACAGGCGTCTTTTCTGAACTTTCCTCAATATTTACCACCGATACTTCAAATTTCGTATCGGCATTGCCGGCACCGTTTTCGTAGAGTGATTCGGTGAACTTACGCCAGTCGGCCTTAATAAGGTCGAGCGTTGCCATACGCAGAATGGTGGTGTCGCTAAAACCTTTCATAAACATACGCATGAAGCGTATACTTCTTAAGTCGCGGATGGAACCAATGGTGGCCGTTGGGTTTTGTATAGGTATTCGGAACTGGTACCAATTGGCACGAACGCCATTTTTATCTTCAACTGTACTTTCTCTTTTATCCACAATGTAGGGATTCGCCTCTATACTCATGGTGTTTTTAGAGATAGGAATCTCGTATTGAAAGTAGCTCTCGTTTTCACTAAGCGTATTATCCTCATTGATGTCTTCCATGTCGGGCAGTGCTTTGGCTGCTCGTTTAGTGCCGTCACCTTCAAATTCTGAAGGTAGAGAGTTACCCTCCGGGTTGTTGAATAGCTTATAGCGATCCAGGATGCTCGTCTCATTTTCGTCGTGCATACCACCCAAAAAGTAAAGGTAATCATCCGATGCCGGGTCGGCCAATAGTGCCTGGCGGGCTGCTTCGTCCAAATCACCTCCCATGCTTTCTATAACATTCAGAAAGGCATAGGGTTGTTTCCGGTAGAAATAGCGCTCTTTGGCAGAGTTCATACCATTTAAACCCACATCCTGTGCCAATCGCGTAGCCGGGTCATTACTAAAAGCATTAACCAGGTTTTGCTTACGAGGTACATATCCCCAATTGGTAGAATCCACATCAAAAGGCTCGCCAGGGCCAGGTAAGCCATTCTCAAAAGACTTACGTGTATCTCTTAAAATATCTTCCGAAATATTACCCAGGTTAAAGTAGATTTTACCATCATTTTTTTGAATCCCGTCATCATACACATACGGATCCATCATCCAGAATTCGATGTATTCGATGTTGGCCGCTTCAAAGTCCGGCACATTTACCTGACGCATCATACCACCCCATCGTTCCTCCGGATTTTTAAGCGAACCATCACGATTGATACCATGACCATAATTATCAGTGGCAGCACCGCTTGTTCCGGCGTCAAAGTTATATGGACCTCGTTCGCGCGGGTAGAAGGCAACGTTCAGTACGGGCAGGTTGGTGGGTTGGCCATAGGGAGCTTCCCGGTTGGGGAAAATCTCCTGCTCATATACTTCTCTTACAAAGTGGTTTTTCTTTTGCTCTTCATCTGCTTTAATATGCCCTGGTGTTTGTGTACTCTTTCGTAAAAAAAGTGGATCGATGGTGTACCAGGCAAGACGTGCCCGGTTAATACCTGAATAAAGATTATCAATCAATCCGGCTTCTTTAAAAAGCTCCTCTTGTCCTTGTGGTGTACTGGCCAATTGCCAGGCAAGCCAGTTGCGCATGTCGTAGGGGATACGTGTACCCTCAAAATCATCAATGTACGATGTGCCTGACTCATCGATCACTTTGGGGTGTCCGGGTATCAGCTGGGCAAATTCTCCTTCAAAGGTGACACTCGACATCTCTTTGGTTTCCACCAGTGGCAACTTATCAATGATTTCGGTAATACCCATCGATTCGGTATAGAAAGAGGTATTTAAACCCCAGATGGTGTTAGCTATGGGCTCGTCGCCAATATTTACTTTTTGTGTTAAAGGTCGTTCGCGCAGGTGCATAATGGTACCACCCACATTAAAGTTTTTGTTGAACTGATAATCGAGGTGAGTCCCCATCAGTGTTTTGGTCTGCAAGGCAAACAGCGACTGGTTTTCGAGTGATACCTGGATAGGTGTACCTGATGACAGAATGCCCTGATTGATGATGCGCACCCGCCCCAAAGTGTAATCAACCGTATAGTCCTGGTTTTCGACCAAACGAATACCTCCGGCTGTGACTATGACCGATCCTTGAGGGATATTCATCGCGTTAAGCGAAATTTCAGAACCGGAACTGGATTTATAACGGCCTTTCAGCTTGTACTTGTTGCGCGAGGCATCCTGCTCAGCCAGAATCTGAGTGCTATCGTAAAGTGATTGGAAAACATACTTCTTCACCAGATCTTTATCAGCCAGCGCTCCACCCAGCTGCTTCTCCATATTGCTTCCGAATGGCTCCAATACAGGGAAGATGATTCGTCCGTTATCGGGTTTAATGGTGATGTTATCAACGTAGTCAAATATACCATCGGGTTGAAAATCATTGTTGGAGTTGAGGTTATCCAGATTCATCAAGCGAATGAATAACTGCCCCATTACATTTTCAGGTCCTTCGGGCAGGTAATTGATGTCGCCGCCGGTACTGTCATTGGTGTAGGTGACATTCATGATAAAATCCTCACGATTAATCTGGTAGGCATTAATCGAGTAGATGTTTTTCATCATCAGGTCCCAGGTTGGGTTTTTCTTATTAATGCCCTTTATGATGCCTGGTGACAGGTTGGTGGGCTTTAGCAGTTTAAGAAATAATGTTTGCTCTGCCTCGTTTTGGGAGTTCGAAAATTCACCAACCATAAAGGTTTGCCCGTTGTAGGTGTATTCGTAGGCTATACACAGTACTTCATCGGCATTGAGCGAGGTGTTTAAAGAGATATAACCCAATTTGGGATGCACCGAATATTCAGTGTCGGATAGTTTGCGGGCATTCTCCAGCTTTTCATAGTCAATGGCGTTGTAGAAATAATTGTTTTCGAGCGGAGCCAGTGTGGCAGTTACCTTGTTAATGTCGCGCACAGCGTTATATGTCGAATTCATTTGAGCATACAGGTTGTTGGCTTCATTACGCGGCGAAACATTAAGCTGCCCGCCCCACAGGCTAGTGTTGTGCGTGTGCTGGCGGTTTTCTCCTAAATCGACAAATCCAACAATGTTGCGAGATTCCTTTACATCGCTGCGATTATTAGTGACCCATACTTCAACACGTGTAACGTTAATGGGACTGTTGATAAGTGGGAGGCGCTCCAGTGCTTTATCGTAATTATCTCTGAAATACTTACTCAAAAAGAAGTGACGGTTACGATCGTATCTATCGGCATGTATTTCAAACTCCTGAGTTTGCGCGCCACCTTCTATACTCATTACAGATGTTTCTCCTTTTTGCTGCGAGAAGATACTTGTTACGGTAAGCTTACCAAATTGCATTTCCGTCTTTACCCCAAACAGGCTTTGGCTACCCGTAATTAGTGTTCCGGGAAGTGGCAGTGTTACGTTACCGGCTTCTACTTTTTTCAGAATATCATCCTCACCTCCTTCGTATTCAAGGTTAATCTGGTTTTCAAAATCAAAAGTAGCTTCTGTATTGTAGTTAACGCCCAATTTCAGTTTTTCACCAATACTTCCACTCAGGTTCATTTGTATTTTCTCCTGAAAATCGAAGGTGGTGGTTTTTCGTAAGCGCTCCTGTAATGTCGGGTTATCTATTTTGGTGTGCTGAATACCTACTTTAAGTTCTGCCATGCCCTGCAGGCGCACATTAATGGCATTACTGCCAAATATCCCTTCAAATGCCTCTCCGCCAACATTCTTCCACATCTGGTTGAAAACTGAGTTGTCGCCATACTGGTTGGCCTCTTCCTGCTGTTTCTGTCGCCAGTAGGAGATAACTGATTTACGTGTGTCGTAGTCGAGGTAATCATCAAGTGGCATGGAGTAGGGCAGCCTCACATCCATGTTGCCTACTTTACGGTATAGGGTAACATTGCCTGTTTTATAGTCATACTCGGCCCGGTAATCCATGTTTGAAGGATCGCTGAGGTTGAGTCCGCCTTGCTCTTCTTCTTCCAGCAACGGATTACCACTGTTATCGCTAATCTGGTACTTAAGATCAACGGGCTCTGTTACTTTAAGTGAGTCGGGTTGCTGGAAGTATATTTCTTTATAGTTACTGGTTGTACCATGCGATGATGAAGTACTACCAACGGCAAACGTGATGGTTAATACAATAAAGGCAATCGTATATTGTAGCGTTTTTCTCAAAGATTCAATGTAATGTGAATAATTACATAATTTTAAGGGCTTGCTTAATCAAGTCTTCCACCTTTAAGTCGGGTGATTGAGCCAAAAGCTTGTCAAGAGCTTTCTGGGCGCTTGCTTTGGCAAAGCCTAGCATTACTAATGCAGATAACGCTTCTTCGCGGATAGTATTGTCTTGTGTTGCGAAAATTTTCTGATCGATTGGCTCTTTACTTAATTTATCTTTCAGATCGACAATTACACGTTGGGCTGTTTTGGCACCAATACCTTTTACGCCTTTAATGACATTTACATTACCGGTAAGTATAGCGCCACTCAACTCTTCTGGTGTAAGTGATGAAAGCATCATGCGCGCGGTATTAGCTCCAATGCCCGAAACCGAAATAAGGTGACGAAACAAATCGCGTTCCGATGGATCGGCGAAGCCATATAAAGCAAAGGCATCCTCGCGTATGTTCTCGTGAATAAATAGCTGGGCTTCCTTTTTACCATCGAGGCGCGAAAAAGTATTGAGCGAAATGTGTAATAAATAGCCTATGCCATTAACATCAATAATAACATGGGCAGGACTAGATTCGGCAATTTTGCCACTGATATACTCGTACATTATGAATTAGGTTATGCTGTAAAGATATAAATGAAATAGCTGATGCAAAAACTTTTCACATCAGCTATTTTATTTACTGTTTATTTTTTAGTGGATTCCAGCCCTGTGCCTGTAATTCCACTTCCTGGTCGGCATTGGTAACCAGGTAGCTCCCTTTGCTTTCTTCGGTGATATGGCCTATGATGTAGATATTCACATCGCCTGCATCTTTAAATTTCTCGTAATCGCTCTGGCTGATTGTAAAGAGCAGCTCATAGTCTTCGCCACCATTCAATGCAGTCACCAGCGGGTTAATGCCCATTTCTTCGGCCAGCATTGCAGTGGTAGGATCAACAGGGATTTTGTTCTCATACACCCTGCAGCCGGTTTTTGACTGAGAACATATATGCATCAGCTCGCTTGATAAGCCATCTGAAATATCTATCATAGCTGTTGGTACTACCTCCAGTTTCTGCAGCAGCTCTGTTACTTCTTTACGTGCTTCTGGTTTAAGCTGGCGACCCAAAATATAATCGAATCCGCTCAAATCGGGTTGAACGCCAGGGTTATCTGAATACACTCTCTTTTCACGTTCCAAAAGTTGTAACCCCATGTAAGCACCACCCAAATCACCTGAAACACAAATGAGATCATTTGGTTTGGCACCGTTACGATAGGTTAATTTGTTGGCATCAGCCTCACCCATGGCAGTAACACTTATGGTAAGCCCGGTTAATGAAGAGCTGGTGTCACCACCAACCAAATCAACATTATAATAGTCGCAGGCGGCATATATGCCTTCGTAAAGTTCATCCAATGCTTCAACCGACATTTTTGAGCTTAAGCCAAGCGATACAGTAATCTGCTTTGGGGTTGCATTCATGGCATAAACATCACTCACGTTAACCACTACCGCTTTATAGCCAAGATGCTTAAGTGGGGTGTAGGTTAAGTCAAAATGAATGCCCTCCAATAAAAGGTCTGTTGTAACAACTGTTTTCTTATCGCTAAAATCTAACACAGCCGCATCGTCGCCAACGCCCTTAATGGTTGTAGGGTGTTTTAACTTGATGTTATCTGTCAGATGGTGTATTAATCCAAACTCGCCTAATTGTCCTAACTCCGTTTTTTTAACCTCGCTCATAGATGCTATTTTAAATAAGTGGCAAAATTAAGAATTGATTGGATGTGCCACAAAGGTTTAAATCTATTTTATTACACCTTTTAATTCTTTTTGACTTTTTAGGCTAGAAGTTGAGTTGTGAATGGCATAGTGCTTGCTTTATTACTTTTGATTTTTTCATAGATTTGGGTTTAGGTTATTGATAAAGCGTTTCTGTAAAATTGCAGAAACGCTTTTTTTTAATTGTGTTTGTGTTCTGCTAGCCTGTATTTTAGGAGGGTTTTGAGGTTTATGACTGCGTTTTTATAATTAAAAAAGTTTGCATGCTAATATTTAATAGTCTATATTTGCATCCGCATTTGAGACAGATAACAAGCGTGTTATTAAGATATATTGCGGGGTGGAGCAGTTGGTAGCTCGTTGGGCTCATAACCCAAAGGTCGTCCGTTCGAGTCGGGCCCCCGCTACTACAAGTCGAAAAGCAACCAACTTTTCGACTTTATTTTTGAAAATATTGTTTACGCAATTAAGATATATTGCGGGGTGGAGCAGTTGGTAGCTCGTTGGGCTCATAACCCAAAGGTCGTCCGTTCGAGTCGGGCCCCCGCTACTAAGAAGCCGGAAGATGTATTTCTTTCGGCTTTTTTATTTTATAAGATTTCAATAGTTTATAACTCCCACCCAAATCCTGTAGCAAAGACATAATCTGATTCAGATGCACCTTCAACCGGACGATTATCGTAGTTAAGGGTGATACCCAGTTTGATATAGAAATCTTTTGGCAAGTCATATTTGATATCAAAATTAAAATCTGAGCGCCAGCGACCAGATTCTGTTATGCCCGGGTAAAGTGCTATTTTAGAGCGAAGGCTAAGATCGCCTGTGTCAAATAAATTCACCTCAGTATCCAGAAATCCTTCCAGACTTTGGCGATCATCAGCCGAATTCTCGTAACGTTCGCTGTTGAATGAGGCGCCAATGGAGATATTCCAGTAAGCAGCATTGGTTTGAATAATATAGGTACCTGCACCTAGCTTGCCATTGGTACGTAAGAGTATTTTTTGTTCGGTATTTGATAAGAAACTGGTTGATAATCCGCTAAACCAGTTTCTCTGGAAATAGTATCTGAATCCAACACCAGCATCGTTTCTGCTAACTTTGCTGACGCTATCCTGATTAGATGTAAAGGCATTGTAATATGTGTTTATGGACCACATTTCGGCACGGTAGCCTAAATTACTTCGCAATGATGCCTGGCGTAGGTTATTAGCTTTGGTTAAATCCCAGCCAAAATCAATGGAAGCATTCATTTTACTCCAGAAATTCCGGTCAACCGATTCCATAAATACAATTGATTCAGGCGAAACCAAGGTTGTACCTTCGTTTAAGGTGATTATTTCAATCTGCAGGTCGCTTGTGGAATTGATTTTGCCATTAAATCGCCGACCATCCGATAGTGTAATCAGAAAGTAAGTTTCTGTTGATATGGACTTGATGCCATCCCACTCAATTGCAAAATCGGCATCGCTGTAATCGGTTTCTATTTTTAGTACACCTTGACTCATGCCTTTTACTTCACCTATCATTGAATCATTGTTCATAAGTACCAGGCTATCTTGTTGTGCATATACTCTCATAAATAAAATAGATAGGAAAGTCAGGAATATTAATCTTCTCATAATAGTTGGGTTTTTAGTTCCTGGCTAATATCCAAAGTATTAAAATGAAATTCAAGGAACTTGATGAGTTTTATGGCTGCCTGATAGGATGGATGAAGGCTCAGGATTAGTGGATAATATGGGGGAATCATTTGTATGGCTATCTGTGGTGCCCAATAACGTTTTGAGACATTCAGATTGATGCATCCAAATAATTTTCTAACTTTGGCGTCCGTTTGGCCCCGTAGTTCAACGGATAGAATGTAGGATTCCGGTTCCTATGATGTGGGTTCGATTCCCGCCGGGGTCACTGTGATAATCTCATAATAAGCTAATTATTAGTTTTTTATGAGATTTTTTATTTTCATAACACACAGTATTGCACACATTTTTAAGTTGAATAAATGAAACAATGAGACAGTAGTTTTCTGCCATATTGTTCCTCGCTTCCTCCTCCAAAAGCTAAACTACATTTCAATAAATTTCAAGGGTAGATAAACGGTGTCGTGCCGCCACCGCCCTTGCTATTTATTTCCATGCGGTTTTTTGCTTCTTACGGAGGAGCGATACACTATAAGGCAGAAAAACAAACTGAGTTAAAATATGAAAGGCAAAAGAAATAATTCTTTTGCCTTTTGTTCTTTTGGGAGGGAGCTCTGTCTATTGGCAGAAAATTGTTTTAAGTGTAAATGCTTTGTTATTTAACTTTACTTTCGTCATACTTTTTTTTCAATATGTAGTATTTTGACTTTGGATCTTTTATATCATCCCTTGATAATAAATAATATTCGTCTATAAAGGTTTTAAGTTTTATATTTTTTGAGTAGCCATTAATATTATTAAAAACATTAGATTCAATTACTTCTTTCAAATCAATAAGCTCAGTTCCTTTAAAGGAGTTAAAAGAGTCCCTCCATTTACTAGTATAGCCTAATTCTCTAAAGAATAATCGGTGCAATATATATAATTCGGGCATATACAAAAGCTCTCTGAATTCTTTTAAGTCACTGCCAAATGCTTCATAAAAGAAACTTTTGCCAACACCAATTTTTCCTTTTGTAGCATTTAGAATAGTTTGGATAGAGCGAATGAACTTTCGATTCCAATACTCTCCTAAATAATCCCTGTTTTTAAACCATTCAATCCCATCTAGTACTCCTATTGGGTGATATTTCATAGGAAACGAATGAATTTTTAAATCAAGCTCTTCGGATAATAAGACATTAATCTCAAGCCTTTGATAGAGTTCTTCAGGCTTGTCTTTTTCATTGTATAAGATGTAATTTGATAAATGTCTAATTCCATGTTTTGCAGCTAGGTGAATGGCTTTAACATATACCTTTTCATACTTCATACTATCAAAAGCTATACGAAGGGGTTTTATGGGAATTTGACTTAACAACTCCATGTTGTGTTCATTTAGTAAACGAGCATCTACACCTTGATTGAAATCTACATAACGTTTTTTAGGTATGCGATTTCTATATTTTTCGTATAATTCCCTCACTTCTGGATATATGTTCAAGACTTCTTTTTTCGATGCAGTGTGCCGAAGTAGCAACTTCCTTTCGTCAAGTAAATCATAAAACCACTGTTGCTTCTCACCTTTTAATCTCGAAAGTAGGTATTGAAATCTCTCAAAGGCAACATTAACATATGCATAGTCATTTGCCCCTTTTTTTAGGTTTTCTATTGCGATATCCAGAGAGTTGGGCTCAACATACATGGAATCCTTTTCGAAGCCAATTTTTTTTATTTCATCAATTATTTTAGGAAAATCTTTTGATGCTAACACATTATTATCCAATAGCAACAAATTTCTCTTTTCTCCAAAGTCATTTCTAATACCAGAAATATACTTATCCAATGAGATGAAAGAGTTGAAGTTAGGTTCTAATTTTGGTACTGCACAAAATTCACACTTTCGGATGCAGCCCCTTGTCATATAACCATAATAGGCATCTCTTTCTGGATACTTATAATCAATTTCTTCAAGTATTGAATAATCAAGGGGTAAGCTATCAACTACATAATCATTAGAATCAAGAATGCCTGGTTTATCCAGCAATCCTACATGCGGTCTTATCCCAGTCGCATCCTCAATTTTATCCGGCAACAAAGAAGCTAAGATTCCACCAATAAATACATCTTCATTTTGATTTACTAGGGATTTTGCAAATAAGATTGTTTCGACAGTAATCTTCCAATAGAAAGTAAACAATGTTGTTATGTAAACTCTATCCCAAAACGGTTTATTTAAATATCGCTTTTTTCTGTATTCATCCTTATAATAGTCAAGCCATCGCTCAATGAGAGCTTTTGATTCAGAATGTTTTAAAAGTTCATACTTAATAACTCCCTTTCCAGTTTTTACGTATTCATAAAGGTTTTTGTATTCGTTCTCCCATGAAAAATTTTTATCAATATCTTTTAGTTTATCCAGTAATAATTTGGTAATCTCAGTTATCACTAAATCTCTCAAGTCTCCCTTGAAAAACCTAACCTCATCACCTAGATTTCGGTGATATGTTGCAATTTTCATTAAACCAATCGGGGGATATTTATTTTTATAGTTTGGTTCAATTAATAAAATTTTTCTTCCTGCCATTATTTAAATCCTTCTTCAATCTTAAATTTTAAGTTCTCTGCCAAGTCAGGTGTTAAAACATTATCTATTACGGAAAAGACTTTAGAAACTAATTTCCTTTCAGCCTTTGATAATTTGGATAATTTATCTGTCCGAAATTTTACAGTAGAATCAGTTGCTTCAAATTTAGGCTTATTGTTATTTATCTTTGGCTTTTTAGTAGTGATAATTTTTTTATATATTTTATTCAAAGTTTCATCATTACTAGCTTTCTGTTCTATCCTCGAAAGTTCTTGTTGTTTCTTTTTTGCCTCAATTTCACTTTTCTCAATACAACTTATGAGTTTCTCTTGCTCCTCATTAGAACTAAATCCATCAGCAGCTTTCTGGTTATATGTATCATGAAGCTTCGTTACATTTTCAATCTTTTTCTGAGCATTTTTTATCTTGTTAGCTTCATGATAAAGTTTGTGTAGCTTATTGTGGAAGAATTTTCTTAGCGACTCATCAAACTCTAAACATTTTAAATTTTCATTAAAGTAATCACGTCTGGAGTTTGGGATTAAATCGCTATGTATGGCATGAATTTCACCAATAAAATAAAAATTACCTCTAGCTTCTTTGAAAAGTTTCACAAGGGCTGTATCTGAGCCAATCTGAATGTTAGCTTTGCGAAGTCGAATGCCTCTAGATAAGTTGTATTTAATATTTGGTATCTGTTTGTCAAAAGTGGATATGCCATACCAACCAACAGCTATTAGTTCGTCTTTGGAGTCTTTAAAATCAATAAATTCAATCTCAAAAACTTCATCATATTTTGTTGGTGGATCCTTCTCATAGAATGATGTCCGATATGCTTTAAAAATCTGATCTGTGTTCAGGTAAACACTGTATTCATCTAGATTAACTCCCCTATTGATTAATTCTTCATTTATCCTATCCTTAAAAATAAATCTCGATTGAAATGGAACTGGAGCGACCATTGATAAATATGATTCTACTTTTTCTATATCTAATAGTTCAGGTGCATTAACCCCTTTTAATATCACATTAAAATAATGCGAATCATCATCTTCGGGTTTAATATCCAAATCAATCACTGAACTAACGACTGTTAATGCATCAATTTTTAAGTTGTGGTCATTTAGTTTACTGATTAAGTCTTGTGCATCCCAAGTCATAATACTCTTTAGGCTCTCACCTTTATAGGAAGTCTCAAATATAAGCTCTTTACAATAACCTAGGCCACCTAATCGTCCAATGCCTCTGAATCCCTTATTGACTGTTCTGTCTTTTTGGGAATCTGCAATATCACCAAGTGTTGAAATAACCATATCGCTCGCAATGCCTGTTGCATTATCTGAAATGATAATTTCTCTTTTTCGCTTATTAATGTTAACATTAATTTGACCTTGCCTTTTATCCGATAAGATTCCCATCTCAACCGCTTTATCAATTTGATCAGCTGAGTTTTGGATGTATTCTCTAAAAACATATAATGAGTCTTCATACATGCCCGAAGTCAGGGTTTCAATTATATGTTTTCCTATTCTAATCTGATGCATTCAATTTACTATTTAAACTGCTTGTATAATGGTTTTGGAAACTTAATATTCAATAATGACCTAAAGATAGGGTTTTGAACAATGTATTCCCCTTGTTCGAGTCTGGTCATCATATTCTTATATACGGAGGGGACAAATCTATAATCATTCTTAGATATTTCAATAGCATTTGTTCGTCCATATGCATGTGTTGAGCAATTCCCTTTTACTCTTTCATGGATACTGCTTTTAAATTGCTCTGCAGAAAATAGGATTATGCCTAATGACCTGCCTCTCTCTGAGATATCAATAATCTGTCTTAAAATTGGGGAACTCTTTGGTACATCTGATGAAGCATACTTGTTAAGCTCGTCAATGAATATTACAATTTTCGAAGGAATATCTTTTTCATCTACATCCTCAAACTGACCTAATTGTAAATCATATACAGCTCTCATTACATCACCAAATACAAACCCTTGTAATGTTTCATTCAGCTTTGCAATGTCAAACACACAAACTTCATTCTTTCGGATGGTTTTAATCGCATCCTGAATTCTTGTCTCCCTTTTTTCCGGGACTACTCGAGGCGCAAAAATTGGATTCGATAAAGTCTTTGAAATAATTCGCTTAAATTTGCGCCAACTTTGAACAGTTATTTCTCCACCTTGGCCTCTACCAGATTTACAATGCTCTGCAACCTCGTCTTGGAAAGAATCCCAATCTCTAATATTTGAAAAATTCCCTTGCCCTGATATGACATAATTGACAATCGACTCCATTGTCTGGTTAGGGTCGTCGATGTTAGCAAATAGCATGTCTAGGTTTTTTCTATCAGCTTCATCACCATCATCATCATAAACATATTTAAAACGATAGGCCTTCTCTTGATTTATTTGGTCTTCAACCATAGCCTTACTAGCATATGTATTTTGTGTATAATCATCAGAAAATGGATAATAATATTTTACATTTCTAAACGGTTCACTATCTAAGCCCAAATCATTGTATATTGCCTTGTCTGAATCTTTGAGTTCCTCATTGGGTTCATCTATTGCTAATAAGTCTTTACCCTTCACATTTAATAGAACAAATGCAACATCATCTTTTTTATCATTAGCTATTTGAGCTTTTAAATATTCATGCTGTATTGATTTAAGTAAAAACATCGCATATGAAGTTTTGGAAGCTAAGCCAGAAATGCCAGAGATGTTTAGGTGGGCGCCCTCTGGGCCAATTAGAAACTTGGAATTCAAGTGTACTGGAAGTTTTACTTTTATATCATCATCCAAATTCTTATACATTTCCAAATAACCGCATACCAGTGGATTTTTTACATTATCTAGACCTAATGCTTGTTGTATCTCCTCCTTTGTGGCAAAACCAACGTTTTCTCCATCATTTACTGGAATGTATATATTCTTGGTATTACCGACTACTTTCGCTTTGACATAGTTCATTCCAATTCTTTGCGTATTTGGAGAAGCACTAATATCTCCAAAGTCATTAGAAATAAAACTGGTCAAGTAACTCGGTGAATCCGTTATATGTGAAATTTCCTCAATTACTCCAAAGGTGGTTGAGCTATTGACATTATCAACTCGCACTACATCAAATGGGTTTAGAATTAAATCTCTAGAAGTCCAAAAATAAAATTCATCAATGGTTGTTGGTTGCTTTTCTGTGGCGGCAACTTTTCCTATAACACGGTTCATATCTAGAATAAATTTAAAAATAGTTTATTGCTATAGTATTTGCTCTTAATGTATGATTCAGTAAGGTAAATCGGATATAAATGATTAGCCCATCTCAAATCACTACCATAACAAACAGGTAATCTTTCATTTATAATGTTTGCACTAATTAAATCAACTTCTTCAGAATCTAATCCTTTTTCTTTTTCCTCTTCAGATACCAGGACCTTTTCAACCTTTACAATGCCTTCGAATGGACTTGATGAATAAACAGCATCTCTAATTCTTAGATACCAAATAGCAAAGCTTACAGCCCCTTTTGCTCCTTTAGCATAACTAGATTCATACATATAGGCAGGTGTTCTATGGTATAGTTTTAACTCAGCAATCTTATTTGCATTGCTTTTCCCTCTTTCATCCTCGCACTTCTCAGGATTAAATGATTTTGAGACTCCAACTACTCTCTTATAGTTTGATTTTATAATGGACAAGTCACTGTATGAACCACCTTTTAACGTTTTATATTCTAGAGAACCATCTTTCAGTAAATAGGCATCTTCATTTAAAAAGTTATTTGAAGCAAGTCGTGCAACGACTTTCTTCTCATTTTCTATCATTTCATCTTGTACTTTTGCTATTGCAAGGTTCTCATACTTTTCACCGGCTTCCAGATTTCTGTTGTCATAGAATAAGCATTTTGATATTCTTATTCCGCGCTTTTTTGTATATTCTTGTTCATTAATCTTCTTTGTTAGATTATTAAAAAATAAATCAACACGATTAGTGGAGCAAGCATTCCGAGGAAGAGATAGCACCAAGTGATTTTCAATACTATGTTTTTTTAATTGTTTTTTATCTCGGATGCAACAACCTACACCTATTTGACCTGCAACTATGGGGTAAACCCTATTGCCATATGCTATATCGTCAATCTTATATACTCTTCTTGAGCCATCAAGAAAGTACTTAAATATTGGCTTCGAGTACTTTTGTACTTGCTCTGCTTTTTTCTTTAGATTTCTTGATTTGGGAATTCTCTCTATTTCGCCAAATCTTTTTACTGAGATATTTTGATGATCATCGTATTGAATTTTTGGAACATCAATGCCATCAAAACAATACTTTAAGCTTGAATAACTCGTTCCGTCAGTTTCATCAGCAATATATTGGGTTAGCCTCTTCATTGTCATCCTAATTCCTTAATATATTCTTTAATTTCTTTCCAATCTTTAACTCTGATTATATTAATCGGCATATCTATTTCAGTATTACAATTATAAGTTTGTTCTATAAGAAAAACATATTCACAATATCTCGAAAGTTTCTTTGCATTATTTATATCATCTTCAACAAAGTATCTATAGGGTTTATTATTAGTATAAAAAAACCTATTCTTAAAATCCTTTCGAATCAGATTAAATAGAGAACCGAGAAATATGAATTTCATTCTCCCTTTATCGATGCTAGTCCTCTCGATATATAGTTTGTCGTATTCTATATTGTATCTATTAAGCCATTCTTTAGTAATTTTTTTAATCGAGTTATCACTCCATTTTGTTTCTAAAATTACCCTACTGATAGTACCAAATGAGAATTGTGGCCAAGGTCGATAAGTATGGATATGAATTTTATAACCAAAAGAGTTTCTTAACTCTTGGATTATTTTACCTACATCAGTTTGAAATTCATCTTGTCTTTTCCAATATTCTGGATCATTAAAAATATCGAATTCATCATTCCTTGTAATAATGCTATTGGTCATCTGATGAACAGGAATCTTATCGATATCATCAGCCCAGAGAGTTATGCCTTTCTTTTCCCATAGCATTGTGCAAAAAGTATCACGATGCTTGTTTAAGACGCCATCAATATCAACTCCTATTATATTCGTTTTCATGTAACTGTATTTTCTATAGTTAGCAATAAATCTATAATAGCCTATGTGTAGTAAGAAAAATGAAATTGCAGCTAGTATTGAGTGACTTACTCCGTAGTTTGTAAGTATAATAGGAATCTTAATCAAAAAGTAATTTGTAAAAAACTCTTCTCCAACAGAAGCAATTATTCTCGCTCCAATTGCAAAATAAATCGAATTAATTAAGCCAAATGAGTAAACGATAATCCCAAACGTATGTTTTTGCCTGTAGTCTGGTTGATTTGTTAACAAAGGTAATACTCTGAAATGTGAATCATTTCTAGCCCGTTTACTGAAGAAATAATTTCTGATACCATTAACTGTTCTGGCATATAGTATACTATCGAGCCTAAAGCTAATCATATAAAAACATGCAAACATGCCAATTATGGAAAGTATAAACATAAAAAAACCAACAAAAAGGTTGACATTTATATTTTCAGCGGGACAATTTAATAAGCTATTAATGATATTTCCCCCTCCTTTAAACCATACAAATATTATCGCCGGAGCAGATGCAATTAATAAGTAGTAACGGTAAAAAGCTGAAATTTGCTTATTCGTCTCAAAGTGAGCATTTGAAATATTTTTATACTCTTCTAATTGAAACTGATTAAACGAGTCATCATTTAATGCAGAATGTTGATTATCTGCCATATGTTAAAGTTTTGTTATAAAATTAGGATAATTTGTATACTTTATATATTGCAGATGTGAATTTAGATGCGTTCTAAATATATTTCGATAATATTATATATAAAGAACAGGTGCAAGATTCTGGTATATTGATTTGTATATTATTGTTATCATTGTTCGTTAAATGAGTGTGCTTAATACTGAATTTTAAATTATTTAACATACATGCTAGCTTATTCTGCAAATAATCATTCAGGTTACTTTTCTTTATTTTTTATGATATTAGTATAAAATTTGTTTATACTAATTAAATTAGAACCTCTATTTAAAACTTGAATTTTTGCAACTAATCAGCCTTCCTGATACCTTAATAGTATATTCAGTTAGCAACTTAAATAGTTCGCGTGAGCTTTTCTTCGTATAAAATTCTGCCGGGTGGATGCTTCGTTCTCCAAAAATGTTATTCAAATTCCTCTGTTATAACCAAAGGACAAAAGATATACTTCTTGACATAAATTTTTCTGCAACTTACATTTTTAATCTAAACTTAGTTTTAGCCAATTTAGGTATCAAAAAGCCCGACTCAAAGAATCGGGCTGAATGTTTAAATTTTAAAGAGTTTGTGAGCAGGGAGTTTCTCTGTTATTATTCCCATCTTTTCTAAATTATGAAAATCTGTATCCGGTTTAATTCTTATACTGGAACTAATCAACTTTCTACCATCGTACAATCTTTCATCTTCTTCGATTAGGTTTTCAGCTACTCCAAAAAGGAATTGCTTCTTCCCATTCTTTAGGTGGTGAAAGACTCTCATGTTGAGAACTTTTAAGGTTACTCCACAAGGACTTTTAAGTCTAAAGGTCGAGTTCTTCTCGATTAGCACCTTGTCATCTTTCTTAATGTTGAAAGAAATTTTTCTGATTGTCTTTTTGTTCTGTTCTATTGTTGTTTTGAATTTCATATTGTTAGTTTTTAAGATTAGATAAATACTTTGTTTTTAGTTTTCAATGGGCTTTTATCCCATAGTTGGTAATCGATATAGCGTTTAAACGTTAAGTCAGTATGCACATCCATTGTATCAACCGCAAGCTGATTCGGCTTAATGCCGAGCTTTTCCAAGCGGCTTTTAATATCATACTTACCACTTCTTGAGATTATTCCCATTTTAACCAGTTCGTCCAAAGTATGATATTGAAGGTGTGCTAGAATTGAGTTAATCTTATTCATGTTGATTTTACTTTGCTTTCCTTTTTTATTGTAGTCGGCAAAGTGCTCATTGTAGGCATCAACATTTTTATTGTAGTTCATCACTCGTTTGGTCACATCAGTAAACTTTTCCTGTACGTCAATTTTAAATTGTTGCAGGAAATCATTGAACACATTAAACATCTCTTTGACAAGAGCTTTTGAAAACAATGTTTCCATAGGAAGCGAAATATCCCCTTTACTACTGTACTTTAAATTTACAAGCGATTCATTGTTTTGAATTGTATTTTTACCAACGGCCAATCGAAACGAAACCTTCTTGTTTAGAATTTTTTCATAGATTTTTGCTTCGGTTATTTCTTCCTTCGTCAATGTTCTTAATTCTTTATTGGGGTCTTTAGCACCTTTTTCAATTAAGCGGTCACAACGCTTCTTAATTTTACGCACCTTTTTGTAGCTCTTTTCAAGTTGCTTTCTGACAATACAATACTTTGCAAAAACATCTTTTCTATACAGGTGACTCATCATGCTATTTTTAAAGCTTATCTCATATCGAAGAATCTTATCAGCATGGGATTGAAGGCCTTCTTTAATGAGTTTCCCTTTAGTATCATATACATCCTCCACCTGAAATAGATTGCGTTTAAACGCTTTATTCATTTTGCGGTGATGATTACGCTCACCTTTAGAACTTCCGTACTCTGTTCCTTTGTGGTAAATTTTAGCAGCATAACGGCCAGTATTCAGGAAAATAGAAGTGCCCCAATCGGTTTTATTCTTCGATGTTTCTCGTAAGTATCTCTTTTTAATGCGCTTTTGATACTCTAAATACTTTAAGGCTTTCTCTTTTGATTCAAAGTATTGATTAAAACAGATATCCAACCGATTGATTTCAACATCATTCAAATCAATCCAACCAAAACTATCAATTAATGGAAATTGCATCTTGAGGAAATACTTCACAAAGAAGATTAGCCTATCATAAATAATGGCTTGGATTCGCTCCATGCTTTCAAGGTGTGCCCGACCATAAGAGTTTTTGAATTCCGTAATGTGTGGCACAAACTGAACGATGTTTGTACCAAAGATATACTTGGGAATTGAATAGTTAAATTCAATGTAATCTCTATCTAATCTTACCTGATAACCAAGATAGTAATGCGAAGATGTTAGTTTTTTATCTTTGAAAAAAGTTAATTGCTTTCCTGAGTCTCCATAGTGGATGCTTTTTAATTGAAGATACTTACTTTGGTTACTACTATGAATCTCACCTGTTTCGGTATCTACATAATCGGCAAATGGATTTTGATGTTCATATACCTTATCTGCTGTTTTTGAGCTCTCCAAAATATCTACCAATCGTTGATTTTTTTGCAAATTATGTATGCGTAGTCCTATTGAGTCAAACATATGTTGATTATTAAAAGGTTAGGGCTGAATTATCACAGAAAACAGTGTCTAGTTTCTGGACAGGTTCAGCCTTGTTAATAACTAGGCTGAACTGCCCTTAATTCTGATGGATTTTGATGAATTCTAAAAGCTCACTTTTCTTAAAAAGTACCTTCTTTCCTATTTTGAAATAGGGTACTTCGCCTTCTTTCTGATAGCGATATAAAGTGCTGTGTGAACAGTTAAGAAGCTCCATCGCTTCTTTTCTGGTAAGAATATCCTTTTCTTCACGAATGTTTGGAGGAGTGGATTGAGAGTTTAATTCTAAAAGTTCTTCCTGAATAATCTCTCTGAAGATTTGTTTTAGCTCTTCTCGTGAGCTTTCATTTAGTTCGAAATACAGCATAATTTTGCGTTTTTGATTATTAATTATGCTGCAAGAAACCCAATGAAACAGTGGTGACTTCAAAAGTCACCAAAGTCACCAATTATTATCGAAATGGATATTTCATTGGTCTTGGATTGGAAAACTTTCCTTTTACAGTGCTTAAGCTCCAATTCTCGAAATTTAAAAAGGCATCTTTCAAAAGGCTATAGTAATCGTATGCTTTAACATCCAAACATTTAGTTTTCTCAATGTCATAAAATTCTCGAATGAATCTTTTAAGGCTTTCGTTAGTACACTTAACAAAAACCTTCTCATAATTGGTTAATTGCTCAAATCCCTCAAATGCGAATGACAGGACTTTATCAACATCTTCTTTGCTTAATATCTGTTCACCTTCAAACTCGCCCTCTTCTTTATTGATAATTGTCAATCGATTGAAATACTTAACAATTTCCTCTTTGGATTGATAAACCTTAATTCTTTCGGGTATTATTACTTCTGGTTTGTATAATTCTCCCTCCAAGAATGACTTGAATTCTTTTAGAGCAATGTAAAAGTTTACTGAGTTTTCATCACTCTTAAGCTGATAGCCATATAACATTCTGTCAAAACGAGCACGGAGATTTAATCCTGATTTCTTATTAAGGTCTTTTGAGTCCTTAACCATTTCCCTGCAAATGATTTCAGTAAACTGTTCCGGTGTAGTTGCCTGACCATATTTTTTTCTCGTTTTTTCAGCTAATTGCCTCATTCTTTTCTTTGTGGCCTTATCAATTTTAATCTTTTTAAAATGACCAATTATTCTGTGTTGAAAATTTCCATCCTCAAAAAAGTGATATGAAAGATATCGGTTAAGCTGATTGTAATAAAAATCAATGGCTTCATCTTCTTTTTCAGCCTTTAAAATGGCTTCAAGTGATTCAATTTCCCTCTCGATACCAGTTTCCCTTAATTCTTCATTTAAGAACTTTCTTTCATGAATAAAGCTCCAGTGAAGGACGTCAAAGAACATTTTGCTTGTAACTAAATTCTCTTTTTTGCCATTAATAATGTTAATGACTATTGTATCAATTGACTGGCGCTCCATTCGGTACATTGTTAAATTTATTCATTGCTTCTTTTAATTGGTCTTGGGCTATCTTGTTATAGCGTTTAAACACTCTGTGGTCTTTGTGTCCTGATATCATCATAATGATTTCAGAAGGTATGCCAAGCCTGAAAGCGTTAGTAATAAAAGTTTTTCGTGCTACATGTGATGTGAGTAGTTGGTGTTTTGGTGTGCTCTCCTCAATCCTTCTTGAACCTTGATAACGAACGATTGTAATGTGGTCATTAAATCCGACAGCTTTACCGATGTCTTTCAAGTACAGATTCATTTTTTGGTTGCTTATAACAGGAAGGCATTTTTCATCAGGTAGGTGAGAATATTTTGCTAGTATCTCCTGTGCATAGTTATTAAGTGGGATTTCTATTAGTTCTTTGGTTTTGATTGAGAAGAAACGCAATGTGTTATTATTAATTTGAGTTCGTTTAAGATTGGCGATGTCTGAATATCTTAAGCTTGTGAAGCAGCCAAAGCAAAATACATCTCGAACTTGCTCAAGATACTTTTGCTTGAAGGTGAAGTTGTAAAGGTGCATAAGTTCTTCCATGCTTAGCACAATGATTTCGCCTTCTTTCTCGGAAAAGGTGTACTTCTTAAACTTCTCATTACTATGATATCCTTTATCTAGTGCCCAGCTCAAAAAGCGCTTTAAAACTTTTATATTTTTAGCTATCGTGTTGTTTGTGTTTTTATTAACATTGATGTAGTAGGTGACAAGTTCTTCAAATAATTCAGGAGTGAAGTCATTAAAATGTAATGCTCTTCTTTTGTTGTTAATGTAAATTTCTAATTGACTGCCTACTGATTTATATTTTCTGATAGTGCCAGGCGTACAAGTGTTTTTGAGCGAATCTAAAAACTCATTGAAATACTCTTTGAGCTTTTTACAACCATTTTTATTTGAGTTGAGTTTTTGTTTGAGCGTTTCAGGTGTAAATACTTCTCCAAGAATGTCAGATTCGCGATAGAGGCGAAGAACTTTTTCCCTGAAGGTTTCCAACCTTTGATTTATCTGGAGCTTTTCTCTTCCTCCTTTTACTCTTTCTTTCTTTTCATCCCAATGCTTATGGTCGATGCGTTCACCAACCGTACTTTTTAGGCGATAGCCATTAAAACTGAACGAATATATAATGGGAACATTCTTTGTTTTGATGTTACCATCCTTGTCTTTTCTTCTTTCAAGATAGTATTTAAATATTGCCATTGTGTGTAGGTTATTTACACACAATATTACACACAGAAATTGAAATATCAAACAGGATTATGTGAATTCGAATAAAACAACTAAAATTACGAAACCCTTATTAACAGGGCGTTTAAACGCTCTTTTGTGTGCTCGTGGAACCTCATTGAATTTAACAGAATAGTCCCGCCGGGGTCACAAATCCTCCTGATTGTCAGGGGGATTTTTTTTGATATGTGTCTGTCTAGTCCTGAAATAGCGTATCAATAGTTTGCAGATTAAAGGCATCAACAATATAAACGATTACTTTCGATATTTGAACACTCCCTATTTGGATTAGCTGTTAACCCTGTCTTCAGGTGGAAATATTGCCTTGTTATACCATACCTATTCAATACCTTTTATGAATGGTAACAACTATACAAAAGCTGTAATTAAGCAATATTTAAAACCTAGCTAGGTTTCGATGTAAACCTAACTAGGTTTTGGTGCAAACCTAACTAGGATTAGGTACCATCTCAATTTGTAGTAAAATTTGTCTTGGTATCATTTTTGCTTTAGCCTGCTCCGAAATCTAATTGAGTGACATGAGAAACAATAAAGCAGCCACAGGTAATCCGTTTTTTGATGTTAAGATGGGAACGGCAGGCGCACTCTTTTTGGGTGCCATTGTTTTTGTGGTCAACTATGCGCATGGCTGGCAGCTGGCGTTGGTGGCCGCATCCAAGCAAGGGCTATACACCTTTGTTATTGGAGGAGTTATGACCAAAATGACTGAGAATATTGCCATAAGAATCGGACAGCGACGAAATGCACTGCTGATGGCAGTATTGATTCCAACGTTGTTAACCTCGGCGCTTACCTTTGGCATGCATTCGTTAAAAGGAACGCCCGAACCATTTATCAGCACCATCCCCACCTTTATTTTTGCACCTGCGGGTTTCTATGGCTGGGCGCTTCGCAAACGCCGGCACTTTGACAGGCTTCAGGCAGAGATTCTTACTTAACCGAGTGTTCTATTACTGCTTGTTGCGTAAAAAGCCGACGCACATTTTAGCTGTTATATCCATCGAAGCAATACGCCTTTGGGAGTAATTCAAAATAGGCAAGCTTGGCATGGTAGGCTCCTTTTTAGTTGAATCAACGTTAATTCCACCCTTTTTTATGCAGGTGTTTATTAAAAAATATCTTGCTGGAAATAAAAACCTAAAAAAGTGTAATGTGTAGTTATTTAATAAGATAGCTATCTTGTGGCTTGTGCTTGTATAGGTGGTGTGATGCACCATTTATCTTCTTTGAAAGTCGTACATAGGCATTATAATGTCATTCCTCTCAGCCGACTTATAGATTTGTTATATCAATTAATTTTAAATCTATATGTTATGAAAAAAGTTTTACTTTCTTTAGGTTTTGCTCTTTCCGTGAGCGCAATGTCGGCACAGGTAATTTGTGATTTTGAAACTGCATTGCAATACGGGCCTGTTATAATAGGCGGGAGTGGGTTGCAAACCACCAGTTTAGTTGATAACCCAGCTCCTGATGCTGTAAATTCTTCACAAACAGTGTTAAAAGCTAATGCGTATTCAATTGACAATAATGGAGGAAATAAGATTGATGCAGTAATGTTTCAATTGCCCGAAGGTGAAACGTTTCAGGCAAATGATTATGCTGCAGTTAAAGTCAATATCTATGTGACAGGTGGAACTCCGGCCACGGTGCTAAAACCACGTGGTAAAGCTGGTATTTGGAATGCTGACAATGTAAGTTCTCCTGCTCCTGGAATATGGATAGGCGTTGTTAAAAACCGTGTTGATGGCGAGGATGGTTTAGCACCAAATCAGAGTGGGTGGATGCAATGTTATTTCGATATCTCAACTAAAACTCAAACTGATAATTATGATGCCTTCCAGATCCAATTGGATTGGAGTGATGAGCGGGCTGAGGATTTAGAAATTTATTTCGACGACTTTGAATTAGTAACAGAAATACCTGATAATGTTCCAACTGCCATTGGTGATGAGCTTGTTACGGCACCACAAATCATCAACGACAACAACCTTATAAAAATTAACAGTGAGACTGTAGTCAGCGAAGTGGTTGTGTTTGATATGACAGGTCGTGTGGTTTCACAGCTACAAAGCGATGAAATTAAGCAGATAAATATTGCGAATTTACCAGGGGGCTTATACATCGTTAAAGCTAAAGCAGAAGGTAAAGTTTATACTGAGAAAGTATTAAAGCGTTAAAAACTATTAGTGTTATAGAAAAGGGCTACCTATGGGATAGCCCTTTTGTTTTAATTTTAAGGAGAAAACAGATATGAGGCAAAGTATTTTAATAGTGATTGGCCTATTGATGGTGATGGCATCCTACGCGCAGAAGCCAAATATATTGTTGATTATGGCTGATGATCATGCCAACCGTACCATTAGTGCGTATGACGATGGTATTAACCAAACGCCTAATATTGACAGGATAGCCAATGAGGGTGCCATTTTTTTCAACAGCTATTGTGCCAACTCCATCTGTCAGCCCAGCCGGGCGGCTATATTAACGGGTAAGCACAGTCACAAAAACGGCGTATATGGAAATGGTTCACCCTATGATAATACGCAACAGCAGTTGCCTCGCATCCTTCAAAACAATGGTTATACCACTGCAGTTATAGGCAAGTGGCACCTTAAAGGCGAAGACCCGGGCGATGCCTTTGATTACTGGAACATACTAACCGAAGGCGGTGGTCAGGGGTATTACTATAACCCGACTTTTAAAGCGCAAACGGGCGCAACCACTCAAGTGGAAGGCTACTCCACCGATGTAATAACCGATCAGTCATTAACATGGCTGGACGACAATAAAGATGTGCCTTTCTGTTTGATGGTGCACTATAAGGCGCCTCATGTTACCCGCATGCCCATGGCTCGTAACCTGGAGTTATATGAAGACGAAACGATTCCGGAACCTGAAACGCTTTATGATGATTATAGCACGCGCGAAAAGTATGCGTCTACAGCCATTAACCGTCTGCGTTTCGACATAGAATCAACGGCATACAATTATTTTCCTAAGTATGGCGAATATAATTTGGCCGAGTATAAGCTGCTGGAGCGAATGACTGAAGAGCAGCGGAAGGCCTATCATGCCTATTATGATGCCGCAAATGCTGAATACGACGCTTTAGTGGCATCCGGACAGGTTGTGCCCGGCGAGAAGAGTGGTAAAGCCTATGCCTATCAGCGCTTTATTAAAGATTACCTCAAGGTGGTAGCTGGTGTTGATCAAAATGTTAAGCGGATACTCGATTATTTGGATACTAATGGATTAACCGATAATACCATAGTCATTTATTGTGGCGACCAAAGTTACTTCACCGGGCAGCATGGCTATTACGAAAAGCGTTTTATATACGAGGATGGTATGAAGATGCCACTACTGATGCGATATCCCAATCACATCATGCCTGATACTAAAGTGCAGGAATTTGTTCAAAACATCGATTTTGCACCAACCTTACTTGATTATTTGGATATAAACATACCCGGAGATATGCAGGGTGAATCGTTTAAGAATGTGGTGGAAGGCAATGTGCCATCTGATTGGCGTGATGCTGTTTATTACCACTATTATGATCATGGTAAGCATGGTATTCCACGTCATGAAGGGGTGCGAACCAGCCAATACAAGCTCATTAATTTTTACACCGATGACGCATGGGAGCTTTACGATTTAGTTAATGATCCTCACGAAGTCAATAATGTGTATAAGAATGAAGCCTATGCTGATGTGGTTAAGGCGCTAAAGCTCAAACTGGCCAGTTTGAAGCAGCAGTATGAAGTGCCAGGCGCCGACGTGATTGCCGAGGATTTTGAGGGAGGTCTCTATAAGAATAATCAGGCCAAGCTCAACTGGCAGTTGCAAAATAGTGCTGGTTCAGCCTATCGGGTGGTTAATAATCCGGATAATAGTGACGCCAATGCTTCACTAAATACAGGTAGGATAGTGCGCAATGGAGCCACAACGGCAACCACTCTGTCTGTTAATCTGGGCGATCAGTTTTGGGATCTGATGGTAAATAGATACTTGTCTTTAAAGGTACGATCCGATATCAGTACAGATATACAGATTGCACTGTCAAAAGATGGAAGTGATGTTTTGGTTAAAAAAAGCACGGTGACAGGCAATGCCGGATGGAGCGAAATTAGGCTTGACTTCTCAGATATACCCTATGCCAGCTTGCAAAATACCTATAACCAGCTCAGTATTATCATGGGGGCAACTACGCCCAATGCAGATGGTACCATATGGTTTGATGAGCTGACCTTCGTTGATAATCTGTCAACTGACATTAAAAACATCGGAACTGAACAGGGGTATTTTTACCCCAATCCAACCAATGGAGATGTAAGCATTAAAGGGTTAGAACATGTGGCAAGTATTGAAGTATATGCATTGAATGGCGCCTTGGTGGCTGTTGAGCGTGGTGCCAATATTAGTCAGCTGTCACTCAATAACCTCAATAATGGTACCTATTTACTAAGGGCTATTACTGAAACTGGCATTTCAAAGATCGGAAAGGTCACTAAGATTTAAACGAGTAACATATTTGCACAGTCATAAAGGAAGGATGTCCATGTCGGGCATCCTTTTTTGTATATTTAAAACTAAAGTTGAGTTAATATATGAGCTATATGTGCATTTATTTTGCAAATAAAGATGTAATGAAAAGATTAAAAAATTAAATGATGTAATGTGCAGTCAGATAATGATTAAAGGATTGATTTGGGTTGTGCTGTTGGGGTAATATATCGGCGATTGAACGGCTATAATGTATTAAATGAAAGTTCTATTGCAGTTGTTTTTTTAGAAGGCGCTTGAGCCCAAAATATATTTGCTGTTAAAGAATCTGAAAAAAAGAAAAAATGTTTTTCAGGATTTTTAGATGAATGAATCAGTAAGTAATAGAAAAACCAGTTTTATGGAAAATGGAAAAAAGAGGTTTAATTGGAAACAGTTGTTGCTTCCTGTTACCTTATTGTTTTTTGTGACGGCCTGTGACACCTTTCTCGATGATGAGAAGTATGCAGGCGTGCCTCATTCATTACGTTACATGTCTATCGATACCTACCGCATTGGTGATGATTACGTATCGGTGACGCCAACAGTAATGGGAGGTGAAGGAGCTATATTTACCATCGAATCTATCGATGGCCCGGCATCAGATGAGGTGAAAGCATCCTCGTTTTCTATTGATAGTAATAAGGGAAATATTAACATCAAAGAGTATTGTCGTTTACTGCCTGGCGAGTACTCGCTGGCTGTGAAGGTGAGCAACCCATCAGGTTCAGAGGTGTTTGAAAATGCTTTTGCTTTTACTGCAGTGCAGGTGCAACCAAGCAAACTGAGTTATGTGCCGTCGCTGTATTCGTTTTACGGGACTTCAACGGGCGATCTCACTTCACCGGCTAACGTTAATGGTGGCGGTCCTTATTCCTTTTCGTTGGATGATCCCTTCAACTATTTTGCAATAGATGAGCAAACAGGAGAAATTGAAAAGATTGCTGAGGTTGATGTGGCCGATGATAGTAAGCTGATTAAAACCTACGATGTAGGCGTAGCCAACGAATTGGGCAGCTACAACGCACCCAAGGCCATCACCATTGAGATTATTGGTGCCAATGTAGGTAAGCTGGCCTATAATGCCGAGTACAAAACACCCAATGAGGTGAGCCTTGGTTTAATCAACAGCACTGCATCTACCTTGGCAGGTAGTTACACCGATGTAGTTAACGAGGAAGATTATACCACCGAGCTGAGCGAATCAACGAACGGCCCCATTTTTAAGGGCAATCGATTCACCAACTCATGGCACATAGCCACAGCACCTGTTGTGATGGATCAAACGGGCGGAGGAGAAAGGGTTAATACACTTTTTCTCAGCTTTAAAACCGCTTCCAGTACAACCGAGTGTGTGTCTATAGTGGTGAGCGACGCAATTCAGCTGGAAGGAGCTATAAGTGCCTATGCCGAGATAGCCGCCTATAAGCGTTACATCGACAATGATTTCAATCAGCGCTTTGCACTCTTGGTGTGCGATGATGAGGCTTATAACGAAGAGGATCCCTTTGCATCTCAATGGTTTGAAATAGAAGCGAACATTGCACCTGGCATGCTGCCTTATTCCAATCCGATTAAGGAATCCAGCTTGTTGGCTGCAGGCGAAGGTACGCAGGCTTTTGCTATACCGGGCGACTTTGTGGGTAGTAAGGTGCGCATGGCTTTAAAAGCTGTACACCTGAATCCTGAACTAGGAAATCTGGGTCGCGAAGCATTTGTTTATAAGTGGCAGGTAAGAGCAAAGTATTAACCCAATCAAAGTGAAATGATGACATTAAAAACATATTTGAGTAAGGCAATATATCTCACGGTAGTAATCAGTTTGCTATTTGTTAGTGCAGATGTGTTGGCACAGGCACAGTTTAAGAAGGTAACAGGCCTGGTGGTTGAAAAACAAACCGGCGATCCTATGCCCGGGGTTACGATACGCATCAAAGGCCGCACCGAAGGTACAATTACCGATTATGAAGGCAAGTTCAACATTCGCGTAAAAGAGAGCGATGTGCTTATCTTCTCATTTATAGGTATGGAAACGCAGGAAATACCTGTTGGTGGTAAAACGCAGTTGAGTGTGGCTTTGGCAAGTGATTCGGAGCAGTTGGAGGAGATTGTGGTAACAGGTTACGGAACAACCAAAGCCAAAGATGTTACAGGATCTATCAAATCCATTAAACTCAGTCAGATTGAGGATAATGCGGCGCCGTCGGTAGACGAAATGCTGCAAGGTCGTTTGGCGGGTGTGCGTCTCAATAAGGCCGATGGGGCACCCGGACAGGCTATGGTGTTCGAAATCCGCGGTAGCAACTCCATCACCGGAAACTCTGACCCATTGTATATTGTAGATGGATTCCCCATTGATGATCCGACCTACATCACCACCATCGCACCTGAAGATATTGAACGTATCGACATTCTAAAGGATGCATCGGCAACTGCTATTTATGGTTCGCGTGGTTCAAATGGTGTGGTAATAATCACTACTAAGGGAGGTATTGATGAGGCCAAAACGCGTGTGAATGTAAATGTGCAACAAGGTGTGAGTGTTATTCCACAGGAGCGCCGTTTAGACGTGCTGTCACCATATGAGTTTGCCAGGTTGCAGCAGGAACAGAACAACCTGAGCTATGGTGATCCGGAACAATACAGAAACGTAAAAGGCACCAACTGGCAGGACGAGATTTTTAAACCTGGTAACTTCAGTCGGGTCAATGCATCTATGCAGGCAGGTAATGATTTAACCAAACTGTTCGCTTCCTTTGGTTATGTAGATGAAGATGGAACCATGATAAATACCGGGTTCAAAAGGTTTACAGGGCGTTTAAAGGTCGATCATAAAATCAACAATAAGCTGGAGGTGGGTATTAATGCGTCGTATACCAATACTGAGTATACCGGCATGAAGATATCAACTTCAACAGTAAGCGCCATTAAGAGTGCTATTATGTTCCGTCCTATTTTGCCGTTGGATGATATTGAATCGGACGATGAGCAGGATGATTATAATGCAGGCTATTTCCCTCCTGACCAAACATTGGAAAACACAGATCGTTCTGAACCCCGGGATGTGGTGCAGGTTAACTCTTACCTGGATTATAAAGTGGCCAAAAACCTGAAGTTCAGAACTACTTTTGGTTATACATTTGATCATAAACAAGTCAAGACGTTCTTTAATACAGGTACCAATCAGGCAGATAGAGGTACTGAAGGTATCAATGGTAGCGTGAGTAATGTTCAACGCCGCTCGTGGATCAATGAGAATACTTTAACCTATAACCTGAAGAAGGGTGATCATCACCTGAATGTGTTGGGAGGTTTTACACTACAGGATACCAAAATTTATAATACCTACATGAAGAGTAACAATTTTCCGTTTGATGATTTCGGATGGAATAACTTTGTGTTAGGCGTTAACCCGCAGGTGTCAACATCCAGCTTGTCTAATACCCGGCTGATGTCAGGTCTGGCACGTGTTAATTATACCTATCTCGATAAGTACCTGTTAACAGCCTCGATGCGTGCCGATGGCTCCTCTAAATTTCCAACCGATAATAAATTTGGGTATTTCCCATCATTTGCACTGGCATGGCGTGCTATCGAAGAGCCATTTATTCAAAACCTGAATGTGTTTTCGAACCTGAAGGTGAAAGGTGGATATGGTACTACGGGTAACAACCGTATTGGTAATTTTGATTCATTGGTGACATTGGGTAGTGGTAATGGCTATTACTTCGGTAACTCATATATCCCGGCCATCTACCAAAAGAAATTGGCCAATACCAACCTTAAGTGGGAGACTACGCAGCAGTACAATGCCGGACTCGAAATGGGTTTTCTTAAAAACCGCATTGTGCTGGAAACAGAAGGCTACTACAAGCTGACTGACGATTTGTTGCTGGATGCGCTGGTTCCGCCTTCTGCTGGTTTTACAGGTGTAAAAGAAAACCGTGGAAGCATCAGCAACTACGGTGTGGAAATAACACTGCAAACAGTTAATGTAGATACGAAAAACTTTAAGTGGACCACCAACTTTAACATCTCCTTCAACCGCAATAAGGTGAAGAACCTGAGTGTTGGTGAGGATGAGCGCCTTTACAATCCGGGCGTAGGAGGCATTTTCTCCGAAGAAAACATCTATGGTTTATTTGTTGGGCAGCCTGTTGGTGTCATGTATGGCTACCGCATGGAAGGCATCTATCAGGTGGATGATTTTATTCACGATTCGGCCACGGGCGAATACATTCTGAAGGATGGCGTTACCGGACTGGATTACACGGCTGGTAAGCTGGGGCCTGGTATGCCAAAGTATGCCGATTTGGATGGCAATGGTATTGTGAATGAGAACGACCGTGAAATCATAGGAGATCCTAATCCCATTCATCATGGTGGTTTGCATAACTCCTTCGAATATAAAGGATTTGACTTAGGCGTGTTGGTAACCTGGTCGTATGGTAACGATATTTTTAACGGCAACCGCGCTGTGTTTGGTGTGCCGGGAGCCCAGCGCAACCGCAATTACCTGGGCGAAGTGGCCAACCGCTGGACACCCGATAATCCGATAGAATATGGTGTGTGGGCCGCTCCGGCAGGCGATCAGACTTACATACCTGTTTACAGTGGTAAAATGATGAGCGACTTCTGGGTGGAAGATGGTTCATACATCAGAATTAAGAATGTGGCATTGGGCTATACACTGCCTAAGACACTAACCAATAAGCTGAATATTGAAAGAATCAGATTGTCAGCCACCGTTGATAACCTATATGTGTTCACCAAGTATTCTGGATACGATCCTGAGGTATCGGTAAGAAACGAAGCCTTAAACCGTGGTATTGATTATTCGGCCTATCCAAAAGGACGTTCATTTACGTTTGGCCTAAATATGACATTCTAATTAAAAAGATGAAATCATGAAGAAGCAATTGAAATATTACATATCACTGTTTGTCATTGTAGTGGCCGGTCTTACGTCTTGCGAATTTCTCGAATTGGACCCAACCAATGAATTTGAGCGTGATGATTACTATAAAGACAGGAATCAGGCTGATATGGCCCTGGCCGGCGTATATAGCAAACTGGCCGAGTTATATAAAGAGCACATGTCCATTTGGCTGAGTGCCGGGACAGATGAGTTTTTGCACAATAAGCTGGCTAGCAGTACACGCGGGAGTGAGATATCGAAATTCAACTACAATGCATTTAATACTGATATCAAACGGATATGGACCATGTCGTTCACGCTTATCTCCAGAACGAATGATCTGATTTATAACCTTGAGGGACGCGACACAATAGCCTATATGACATTGGAACAACGTCAGGCCATGATTGGAGAGGCCTTAACCTTACGCGCCTTTTCCTACCTGAACCTGGTGCGCATGTTTGAATATGTGCCGGTACGTACCTTGCCATTTGTTGATATTGCAGAAGATAATGGCGATCTGCACCTCAAGAGTCAGGAGCCACAAGTGGTATACAACCAGATTATAGAGGACCTGAGTGCTGCCACCGGCATGTTGCCCGACGAACCTTATGCCTTTGGCCGGGTATCCAAATCGGTGGCTCACGGTTTACTGGCACGTGCCTACCTGCACCTGGCCGGCGTGCGCGTTAATGGTGGTGTTGTAGGTGTTGAGGAATGCTACAGCCAGGTGGTGAAGCATTGTAATGCCGTTATTGAATCAGGCCGTCACTCTCTGCTCGACGATTACAGTGAAGTTTTCCTGAATCAGATTCAGGAAGTTCAGGATAACCGCGAAATCATGTGGGAAGTGGTATTTAAATTCACTACCGAACGCGATTTAGGTGGTTTCATAGGCAACTACAACGGTCCTAAAGTTGGTGGCGAAGTAAATGATGATCCTGAAGGTAACCCATTAGTCTATATCACGGCTACCTTAAACCAACTCTACGGAGCGGAGTATGAAGAAACGCCTGGATTAAATCCCGATGAACGCCATGGCTGGAATAGTATTCCATACAACATCAACTTCAAGGATGGCGCCTATTCATTTCCAGGAGATATCAGCAATAAGTTGCGTTGGTATGGTGGTAAATGGCGACGTGTGCAAAAAGTGGTGTCAGGCACCAATGCTTCGGGCGATGACGTTTACACAGCCCGTGTGCTCGAAAGTGGCGCGATTAATAAGTGGCGAACATCTATCAACTATCCCTTATTGCGCTATGCCGATGTATTGCTGATGAAAGCCGAGGCTGTTAACCAGCTTTATGGTCCAACACTCGATGCCATCGATAATATCAATGCCGTTCGCCTGCGTGCCGGTGCTGCAACCGTTCAGGAGCTGCTGGCTTCAGAAGGCTTGGCCTTAACACAGGAACAACTGTTTGAAGTGATTAAAGATGAACGTAGCCGTGAACTGTGTTTCGAAGGGTTGCGCCGCTTTGACCTGGTACGCTGGGGTACCCTGGTAGAGGCCATGAAAGAGCAGAATACCTTAATCGTTAATCATCCCGATTATGATCCGGCTAAAGATGAGTTTCTGACTTATCCGGGTAACGCAGTGGAAGAGCGTCACAATGTATTTCCGATACCAAATGATGAGATTACACTTAATAAAAATGTGCAGCAACATCCTCTTTGGAAGTAATTAAAACACTACAATTATGACACGATATATTATATCCATATTACTGATTTTAGGTCTTTGGGCCTGTACCGAAGACAAAGATGTTCTGGAACTCAATGCGGCTCCTTCGGTGGTCGATTATCAGAACTATGCAGCCACGGTGAATCAGGGTGCCGAATGGTCATCGGGTTTACCCCTGGTAAGGGGCGAAGGTAAAATGACTTACAGCTTATTGAGCGTCAGTTACCTGGCCTTGGAAGCTGAAGAGGCGGTGGTAATTGAAGCGCACCCGTTTACGATGGATGGCAGCGGATTGATTGCCTTGCCAGTCGATAATTTACTTGAACTGGGCACTTACACCATTGCTGTTGAAGTCAGCAATGACTATGGAACATTGCTTAATAACGAAGCCATTAAACTGGAAGTGGTGGAGGACCTGTTACCGGTTATCAGTATTCAAACGCCAACGGGCACCAACGAAATAGAACTGCTGGTGAATCCGGCAGGCGAGCCGGTGGATGAAGTGGGGAATGTGCTTGAAGGGTTATTGCCGGGCGTAAGCATCCTGTTTGCCAACATGGGCATTGAAGAGGTATTAATGACACCAGTCGACGTGTTTACATTCGGACGTGAATCAGATTATGTGGAAGAGGGCGCTACAGATATTGGCGTGGTAAAAATGGTCGGGCCATTTGAAGTTGGTACCTACACCTTAACATTTACAGGCACCGTGAGTCAGCCTGAAGTGGCTCAACTGCTTGTGAATGTAAAAAAACTCAACCTGCCATACGACCAGGCTATTTTTGCCATGGATTTATCAGGTGAAGATACCGGTCCGCGAAATGATCAGCCCGAGACCTTGGTGGGTGGTCTGCAAATGCACCTAATCTATGGAGCGCTTAAGAGTGGTAGAGCATTTTGGAATGTACAGGCCGATAAAAATCATCCGCTCGATGAGTTTGATGCTACACCAATACTGCGCTGGTTGGCATTTAACGCAGATCTTGGCTATGATACCGAGACAGCTAACAAATCGCAATCCATCGTTATTCTTAATGAGGTGGTTGATGTGCGCGATGTGCAGGAAGTAAGAGTTGATGCTTCATTCTTAGCCAATAAGGCAGCTGAGTTAACCTCTGGCTTGTTACGTTGCGATATTAGAGTGTGTACTGAAGAAGAATACCAGGCCATGCTGGCTATGGCCACTCAGGATGAGAAGAAAGCAGCCGTAAACAGCTGGCAACAGGTGGCTACCTCATTGGGTACTACCCCAACAGCCGGAACCGATGAAAATACAGGTTATGGCTATTTCGAAATGGCGGCAACTATCGATAAGGCCTCACTGCCGATAAGTGCCTCTAACCAATTGCGTTTCATGTTTCATATGGTGGCTGATAAGGATGGTCCGAATCCGGGTTATCTGGCGCCACAATCGTTTAATATCGAAGGTACATTTCTAGACAGTGAGTAAACTTAACGGCTGGTAACAGCAATTATTTACACGATATGATGAATCGAATTATTATAGTTTTAGTTTTTGTTCTGAGCCTGGGAGTAACCCGGGCTCAGGATAAGCCTCTCAATATATTGCTATTCACAGCTGATGATTTGGGTTACGAGGCCAGCGGCACCTTTGGGCGTAATATTCCTGACCTGACACCCAACCTGGATAAGTTTGCCGATGAGGGTGTGCGTTTTGATCAGGCACATACCAATTCGCCTATTTGTATGCCCAGCCGAAGCATCATGGCCACCGGTTTGTATGGCGTGTCAAGTGGTATGATGGGCTTTATGCACATGAAAAAGAAAGTGCCCACTACTATGCATACGTTTCAGGATAACGGTTATCTCGCTGGTATCTTAGGCAAGGTAAATCACTCAACACCCGATATGCAGTTTAAATGGGATTATGTGCACGACTATGCCGAGTTGGGAGCCGGTCGTAGCCCATCGAAATATGCGGCATTCAGTACTGAGTTTTTTGAGCGTTGCAAAGCCGAGGGTAAGCCCTTCTATTTTATGGTGAATTCGCACGATCCGCACCGCCCGTTTTATGATCCGGAGAAACCCATGAAAAAAGGCGAGGAGCGGCCATCAAAACTTTATTCGCCAGATGAGGTGGAGGTGCCGGGTTATCTGCCGGATATACCACAGGTACGTTACGAACTGGCCTGCTATTATAACTCGATTCGTCGTTTGGATGATACCTTTAATGCGGTGATTGATGCACTTAAAGAGGCCGGTTTATACGACAATACCATGATTGTATTTCTTTCGGATAATGGGTCTGCCTTTCCGTTTGCAAAGGCCAATACCTATGTGGCCAGCACCAAAACACCGTTTTACATTCACCATCCCGGCATGAAAGCAGGGCATGTGGATGACGAGCACATGGTGGCTGAAGTGGATTTGTTCGCTACTTTTTTGGATGCGACAGGCATCACGATTAAAGAGCAGACAGATGGAAAGTCTTTTATGCCTCTTGTCAAAGGTAAGAAGCAGAAAGACCGCAACTATCATTTTGGTGAGATTGATTATAAAATTGGCGGTAAGGCCACACCCATGCGCTCAGTTGATAACAAGCGATTCAGGTACATCTTCAACCCCTGGCACATGACGGGCTATCGCTATTCCAACTCCAACGAAGGCGAGATATTAAAAACCATCGAGAAGGATCCTGAATACGCCGAGTACCTCGAGTGGGCCAAAATGTACCGCTACCGCGTACCTGAGGAGCTATACGATGTGGTGAATGATCCTGATGGAACCAATAACCTGATTGATGATCCCAATTATCAGAAGGAGCTGGCTGAGCTGCAACAGGCATTACGCAACTGGATGGTGGAAAAGAATGACCCGGCGCTTACTATGTTTGATAATCGTCAGGATAAGAAGTTGGTGAATGATTATATGCAGAATGAATTCCCGACAAAAAGAAGCCTGATGCCAGATGAGCAGTTGGAAGAAATCAAGCGAAAAGCAGAACTGAAGAAGAAAAACAAGGCTGCTAATAAGAAGGCGAAAAAGGCTAAACATTAATTTTTTAATCTGTACAAGATGAAGTTATTAAAGATATTACTGGTCTTTACCTTAGCCCTTGTGGTTAATGTAAAGGCACAAAAAACCGACGACCAGTTACTGGAAGAATTATTCCACAATACTTATAAGTTTTACCAGGCCCTACGCCATACCAATGGTGCCTATTACGATATGGTGAAGATGGAAGGCACAACCGACAGGGGCTCGGTAGCCAATATCGGAATGGGGCTTATGTCGCTATGTGTAGGGCATGCCATGGGCTGGGAGCCAACTGCCGAAGAGAAGGTGATACAAACCCTGAAAGCGGTATCTGGACAAGTTCCGGGGTTTAATTTGCCTCGCACTGCTAAAGGCTGTTATATCCACTTTTATGATATTAATACCGGTGCAGCACGTGGCTCAAACTGGAGCCCCATTGATACGGATCTGATGTTGGGTGGTGCATTGTTTGCCCGTAACTACTTTAAGGATAACACCGAAATATATGAGCTGGCAACCAACTTGTATAACACAACCGATCATTCTGTATTTGTGGGCGATGTGGATAAAGGACAAATTGCTCTCGGTATGTACGAGGACGGAACACCGAATGGCAACTGGACAGTGCCCTTTAATGAATACATGATTGTGGCCTGGTTCGCTAAAAATCAGGCTAATGATGAGAATTCGCCAGCACATAAGCTGTGGATGAAGCACTATGAGAATCCATCCAACCTGAAACACGCTGTTTACAATGGTAAAGATGGTGATTTTGAAGTAGCCTCGCCATCTCTGGCCCGCTTCACTTCCATGTTTACATTCATGTTCAACCATAATTTTGTGAATCACTTCTCTTCCAATAAAGCCTATATTGATGAAATGCGAATGGCCATGAAGGCTGATTCAGCATGGTGGGCCGACCGCAGTGATGCGGGCGATGTGGATTTGAAAGCGCTTGGTTGGCAGCCCTATGAATATGGCACAGGAGCCGGCGTTGGAGCACCCGATAGCAAGTACCAGGTGGATCGTATTTGCCTGCCCGAAAACATGGGTACATCAAAGGATCAGAATCAAAACCTGAATGTATCACCTCATATCCTGGCCGGATTTTCACCAGCAGCACCCGACAGGGTGCGAGAAGACCTGCTGTCGATGCTGAAAGATACACGCAAGATTGGTCAGGTGGATGTACTGCCGGGCACTACTATTCTGTGGAAGTATAGCTACAGTGATTTGGATTGGAAGCCCAACAAGGTGGAAGGTGTTGATTACTCGTGCATGTTCTTTGGCCTGGCTGCATTGCCACAGTTTCTGGGAACCGATTTCTTTAATAAGTACAACGATTTTTTCTCAGAAAAGCCAAGTGCCATTCGCGACCGTCAGATGGAGGATGAGGTGGTGTTAAGCCCGAATCCATCTAAAAATCAAGTAAGCTTAGATGGCATCCGTGCCGGACAAGGCTATGATTCCTTGAAGGTTTATAATATCAGCGGCGCATTGGTAAAAGAAGTAAATGTTTCAACGACGCATTCATCGCGTGTTGATTTTTCGGTTGGGGATCTGGCCAATGGCAACTATTTGGTGTGTCTGAGTAGCGACAGGTCTTTTATCACAAAGAAGTTAGTTAAAAACTAATTCGCTTATTGGCTGGCAATAATGAAAAGAATCTTCACCATATCACTGTTGCTGATAAGCCATCATCTGATGGTGACGGCACAGCATCAACAAGCCGACGGGGTAGCCACTGAAAAAACGCAGGTAACGCGTCCTTCTGAAACTAGGAGGGTGCAACTGGCGAATTTTAATCAGCGCAGCAATCAGGCCTATCAGGTGCCGGTTGACAGAGGCGATGGCCTGGCGGTGGCGGCTGTTGATAATGTGATTGTTGAAACGGAAAAGTTGATGCAGCTTATTCGTGTTATTGAAAAAGATAACCTGAATTGGTATAGCGATCCTGAGCGTATTAAGTCAAGCAAAAAGGGAAGTGTCGATAGCTTTTTACTTTTTAAAGATGGCAAACTGGTGGTGGAAGAGTACTTTGCTGATGCAGCATGGGATAAGCCTCATTTTCAGATGTCAATAACAAAGAGTGTAACAGCTTATGCCTTGGGAATAGCTATTGCTCAAGGTAAAGTGGACAGTGAGGAGGATAAGATTTTAAAGTATTTGCCTGAGTTAAATACTGGTGATTTGCCCGAGTTGGCCAAAGATATCTCATTGGCCGACGCCCTTTCCATGCAATCGGGGATACGTCTGAATGAAGATCATCCCAAAAGTAACGAACTGGCAGTAAACCAATGTATACCATCAATTCTATCTAACTGTTCTTTGCTTGAGCCGGGTCAACACTATAAATACCAGGGCATCGATCCGGAGATTATTAATCACATCATTTATAATACAACCGGCAGCAAACTTGAGGACTATGTTCACGCCCATCTTTTTATGCCTTTAGGGATTGATGATTATGCATTTGAAACAAACCCATGTGGTTTAACAAAAGCGGCGGCCGGTCTCAAGTTATGTTCGCGCGATATGCTCAAATTGGGTGTTCTTACACTCAATCAAGGGCGTTGGATGCAGCAGCAGGTGGTGCCCAAAGACTGGATTACAAAAGCCACAACAGCTAAGGTCAATAATGGTAAAAACCAATATGGCTATTTCTGGTGGCAGCATCAGGTCGATTACCAGGGGAAGTCATACGAAGTGATATCAGCTCGTGGGGCTTTAGGACAATTTATATTCGTTCTGCCCGAGCTCAAGGCTGTAGCCGTGTTTACAAGCTATGGAACCAGGCAGCCATTCAGCTATTTGCAGGAGTACATTGTGCCCGCTATTACTAGGTGATATGGAGTAGGTTGATACACGATAACAAAGTGACTGGAAACGGAATAAGGAAAGAGAATTTTTAAAAAGAATTGATAAGATGAATACAGCAAGAAGCATCTTAATTGGATTGAGTTTATTGGTGTTGGTCGTCGGCTGCAATCAGTCAGGGCGCCAATACCATTCTAAAAATGATAAAATATCACAGCGTGTTGATAGTCTGTTGAGCTTAATGACGATCGACGAAAAAATTGGTCAGACAGTTTTATTTACCAGTCGATGGGATGTAACAGGCCCGGTATTACGGGAAGGTGAAGAAGAGGCCATTAAGGAAGGCCGCTGTGGTAATATATTTAATGCCCATACAGTGGCCTACACACACAAGTTGCAGGAGATGGCGGTCAATGAGACCCGTCTTGGCATCCCGCTTTTGTTTGGCTACGATGTCATTCACGGGCATCAAACACTCACGCCAATTTCTTTGGGCGAATCGGCCAGTTGGGATTTAGAACTCATTGAGCAAAGTGCCCGTATGGCAGCGCGTGAGGCGGCGGCATCGGGCTTGCACTGGACTTTTGCGCCTATGTGCGACATCGGTCGCGATCCGCGCTGGGGCCGTGTGTCTGAGGGCGCCGGCGAAGATCCTTATTTGGGTCAACGAATTGCAGAAGCAAAGGTGAAGGGCTTTCAGGGCGATGATATCAGCAGCAATGAAACGGTGCTGGCTTGCGTGAAGCACATGGCAGCTTATGGAGCTGCTCAGGCCGGGCGCGACTACCACAGTGTGGATATGTCAGACAGGGTGCTTCGCGAAACCTATCTGCCTCCATACAAAGCAGCGGTTGACGCAGGTGCTCGCACGGTGATGACTTCATTTAATGATTTAGATGGTGTACCGGCATCGGCCAATAAATATTTGCTAACCGATATTTTACGAGATGAATGGGGCTTTGATGGCATGGTGGTGACCGACTATACGGCCATCAACGAGCTGATTCCTCATGGTGTGGCTGCGGATGAATACCACGCCGGCGTATTGGCCATGAAAGCCGGTGTTGATATGGACATGGAAGGTGGTGTGTACATGGAATACCTCAAGCAGGCCATCGAAAAAGGGGATGTGTCAGAAGCCGAATTAGATAATGCTGTTCGAAATGTACTGCGTCTGAAATTTGAATTGGGCATCATGGATGACCCGTATAAATACTGCAACGAGGAATTTGAGCAGGCTGAAGTACTGTCAGATAGAAACCGTCAGTTAGCTTATGAAATGGCCGCGGCATCGTGTGTTTTACTAAAGAATGAGCAGGCTGCTCTGCCTTTGAAGCCAAGCGATAAAATTGCCGTAATCGGACCGTTAGCCAACTCAAAAAGAGATTTGCTAGGTTCCTGGAAAGCTGCCGGCAAACCACAGGCCATTGAGTCAACCATATTGGATGCCATCATAGCCAATGGCGGCAAAGGCAATGTTAGTTTTACCAAAGGCTGTGATGTAAACTCTGATAATCGCTCAGGTTTTGCCAAGGCTATCCAGCAAGCCAAAAATGCAGATAAAGTAGTGATGGTAATGGGGGAAAAATGGAGCATGTCTGGGGAGGCAGCTTGTCGCACCAACCTTGATTTTCCTGGTGTTCAGGCGGAGTTAATTGAACAGATTGCCGGACTGGGTAAACCTGTTGTTTTGGTTTATATGACCGGGCGCTCAATGACCATCGAGAAAGAAGTGAAGCTGGCAGATGCGGTGATGAACATCTGGTATCCGGGAACGGAAGGCGGTCGTGCAGTGGCTGATTTGCTTTACGGTAAGCAAGTGCCATCGGGTAAATTAACGATGACCATGCCACGTAATGTTGGGCAGATTCCTATCTATTATAATTATAAAAACACTGGTCGTCCGTTTAATCCTGAGAAGCCAAAAGATACCTATAAGTCGCGCTATCTGGATGTACCTAATACGCCACTGTTTCCATTTGGCTATGGTTTGAGCTACACCACTTTTAAGTATTCCAATTTAAAGCTGGATAAGTCCAGCATGCGTGCAGGTGATGATATCACCTTAAGTGTAGAGGTGAGCAATACCGGTGATTTTGATGGTGCCGAGGTGGTACAGTTATACATCCGCGATAAAGTGGCTTCGGTAACCCGCCCAATGAAAGAGTTGAAAGCTTTTGAGAAAGTGTTCATCAAGAAAGGCGAGACAAAAACAATAACATTCACCATTACGGAAGATATGCTGGCCTTTTACAGGCAGGATATGAGCTTTGGCACAGAGCCTGGTGACTTCACTGTTTATGTGGGAACCAATTCAGATACAGATAATCAAATCGATTTTACCCTGGAATAAGTAACAGACCAAGAACCAGAAGAGATGAAAATAAATATGCGAATAACCCAAATTATACTGGCTGTTTTTGTGGCGGTTTCATTGTCGTGCTCGGCAACCAAACCCACCAAAAAACATCCGAATATCATTCTGATTACATCAGATGATCATGCCATACAAGCCATCAGCGCCTATGGACATGGTATTTCCAAAGTAGCACCAACACCTAATATCGACCGTATTGCCGAGAATGGGGCAATTTTTAATAAGGCCTATTGTACCAACTCATTGTGTGGCCCTAGCCGCGCCACCATTCTGACGGGTAAATTCAGTCATATCAACGGTTTTACCCGCAATCGCGATAAGTTTGATCAAAACCAGCCAACGCTGCCAAAGTACCTGCAGGCCGCTGGCTACGAAACGGCGATAGTTGGTAAGTGGCACCTGAAAGGCGTGCCAACCCAGGGCTTTGATTACTGGGAGGTGCTCAATGACCAGGGCGAGTACTACAACCCTGATTTCATTACCGGGAAAGACACGGTTATGAACCACGGCTATGCTACCGACCTCATTATGGATAAGTCATTGGATTGGCTACAGAAAGGACGTGATATGGACAAGCCCTTTATGCTGATGGTGCAGAACAAAGCGCCGCACCGCAACTGGTGGCCGGCCGAGCGTCATTACAATAGGTATGATTCGGTGAGTTTTCCGGTACCCGATACTTATTTTGACAACTATGACGGTCGTGTGGCTGCAGATAAGCAGAAGATGAATATCTATCGTGATATGTACGAAGGTCACGATCTGAAAATGACTGTGGCTGCCGGTGTTGATAGTTTCCGCTACGACCCATGGCCTCACCTGTTTAATCGCGCTACCGATGAACAGAAGGAGAGATTTTGGGAAGCTTATCGTCCGATTAACGAGGCTTTTCACAAGATGGATCTCAACGGCCAAGAACTGGCTCTTTGGAAGTATCAGCGTTACTTACAGGATTATATGGCGACAATTGCTGCTGTAGATGAAAATGTGGGGCGTCTATTAGATTATCTTAAGAAAAGCGGTCTGGATGAAAACACCATCGTTATTTACACCTCCGATCAGGGTTTCTACCTGGGTGAGCATGGCTTTTTCGATAAGCGCTTTATGTATGAGGAGTCTTTCCGCACGCCACTCTTGATTCAATATCCCGGAGCTGTCAAGCCCGGCACACAAATCAATCAGATGGTTCAAAATCTGGATTTTGCACAAACCATTCTCGATTTCTGTGGATTGGAACAACCTGATGATATGCAGGGACTCTCATTCAAACCCTTACTGCTGAATAAGAAAGTGGATAAATGGCGTGATGCCTTGTATTATCATTTTTATGAATTTCCCGGATTTCATTCAGTGAGCCGACATTATGGTGTGCGCACCGAACGCTATAAACTCATTCATTTCTACCATAAAATGGATGAATGGGAATTGTATGATCTGCAGCAAGATCCATCAGAAATGAATAATTTGTATGGGCAGCCAGGTTATGAGGAAATTACCCGTAACCTGAAAAAACGACTGAATGAGTTGCAGGAACAATACAAGGAAACGATTTAAAAACGATAATGCCATTTGTAATGCGAAACTTACTAGTATTTGCTTTATTATTGCTGAGCCCCGTGCTTTGGGCTCAGCAACCTAATATTATTATCATAGTAGCCGATGATTTAGGCAATGCCGACGTTGGCTATCATCAGCATAGTAACGAGATACCAACACCTGCCATTGATGCATTGGCCAAAAGTGGGGTTTACTTCACAAGTGGCTATGTGACTGCACCTGTTTGTGGACCATCCAGGGCCGGACTGCTCACCGGGCGATATCAGCAAACCTTTGGTTTTGATGATAACCCTGGCCCGTTCAGAGCTGCACCTAATGTATTGGCGGGTATTCCGCCAGAGATAAAGATTATTCCCGAATACCTGAAACCGGAAGGTTATCGAACGGCTTGTATTGGTAAATGGCATGTTGGTCATGAGGCCGATGCCTACTTTCCTACCAACCGCGGATTCGATTATTTTTATGGTTTCCTGGGCGGTGCCGCAAGTTATTACCCCGGTGATAATGAAAGTAGAACCTTATTCAGGAATACCAAGCCGGTGAGTTCTGAAAAGCGTTATATTACAGATGCTTTTGGACAAGAGGCTGCTCAGTTTGTTAGTCAGGAGGGCCAGGAGCCATTCTTTTTATACCTGGCTTTTAATGCGGTTCACGGGCCGCTGCAGGAGCCCCCGGCACATTATCAGGAACCATTTAAAAATATCAATCATTCCAAACGGCGGACTCTATGTGCCATGCAGTATGCTATGGATGCCAATGTGGGAAAAGTATTGGATGCATTGGAAAAATCTGGTAAGCGTGAAAACACGCTCATCTTTTTTGTGAGTGATAATGGTGGTAAAATAAAGGGTAATTACTCGTATAACATGCCATACCGCGGAGAAAAAGGCACCTTGTTTGAAGGAGGCATTCGTTTACCGTTTTGTATGTCGTGGCCAGCTCAGATAGAAGGAAACAAGGTGTTTGATGAGGCAGTGAGTACACTGGATTTTTTACCAACCATCCTCAATGCCGTGTCACTGAAGAAAGACAAAGCTATGGCTGGGCATGATTTATTGCCTTACATCAACACTGAAAAAGGAGGGAGTGTACATGATTTAATGTACTGGCGTATCAACCATCGATGGGCCATTAGAAACAGCGAGTGGAAGCTGGTTAAAAACGAGGTGAAAGGCCGCCCGATGTTATTCAATATAGCCAATGATAAAACAGAATCCACAGACTTATATGAAAAGCATCCAGAAGTGGTAAAAGAGCTTCAGGAGCAGTACACTAAATGGTCAGATGCAGCCGGACCAAAACAATGGGGTTGGAGCCCTGCGGTTGGTAAATATGTTCGTCATCCACATGAGGATTTTGAAAGTATTAATGCTGAGCAATTTTTGCCATGGAAGAATATGGGACAGCCTATTTTTGCAAGCAATCCACAGAAGGATGCTGTAAATGGTTCAGATAACTGTCTTATGCTTCAGCCAGAAGCAAAGGCGGGCAATCAGAAAATGGCTGTCATTATGAAAACATCTGCTTTTCAGCGCCGGCAGCGTTACCTGAATTTAAATGTTAAAATAGAAGAACCATGCGAAGTGCTTGTTGAGATAAAAGGGAATAAAGGCCAAGCAGTGAGGTTTAAGCCAGTAAATGAAGCAAAAGCAGATGAAGGCTGGCAAAAGCTGGAATTCGATTGCCAGGCTTTTAAGGGAGCTGTCGGGCAGATAGCTTTTATCTTTCAATCAACCAGTGGAATGAATAGACAGCCCGTTTATCTGGATGACATTAGCTTTAGTTCCGTCCATAAGAAATAAGCTAATGCGTATATGATTCTTCATATGAATTGTTAATTTTATTCGTTAACAAAAACAGGAATTACGATGGTATATAAGGCAATTTTAGTAACATGTTTATTGGTATTAAACGGTTTTACAAGTGCCTTATGTGCCATTGATTTTTCTTTGCCACAGGTCACCACATTCTATAAGCATCAGTATCAAGCCAGTAATCGCAACTGGTGTATTGATCATGGCAATGATGGATATGTTTACATAGGAAATGATCAGGGCTTGTTAAGTTTCGACGGCGTACAGTGGACACTCAATGAATTACCTGCTCATTCAAGAGTGCGGTCCATATGTGTAGCTTCCGATGGTTTAATATACACCGGTTCTTCCGAAGAGATTGGATTTTGGCAACGTAATGCTCAGGGTCAGTTGTATTACACCTCCATCAATAATAAACTGCTGAATGTCACTTTTCATAACCAGGAAATCTGGCGCATTTACGAAGATACAGAGCACAACATCGTCTTCCAGGGCTTCAGTATGACGCTTAAGTTTGACGGCGAACAGGTGCAAAAAGTCGAGGTGAATAATCCACCAACTTTGCTTGAGAAGCACGATAAGCGACTATGGGGTAATACCAGAAGAGGCGAATTACTTGAGCTTACACCCTACGGCTATCAAAAAGTGTTACAGTCAGATTTACTCAGGCAGAGACGTTTAAAAGCGGTTGTACCCTATAAAGATGGAGCTGCTTTACTGCTGACCAAAAGTAAAGGTGTGTTTGTGTGGAATGGCGATGCACTGCAAAGCTGGCAGGTACCTGCCAATGAGCAGCTCGTCAACGAAGATATTAATTGTGCCGTTTTCCATGATGGATATTATTATGTTGGCACCATTCACTCGGGACTTTTGATAATAAATTCCGAGGGGGAAATAGTATACAAAGTAAATACCCACAACTATCTGCAGGATAATACCATTCTATCCCTGAAGTTTGATGCTCATAACAGGCTATGGTTTACCATGAGTGTGGGAATTGGTTATCTCGAATTAGATGCACCGCTTAAACTGCTGGTTGATTCTGAAAAGCGTATAGGGGCTGTTCATTCTGTAGCCTATCATCAGGAAAGACTGTATCTGGCTACAAATAAAGGTGTTTGGTACAAGTCATTTATGCCCGGAGAACAGCTCTTGTCTTTTGATGGATTTAAGCAGTTAGCAGAACTGCAGGGATTAGCCTGGGTGGTTCAGGTGATGGATGATCAGCTGCTTTGCAGTCATAACAAAGGAACTTTTCTTATTGATAATAATGAGGTGCACAAGATAACGGCTTATGCAGGGGGAAGAAGTTTTCAAAAGATTAAAGTCAAAGGAAAAGAATACTTGCTGCAGAATACTTATTCAGATCTTGTGGTGCTTGAGAAAGGCCCTGATGGGCGGTGGCAATTCAAAAGTACCGTAGAAGGTTTTTCAGAACCGACTATGTCGCTGGCGGTCGATCATAAAAACCAAATATGGTTGCAACACGATCGAAAGAGTGAGCTTTATAATATACGTTTGCAACATAACCTAAGAGATGCCTATAGCTATAACGTATACACAGCCAGGCATGGATTACCAAAGGACATGCAAAGTGAGGTGTATGAGTTTAATAAGCGAATCATTATCACCAGTTCGGAGGGTGTATACACCTATGATGGGCTAAAAGACTCAATTGTTTATTACCAGGAATTGAACCAGCGCTTAGGTGCATTTAAGAGCGCGCACAAAATTATTAAACAAAATCAGGACGCTTACTGGTTGATTAATAATAATAGCCTGGCATTGTTCCGCACAAAAGATGGTAGTATATCCAAAGTATTGCAGTATAAATTTGTTGAGCCGCACCTTGGATTGGTTGAAAATTTCGAGAATATCATCACCATTGACTCCCTGGCATCATTTATTTGTATGGAAAATGGGTTGGGTATTTACTATCACAATGACCTTTTGCAGAATAGTGAGCAAAACGTGTATGGTGCAAATGTACGATTGTCATATCAAGCAGGAGGTAAGGAAGTATCGTTAGTGAATCCTTCGAGCAACACCATCACTCTTCCAAATGCGAATCAGGATTTTAAGGTGAGTGTGGCTACGCTTGCTTCACCCGGAAGACAAATGGAATATCATCTGGATGTTATTACCGGCGCAGACAGTATTTCTTACCAGGGTGGTGAGCCAGAGTTTAATTTAGGCCGTTTGCCCCAAAACATGAGCTATATTCGTATACTCGCCTATGATCAATGGGGTAAAGCAACAGAAGAGAAACTTATTAACATAGTGGTACTAAAGCCCTGGTATCTCAAAACAGGCGTTATTATTATATGGTGCCTGATTGCTTTAAGTCTGCTTTTACTCCTTCTGCTGCGCTTTAAACGAAATCTTAACAAATATCTGATCCCTGCCAGACAGGAAATAAATACAGTTGATGCAACCGAAGTGGATGAGTTAAAGCAATTAAAAACTCAATTAGAAGATGAAGTTATACAACAGAATACCTACATAGCCACCGGCGCATTAAATGCTATTCGTAACAAAGAAGTGCTTGCCACTATTAAAAAAGAACTAACGGCACAGAAAGAGAAGCTTGGGATACGATATCCGGATAAGTATTATAAGAAGCTGGTTGATTTGATAGAGTCAAACATGCATAATGAAGACGACTGGGCTATGTTTGAGCAGCATTTTGACAAAGCCAATAATAACTTTATTACCCGACTGAAACAATTGTACCCTCAATTAACCCCGCGAGATTTGCGCTTATGTGCTTACCTGAAGATGAACTTATCGAGTAAAGAAATTGCTCCGTTCCTGGATATCTCAGAAAGGAGTGTTGAAGTACATCGTTATCGACTAAGAAAGAAACTGAATTTGCCGGCAGAAAGTAATTTGGCAGAGTTTATGATTAGCTTTTAGGTAGTATGAGGTATTTCTAGCTCTTGTTTTTGTATATTGCTTTTTTGCGGGAATAATATGATGATTTGTAAACAATTCTTTCGGTCAGTTGCGATTATAGGCAGTCTTCTTAGTATTAATTATAGTGCCCTTCAAGCAGGCAATAAGATTAATAATATACTGAAAGATACATATGGCGGGTTTAGTAAAAACTGGTCTGTTGATTTCGATGAAAGAGGAATTGTTTATGTCGGTAACGAAGCCGGGCTGCTGCAATTCGATGGCAATGCCTGGGAGTTGTATAAAACACCTGGTCAGGGTAGTGTTCGTTCAGTTTTAGTTAGTGGTGCGCGTATTTACACCGGCTCTTTTGAGGAGTTTGGTTACTGGGAGGCCAATGCCTGGGGTAATCTGAAATATACCTCTTTATCAGATACACTGGCACGGGATGTTCTGCATAATGATATGATTTGGAAGATTGTTCATACACAAAATGATGAGGTTATTTTTCAGGCATTCAATACGCTGTATATCTATAAAAACGATACCGTTACGGTTCGTGAGATTGGAAGTGGTATCATCTTTTTGAACAATGTTCGCAATAGGATTGTGACTCAAAAAACACGCGGAAGTATTATCGAATTTAGCAACAACGAGTTTGCCGAAGTTGAAGGAAGCGACGTGCTGAATCGTGCTTACACAAGAGTATTTCTTCCTTTTGGAAATGAACAGTTCTTGTTAGGATCGGCCAAAAAAGGACTTTACATTTGGGATGGTAAAAACCAGGTAACGGAATGGGAATGTGAAGCTCAGCAACAAATAAAGAATTATAATATCAATGCCGGCGCGTTTGATGGGAACTTTTATTACATCGGCACTCTGGATAAGGGCATATTTAAAATTAACAAACAAGGACAGGTAGTTGATCTCCTCAATGTGAGCAATGGACTTGAAAGTAATACAATACACCACCTAAAGTGCGATAGACAACAACGTTTGTGGGTGGCTTTGAATAAGGGTGTTGCGTGCGTAGAGTTTAATCGTCCGGTTTATTATATTACTAATGAAGCAGCCAACTGGGGCGTGGTGCATGCAGCTGCCATCTATCAAAATAAACTCTTTGTTGGCACCAACCAGGGTGTTTATTATCATCCCATTAATGGTGTTTCATTAAGTGAGTTAAATTCAGCTGATTTTAAAGTTATTGAAGAGTTGAAGGGGCAGGTTTGGACGCTTCATAATCAAGGGGATGTATTGCTGTGTGGGCATAATCTGGGTACTTTTCAAATCAAAGGTGATGCTGTGGAACAAATTGCTGATATCGGTGGCGGTCAAAACTTTGTATCAATTAGCCTTGAAGGAAAAGACTATCTCCTGCAGAATTCTTATACCTCACTGGCTCTGTTTGGCCAGCAAAAAAATGGTTTTACCTTGAAGAGTATTCTAAAAGGATTCTTTGAGCCAACGCGCAGTATGTCAATTGATCATCACAATAATATTTGGGTTTCGCATACCAGGCGCAACGAGGTGTTTAAAGTTAGTGTCCCTAATATAGATGAACCACTAAAAAAAGAGCGATATGGACTCGAAAAGGGTTTACCACAGAATGCTGGCAGCAAGGTGTCAAAGCTGGATGGCCGAATCATTTTTACAACCAGGGATGGACTGTTCACCTATGATGAACTGCGCGATACCGTTGTACGCTATAAGCGCATAGAAGCGCAGCTTGGTGAGTATGCTTTTGCCAACGCAGTCAGGCAAGGAGGATTTCAATCCTACTGGTTTGCATTACCTCCCAAAGTGGCACTTTTCAATATTAATAGCGGCATTGTAAAAAAGGAATTTGAGTTTGCTTTTAACGATCCGCATAACTCGCTTGATGAGAAATACCCGGTAATAGTAGCTTTAAATGATACTACCACGGCTTTTGGCCTTGAAAACGGACTGGCTCTTATTTATAACTCAGCTTTTGAGCAGGAACAAACTCTGGCTGATACCATTTATATTAAAAATGCAGCCTATCGCCTGAATGATAACATGCACAAATTATCACTGGATAGGCATGATACTGTTGCACTAGTGCCATATGCCAATAGTCGAATGATATTTGAATATATGTCGGTGGGCTCGGTCAATCACAAATCAAGCTATTGGTATAAATTAGACGGCTATCATAAGAATTGGATAAAAGGGAATCCTCAAAATAAAATTAATTTCACGAAGCTGCCATGGGGCAAATATACACTCATGGTAAAAGGAGAAGGGGAGTTCGGACAACAATTGCATCCTGTGCAATATACATTTGAAATTGAAGAGCCCTACTTCGCCAAAACCTGGTTTATTATCTGTGTGTCTATTCTGGCTCTTATAATATTGGTGGGCATCTCAATACTCATTAATAGGTTTTTAAAGCGCTACCATAATAAGTTGATAGAGGACGAGAAGCAAGCATGGAATGAGCAGCACAAAGAAGAACAGTTGCGCAACGAAGAAAAAATGATTCGCCTGAAGAATGAGTTGCTTCAAAAAGAAATACAGCACCAGAGTACCGAGCTGGCTAACCGCACCATTGCTACCATTAAACGCAAGGAAGTATTAAACGAGGTGAAGCAGGAAATACTTAAACAAAGGGAGCACTTAAAGGTTAGTTATCCCGAGAAGTACATGAACCGAATTTTGCGCATGATTGACCACAGCATTGAAGATGAAGATGACTGGAATGTGTTTCGCATGCACTTTGATAAGGCGCACGAGGACTTTTTTAAGCGGCTCAAAAGTTCCTACGATGATCTAACTCCAAAAGATTTGCGCTTATGTGCCTATCTGAAAATGAACCTTTCAACAAAGGAGATTGCGCCACTTATGAATGTTTCGCCACGAAGTGTGGAAGTTCATAGGTATAAAATTCGCCGAAAACTGCACCTGGATCCAAATGAGAACCTGACTGAGTTTATGATCTCATTTTAAAATACGTAAATGGTTTATTGATCATTCTATTAGTGAATTATGGTGTTTGATGTTAATGTGAGTAGGCATCTGTATAGGTAAAATAAATTGTTTTTTCAGCTGTTGAAATTGATGTTAAGGTCAATTAATTGAAGTGGCTTGTAGTTGTTGATATTTTCGTTTTGGTTGATAAATTGAAACAACATGTCAAAACAATTGAAATTATTGCAGCTTCTTCTGCTTCTACTGGTTAGTCAAGGTTTTTTAATGCTGTATGCAGCAGCGCCGGAGCAAGCCTCTAAAACACCTAATGTTATAATTATCTATGCCGACGATATGGGCTTTGGTGATGTGGGCTACAATGGTTCTGAAAATATTTCAACGCCTAATATTGACAAACTCGCGGGTCAGTCGGTCATATTTAACCAGGGGTATGTCTCTGCGTCCGTTTGTGCACCTTCGCGTGCCGGACTGCTGACCGGACAATATCAGCAACGCTTCGGATTGGGTGAGAATTGCAGTGCTTCGGGCTGGCCGCACTCACCAATTTCGCAGGGTTCGGGTATTCCCGATGACCAGGTGCTGGCCTCTGAATTACTTAAAGAAAAAGGCTACACAACAGCCATGGTAGGCAAATGGCATTTGGGCGTGGCAGAGTCGAAGCGCCCCAACCAAAAAGGCTTTGACTACTACTATGGATTTCTTAACGGCTCACATTCCTACTACAAATCGGCTCTTGAAATGGGTGACAAGAAAGGCATATGGCCTTTGTTTGATGATAATACACCCGTAACGTTTGATGGATATCTTACTGAGGTATTTACCGATAAGGCAGTTCAGTTTATTGAAAAAGTCGGAGAGGAGCCTTTCTTTCTTTACTTGGCTTACAATGCAGTACATCATCCATGGGAAGTGCCTGATAAATATATTGAGCGCCTGCAAGACATTGAGTTGCCTAACCGACGTAAGTTTGCAGCTATGGTGCTGGCTCTTGACGATGGTGTGGGTGAAATAATGAAAGCACTCGAAGAGCAGGGGATTGCTGAAAATACTGTCGTTGTATTCATTAGCGATAATGGGTCGCCCAAGGGACAGGCCAAAGGCAGTACGCCCGGCGATTACATGTCGTCAACCGGAGGACTACGAGGTTGGAAAGGTGATACCTATGAAGGAGGTATAAGGGTGCCCTTTCTGATAAAATGGCCCGGTATATTACAACCCGGTACTTACAATAAGCCGGTTATTAACCTGGATATATTACCAACTATAGCGAGTCATTTGGATCTTGGAACGGATAATGATTTCGATGGCGTTAACCTGTTACCTTTTCTTACGGGTAAAGAAGATGGCATGCCACACGATATTTTATACTGGCGAAGGGACGATGATTATGCCATACGAAAAGGCGACTGGAAACTTTGCTGGAACGACAGAGGGATGAAAGATACCGATGCTGCTGAGCTATTTAATCTGGCCGATGATCCTAGGGAACAACATAATCTGGCTGCTCAGTTTCCTGAACTGGCCAAAGAACTGCAACGAATTTTTGATGAGTGGGATAGCCAGCTACCAGACTCAAAGTGGTGGGGCGCTCCTAAAAACCGCATACGTAAATAATTAAATAGTTATGAAGAGAAAAAGTCCATTGATGCTACTGATTGCAATCGTTCTGATGGTTGCCTGTCAGCCTGCGCAAAAACAAGAAACAAAAGCTACCAAGCCCAATATCGTGTTTATCTTTAGCGATGACCATGCTTACCAGGCCATTAGTGCCTATGGAGGGATGCTTAAGGATTATGCACCTACACCAAATATCGATCGCATTGCGGCCGATGGTATGCTATTCAACCGCTGCCTGGTCACCAACTCTATTTGTGGTCCATCGCGTGCCGCTATTTTGAGTGGTAAGTATGGTCACCTCAATGGTTTTGTATCCAACGAAGGCGGAACCAGATTTGACGGTTCACAAGTCACTTTCCCAAAACTGTTGCAACAGGTTGGTTATAAAACGGGGATTGTTGGTAAATGGCATTTGGGCTCTGAACCAACTGGTTTCGATTACTGGGAGGTATTACCGGGGCAAGGGTTTTATTACAATCCTGAATTTCAAACGGCCGAAGGTAAGCACACCGAAACCGGTTATGTGACTGAAATCATTACCGATAAAGCCATTAATTACATGAAGCAGGCACAGTCTGAAGAAAAACCATTCTTGCTGATGTTACAACACAAGGCGCCGCATCGTGAGTGGGAACCTGGACCCAATGAATTATCTCTTTACAAGGACGTAACGTTTCCAGAGCCGCCAACCTTGTTTGATACCTACGAAAACCGAGGGCGTGCAGCTAAAGAGCAGGATATGTCAATTGAGGTGACTATGCGCATGGATCGCGACCTGAAAATGTTCAATGCAGAAAAGCTGGGTACCACAGCCCGCTTGAATGAAGACCAGGAAAAAGCCTGGGATGAAGTGTATGATCCAATCATCGAATACTATAACAATGCCAAGCTTGAAGGAGAAGATTTAGTGCGATTCAAGTACCAGCGCTACATGCAGGATTACCTGGCTTGCATTGCCGGTGTGGATAAAAATGTGGGCCGTGTATTGGATTATTTAAAGGAAGCCGGTCTGGAAGACAACACCATCGTTGTTTACTCTTCCGATCAGGGTTTTTACTTGGGTGAGCACGGTTGGTTCGATAAGCGCTTTATGTACGAAGAGTCGTTACGCACACCACTATTGGTCAAATGGCCACATGTTGTTAAGCCGGGTAGTGTTAACGGTGATATCGTTTCTAACCTCGATTTTGCACAAACATTCATGGAAATTGCCGGAGTAGAGAATACAACGGATATGCAAGGCCGTAGTTTTGTGCCATTGTTAAAAGGAGAAACACCTGCCGACTGGCGCAAGGTGCACTACTATCACTACTATGAATACCCAAGCTGGCACATGGTGAAACGTCATTACGGTATTGCCACCGAGCGCTATAAACTAATTCATTTCTATCACGATGTGGATGAGTGGGAGATGTATGACCTGCAGGAAGATCCACATGAGATGAATAACATCTATGGGCAGGCAGAGTATGCCGATGTTCAGGCCGATTTGCACAAACGTCTGGAAGAACTAAGAGTTAAATATCAGGATTCTGATGAATTAACTGATGAGTACCTTCAAAAGTCGCTTAAGCGATTGAGACATATGAAATAATTGTTTAATCAGGGGGCCTGCATCGGCTGGTGCGGGCTGCCTTTTATCAGCTAAGCATGTTTCGAGCACTATTATTGGTGATGTGTGCCATTGGCCTGCTACAAACCGTGGCGAAAGGGCAAACGACATGGTGTAATCCCGTTGATGTGGATTACCAGTACGGTGAGTTCATTCCGCATAATCGCTCAAATTTTAAGGAGCATCCACCCATTATCGCCCGGGGAAGTGCCGACCCGGTTTTTATCAATCACCATATCGATGGTAAGCATGAAGGGTATTACTTGTTTTCAACTTCAGCGCGTGGCTACTGGCGGTCCGATGATTTGGTCAGCTGGACACGTATCATACCTAAGGGTGATTGGCCGATAAGCTATTTTAAAGAGCACAGTCCAACCAGTAGTATTGAAAACTGGAAAGGCGAGGAGCTGTATTTCAAGGATATGATTGCACCGGCTGCCATTTCGCATAACGACACCTTGTTTCTGATGGCCTCAAGCCGTAAAGGTAAAGCACCAGTGTTCTACAGTGTTAATCCTGCTAAAGGCGAATGGGCTGTTTATGAAGAAAGCCTTACGTTTCCAACATCTGCTGATGGTAATATCTGGGATCCGGGTTTGTTTTATGACGATGAACAGTCACAGTGGTACATTTACTGGGGCTCATCCAACTTGTATCCCTTATACGGCACAAAGCTTATCAATACAAAAACATCTACACATTTTGATTTGGATAGTAGAAAAAGGGCAATGGTCTACCTCTATCCTGAGCTGCATGGCTGGGAGCGCTTTGGTCGCGACCATCGCTCCAACATGCACCCTTACATCGAAGGACCGGAGGTGGATAAGTACAACGGGAAGTATTACCTGACTTATGCCGGACCAGGTACCAGTGAAAATATGTATGGCAATGGCGTGTACACTTCTGATTCTCCTCTCGGGCCATGGGAGTATGCACCCAATAACCCGGTGGCCTACAAGCCGGGAGGTTTTCTCAATGGGGCCGGGCATGGTAACTTGTTTCAGGATAAGTATGGCAACTATTGGAATACAGGTACCAGCTGGATTGGCGTCAATTGGGTATTTGAGCGCCGCATTAGCATGCTGCCGGCCAGTTTTGATCAGGACGGCCTGATGTATGCCAACAGTCGCTTTGCCGATTTCCCCCAGTTGAAGGCCAATGAGAAATGGACCAATACTAATGACCTGTTTGCAGGATGGATGCTTTTATCTTATAAAAAAGATGTAAAGGTTTCATCGCAGAAGGATGATGCATTAGGCGGACAGCATCTGACTGACGAAAATCCCAGAACCTATTGGGTGGCTAAGAATAATCATAAAGGTGAGTATGCCATCATCGATTTAGGTGATGCTTGCCAGGTAAATGCCATTCAGTTGAACTACAGCGATTATTTGCAGCACGATACTTCCTTATATGCACCTTATCCCGTGAGAGGCGATTTGGAGAGTCATTTGAAGAAGGTGTATAATCGCTATAAGGTGTATGCCTCGTTAAATGGCAAAAAGTGGAGTCTGATTGCCGATAAAAGTGCCGAAACGGTTAATCGCTCTAACCCATACATTGAGCTGCCCGAAAGTGTTGAGGTGCGCTACATCAAATTTGAAAATATTCATACGCCAACTCAAAACCTGGCTCTGTCAGACATCAGGATATTCGGGAAGGGGCGAGGCCAATTACCTACTCGGCCTCAGTCAGTGATAGCTAAGCGCGATACAGATGATCGTAATGCCTTTATCAGCTGGCAAGCGGTTGATGGAGCCGTTGGCTATAACATCCTGTGGGGTATCGCACCCGATAAGTTGTACTCGTGCTACCAGGTGTGGGCCGATGTAGGTTGTGAACGTGAGGTAAGGGCACTGAATAGCAAGCAGGAGTATTACTTTGCCATTGAAGCCTTTAATGAGGTGGGTGTTTCAGAGTTATCCCAAATTCATAAATGTAAATAATATGAGTATTAAAAATATATCTGCACTTATATTCTTTTTGTTGGTGTTTGTTGGAGGTGTCAAAGCCACTAATAAACCAAAGCCAACCAACTTTATCATCATTTTAGTGGACGATATGGGCTATGGTGACGTGGGCTATCATGGCGCGCTGGATATGGTAACACCCAATATTGATAAGCTGGCGGCAGAAGGAACTTACTTTACACAGGGATACGTTACTTGCTCGGTGTGTGGGCCATCACGCGCCGGATTGATGTCAGGGCGCTACCAGAATAAATTTGGTATCAATGGTAATTTCGGACCCAATTCCAAAGGGGGCTTTCCAACGTACCAGCCCATGCTGCAGGACATGCTGAAAGAGGCTGGCTACACAACCGGCGCACTTGGTAAATGGCATTTTGGTAGGGCGCAGGACGAGTTTCTGCCATGGAATCGTAACTTCGACTATTTCTACGGTTTTTTGGCTGGCGGACACGATTATTTTTGGGCCGATACAACCTACAATGCCCGCAAAGATAACTGGCCCATTCATCGCAACAGCGAGGTTGTAAAATATAAAAAGGGCGATTACCTCACTAATAAAATTAATGAAGAAGCGGTGGGGTTTATCGAGTCCAACCACAACGAGCCCTTCTTTTTATACGTCGCCTACAATGCGGTGCATTACCCCTGGTCGGCCACCGAGGAGGACCTGGCCCGAGTGGATGAACTCTATGAATATGACCACAAATACAGGCGCATTCTGGCTGCCATGACACTGGCTATTGACGACGGTGTGGGCGCCATGATGGAGACGCTTAAGAAGTGCGGCATTGATGATAATACGGCCATTTTCTTTTTGTCGGATAATGGCTCGCCGGCTACCATTGCGGGGCCAACCAAGATTAATACCGGCGACTTTGTGATGAGTAAGACCAATGGCCTGCGCGGCTATAAAGGGGATACCTACGAAGGTGGCATACGCGTACCATTTTGTGTGAAATGGCCTGGTGAGGTGCCTGCGGGCAAACGCTATAATGAGCCGGTGATAGCCATTGATGTGGCACCCACCATCACTGGATTTCTGGGGATTGATGCACCTGCCACCGGCTACGATGGGGTGAACCTGTTGCCCTACCTGAACCAAGAAAAAAAGGAGAGTCCGCACGACTACCTGTACTGGCGTTACCAGGATGATTATGCCTACCGCGAGGGCGACTGGAAAATTACCTGGAACGACCAGGAGAAGGTGCTGCACATGACCAAGGATATGGTGATGGATAAGAGCAGCATCAAACCCAAATTATTTAATGTTAAAAACGATCCGTGGGAGCGGCACGACCTGTCGGAAGCCTACCCCGAGAAGTTTAATGAGCTGCTGGAGGCCTTCCATAGCTTGGATTCGCAAATGCCAGACCGTGGACTGTTTAAAGTACCATTTAATAGAAAAAAACAATCAACTAAATAAAAGGAAAGAGTTATGAAAAAGCAGATTTTAAAATTGACGATGATGATTTGTGCATTAGCGATGATGACTAACGTAAATGCACAGAAGTTGAGCAAGAAAGCACAGGATGCCGTAAAGCAGGAGGTGGCAGAGATGGCTGAAGTGATGGATTTAAGCCAGGAGCAGCAAAACCAGATGATTGAGCTAAAGACCCAGTTGCGATTGAATAATGCAAAAACATCAAAAGAGCATGCCAAAGGTTCGCAGGAACTTAAAAATGCCAGAAAGGCTAATATGCAAACATACATGGCCGACATGAAAAAGGTATACACTAAAGAGCAGATGACTAAATGGCAGAAGCATAGAAAAGCGCAAAAGAATAAGTAAGACAATTAATCGCCATCATGCATAGATACAGCCATTTGAGCTTGTTACATGATTGATTCTCGCTTTTTGGTGTCTTGTGTTACGTAAGTGATTATTGTAGATAATCTTCTGCGAATACAGTATAACCATAGGTTTATCCATGGAATATGAATGAATAACGAAAGAGCCCTAAAGTGGACTCAAGCATGATTTGTATTAGTAATTGTAGATAATTGTGATGAAGTAAAAGTGACAGGGGCAAGATGGACTGCGCTGTAAAAATGTTTCAAACTAAAACGCAAGAGATGTCAAAGGTGGTAGCAAGTTTTGACATTGATTTCTGGTTAATCTTGCAGTGTGGTTACGTTCTTCCTCTGGTACTTCATTACATTAGAAACAGCAGTATAGTGAGAGGTAATGTTATGAGTAAGATAAGAGATAATGAGATGAGCGAAGCTATACAAAACGAGCAATTGGCAGATGTGGCATTTGCATCGGCTCACTTTATTGATGTGAGTTGTTACCCTATCGTGCGTGAGGAACTGTGTCAGGCTCATGATAACCTACCCAGGCTATCCGGTTTTTGCTTTATAGTGATTAACTGGATGGATGGCCAAATGAAAATAATCAAAAGACATGAAGCAAATTAAATATGCAATTGTTGTATTACTCTTAAGCTATTTTGCTGGTCTGAAGGCCCAGCGCCCCAATATTCTGATAATAACAGCTGATGATATGAACTGGAACACAGTAGGCTGTTTCAATGGAGAGCAACAGGCAGTTGGTGTAACGCCCAATATCGATCAGCTGGCGGCCGACGGCATCACCTTTAGTAATGCACACGTGGCATCAACCGCATGCATGCCATCGCGTAATGCCATTAACACGGGGCGTTTACCGCACCGCAGTGGAGGTGAGGGCTTCCATGATTTACGTATTAAGAACATACCTACCATTCCCAATGTGTTTAATGCCAATGGCTATTTTGTTGGTATATTGGGTAAGGTAGCGCACAGCACTCCATACGAAGATGTGACCCCCTGGGCTATCGATGAAGAGATGGAGCGCAACACCGATGTATTTTACGACAGGGTATCCACCGTTATTGATTCGGCCCTGAACGATGTGGGCAAGCCCTTTTACCTGATTGTAAATTCGCACGATCCGCACCGACCTTATTATAAACTGAGCAGTGTGGGCTCTACACTGAGCGAAAAGCTATCGCATCCCTCAAAAATCTATTATCCCGAGGATATTACCATGCCGGCCTGGTTGCCCGAAGATGAGACAGTGCGCACCGAAATGGCCGAGTACCTCTGTTCATCGCGCCGCTGCGACGATGTGGTGGGCAAAGTGCTGCAGGTAATCGATGAGCAGAATATTGCCGATAACACTCTGGTGTTCTTCTTGTCTGACCATGGGATGGCAGCACCAAGTATCAAATCAAATATTTACTATCACAGTACCAAAACGCCACTGATAATGCGCTGGACCGGCAGTGAGATGCTGACGCCAGGTACCGATATCAACGAGCTGGTGTCCGCTCTGGATATCTTTCCCACCATCTGCGAAGCGACCGGCATAAGCACCCCAGAAGGATTAGATGGGCAATCGCTCTTACCGCTTGTGCGTGGGCAACAGCAGAACGGGCGGGAGCGCCTTTTCACAACTTATAATACAACCATCGGTAAAAATATTTACGCCTTCCGCAAGGTGCATACCACGCAATACGCCTACATCTTCAATCCATGGCACGATGGCCGAACCACCTACAACAGCTCGTCGTTGGGTGCCAGCTTTTTTGAAACCATGCTAAACCTGGGACAAACAGACAGCTATTGGCAGGAGCGTTGCGATTTTATCCTGACACGTATTCCAGAAGAATTTTATGATGTGGCCAATGACCCCGATTGCCTCAACAACCTGATTGACGAACCGGCCTATGCCGACGAGATTGAAACCTATCGGCAATATCTGCTGGAGGAGATGCAGCAGAGCAGCGATCCCATTCTGTCAGTGTTTAATACCTACCAGTCAACCGGCGATGTGGCGCAAAGCTATGCCGAATTTGTGAAGGTGATTGCTGATGCTAACTGGGTAGGACATGCACCTAACCTGGTGGTGGTTGAAGATAAGTGGACGATTTATCCGCCCGATGGTACTATCTATTCTGAAGATTTTGAAAACACATCCTATAAGTATGGTGTGCTGGGAGCTGTTCAGGTCGATATTGTGGCTAATCCTTTGAAAGCAGGCATCAACACCAGTAATACGGTGCTGAAGGTGACACGAGGGCCCGATAATACACGCAACTACATTGGCACCTCGGCCGTGGTGAAAGAGTTTGATGCCCCCCGCTATGTACACATGAAAGTACTGAAAAGCAGGGCTTCTGCCACACGCTTTCAGATATCGAAAAGCGACAACTCCGACAAGGTGATTACAGAGAGTATGCAGGCCTATGATGCAGCGCAGCTGAATACCTGGCAAGACCTGGTGTTTGATATGGGGGCTGAATACAGTGCTTGTGGCAAAGTGTGGATGCAGGTGGATTACACTAACGAGGTTGGCCCGGTGGATATCTATGTGGATGACATCCTTTTTAATAACGATCCCAATTCTCGCGAGCCGGTGAGCACAGCTATTACAGAGCGTATGGCCCAGTCGGTTAGTTTATATCCGAATCCGGCTCGCGAAAAATTATACATAGAGGGCTACGATGGTTCGTGTGCCGAAGTGATGGATGTAAACGGCAGGGTGTGTTGTTCGGCCAGTGGTCAGGCAATTGCCAAGGGGATTGATGTGGCCATGTTACCCAAGGGTATGTATATGCTGCGTCTGAAAATGGAAGAGGGCTATCTGGTTCGAAAATTCCTTAAGCGATAATGGTATGCTAAATACATCCATCTACTATAAATACATGAAGCTGTTGCTGCTGACATGTATCTGTTCCCTGACGGGAACAGCCCAACTGAGGCTGCCCACTTTTTTCGACAGCCACATGGTGCTGCAGCAAAATACTTCCAATGCCATTTGGGGCTGGGCAAGGCCAGGCGATAGGGTAAATGTTAGCGCCTCGTGGGGTGAAGAGCTGTCAGCCACGGCCGATGAATCAGGCTGCTGGAAGGTGCTGCTGCCCACACCATCGCACCGTACGGACGAGACACTGACCGTGTCAACCGGAGCCGATAAGCTGGTGCTACGGAATGTGGCCATTGGCGAGGTATGGCTCTGCCTGGGGCAATCGAACATGGGCTGGGCCCTGCGCAACACCTTTACGGCCGAAGACGACCTTAAGCACGCTAAGCAGGAGAACCTACGCATCTATAAGTCGGACCGCCAGCATTGGCATGAACCCAAAAAGGATTGCCCCACCGGGCAGTGGAAGGTGTCTGATGCCGAATCGGCTGCTGCCACCTCAGCGGTGTCGTGGTATTTTGGTTCAACACTTCAGCGGCAGCTCAATGTGCCGGTGGGCATCATTGTGCAGGCCTATGCCGGCACACCTGTTGAAGGGTGGATACCCTGGGAGAAGCAGGACGACATAGCCCGCAGCCGCTACCATAAGCAGGGACTGGATGAAGTGACGCTTCGGCAAACCGGCAAGCTGGGTATTGATCCTGATAGTATGTTGAAGCAGTATTTTGCCGATTTGAAGACTTACCATCAGGCTATGGCCAATGGCGATACCATGAAGAGTAAGAACAAGCACTTAATGGCGCCCATCATTACCAAACCGGCCAAACTGGGCAATCAGTATCCGCAGCATATTTATAATGCCATGGTGCATCCATTAGTGGGTTATGGCATCAGGGGCATCATTTGGTACCAGGGCGAGCGCAACTCTAAAACGGTGCAACAGGCACTGGCCTTTAAAGGGCAGCTTGAGCGCCTGATTAAGACTTATCGCGAGATGTGGTACACGCATTCGGAGGGACATACGCAGAGCGACTTCTATTTTTCGATGACGCAATTGCCCAGTTGGGGCATTGAGCAGAAGCAGCCGGTGGAAGGGGTGGAAGCTCCCTGGGCCGTATCAAGGCAGATGATGCTTGAGCTGGCGCAGGAGATGGAGAATGTAGGGATGGTGGTATCCATCGATACGGGTAGCCCCATTGCTTTGCACCCTAAAAATAAGAAGCCCATCGGTGTACGCCATGCCTGCACGGTGCTGCGCGAGGTGTACCATAAAGATGTGGTGGGACACGGGCCGTATTATACCAGTCATACAAGCCAAGGTAATAGTATAGTATTGTCATTCGATGGGGTGGGTAAGGGCCTGACCAAAGCCACAGAAGCGCCCTTGAACAGCTTTGCCATTGCCGGTGCCGACAAAAAGTGGCATTGGGCCCAAGCCGAGATAAAAGGAAATACTGTTGTGGTGAGCTCACCCAAGGTGGCCAAACCGGTGGCGGTGCGCTATGCCTGGGCCATGAATCCCTCGCAACAGAACCTGCTGTATAATGCCGAGGGCTTTCCGGCATCGCCCTTCAGAACCGATAACTGGGACTTGTATACCGAAGGGGCCGAAGAGGTGGTGGTGAACAAGCCGAAGAAACGGCCCGATTTTGTGGATGCCGACTGGCCGCGTCCAGCCATGCAGCTGGAGGAGTAAACGCTATAAAGCATAATGGATCGCATCCTTATCTTCAAGATGCCTATGAGGATGCGATCCGTATGACTTTTTACCATTTCGAAATTTTCCTGCCATTAGCGGGAACACTTCCAATCATTTGGAAACCTTCCTGCTGTCAGCGGGAGCACTTCCAAACATTTGGAAACCTTCCTGCCATTAGCGAGAACACTTCCAAACATTTGGAAACCTTGCTGCCGTGCGCGGGAACATTTCCAAACATTTGGAAACCTTGCTGCAGTGTGCAGCAGCTTATTGTACAGTTATTTAGTAAAAAGGAGTGTATGCTTGGAAAAGATGAGGATGTGATAAGGCATAAAAAAACCTGACAGGACTGTACATCATGTCAGGTTTTTTTACACGGTTTTTATTGATAGGTGTTAAAAGTTATCAACATTGAGCATTCTATCCGCATTGCATTGAAGTATAAAATTGATAGGAATCGCATAAGACACGTCTACAGGCTCGCCATTAAGATAACCTGGGATCCATTTAGGCATATTACTGATTACGCGCAGAGCTTCCTTATCAAGGTTGTAATCCACACTTCTGGCTACTTTAATATCTTTCAGATTTCCGTTTTTATCCACCACAAATGAGATGTACACACGCCCCTGTGCACGCATTTTCTGGGCTTCTACCGGATACTTTACACTTTGCGCAATGTATTTCCTCAGACCTTGTTCACCTCCAGGAAAAACCGGCATCTGTTCAACAATAAAATATAGTGGTTCGGAATCATCGATGGGTTTGGCACCATAGAAGAGTGTGGTATTGCCTTCATACTGGTTTAATCGCTCCATTGAAATATCATAACTGATGTCTTCAGCAAAATTCAGTTTTATTCTATAGTATGCATTAACCGATTGGTTTTCATGGCGGCAAGGTTCAAGTTTAAGTTGACATAGATATCTGGTAATGGCAGCTGTAACCTCTTTGTTGAGCTTTGTTTTGTATCGACACGATTTGGGAAGTATCTTCCCATTTGTATGTAGGGTGAAGCCAAATGCCAAATGCTTGAGATGTGCCTTATCAGGCTGTGTTCTTTCTATGATAGAGTGAATGTCAGCTTTGATACGTGCCAGCTGGTCAGAATCAATTGACGATTGTTGTGCCGGCTCCCAAGGTATTTTACTGCCATTTTGATCAAGTATTTCGCCCGAAACCAGCGAGTCGTTCTCATACATCTCTACTCGTCGAAGCTTGCCATCGGGGTAATAAGCAGTCAGCTCGCCATGCTTTTTATTACCCTGATACTCGCAGCTCATCATCACCTGGCCATTTTTGTAATAGAAGATTTCTTTACCGTGTTTCTTCCGGTCGCGCAGGTACGTTTTACGCGCAATGGTTTCATCGCTGTTCAAATAGGCTATGAGGCCTTGCTCATGCTGTCCGTCCCACTTGTAGGCTTCATTTTGGATAAGCTTGCCTTTTTTATTTTTCACCCAGAAATAGCCATCGCGGTGGTTGTTACGGTAATAACCTTCGGATATGATCTCGCCTTTATAGCTTTTTTGGTAGAGCCCATCGCGGATGATGGTTCCCTCCTTGCAGTCCAGGTTAAATCTTTCAGCCATAATGTTTTTTTGTGTGGTCATAAACTGAAAGGTTTCGGTATAATCATCGTTTATCATGCGCCTAAACCAGTAGTGATAGGTGGAGTCAGCCACCTTTTCAATACCCATCTTCAGGGCATTTTTAGGTACAATGTAGTTCATCGTAACTTTCTTCTGGAACTTGGGGCCCCTGGACTGTGCCGGTAGGGCTATAAGCACCATAAAAAGTAGGATTGTTAGCTCTTTCATAGGATTTTGCTTTAAGAGTAAAACTGAGATGAGATAAATTTAGTGTATAGGTTGCTGATGTTTTTAGCCAATAAGCCCTGCAATAGTTCTATTGCAGGGCTTTAACTGTTTGTACTGATAAGGATGCTGTTATTCTAATGACCACTCTTCAAACAAGATACCGTCATTACGAAATATTAATTCTTCTTCAACGGTATGCGTCAGCCCGTCGGCATCAATCCATTTGTAGTGGAGTGTAAACAGGCGTTTACTCAAATCAAAACTACTACCTAAATCTTCCACATTATTGATGTCTGATTCAATAACGTTTTTAATGCTAATGTTGCCGGTAGCATCTCTTAGCAAAGCCATCTTGTAGGTATAAGTTACTTTGTCTATCACGGTGCCATCCAAATGACTGCCAACGCCGTTAATTACAACACTATCTTTGCTGCCGGTTGCAACCATTCTGGTTTCGTTTCTAACCAGTTCTTCATGACTATATTCAATCGTATCGATGGCAGCACCTGTTGCATCAGTTATGTATTCATTCCCTTTCTGATAATAATACCCATGCATGTTGTTAATGTATTTTACAACCAGTATGGTATAGTCTTTACCAGCCATAGGGTTTTCCGCATTACCAAGTGTTGAATCAGCTGTTGTTTCGGTAATGCGCAATGGCAATGCATAATGGTTGAGGTGGGCTTGTTCATCAGCCATAAAAGCCTCTTCGTTCAAATCAACATCTATTAAACCAAGAAATTCTCCTTTGGGAATAACCATTTTGTTGGCATCACTTAAGCTATAATAGGCCTCTGGCAATAGTGTAAAAGGTGTCACTTCCAACAGGGTTTCGTCAATTTCAAAATTGACAATATGCTCCTGGTTATTTTCGCGTACTCCGCCAATGGTAACACCTACCTGAAGAGCCATGTTGTTGGCCTGTGTAATGGTGCGTACAGGTTTCTGTAAGGCAAAGTAAGTAGCGGTGTACTCGTAGTCGTATAGGTAGTCCTCGTATTTCTCACAGCTGGTGAAAGTCAACAACACCGCTGAAAGTAGTAATAATATCTGTCTCATTATATAATGTTTTAATTGTTTGGGGTTGATATTCTTAATCATTTGTTACCAACCTTTATTTTGCACAATTTCACCAGATTTAATCACCTCGCTGAAAGGTATTGGCCCATAGAACATGTGCTGGCCATACTGATAGTTTTCCACATCAATAGGTGTTAATTGGAACGTGGTATCAACATCGCTGACAATACGTTCTACTTTAACGCCCTTGATGGTAGTGTTCAGCTGTTCAAGGGAACTATTCCAACGCCTTAGATCATAAAACCGATGGTTCTCGAAGCACAGCTCTATACGACGCTCGTTATGTACCAGGCTTCGGAAAGCATCTACTCCATCGCTCGCCACATTATCAGCATAAGCTGTTGAGCCAATTCCGGCACGGTTACGAACGGCGTTAATGGCATCTTTAGCAGTTAAGCCCAGTCCTAATGGATCGGCATCAGGACCCCATGCTTCGTTAGCAGCCTCAGCATAATTCAGGTATAGCTCTACTTTTCTGAATAAGGCAAAATAATGATTATCCGATTTGGCGTTACCAACTTCCAGGTTAACATCCGGGCTCATCCACTTGCGCAGGAAATACCCGGTGCGTGAGGCACGCTCAGGACTGGCCATTTCGGAATTTAAGCCTGTTGTTGACATATCAATTGTTGAGTCCTTAAATATTGCCCCATGAAATAGAATAGTGCGGTAGAAACGAGGATCCCGACCTTCGTATGGCATTGATTCATCGTACCCGCTGTTTAAGTCATCGCTAATGGGATAGCCATTAGCCATAGGGAATGCATCCACCAGGTTCTGACTTGGGTTGGTGCGTCCCTGTCCGAATAGTACTACCGGGAAATTAGCATTCTCCAGTGAACGGTTCAACCCATATTTGCGCATGATCAGCTCTGGCGAATTTTCATCGTTGTAGAATTTGGCATCAATGGATGGTAATGCTCCAATGACATCAATGGCCGCTTTAGCCAGTTGAGCAGCAGTTGCCCATTTGTCAGGTTCATTGTTTGCAAACAAGGGACTGGCAGCATACAAAGCGGCCCGTGATTTAAGTGCCAGAGCTGCAGTGGCAGTTGCGCGGCCAATCTGGTTGTCATTGATCTCTTCAGGTATTTCATCTCCTTCCATGTACTCCAGCGGGAGGTAGGCTGCAGCGGTATCGCAGTCGTTCAGTATTTGCTGCACGCATTCGGCATAGGTGTTACGGGCCAGCTTTACTTCTTCATCCTGCGTATATACCCGTGTTAGAATAGGATAACCTAGCACAGCGCCCTGCTCATCGGGTCCGGCATGGTTTTGCAACAGTTGCCACTGGTACCAGGCCCGTAGAAAAAAGGCTTCTCCCTTTAAACGTGCCTTTTTAGCTGAATCAATCTCTTTGTTGTAATCAACATAGGTGATATCCAGGCCATTTTCAATAAACAGGTTAATGTTACGAATTTGGTTGAAGGCGGCACCCCATACATCCAAAGGATTGTAATTGGATGACCAGCCTCCTGCACGCAGTTTATCAACAGAAGCTCCATACCTGTTTGAGGTGGCATTGTCTGTAGCACAGTCCAGAAAATCACCTCCATAAGTATTGTACATGTCTGGTATCTCCTTATAGGCAGCCATCAAAATACCTTCGGCATAATCGGGTATACTCCATATTTGCTCTTCCGTTCTGTTCTTATCTATTTCGGGTTCAAAGTAGTCGCTGCATCCGCTTGCTAAAACCACGAGTAGAATCAGGAACAGACTGGTAATATTATAATTTTTTGTCTTCATCTTTTAACATTAAAAGGTTACAGAAATACCACCGGTAATGGCTTTCATCAATGGGAAATCATTAATGCCGGCATCAATATTTTCGGCATCCAGGTTGTCAAACTGACTGATCGTTAGCAGGTTTGTGCCTCTCACAAATACCTTTGCCTTTTTCATATATAGCTTTGGCAATAACTTGTCAGGTAAGAGATAGCTTAATTCCACGTTTTTAAGCTTGAAATAACCGGCATCTTCCAGCCAGTAATCGGAACCTGTAAAGTTGTTGTTACCATTGGTTGTTGTTAATGGCACATAATCACTGCTTATGGCCTCTGCTGAGTATTTACGTTCGCCGTAATTCCAGAAATAGCGGTTGTTCTTCATCACATCAAAACCATTCTGAAACACCCCTAAAGCATATAAGCCAAAACCTTTGTACTGCAGGTTGATGTGCATACCCATATTTAGGCGGGGGAACCAATTACCTATTGCCTGCTGATCTTTTGGATCAATCACACCGTCATTGTTTAAGTCAGTATACTTAATGTCACCAGCTTTAACGGTACCCAGCGTTGATGTGTAGCCGGCCGCTATATCTGAATCTGTTACGAAACCATTGTGCACATAGCCGTATATTCTATCCCCTGCCTGACCAATACCTGACAGGTATTGCAGTTCGGCTGGATAAGGCAACTCAAAACTTTTCTTAATCTCCGACTTTGAATATACAAAGTTGACACCGGCCGATAGCTTGAAATCACCCATATTTTTGTAATAGATGATATCGCCCTCGAAACCATTGTTTATTACCTCGGCATTATTAACACTGTACAAGTTAGTTCCAATATAGCTTGGATGATTGGCCCATGGTGATGTGATGATGTCGTAATCCAAAATATTAAAGTAATTCAGCTCTACACTTAAGGTATTGTTGAAAAGTATCGACTCAATACCCACATTGAATTCACGACGCTTCTCCCAGGTTAAGTTCGGATTACCGTACTTATCAAGTTGGTAAACGCGGCGATTATTCTTGTTGGTAGGGCCAAAGCTTACCGATCCATTTTGTGAGTACTGATCCTCGTAAAGGAAGTAGCCCAAACCTTTATCGCTGCCCATCACACCGCCTGAAGCCTTTAACTTAAGGTAATTGATGTTGGCGTTGTCAGCCAAAAAGCCTTCGTTGCTCATGATCCAGGCAAGTCCCAATGCCGGGAATAATCCAAACTGGTTGCTGCCGGTAAAGTGAGAGCTCCCCATTAAAGAGGTGTTTAACTCGGCTACATATTTGTTTTTGTAGGCATAATTAATGCGCAGTCCGTAGTTGGCAAACTTGTCATACTGAATCTGATTGTAACGCTGTGTTTGGTATTGTTGCAATACCAGGTTGGCATTTAAATCATGTGAACCATTGAATGTTCGGCTGTAATCAATATTCCAGGTGCTACCCACGCGGTGGTTATATGATTTATCTTTTTCCGACAGCTTATCAGGCGAACCATGGTTTTCCTGACGTAACTTAACCAGGTTATACTCCTCATCGGTATAAGTTGGTACCAACTGATAAGATGCAAAATTTATGACATTGGCATAGCGGTAATAGTTTTCATTATCGTATGATAAGGCCACACCGGCCGACAAACCTTCAATGTATTTATTCAGGTTGAAGTGTAAACCAAGGTTGAATTGTATATTTCTGTTTTCCTGTTTTTTATAGCCTGTTTCGTTACCTAATCCATAAATATTGTTGGGGTGCAGGTAACTACCTCCAAGTAATGCCAAAGAATCGGTAGGTATAAATACCGGATATTCATTGGGGCGGTGCGATGACAAGGCTCCAAAAAAATCTTGTGTTGTAATATTGGCAGAACGGCGGTACTCCATCCGACCCGCGATATCCATTTTTACAGAAGTAACACTGGAAACATCAATATCCAGGTTACCACGCAAATTGAATTTATTGTATTCGGTGGGTTCTTTAATATCTTCCAAACCACCGGTGCCGGTATAGCCCATGTTAACATAGTAGGCTGAGCTTTTACCTCCACCCCTGAATTCAGTAGCAACGCGTTTCATTGGCATATGGTTATTCAGGTACATGCCATTAAAGTCGTTGTTGGGATACAATATTGGTGACGAACCGTTGCGGTAAGCCGCGATGGCTTCATCGGAATATAAAGGAGCCAAACCATCGTTGGCCCGCGCCTGATTGTACAGGGTAGCATAGTCAGCCGCATTCAACCATTGAGGATCACTGGTTGGTGCCATAATACCATATTCCATGCTGATGTTGGCATCACGCGAGTTGTTTTTACCTCTTTTGGTTGTGATAACAATAACGCCATCGGCAGCCTTGCTTCCATAAAGCATTTTGGCTGTTACATCCTTCAGTACCTCAACCGACTCAATTTCTTCGGGTAGCAAAGCGTTGGCCTCACGCTCAAACCCATCTACCAGGATTAGCGGGCGATTATTGCCTAAGCCTCCCAAACCTCTGATTACTAAAGTTGGAGAGTTCCATCCGGGTGTGCTGCTGTTTTGGGTTGAATAAAGACCTGCCACACGACCCGCCAATGAATTCAGCATCGACAGGTCAGGATAGCTTAATAGCTCGTCGCCATCAACTACAGATACAGCTCCCGTCAGCCTGTTCTTTTCAATCGTCTCGAAAGGTATATTGATCTGGTCTTCGGGTAACAGGAATGGGGTAAGGGCCGCAAGCGTAATAGTTTTTTCGGGTAAGCTCTGGCTTAGTTCATACATTTGTGTTTCAAATCCATTGGCCGAAATGTAAATAACAGCATCGCTATTCACCTCTAGTTTGAAGAGGCCATCCTTGTCGGTATGGATGACCTTTCCCTTGTTAAATACGCGTACCATGGCGTTGGCAACCGGGATGCCATTGGCATCTGTTACGGTTGAGCTGATGGTGATATTGTTTTTTTGCGACATACCGTATTGAGGTATTAAAAACAACATCGATACTAACAGTAACAGAGGCATTGCCATGACTCTTATGTTATGATATATTATCTTCATTTGTTTCGTTTTTCTTTCAATAAATAGGATTATAACCAGCCTGGGTTTTGCTCAAACGATGTTGACAGAAAATCGTCGTTGTTTGGTACCGGATACCAATAGTTACGTTCCTTAAAAATGGGCTGGTAAATGTCATCTAGCAGAACAGCTCCATAGGTAAATGTGCCGTCATTATTTTTCGTAATATGCGCTCTTTTCAGATCCTTCATTACTTCAGTGGCAATCATCCATCGACGTAAATCGTGGCTGCGCTGGTTCTCAAACATTAACTCAACAGCTCTTTCGTTGCGAATTCGTTCTCTGAATAAGTCTTTCGAACCAGTATATTGACTATTTACTTCCGGCATCTGTGCGCGTCTGCGAATAATGTTTACCGCTTCCAGTGCGGTAATGCTCGTGCCTGGTACTGCTCCGGTTGGGCCATAAGCCTCATTGGCAGCCTCAGCAAAATCGAGGTATGCCTGTGCCAGTCGATAGTTGATCCATGGTTTGAACCACCCGTCCCAGTCGTTAGCTTTGTTATTGACGCCAAAAGGCCAGTGTTTGCGAAGCAAGTATCCACCACGCGCACTTCTGAATTTGCCGGCTTTTTCTTTTGTTGGGTCATCTAATCCACCTACAAATGGTTCAAACATAAATTCTTTTGTGCCTTGGCGGGCAATCACATCGCCATTCACATATATGTTTTTATAAAGGCGGGGATCACGATTGATATATGGATTCTGGGGATCATACGTTGGGTCCTCGCTAATAGGCAGGCCATTCAAGGTTTCATAGCGGTCCACGGCATTCTGAGTGGGTGAGTCGAAAAATTGGAAACCTCCCAGTCGGTGGCAAACACCGCCTACCTTCATATCGCCTTTTTCGCGCGTTTTAAAGTTCACGTATACAATGGCTTCGTCGGATACCGGTTTGGTTTTACTGTACCATATATCATCGTACTCTTCCAGTGAATAAAGGCGGTAGATGCCTTTCTGCTCCATCTCAAAAATATTAATAGCATTATCGCACAGGGCTTTGCAATGCTCAATATTATACTCATGTCCCAATTCAGGATTCATCAGAGGACTTGCAGCATAAAGCAGTGCAAGGTTTTTACCGGCATAAGCCATGCCTTTGTTAGCACGTCCCAACTCATTTTGTGGCCAGGTTTCGGGCAATAGTTCAATGGCCCGGTCAAACTCTTCGAGCAGCCAATCATTCGATTCCTGATAGGACAAGCGTTCAAGATTTATGTCATCACTTGGTCCATAGGTTTGGTCGATAACAGGCATGCCACCATATCGAAGAATTATCTGCATGTAATACCAGGCCCTGAAATAATGTATCTCGCCTTTAATCTGGTGCTTTTGTTCCTCAGTGGCATCGGTTAATACATGAAAGTATTCAAGGGCTGTGTTAGCCACACGCAATCCTTGCATAGCATTGGCAATAATGGGAGATTCCTTACCGTACTCCTTGTTGTCAGCTTTTTTTGCATAACCCAGTTCGTAGGTAGTTTTGTAGTCAGGTGCCTGCCAGTTGTCGCCTTTCTTGTATTTGAACGAGTCCATCCACGAGGTATTTGTTGTAGCTGCCTCATCGGAGTTAGCACAAGGTAAACCACGGTGGAACCATTCAAAATAATCTTTTCGAAGGAAATACAAATAGTCGGTGTAGGAGCGAAATGATGCATAATCGCTCAGTACCACGTTAATGTCAACTTCTTGTTCAGGTGCTTTATCCAGATAATCGTAGCACGAGCTTAAGAAAAAGACTGGAATCAATATGATTATATATATTATTCGTTTCATATCTGTGTGTTTTTAGAATCCTATTCTTACTCCGGCATTGAATCTGCGAACAATCGGATATAGATTGGTTGTACCTTGTTCAGGATCGATGCGGTTATCAAAGTCGGTAAATGTTAATAGGTTGTTTCCACTTAAATAGAGCTCGCATTTTGTCATGCCCAGCAATTTCTGAGCTGTCTTTTTCGGTAGCGTGTAACCAAATTCGGCGTTGCGCAAACGTATATAGCTGGCATCGCGATAAGTAAACTGGCTCGTTTGCATATTGTGTTTGTTATCACCCTGCAAGTGCAGCGCCGGATGCGTAGCTGTTTCGGCCGTTTCTGGCGTCCAGCGGTTGAGGCTATGATTGAATGTCATGGTATTACCATTCTGGAACTCCCACAGCATGGTGCCCGGCATATTACGATACATGCCATTGGTAGCTGTTAGCATGGCTGTTAAATGAAATCCTTTGTATTCGATACCTAATTGCAAACTACTCGTCAGGTTAGGAGTCGACTGATATTTCATCGGTACCCTGTCGCGGTCGTTAATAACGCCATCAGCATTATAGTCCAGATATGCCAGATCGCCAGGTATACGGTTGCCACTCCATTCAGATTGTGGTCGATTGTACAGGTCGTCCCATGAACCGTAAAAGCCATCGCTTAGCAAGGCATTGACAGTACCAATGGGTTTGCCGGCATATTTCTGGTACTCAGGCATGCCATCAGGGTCGCCACGCTTTACAACGCGGTTTTCGGTGTAGGCAAATATGCCTGTTATCCAGTAGTTAAGTCCAAAGCTGGTTTTGTTACGCCAGGTGGCTTCCAACTCAAAGCCTTGCGTTTTAGACTCACCCAGGTTGCTTATTATCTTACCATCAATACCAGCCCAGGTGGGCATCAGCTGCTCACTTAGTATTCCTTCACGTTGTTCTTTGTAAAAATCAAATGTCATTGATAGTTTACGGAACATATCCAACTCGACGCCTATGTTTTGCTTAATAGCGATTTCCCAGAAGGCGAACTTGTTGCTGGCACCACTGGTGACATAAAACTGGTTGACGGGATTTACCGGATCACCAAAGTACAGAATGCGGTTGCCTTTTACATTAAATGTTTCAGGTTGGATATCCCAGTTAAACTTTAGGCTTCGGAATCCATCGTAACTACCACTTTCACCCCATGAGTAGCGAACCTTCATTTTGTCGATAAAGGGCAGGTTGTCTTTAATGAAATTTTCTTCGGAAATGATCCAACCAATTGCTCCTGAATAAAAATCTTCGGTGTTATAATCAGGATGGAACCAGTTGATGCCCGAAATAGAGCCATTAAACTCTAGCAGGTAACGCGAGTTATATGCATAGGTAGCCCGAGCTACATGGCTCATATAACGATCCGGAAACTGTACTTTGCTTTTCGTTTCTTCGCGCAGTGTTAATAGTAATGCACTAACGCTGTGTTTTCCAAAATCACGATTGTAATTTAAGCTGGCATCATAGTATAACTGACGGTTGTATGTGCCCATTTCTTCGTTGGCATAGGATATGGGCTCCTCATAAGTGTCCATCGTAGGCCAGCGAAGAAAGACATTATTTTCATAGTCCTCACGTGATGCATAAAAGTAGCGATCTATCGTTTTATTGATTTTGCGGCTGCTTTGAGCTTTATTCGTGTAGGATACACTTCCTTTAAACGATAAGCCTTTGGTGATGAAATCGAGCTTTTGGTCGAGCTTAAAATCAACGAATACATTGGCTTGGTTAATGGTGTTGGAACCTTCCTTATTTAGTCGGATATACATGTTTTTGGCATTTTGAAAGGAAGGATCTTCGCCAAACTGGCCATTCTCGTAATACAACGGATATAAGTAATTGGGAGTTGAGTAAATACGACGGAAAAACTCGTTTTTTGAATAATCGTTCGCACTGGCACCTACGCCACCCGGACGTGTTTGTTTACTGATGATACCACCCAGGTTAACAGATAATTTGGTAGTATTAGTAACACTAAAGTCAAAATTACTTCTGAAGTTGTATTTGTTAAAGTTAAACCGGGGATCATATTCAGCTTGCTTTTCTGTTTTGAAGATGTCTCCTTCGTGGGTGTAACCTACCGAAGTGAAATACTTCATGAATTTGTTACCTCCGGATACATTCAGGTTAGCTGTCTGGCTCCATCCCAGATCCTTCAATAGTTCTTTCTCCCAATCAATTTCGGGGTAAAAGTAAGGATCAACCTGGTTTTGCCACATGGCTATCTCCTGCTCTGAGTACATGCCGGTATAACTGTTGCCGTTTATCAGTGCCTCGTTATACATTTGCATCGACTGAGCATGTGTCGGTATGGTATAATCAGACGTCATCTGCTTAGCTGTAACATTGGCATTGAAACTAATTTTGGGTTTAGATTCAGTGCCTCGCTTGGTGGTGATGAGTATAACGCCGTTGGCACCTCGTACCCCAAAAACAGCAGTAGCAGAGGCATCTTTTAGAACTGATAATGATTGAATCTCGTTGGGATCAACCTGATCGTAAGGCCGTTCAATACCATCGACCAATACCAGGGGAGCATTGCCATTCCACGATGATTTTCCACGTATAAGAATATCGGTTGATGCATCACCCGGTTGCGATGAGTTTTGTAACGTAACCACACCTGGTAAGAGGCCAGTAAGAGCTTCACTAACACTGGTTACTCCACCTGTTTTTAATAATTCCTCTCCTTTAGCCTGGGTAATGGAGCCCACGACAGTTTCTTTCTTCTGCACGCCAAAACCAACAACAACAATGTCGTCCAGCTCACTTACATCGGCTTGCATGTTAATAGTGAATGATGTTTGTCCGTTGATCGGAATCTCCTGCTTACGATAGCCAATAAAGGTAACAACCAGTGTCCCATCTGCAGGCAGGTTCAGGTTAAATGAACCATTGATGTCTGTGATAGTACCGGCAGTGCTTAAATCGCTTGCATTTTTAAGCATCACGGTTGCTCCGATCAGAGGCTCTCCATTCTCATCCAAAACTTTTCCTTGGATACGGATGTTTTGAGCGTCGGCAATGAAGAATTGCAAACACACAAACATCAATAGAAATAATCTTCTAGTCATACAATTTGAATTTAGGTTCTCTGAATGTTTTATATTCAGAATTTAAAATTAGAGAGGCTTAACATCCGTTAACAATTAAGTGCCACAAAAGCACTTTCATGTGCAAAAAATCTTTTGTTATATCAACCAAACATAAAAGAATTTGATGCTGGTAACTTGCAGTTATATAGATGTCTATGAAAGTGTGTTTGTGCTATTTAATGTGAATGTGTTGATCTTATAGGAGCTGATAATGTACTTCGCCCATCCGCCAATTTGTATGTACTAAACAAGAAAAGCTGCTCATCAAGAACAGCTTTTGTAGTGGTTTCAAAAGAGCGTCTCCAATATTTACCTGGTCTGTTTCAAGTACTGGTATTTATTAATTGGGAACTCTTCTGAAATAATGAATTATCACCTGATAATCGGGCCATCATTTTCCCAATAGTATTTTTTGCCTGCATTAAATGTGTTTAAGTCTCTTGAGCATGGCCAGGGAGTTTTAACGCCATCCCCAAACTTACGTTGACCGGGGAAGCCGGTCGCTGTTTGCTTTTGCCAGGCTAAGCAAGCTTCCTGCATTTGCTGTAGCTCCGATTGATAAGATTCACTGTTTGCCAGATTGATTTGCTCCAGAGGATCAGCTTTCAAGTCGTATAGCTCTATTCCACTGGTAAGCCAGAGTAACTTCAGGTGGCCGCGTTGCATGGCAATACGGTCGGTGTGCATCCAGAAAAGGTCGCGTTCAGGTAAAGATGTATTATCCGAAATACATTCTTTTAGACTGATGCCATCCAATTTGTGGGGATCATTGTAGTCAATAGCGCACATTTCCAGGATGGTGGGCAATAAGTCCATGGTAAGCATCTTATTGTCGTTGATTGATGGTATCAGTTGACCTTTCCAGTAGAACAAAGCAGGCACTTTTATGCCACCTTCGTATAGTTGCACCTTGTGGCCTCGGTGATCACCATTGACTTTTCCGTGCTTAACACCTGTACCTTCGCCACCATTGTCTGATGTAAAAATGATGAGTGTATTATCTTCAATATTGTACTTCCTAAGGGCTTGCATTATCATACCAACGCCATCATCCATGCTTCTAACCATCTCGGAGTAACGACGCATGTATTCGTCTTTTGGAAATTTATGCTGAACTGCATAGGCATAGAAATCATCGGTGCGTAAAGGGGCATCGTTGGGTCCTTGCATGGGCACATGCACAGCAGCTTCGGGCAGATAGATGAAAAAAGGATGTTCATGCTCTTTGTCAATGAAATCGACAACAGCCTGATTCAGCAGGTTGGTTACATAGCCTTCCTGGTTAGTGGGTTGATGATGCACAAACCAATCGACTTCGCTCTCGGTATTGTGCTTTGATACAAAGTCGATGTTGCCATCCAAAAAGCCGGTAAACTCGTCAAATCCGTGAGCTTTGGGTTGAAAGGCCTCGCCCGAACCCAGGTGCCACTTGCCGAATACACCGGTTTTGTAGCCGGCTTCCTTCATTATTAATGGTAGTGATGGATTTGTTTTTGGGTCGAAGCCAACGGAGTCAACACAGTGAAAGTAGATGTGGTCGAGTCCTACGCGTTGCTGGTAGCGTCCTGAAAACAGCGCTACGCGCGTAGGAGAGCAAACCGTGCTGTTGGCGTAGAAGTTGGAGCATTTAACACCATTTTCGGCTAGCTTATCCAGGTGTGGAGTTGCAATGCCTTCACCACCAAAGCAACTGAGTCCGGCATAACCTAAGTCATCAGCTAAAATAACGATAACATTAGGTTTTTTTGGTGCTTTATTTGCGCTGCAGCTTTCTAAGGAAAGAATCGCAGCCACTGCCAATAGTAGTATCTTAATTTTATTCATGAGTGTTATTTTGTCCAGGTGAATGACGCTTGTTTGACATCCTGCGAATTGGTTCCGATAAATACATTGAAAGCACCGCTTTCCCAATCATACAGTAAGTCACTGTTGAAGAACTTTAGGTCATCTGTGGTGATTTGAAATGTAACCGTTTTGCTTTCACCTGCATCGATGTGAATCTTCTGAAAGCCTTTTAATTCCTTTACTGCACGTGATACGGTGGCAACAGGATCTTGCAGGTAGAGTTGCACTACCTCTTCGCCGCTACGGCTACCTGTGTTTTTTATGTCGATGGAGACACTGAGAGACGTATTACCATTCAATTCTTTACTGCTAAGGATAATGTCACCGTACTCAAAAGTGGTGTAGCTCAGGCCATAGCCAAAAGGATACAGTGGGGTGTTAGGAACATCCAGGTACTTGGTGGTGAATTTATGGTTGTGATCGATTGGGCGACCTGTATTTCTGTGGTTGTAATAAATTGGAATCTGACCCACATTACGCGGGAAGGTCATGGTTAACTTACCGGCAGGGTTATAGTTGCCAAACAGTACGTCGGCAATGCCATTACCAGCTTCAACACCTCCATGCCAAGTTTCCAATATAGCCGGTACATGTTCGTTTTCCCAACTTAAGGTGAGTGGGCGCCCGTTAGATAAAACCAATACAACTGGTTTACCCGTTTCCAACATTGTTTTTAACAGCCTTTGCTGGCAAGCCGGGATACTAATATCAGAACGACTGGCCGCTTCACCCGACCAGCTGCGAGGTTCGCCCAAAACAGCAATAATTACGTCAGCATCACGGCTTACTTCAATGGCCTCCTTTAATAGGTTTTCCGATTGTTCAGTTGTTATAGAAATTTCCGGACTACTTTTCTTTTTGTGGTTTCTGTTAACATTCAGGAGGTAATTGTCTTCTGTAAAATAGGCACCTTGTGCATAGCTCACTTTTGCTTTTTTGCCAGCTTCATTTCTAATACCTTGCAATATGGTAATGATATCTGTTGTATCCCGTGTAGCTGCCCATGTGCCCAACATATCAATTTTTGTATCGGCCAATGGCCCCACTACAGCAATATTACCTTTTCGGCTCAACGGTAGTAGTTGATTTTCATTTTTTAGTAATACACAGGAGTGAGCAGCCAGTTCTCGTGCTTTTTCTTTGTGTGCTTTGCAAAGTAATACCTTATCAGCCCTTTTCTGATCGTAATATTGAAAGGGCTTGTGGAACAGACCAAGCTTATATTTGGCTTCCAATACCCGGCGACACGCTGTGTCAATTTCATCTTCGCTTACCTTACCTTCTTCTAACGATTGACTCAATGTACCAATAAAAGCCTGCCCAACCATGTCCATGTCTATGCCTGCTTTTAGAGCTTGTGCCCCAACTTCACTGAGGTCACCCAGTCCATGATGCATCATCTCGTTAATGGCTGTAAAGTCAGTTACAACAAAACCATCGAAGCCCCACTGCTCGCGCAGTAACTCAGTCATCAGCCAGCGATTGCCTGTTGCAGGCACCATGTCGATGACATTAAAAGCACTCATAGCCGAACCGGCACCAGCATCAAAAGCAGCTTTGTAGGTGGGAAGATAATCCTGGAACATACTTATTTTGCTCATATCAACTGTGTTGTAGTCGCGGCCGGCTTCTGAAGCACCATATAAGGCAAAATGCTTGACGCAAGCCATGATGGTGTTATTGGCCGACAAGTCATCGCCCTGATAGCCTCTCACATAGGCCTGGGCAATTCGGGAACCCAGCCATGCATCTTCGCCACCACCTTCAGCTACCCGTCCCCATCTTGGGTCGCGGCTGATATCTACCATGGGCGAATAGGTCCAGTTAATGCCATCGCTACTGGCTTCAATCGCCGAGATGCGCGCCATTTCTTCAACTCTTTCCAGATCCCACATGCATGATAATGCTAATGGTATTGGAAAAGTGGTTTTGTAGCCGTGGATGATATCACGTCCGGTAATAACCGGAATGCCAAGCCTCGACTCTTCAACAGAAGCTTTCAGGCTATTATAGCCACCTGATGCACCAATCAGGCCCTTTTTGATAAACTCAATTTTACCTTCACCTTCGGTGATTACAGGTAGATTGCCAACGCCCGATGAGAGGTTGAGTTGTCCCAGTTTTTCTTCAAGGGTCATCTGATTCATCAGTGAATCAATAAAACCATTCATTTTGTGGTCTTGTCCATGCAAGTAGATGCAGCCAAATACGATTAGACTTGTGAGGAATTTTTTCATGTTTAATGTGATTTAATCTACGATTGTTAAAATTATGAGATAGCTGCAGCTTACAGTATAAGCGTATTGCAGCTTTACTTGCATGTAATGAAATAATCAACTTTTTAAACCTTCATTTTACCTATACATGGCTTTGTGTGAGCTATTGTTAATAGGCACATTAGTAGTTGGATAGAGTATTTTGATGTGGTGATTAAATTTAATAGGCTCACAAGAGTTTGAAGAAATGTTGGCAGTGGCATTATATCAACTATATTGAAGACCATAAGTACAAAGTAGAGGTGCCGGATAAGCTAATTTCTGAACAATAATGATAATTGTTGAAGTTTAACTTTCTTCTTTTAATCTTATTAAGACTTGATGTTATCGATGAATTTAAGCCTTTACTTGTAGATTTACAGCTTAACTTGTACTTTAGAATTATCTGTCTGCTTTGAAATAATAGAGCAAGCAATCTTAGCTATTTTGAATACACATGAGACAAATCACCATTATCAAGCACATATTCCTTTTGTTTTTTGTAATCATAAGTCAGTTAGTTGATTCACAAAAATTAGGAATACCCGATCTGGAGTATTTTAACCGGCGTCAGTACGAGGCCGGTACACAAAACTGGAAAATAAATGAGAGTAATAGTGATTTGATGTACTTTGCCAACAATGATGGTTTGCTGGAATATGATGGTGTTAACTGGCGGCTACATAAAGATATGGGCGATATTATTATCAGAAGTGTTAGTTGTATTGATGAAAAAATCTACGTTGGAGGATATAATGAGTTTGGCTATTTTCAATATGATTCTCTTCATCACCTTAGTTATAAAAGTTTATCGGAGCTACCGCAACTTAAAAGTATTGGAAATGTCTGGACTATTACCCAATGGGACAATAAAGTTGTTTTTCAATCAGAGCTGATGCTTTGTATTTATGAGAACAACGAATTGCAAGAAATAATACCTGCTAAAGAGCGTTTTATATCGGTTTTTTTGGTAAACGGCATGTTGCTGGTTCAGGATATATCCCAGGGTTTATTGGAAGTAAGGGGTAAAAATGCTTATCCTCTGCCTGGTGGACAAATTTTCGCAGGCATGAATGTGTCATCAGTCATGGCAATAGCTGACGACAAGATTGTGATAGGCACCATGAAGAATGGGGTTTATTTATGGGATTTACAAACAATACAGCCATGGAATGTGGAAGTAGCGCCGCAGCTGCAGGCAGCAAATATTTTTTGCGGTACAACATATGCTGATGATTATCTGGTTTTTGGAACTATTCAGCAAGGTGTATTGATTGCCGATAAGCAAGGTAAGCTGGTTTTGCAAGTCGATAAGGATAAGGGCTTGATTAATAATACGGTACTGAGTTTGTTTGTTGACAAGGAAGGAAGTATCTGGTGTGGGCTCGATAATGGAATTGGGCGTATAAACCTAAAGTCAGGCATTTCTTTTATTAATGGCTATTATGATTTAGGTACTGGCTACGTGATGGATTTTTATGAGGGTAGCTATTATTTTGGTACGAATCAGGGACTATTCCGAATTTCGCAGAAGGATTTCTACAACCCGCTTAAAGGGAGGTCTCATTTTATAAAAGTGCCAGGAGCCGACGGACAGGTTTGGAGCCTATATAAAGACAAAAATGGAATTTTATGCGGGCATAATTTGGGTGTGCTCAGCGTAAGGAATGGTCAGGCTGAAACCATTACCCCTTCTTCGGTTAATGGAGTCTGGAAATTTATTCAGATTGAAGATAATCCGAGGTTGATGCTTGCTGGTACTTATGATGGTTTTATCCTACTGGAAAAAACACAGGGTAATTGGAAATTTGTTTGTAAGGTAGATGGTTTTGTTGAATCATCGCGATTTGCCGAATGGGATGAAAATGGAAAGCTTTGGGTATCGCATGGCGACAGAGGGATATTTCAGTTGACTTTTAGCGATGATTATAAGTCGGTTGATAAGGTCAAAGAATATGCATTCTCAAACTTTCCGAGCAATAAAATGGGCTTGGTTTCAAAAATTAACGGGCGCTTAATTTTTATCGGTAAAGATGCCTATTACCGGATTAATGCTGATGGAATAGTGGGGAAAGAGGATAGTTATGATGCTTTTTTTCAGGCAGGTCATTATCCTGAAAAGCTGATTGAAGATCGTTTTGGCAATATCTGGTTCTTCATGAATAATAATACAGGTGTTTTACGACGTTTGGAGGATGGTACTTACAAGAAAATTGAATTCCCTTTTGTACCCTTAAAACAAAAATTGGTTTCGTCGTTTGAGTCCATTTTTGTTAGTAATTCTAATAATGTATTTTTTGGAATAGAAGATGGCTTTGCACACTATTATGTGCTGGACAATACTAATTTTCGTTTACCATTTAAAGTGCATTTGCGTTCATTTAAAGGAGTCGGCGATAGTATCGGATATGTACTTCATCAATCCAATAATAAAGATACCAGGCAGTTGGTGATTCCGGAATATCCTTTTAAGAAGAATGCTTTCACCATTAGCTATGCTGCTACCTTTTTTCAGGATAAGGATGTTGAGTATGCGACGGACCTGGTAGGGCCTGATGCGCAGCATACAAGTTGGTCTAATCAGACATTTGTACAATACACCAAACTAAAAGAGGGTGATTATTCACTTACAATACGCGCACGCAACCGATATGGAGTGGAGGCCTTACCTCTTACTTTTAAATTTAAAATACATCCGCCCTGGCATCGTCATATTTATGCTAAAATAATCTATCTCATACTAATTCTGATAACTGCGGGTTTCGTGGCTTATATTTTTAATCGCCGGATTGAAATTAGCCGACAAAAGGAAAAATTGAAACAGCGCCAGCATTACAAAGCCAAGGAAGAGCAACTGACAAACGAAGCGTTGCGAGCCGAGAAGGAGATGATTAGAATACGCAATGAAAAGTTGCGAAATGAGATGCTGTTCAAGGAAAAAGAGTTAGCTAACTCCACCATGAATATTATTCAGAAAAATGAGTTTCTGGCGTCGGTCAAAGAACGCTTAAAGCGGATTAAAACACTAAAAGATTCCTCTGAAATAGCTCACAAGCTCGATTTGCTAATTAAGAAAATTAATAAAGATCTCGATAGTGAGAGCCACTGGGAAGTATTCGAGCTGCACCTTGAGCAGGTACATGAAGATTTTCTTAAGCGATTAAAGTCAAAACATCCTGAGCTTTCTTCTCGCGAGCAAAAACTTTGTGCATACATTCGGATGGGAATGTCATCAAAAGAAATAGCTGTTATTATGAACGTCTCCTACCGGGCTGTAGAAAATAATCGCTATCGACTACGACAAAACCTGGGCATTGAATCGGGAGAAAACCTTTCCAGGTATATAAATAGTATCTAGTCACGGAAATTCTACAAATCTAAAATGTTAAAAAATGTGCAATTTGCACTATTTGGTAAAACGCCAGAAAGTGAGTGGTGTCGTGTGGGTGTAAATTTGAATTTAAGAATATTTAAATATCAGTAAATCAAGGGTAAATGTAATTTTGTGTGAGTTTAATGTGAGTTGTTGAAGTGTGTAATGAGAGTTTTAAGTGCGTCTTTATATTAGGAAAAATTAACAGATGAGGTATATGTTTGCTTCATCGAATAATTAAAATCCATTTATTATGAAACACGTATTGGGGATTATTCTCTTTTTACTGACGCTCACAAGTCAGGCACAAGACATAACCGTTTCGGGAAAGGTAACGGGTACTGACGGAGCACCTGTTCCTGGGGTAAGTGTCGTACTTAAAGGTACAACCACTGGAACAATTACTACCATTGATGGGGATTATACATTACAAGCCAACATGGGCGATGTGATTGTATTTTCATTTATCGGGATGACATCACAGGAAGTCACAGTTGCTTCTTCTACAATTAATATAATAATGGAAGAAGAGCTAACTGATTTGGATGAAGTAGTGGTGATTGGTTACGGAGTTCAAAAGAAAAGTGTTGTAACCGCCGCCATTAGTAGTGTATCTGCTGAAGATTTAGAAGCAAGTACACCAACAAGGGTAGAAGATGTATTAAAAGGACGCGTATCTGGTGTTCAGATCACGCAAAGCTCAGGTCAGCCTGGAGCTGAATCAAAAGTGCGTATTCGCGGTATTGGTACAATTAACAACAGTGACCCATTGTACATTGTTGACGGAATGGCTGTTGGTGGTGGCATCAACTACCTGAACCCTGCAGATATTGAATCTGTTGAGGTGCTTAAGGATGCGGCTTCTGCTGCTATCTATGGTGCACGTGCTGCCAATGGTGTTGTATTAGTAACCACCAAAAAAGGCAAGAAGGGTAAAGCTACCATTAATTATGATTTCTCTTACGGATGGCAGAATCCATGGAAGAAGCGCTCTGTGCTGAACGCCGAAGAGTACATGGTAATCATGAATGAGATTGCTTTAAACGATGGTAATGACGCTCCTTACTCTCCTGAACAAGTAGCAGGTGCAGGTGTTGGAACTGATTGGCAGGATGAAACATTTAACTACGATGCACCGGTTCAAAACCACCAGATGAGTTTACACGGAGGAAGTGATAATGTGTCATACTTTTTATCTTTCGGATATTTCAACCAGGAAGGTATTGTAGGTGGTAATTACGACCGTTCAAACTTTGAACGTTATAGTGTTCGTACCAACAATACTTATGAGGCATTTGATTACGATCGTAAGTTTCTTTCAAATTTGAAGGTTGGAGTTACAGCTGGTTACTCAAGAGTTGTATCATCAGGTATTGAAACCAACTCAGAGTATGGTTCTATCCTGGGAAGTGCTTTGGCATTTAACCCAGCAATTCCTGTTTATGCTCAGGACCCTGATGCTGTTTTAGCAGAATATCCAACAGCAGTTAAGGATAAAGATGGTCGTGTATTCTCATTACCTCCATCTGGATTCCAGGAAATTGCTAACCCTGTGGCGATGTTAAACGCTCCTGAAAATAGTCAGGATAATTCAGATAAGATTGTTGCTAACTTCTGGGGCGAACTGGAGTTATATGAAGGACTGAAATTCAAAAGTAGTTATGGTGTTGATTTAGCATTCTGGGGTGGTGATGGATACCGTTTTCCACATTTCTTAGCCTCTCAGGGCAAAGACTTTGACCGTAGCACCGTATGGTCAAATATGCACCGTGGTTTCACGTGGCAGGTTGAAAATACATTGAGCTATAATAAAACGTTTGCTGAGAAACATAATTTAGGTGTTTTGGTTGGGCAATCTGCACAAGAGTATACCTCACGTCATCTATATGGTGATGATTATGACCTTTTGGAAGAAGATCCTGCTAAAGCTGTTATTGATTATGCTACTGCAGATAGAGATGACGAAAGAACTGCTGGTGGTACTGACGGAGTAAGTGCCAAAACATTAGCTTCATACTTTGGTCGATTAGATTATAACTACGATGAGCGTTACATGATTCAGTTAACTGTTCGTCGTGATGGTTCCTCAAACTTCGGGCCTGAGAACAAATGGGCAACATTCCCTTCTGTTTCTGGTGGATGGAACGTTACCAACGAAGGATTTATGGATGGACGTCCTACATGGTTCACTTATTTGAAGTTAAGAGCCAGTTGGGGTGTGAACGGTAACGAAAATATCGGTGCTTTCTCCTATACCAGTTTGATGGATGGTAATCAGAACTACTACTTTGGTAGTGGCGATAACCAGTACATGCAGTATGGTAGCAGCCCATCACGTATTGCCAACCCATATGTTATATGGGAAGAGTCAGAGCAGTTGGACATTGGTTTTGATGCCCGCTTCTTTAATAGTTCATTATCATTAGGATTTGACTACTATGTAAAGAAAACTAATGGTATGTTAATGGATCAACCAATACCTAGCTACAACGGTAAAGGTGCTCCAATTGCCAATGCTGGTGACATGGAAAACAGTGGTTTGGAATTTGAAGTTTCATACAAGAATAACATTGGTGACCTCACATATAGCATTGGTGCCAACGCATCATATCTAAAGAATGAGTTGATTAATTTGGGTAATGAGTCTGGTGAGATTGTTTACGAAAGTGCCGGTGCATCAGGTGTTGGTGACTTCGTGAAAGGACAGAATGGCGAGGTATTCCCATACTTCTACGGATATAAAACAAATGGCATCCTGCAAAATGAGGCTGAAGCCACTGCATACAATGATATGTATGGTAAATCTTCTGTACCAGGTGATGTAAGATTTGTTGATGTTGACGGTGATGGTGATATTGATACAGATGACCGTACTAAGATTGGTAAAGGAATGCCAGATTGGACATTTGGTCTTAACCTGGGGGCTGAGTACAAAGGATTTGATTTAACAGCATTCTTCCAGGGTAGTCTTGGTAACGATATCTTCGACTTCTCAACACGTGGTGATATCCCAATGATGAATCGTCCTTCTTGGATTTTAGATCGTTGGACCGGTGAAGGAACATCTAATTCAATTCCTCGTGTGACCTCTAAAAATCATAACGATAACTGGGTGTCATCAGACTTGTATGTTAAAGATGGTTCGTATGTACGACTAAAAACTTTACAAATTGGTTATACCATTCCACAATCAGTGCTTAATAATTATATCAGTCGATGCAGAATATATGTAATGGGTGAGAACTTATTTACGCTGACCGATTATGATGGATTTGATCCTGAAATTGCTTCTGGAGATTATACTACTATTGGTATTGACCGTGGTATCTATCCTCAATCGAGAACTATCTCAATTGGTGCTAACATTACTTTCTAATTTGATTAAAGATTTTTATTATGACTAAATATATTAAATCATTATTCTTAGCTGCACTAATTGGTTTTACCGCGTGTAGCGAAGACTTTCTGACTGTTCAGCCAACCTCTTCGCAAGAGGCAGGCGGACCAGCGACCGAAGGGGCTATTTTGGCTAACCTTGGTGCCACCTATCAGATATTACTATTTGATAGTTATGCAGATTTTCAGTTCAACAGTGTGCCTTTGATGTCAGACCTGCGATCGGATGATATCTATAAAGGTGGTGGTGATGCCGGTGACCAGGCTGCTTTATATCGTCTTTCTCAGTTAGCACTTGAGTCGAACGATGTGCCAACCGGCTTATGGAACATCTATTACAGTGGATTAAGCCGTGCAAACAATGCTATTATTGCCTGTGAAAATGCAGTTGATGTTGATGAAGACAGACTAGCGCAGTATAACGCTGAAGCTCATTACTTACGTGCTTACTATGTACATTGGTTATGGAAATTCTGGGGTAACATCCCATATTTTGAAGAAGATCTTGAAGAGCCATATATGGCACGTCAGTATACCGCTGATGAAGTTTATGCTGAGTTAATGGCAGACCTGGCTGTTGCTACAGCTGAAGGTGTTTTACCTATGAATACAACATCAACTAATGATGGACGCGCAACACGTGCCGCGGCTATGATGCTTAAAGCTCGTGTGGTAATGTATCAGAAAGATGCTTCTAAATATGCAGAGGTAATGGCCGATATGCAGACCATCGTTAGCGAAGGTGGTTACAGTTTACCAGATTATGCAAGTATTTGGGCCCGTGATGGCGAATTCGGTGCCGGCTCTATTTTTGAAGCAAATCATTTACCAGAAGGTAAAGACTGGGGTGCTGCTTGGACTGGTTTCGGTACTAACCTGCCACGTTTTGTCTCTCCAAACGAATTGAAAGGTGACGACCTGCTTTCAGGAGCTGATTTCTATGAAGGCGGTTGGGGATTTGGTCCGGTCCGTACTGAGTTGGTGAGTATTTTTGAAGATGGTGATAAGCGTCTGGCTGGTTCCATCAATCAGTTCGCAAAAGGCACCTACACCGAACGTTTTCAGAATACAGGTTACTTTATGGCTAAATATGCTGCACGTGCAGATTATGCAGATGCACCTTATACACCAGACTTGAACTTTGAAAACAATGTTCGCATCTTCCGCTATGCAGAAGCATTACTGAATATTGCTGAACTGGAAGTGGTACATGGTGTTGCAGCAGGAGCTAAAACAGCTCAGAGTGCTTTAGATGATATCCGCGAAAGAGCCGGTTTAGAGTCGATTGCAGCTAATGTTGATAACATTAAGTTAGAGCGTCGTCGTGAGTTTGTTGGTGAAGGCATGCGTTTCTGGGACCTTGTACGCTGGGGGGAAGCTGATGTTTTAACTGAGAATATTCCTGATTTTTCATCAAATCGTACATGGGCCGATTATAAGAAGTATCTGCCAATTCCTCAGTCGGAAATTGATAAGACTGAAGGTGAATTCAAGTTGGTTCAAAACGAAGGGTATAACTAATTAGCAAAACTGGATAATTATGAAAAATATTATAAAATCAGGTATCGCATTTTTGATGGCAGCTATTTTGCTATTGGGTTGTGAGCCTAAAGAATTTGACAAGTCTGATCTGGGGAGTAATGGAGCTCCTACTGATGAGCAAATGAGTTTTACAATTACGCCAGGTGAGGATGAATTCCATTTTGTATTGGAAAACAATACACCCGTAAATGGAGTAAACACCATTAAATGGAGTACTGGTAATGGATCAACTTTACAAGGTAATAAAGTGGTTGCCTACTATCCATTACCTGGTACTTATGAGGTGACATTAACTATTACTGCTAATAATGGTGAAGCAAACTCAAAAGCAGATGAAATTGAGCAAACAGAAACGGATTATGAATTTTTGGCTAGTCCGATTTTGACTGCCTTAACGGGGGGTGCAGAAGCGGTAGACGGTAAGACTTGGGTAGTTGATAGTTTGGCCAGCGGTCACTTTGGTATTGGCCCTGCTGCGGGAAGTGGTTTAGAATGGTGGGCAGCTGGCCCTCTTCAGAAAACACAATCTGGAGCCTATGACGACGAGTTTACTTTTAAGCTGGTTGATTTTATTTTCGAATTCAAAAATAATGGTGATTCATATGTGAAGGACTATCGTAAAAGTGATCCTAACTATTCTAACCCTGTTGAGGTTGATGGAGTTGATTGTCGTGTATCGTATACGCCTGAAGCTTCTGCAACATGGTCTATGTTAGAAAAGGATGGAATAAACTATTTAGTGCTATCGTCCGCTAAGCCATCATTCTTTGGATTTGATTATGGTGGTACATACGAATACCGCATTGATGAGATTACTGAGACAAATATCAGCATGAGTACCATTGGTGGTGATGGTAACCGTTGGTATAATAAGTTAATTCTTAAAGGCTATGAGAAACCGGTAGTAACATTCGAATCGCAGATTGCTGCAACCGGAAACGAAAACGAATGGTCAGTTAACCTAGCCAATGTTGTGATTCCTGACGGAATTTCAGTTAATGGATTCACAGTTGATTTTGGTGATGGAACTGATGTTTATTCAACCGAAGATTACAATGCTACACTTTCACATGTATATATGCGTAAGGGTACATACCCTGTAACTGTAACTGTACTTGCATCTAATGAGAATGTAGTTGATAATCAGTCAATCACTGTTGAAAACTATCACTCAGAGTATGAAATCTTCTTATTAGACTACATGGTAATGTACGTGGATAATAGTGAGGTGGAAATGGCTCCTGTATTGGGTGAAGATTGCGCTGTTACAGTTGTTGATAGTCCAGAGCGAATTTATCCTAACAAAGGAAGTAAGGTATTTCATTACTCAAAGACTGACCAAGCTTGGGCTAATGCCTACATGAAATTACCTGCAGGTTACCGTTTCGACCTGAGAAGTAATAGCGTGTTTAAACTTATGGTTTACGGTAATGCTGGTGACGAAGTACTTCTTAAACTAGAGAATACTGATAAAGGAGGGGATGCATGGCAAACAGGAACAGAAGTTCGTTATACCATTCAGGCCGATAATACTTGGGAAGTTGTTGAGTTCGATTTCACTGGAGCTGGAGTAATGCCTGGTTCAGAAGGTTGGAAATGGTGGCCAGATCCAGTATCATACGATGTTGCTGCGGATGACTATTATAATCATGATTTTTACAATATTGTTCGCATTATGCTTAATGCTAATGAGGATGGTGGTAATGTAGGAACGCATGAATTCTATTTCGACGATTTGGCCGGACCACACGTTGAAGGATTAAAGTCTGCAAAAAAATAATGTAGCTAAAATATAGGTGCACCATATGGTGCACCTATTATTCCCTATCACAACAAACCATAATTAAAACAGATGAATAAGCTGCTACTCATTCTAAAGGTATTGGCCATCTCTATTATATTGCCTGCATGTTTATCTTGCAGTAAAGAAGATAATAAAGAAACCTATAATGCTGATTTTAGCTACGATGTTCAAGACAATCAGGTTGTTTTTACTAACGCTTCAACTGGCGATTATCTCTATGTAGAGTGGAATTTTGGCAATGATGAGTCCACTGGAAAGAGTGCCGATAAAAGCAAAGTACACACTATCTATTTTCCTTTGAAAGGAGAATATGAGGTGACGCTTAAGCTTTGGGGCAATCTGAATACCGAATCGGATACCAAAACAGTTACAAAGACTATAACTATAGATGCTGACGATCCGGATTATGTGAATCCGGAAGGATTGATTTGGTCTGATGAGTTTAACAGTGCGACCATTAATACCGCTAATTGGAAGTTTGAAGTAGGAACCGGTGATAATGGATGGGGCAACAATGAGCTGCAGTATTACACCAATGGTGACAATGCGAAAGTGGTGGATGGCAAGCTGATTCTGACTGCCAAAAAGGTAAATGAGGATAAGGTTCAAGGTTCTTACACCTCAACGCGAATGATTAGTTGGGGCAAAAAAGAGTTTACCTATGGTCGTATTGAGGTACGTGCTAAACTACCTTCAGGCACTGGCGTTTGGCCAGCTATCTGGATGCTTGGTGCCAATTTGGGTCAGGTAGGATGGCCTGCCTGTGGTGAGATTGACATCATGGAGTACGTCGGTTATCAACCTGATGTGGTGCATGCAACTGTCCATACCCCGGCAGGATATGCAGGCGATGGTAACGGCAGCAGTAAGTCATTGCCAACATGCGAAGAGGAGTTTCATATTTACGGTTTGTTATGGACCGAAACATCCATGACTTTTTATGTTGACTCGCCCGACAATGTGGTACATGTTTATGCCCCTGCTGAGAAAAATGATTCCAACTGGCCTTTTAATAAACCTCATTTCTTTATTCTGAATGTAGCTGTTGGTGGCAATTGGGGTGGAGCCCAGGGAATTGACAATGCCATTTTCCCGCAGAGCATGGAAGTTGATTATGTGCGGGTTTACGAACTGAATTAGATTAACTTTTTTCAATTCAATTAGTATGAGAGTAATCCTTGTGTCCATTTTTATATTAATAGTGAGCTCTTGCTTCAGGCATGAGGGCTATGAGTTGGTGTGGCACGACGAATTTAATTATATAGGATTACCTGACTCAACTAAGTGGAGCTACGACATTGAAGGCAACAGTTGGCAGTGGGGGAATAACGAGTTACAGCACTATACGAGTCATAACGAAACAAATGCCTGGGTGCAGGATGATAAGCTGTACATCACAGCAACAAAATCGAGCAATCCAGCTCAGCCATATACATCAGCCCGCATCATTACTAAAGGCAAAGGCGAATGGCAATATGGAAGAATTGAGGTGTGTGCCAAAGTAGCAGGAGGGCAAGGTGCCTGGCCGGCTATCTGGATGCTGCCTGTTAATAATGAATATGGCGACTGGCCTGCCAGTGGCGAAATTGACATAATGGAGTATGTTGGCTATCAGCCCGACTCAATTTATTGTACTGTTCATACAGGTGCCTACAATCACACAAAAAATACACAAAAATCAGCAGCCTGGCATTTGGCGGATGCTCAACATGAATTTCATGAATACGCCATCGAATGGACAGAGAAAAGCTGCAAGTTTTTTATCGATGGGCACAAGTGTTTTGTGTTCCATAAAGAAGCAAAGGCCAGCAGTGAGCAATGGCCTTTTGACCAACCTTTCTACTTGATTTTAAACGTAGCCGTAGGCGGACATTGGGGCGGAAAATATGGCATCGATGAGTCTATTTTTCCAAGCACAATGGAGATCGACTATGTGAGAGTTTACCAAAAAAGCAAGCCTCATAACTAGGCTTTAAACCAAAAAGTACTCGCGCAATGAAAGTATTACAACACATTATATTAACGTTAATTGCAGTGTTCATTCTGGGAGCCTGTCAACAAAATAACAACCAGGCTAATTCATCATCCATTGACAGCCGGGTGGATGCCTTGTTAGATGAGATGACCCTTGAAGAGAAGATAGGGCAGATGTGCCAGATTAACGGTGCCGGTGGAACAGTACCGGAAGATCTGAAGACAGCATTGAAAGAGGGGCGTATTGGCTCTATTTTAAATGAGGTAGATGTTGCTGCCATCAATGAAATACAGCGTATATCGGTTGAGGAGAGTCGATTGGGCGTTCCGGTGATTATCGCTCGTGATGTTATTCATGGTTTTAAAACAGTGTTTCCAATTCCTTTGGGACAAGCTGCCAGCTGGAATCCAGAGATAATTCAGGAAGGATGTCGCATAGCGGCGGCTGAAGCTGCTTCGTCTGGTGTTAGATGGACCTTTGCTCCCATGATTGATATTAGTCGTGATGCCCGCTGGGGACGCATCGCCGAAAGTCTGGGTGAAGACCCACATCTGACGTCTGTATTAGGCGCTGCCATGATAAAAGGTTTTCAGGGTGACGATTTAACCAACCCCAATAGTGTCATCGCTTGTGCGAAGCATTTTGCTGGTTATGGCGCTGCCGAAGGCGGTCGCGATTATAACTCAACATTAATTCCACCGCGCGAATTACATGATATTTATTTACCTCCTTTTAAAGCGGCTGTTGACGCAGGTGTCAGAACGTTTATGTCAGGCTTTAATGATATTGATGGCGTGCCAGCTACCGGTAATGCCTACCTGATGCGCGATGTGTTACGCGGTAAGTGGCAGTTCGATGGTTTTGTGGTGAGCGATTGGGCATCAGCCTGGGAGATGATTAATCACGGTTTTGCGGCAGATGAGAAGGAAGCAGCCCAACGCGCCATAAATGCCGGTGTCAACATGGAAATGGCTTCAACGACTTATGTCGATCACATCGCAGAATTGCTGCAGGAAGGACAGGTGAGTGAAGCCACCATTAATCAAGCCGTGCGCGAAATATTAAGAGTGAAATTTGAGATGGGTTTGTTTGAGAACCCTTATATAACTGAGGATAACCAGTACCAGTTTGCCAAACCTGAATACCTGGAGGCAGCCAAAGAGGCGGCCACACAAAGTATGGTGTTACTGAAAAATTCAGAGAATACATTACCAATAACCAAGGATAAGAAAATTGCTCTGGTTGGCCCAATGGCTCATCAGGCCTACGAACAGTTAGGTACCTGGATTTTTGATGGTGACAGTACCTTGTCGGTAACTCCTCTGATGGCTTTACAGCAAGAGATGGGTGACGAACAGGTGCTATTTGCCGATGGCATGGCTATTAGTCGTACCCAACACACAAAAGGATTTAAGAAGGCCATTGAGCAAGCAAAGAAAGCGGATGTGATTGTATTCTGTGGCGGTGAGGAATCGATTCTTTCGGGTGAAGCCCATTCACGTGCCGATATCGATTTGCCGGGTGTTCAAAATGAGCTAATCAAAGCCTTGAAGCAAACCGGTAAGCCTTTGGTGTTAGTGGTAATGGCAGGTCGTCCGTTGACGATTGGTGAAATTAGCGAATACGCCGATGCCGTTATCTATGCCTGGCACCCGGGAACAATGGGAGGCGCGGCATTAGCCGATATACTGCTTGGTAAGGCTAATCCATCGGGCAAGCTGCCAGTCACTTTCCCAAAAGTAGTTGGCCAAATACCAATGCATTACAATCATAAAAATACCGGCCGTCCTGCCAATCCACATTCATGGACACAGATGTATGATATTCCTGTAAAGGCGCCTCAAACATCGCTAGGCAATGAATCGCATTACATCGATGCCGGATTCACGCCACTTTATCCATTTGGTTATGGCTTGTCCTACACATCATTTGAATATGCTAATCTGCAATTGGATAAGGAAGTGTATGGCAAAGATGAGACTATCAAGGTGTCATTTGAGCTGGCTAATATCGGCGAAATGGCTGGTGATGAGATAGCACAGGTATATGTGCGCGACTTAGTAGGAAGTGTATCAAGGCCGGTGAAAGAATTGAAAGCATTTAAGCGTGTAAGTATCGAGTCTGGCGATAAAACAACCATTACACTTGAGATTGCAGTTCAGGATTTAGCATTTCATAACATTGACATGGCTGAAGTGGTTGAACCAGGTGATTTTCAGCTATGGGTTGGAGGTGATGCAAATGCTGAGTTATCAGCCAGCTTTAGCGTACAATAGATAATGAGTGTGCGAATAAGTGTGTAGTTTTTGAGACAATTATAGTAAGGCAGCAAGGGGAGCAATCTCAGTCGGAAACAAAATTTTGCTGACTTTATTAACTGGATGAATGAAAACTGGTGGTATAGCCTTATACCACCAGTTTTAATCAACTTATTAATGATTGAATTAGCCAAAGGACATATAAGGATGCTGTTTGAGGAGCCTGGGGAAAACTACCTTGGAACGCGCTTTGACTGGACCGGTAAGTTAGTTCAAATGTGGTGGAAGGAAGTGCCTTTGTGTACCACCGAAATGATAAATAGTACAGCCAACCAACAGGGAAAAGGGTTTTTTAACGAATTTGGTATTGATGAGGCGATAGGCTATTCTGAATGTGGTATTGACGAATTATTCCCGAAAATTGGGGTGGGACACCTTAAAAAAGAAAGTGATGCACCATACAGTTTTGCGGGCAATTATCCTGTTATGCCTTTCCAAATGTCCTTTGAATATAATCATGATTCGGTCACTTTTCAGTGTATTAACAGGCAGGTACCTTTCCCTTTTACCCTGAACAAAACATTTACCATCAAAAACGATGGTTTTATTATTGACTACCAGCTTAAAAATACGGGCAAGAAAGCTTATGAAACAACTGAATATGTGCATAATTTCCTGTCTCCCGGTCAAAAACTTTTGTCTGACGATATTCACTTAAGTGTTGGAACTGGGGTGGATATGAATCAGTTTAATGCCGGATTAAATCCCGGTGGTATCTTCGCATCGAATGGTTACCTGCAATTTACTCAAACCCCTCAATCCGATTTTTTCTTCGAGCACATAGCCGAGCCATCAGATGGTGGGCAGAACTGGTGTATATGCGATAAGCAACTGAACCTGTCAATATCTGAATCAACCGATTTTAAACCCTGCAAAATCAATCTGTGGGGACGAGCACATGTGGTTAGTCCCGAGCTATTTAAAAACATTAACCTTCAGCCAGGTGCAACAGAGCGTTGGCAAAGGGTTTTCGAGATAAAAGAAATATAAAGCGCTATAGACTAATTATTTTATAATGAAAACGAGAGAGATCTATTTAGGGGATACGAATTTAAACGCCAACTTAAAGAAAGTAGAAGGACAATTCGTAGTCTGTGAAAATGAGAAGTATTATAAGATTAGCAACTATGATCAGATGGATGATTTTTTCATGTCCATCGTTAGCGATTCTGATCATTGGATGTTCTTATCAAGTAATGGTTCATTGTCTGCAGGAAGAAAAGATCGTAACAATGCTTTATTTCCATATTATACGGATGATAAGATTCATGATTATAAGGGAATAACAGGCAGTGTCACTGCTGTTCTGGTGGAGAAAGATAGCAAAACGTATTTATGGGAGCCTTTCGAAGCTGTCGCCAATGGCATATACAAAACAGTCCGAAATATTTACAAAAGTATTTATGGCAACAAAATCATTTTCGAGGAGATTAACCTTAACCTTGGATTAAGCTTTAAATATCAGTGGTGCAATAGTGAACAATTTGGTTTTGTTCGTACTTCTGCCATTCAAAATGAAGGATCTGACACTTTGAAAGTGGAAGTGCTGGATGGGATCCGCAATATCCTGCCATATGGCCTGGATTATGCTTTTCAGAATGAATACAGCAACTTGCTGGATGCCTATAAAAAGAATGAATTGATTGAAGAAACCGGGCTCGGATTGTTTTCTCTAAGTTCTATTCCGGTTGACAGAGCTGAGCCGAGTGAGTCACTCAAGACTACAACGGTTTGGTCACACGGATTAGATGATTACAAGGTGTTGCTTTCGGGACGTCAGATCGCCCGATTTAAGCAAGGAAATGCTGTTAGTACAGAAACAGATATACGAGCTGCCCGAGGCTCTTATCTGCTCATAGCTGAGCTGTCATTAATGGCCGGAGAAGCAAAGAAATGGAGCATCGTTGCCGATATTAATAAAGATGCCGGTGATGTGGCTAACCTCAATTACCTGATTAAATCAGAGAATAACATTGCAGCACAAATCCAGAAAGACATTGAGCAGGGCACTAAAAACCTAATTGAAATAGTGGCAGGTGCCGACGGTCTGCAGTTGGGTAGTGATGAATTAAGTTGTGCACGCCATTTCTCAAATACCATGTTTAATGTGATGCGTGGAGGTATATTCAATGATGGCTATAATGTAAGCATTACTGATTTTAAACTCTATATTGAACAGAACAACAAATCGGTGGCTGCTAATGCAGGTGAATGGATGGCGAACTTGCCTGAAACGCTTACATACAAAGCCTTGATTGATGCAGCTGAACAAACAGGTAATGCTGATTTAGTACGCTTGGCATACGAGTATTTGCCATTAACATTCAGTCGTCGCCATGGGGATCCGAGTCGTCCCTGGAATCAGTTTTCCATCGATTCAAAGGATGAAGATGGCAGTCCTAAATTAAACTACCAGGGTAACTGGCGTGATATCTTCCAGAACTGGGAAGCACTGGGCTTATCTTACCCTGAGTTTATTGAAGGCATGATTGCTAAGTTTGTGAATGCTTCAACTCCTGATGGTTACAATCCTTATCGCATAACGCGCGAGGGCATTGACTGGGAATGTCCTGATCCGCACGATCCATGGGCATACATCGGCTACTGGGGCGATCACCAGATTATCTACCTTCAGAAATTATTGGAACTATCTGAGAAATACCACCCGGGAAAACTGGATGAGCTATTGAGCAAAGACATTTTTGTTTACGCCAATGTACCTTATCGCATCAAGTCATATGCCGATATCGTGGCAAATCCTCAGGATACAATATTGTTTGACGCCGAATTAAACGATAAAATAAAAGCCAGGGGCAAAAAATTAGGAGCTGATGCCCGCATGCTGGAGAATAAAGCTGGTGGTCTTTACCAGGTTAACCTGACTGAAAAAATACTGGTGACCTTGCTGGCTAAGTTAAGCAACTTTATTCCTGAAGCGGGTATCTGGTTAAACACACAGCGTCCGGAGTGGAACGATGCCAATAATGCTTTGGTTGGTAATGGTGTGTCTATGGTCACTCTGTATTACATGCGTCGCTTCCTTCAGTTCTGGTCTGATAAATTAGCGGCATCAACCCATAAAGAGCTGACCGTTTCAATAGAGGTAAAAGAATTGCTGGATGCTATTCATACCTTGTTTGTTGAGAATGTAAGCCTGACAGAAAAAGGATTCAGCAACGCCGAAAGAAAGCAGTTTGCAGATGTGTTAGGAAAAGCCGGAGAAACCTATCGAAACAGTATTTATTCGCAGTCGTTCAGTGAAAACAAGGCAACGATTAATACTAGTGACCTGAAACAGTTTATGGATGTCGCCCTGGCTTATATGGACCAATCCATCAGGGCCAATAAACGTGCCGATGGCTTGTATCATGCTTATAACCTGATCGCTTTTGATGAAAGTGGTGTGTCGGTGCGTTACCTATACGAAATGCTTGAAGGCCAGGTAGCCGTGTTAAGTGCCGGCTATTTAAATGCTGAAGAAAGCCTGAGTGTAATGGATGCCCTAAAGGCAAGTGCTTTATTCCGCGAAGACCAGTATAGTTATATACTGTATCCGGACCGACAGCTGCCTCTTTTTGTTGAGAAAAATAACATACCGGTGGCCAGGGTTGAAAATTCAGTCTTATTACAACAGCTCGTGGCCGATAAGAATATCAGCGTTTTGTCAAAAGATAACACTGGAGGCTATCATTTCAATGGTACCATTCGCAATGCCGATGAGTTAAATAAAGCGCTCAACAGCCTTGATGTTGCAAAGTATGGCGAATTGATTGAAGCATGCAAGGATGATGTTCTGGCAACTTTTGAAGAGATGTTTGACCACCAGTCATTCACCGGACGCTCCGGTACATTCTATGGTTACGAAGGATTAGGCAGTATCTACTGGCACATGGTATCAAAACTATTGCTGGCTGTTCAGGAAAATTATTTTGCCGCAGTTGAAGCCAATGCTGACGAAGCCTTATTAGGAAGCATGAAGGACCATTATTATGAGATTAAAGCAGGTATAGGACTGAATAAGTCACCCGAATTATATGGTGCTTTCCCTACCGATGCCTATTCGCATACACCAGGAGGCGCCGGGGTTAAGCAGCCCGGTATGACAGGACAGGTTAAAGAGGATGTCATTACCCGAATGGGAGAATTAGGTGTGCATGTTGAAAACGGCCAAATCAGGTTTAATACAGCATTGTTTAATCCGGATGAGTTGCTATCTGCACCAGAAGTGTTTAACTATTTCGATACAAGACACAGCCAGCAGCAGATAAGTCTCGAAACTGGTCAGCTTGGTTTTACCATTTGTAAAATACCGGTGGTTTATTCAAAAGGCCAGGCTAATGAAGTGCTGATTACTTTGGTTGATGGTGAGCATGTGCAGTTTAATGGTCATACCATCAATGCTGAAATGTCTGCAATGATTTTTAACCGCAGTGCCCAGGTTAAATTGATACAGGTAAAGTTTAAATAAAATGATTTCGCCTGGCTACTTGTGGGTAGTCAGGCGATGCTATTAATTAGTCAGATCAAATCTATGTCAGTAAGGAACGAATATGTCATGTCATTAGCAGGAGTTAATATTTCTGCAATGTCCTATGATGAGTTAATTAATCTTTTTCAGAATGTGTTAAAAGGTGGCATGCATGGCTTATGCATCAGTCCTTATGAAGAAGGACAGAAGCCAGGTGACCAATTGAATGAAGAGCAGGTCAGAAGACGCTTAAGCATCATTCGTCCTTACATTAAGTGGATCAGAACATTTTCATGCACCGAAGGTAATGAGCTGATTGCAGTTATTGCCAAAGAGGTGGGTATTAAAACGCTGGTTGGTGCCTGGTTGGGCAAAGACAAGGCAATTAACCAAAAGGAAATAGAAGGTTTGATTGAGTTGGCACACAGTGGTTATGCCGATGTGATTGCTGTTGGTAACGAAGTGCTGTATCGCAAAGACTTAACCGAAGAGGAGTTGTTGTTTCACATTAACCAGGTTAAAGGCAGTGTGAAGGGTATTCCGGTTGGGTATGTTGATGCGTATTATGAGTTTGAGAATTGTCCGGCTATTACGGAAGCATGCGATGTGATTCTGGCTAATTGTTACCCGTTCTGGGAAGGATGTAGTCTGGAGTATTCCTTGCTATATATGAAAGATATGTATAGGCGGGCTGTGAAGGCAGGCAACGGTAAAAAAGTGATCATCACAGAAACCGGCTGGCCAAGCAAAGGAATGCCTTTTCATGGTGCACAACCATCAAAACAAAATGCGCTTAAGTACTTCATTGATGCGCAAAAGTGGGCGCGCGAAGACGATATCGACATGTTTTATTTCTCCTCATTTGATGAAAGCTGGAAAACGGGTACCGAAGGCGATGTAGGAGCCTACTGGGGATTGTGGGATAAGCATGAGCAACTAAAATATAAGTGAGGCATTCTGGGGTATTGGAAAAGGAGTGAAATGAAATTAAGTGAATTAATACATATTAAATCGGGAAATGCCATCTGCTATTCGGGCTTTCGTCACGGACAAAGCCCGGATACTGGTGTGTTTCCAGATTATGAACAGGTCAGGGAGGATTTATTGATTCTTGCCAAGAACTGGAAGTATCTGCGATTGTACGATTGCGATAAACAAACGGACCTGGTATTGGAAGTGATTCGTACTGAAAAGCTGGACTTTCAGGTGATGCTGGGCGCTTATATCGGCGCAGAAGTCAATAACCATGGCTGTCCATGGGGAGGTATATATGCCGAGGAGCAACTCAAAGAGAATAAGGCAAGAAATGTAAAACAGATTGAGAAACTCATCATTCTGGCCAATCAATATCCTGATATCATCTTTTCGCTTTCGGTTGGCAATGAGGCAACGGTGGATTGGACCGACCATTATGTGCCGGTTGATTCAGTGATTGATTATGTGCGAATGGTTAAGAAGGGAGCCCGCCAGCCTGTTACATTTTGTGAGAATTATCTGCCCTGGCATAGTAAGTTGAAAGAGCTGGCCGAAGAAGTGGATTTTATTTCCATCCACACATATCCGGTGTGGGAGTATAAAAACATACATGAGGCCCTGGAATATACCCGCCAGAATTACAATAGCGTGGCCGAAAAATATCCGCATAAACCGGTAGTGATAACAGAAGCAGGCTGGGCTACCAATTCAAACGGGAGAGGTATCGAACCATCGAATGTGAATGAAGAGTTACAGGAGGTGTATTACAACGATTTGGTAAACTGGAGTGAGCAGGAGGGGGTAATGACCTTTGTTTTTGAAGCCTTCGATGAGCCATGGAAAGGTTCGCCAGAACCCATGGAGCCTGAGAAACATTGGGGATTGTTCACGGTCGACAGAACGCCAAAGAAAGTGATGCAGGAACTATATCCCGAATTAATAGAAATGAAAAAATCTAAAGTGTGAAAAAAAATAGACACATGATGAGTCATTTTAAAGCAGTTGTTCTAATCAGTAGTATAGTGCTGAGCATAGTAGGTTGCCAAACCCAAAAGAAAGATAAAGGAGGACAGGAGTTGCCTCCAAAAGTAATATCAGCAATTCAGCAACAACCTGATGACTTGCTGGCAGGCACCCACAGGGCCGTTTGCTATTCCGGTTTCAGAACAGGGCAGCATCCTGATAGAGGAGATGGCGCAGTTTGGCCCACCGATGAACAGATACTGGAGGATTTACAAATAATCAGCAAGGACTCTCTCTTTAACCTGATTCGCGTGTATGACTCACAGGAGAATTCAGCAACAGTCCTCCGAATAATTAAGGAGCATGCGTTACCTGTAAAAGTGATGTTGGGCATATGGCTGAAAGCCGAGCTGAGCAACCATGAGGGCTGTGCATGGCTGACAGAACCCATTGCCGATGAGGAGTTGGATAAAAATAAGCTGGATAATCAACTGGAAATTGAGCGGGGCATCCAACTGGCCAATCAGTACCCCGATATTGTGGTGGCCGTTAATGTTGGCAACGAAGCTTTAGTAGACTGGAATGATCACCTGGTGGATACAGACTCAATTATAGCTTATTGTCGCCGGGTAAAGGCTGCCATTCAGCAACCGATAACAGTGGCCGAAAACTATGAATGGTGGGCGGCAAATGGTCAACAGTTAGCTCGTGAGCTTGATTTTATATCCATCCATCTCTACCCGGTTTGGGAAGGAAAAGATATTGATGAAGGACTGTACTATTCGATTGCTAATGTGGAGAAAGTACGTGAGGCACTGCCCAATAGTAAAATCGTCATCAGTGAAGCCGGATGGGCCTCTGTGGCCTCTGAATTTGGTGAGAGAGCCAGCGAAGAAAAGCAGTTGCGCTATTACAACGAGCTAATGAACTGGTCAGAAAAAATGAATATAACCACTTTCTTTTTTGAGGCTTTTGATGAAGACTGGAAAGGAAATCCGGATAACCCCTTAGGTGCCGAAAAACACTGGGGACTGTTTAATATCGACCGAAGCCCTAAACAAGTGATGAGGCAGTAATATCTGCTTCAACAATGAAAAGACCCTTAAATCAATTTACTATCTAAATCCAATGAAAAATGAATGCATATAAAACAGCCCTTGAAGACAGAGTTCCGATTTTACAGAAGATAGCCTTTGGTTCGGGTCATCTGGCCAACCAGCTGTTTCCGGCTGCACTGGGAGTATTTATGGTGGTATTGGTTATGTCACTCGGAATGAACCCGGCTTTGGCAGGATTGCTGGCAGCACTACCTCGCCTGGTAGATGCCCTGACCGACCCGATAATGGGTTATTTGTCAGATAACACCAAATCCAGATGGGGGCGCCGGCGTCCATACATCCTCTTGGGAAGCGTTATTGCGGGTGTGGCTTACATGATTATGTGGCAATTAAACCCCGATAATTCAGAACTATACAATTTCTTTTACTTCCTGATAGTATCCCTGTTCTTTTACTTGGGGTACACCATTTTTGCTACACCATTAATTGGTCTGGGTTATGAGATGACAGCCGATTACAATGAGCGTACCCGGCTAATGGCCGTATCGCAGTTTATGGGCCAGATGGCCTGGATTATTGCTCCATGGTTCTGGGTGGTTATTTATGACCAGTCCATCTTCGATACCGCTCCCGAAGGAGCTCGCATATTGTCAGTTTGGGTGGGTGGCCTATGTATGGTTCTGGGCATAATGCCGGCTCTTTTTAATAAAGAGTTGGTATTGCCGGAAGAAGATGAAAGACAGGACTTATCTCTTAAAGAGATTAAAAGTAATTTCAGGGAGTTTATTCAAGGCTTTAAGCTCACCTTTCAGAATAAGCCATTTATAAAACTGTGCGGAGCTACCTTCTGTATATTTAATGGTTATCAAACAATTGCACAGTTTGCCTGGTTTATAGTTGTTTATTATCTGTTTAGAGGCGACACATCTGCTGCAGGGCACTGGCCGGCCTGGTTCTTCACATCAACAGCTGTAGCCACAGCTTTTATTGTAATACCAATAATAACAAAACTGGCAGTCGCTTTTGGTAAACAGAAAGCCTTCATTATTGCTACTTTGATTTCTATCGTTGGCTATACACTAAAATGGTGGGGCTTCAATCCCGATAATCCATGGTTAATGTTCTTACCTGTTCCATTCCTGTCGTTTGGAATTGGCGGCCTGTTTACTTTAATGATGTCTATGACGGCCGATGTGTGTGACCTCGATGAATTGAAAAACGGCAAGCGACGTGAGGCCATGTTTGGGGCGGTCTATTGGTGGACGGTCAAACTGGGCTATGCCTTGGCTACATTAATAAGTGGTGTGGTGCTGCATTTGGTGGGATTTGACGAATCCAAAGGAGAGCAAGCCCTTGAAACCATGCATAACCTGCGTATCGCCGATATTGTGATACCTGTTACAATGGCTTTATTGGCTATTCTTATCATTTGGAAATATGATTTAAATGAACAAAAAGCAAATGAAATAAGGGAAGCGTTGATAGCTCGACGAGGCAAAGCACATCATCAGGGAGAAAATTAATTAAAGAATAGGAAAGATACTTGTTATGAGAAAGATAGTTTTAATGACGTTGATAGCTGTACTGGTTTGGCTGTCTGCCTGTAAGGAAAACAAAGAGTACAAACTGGTTTGGCAGGATGAATTCGATTATGTGGGCTTGCCCGATTCAAGCAAATGGGCCTATGATCAGGAAGGCAACCCTCACGGATGGGGAAATAATGAAGCACAGTTTTATACCAATAGCCGCAGAGAGAATGCATGGGTAGAGGATGGGAAGCTGCACATCATAGCGGTAAATGAAGCTTACGAAGGGAAGGAATTTACATCAGCCCGCTTAATGTCAAAAGCCGACTGGCAGCATGGTCGTGTAGAAGTCAGAGCAAAACTGCCCAAAGGGATTGGTACCTGGTCGGCCATATGGATGATGCCGGGTGGTTGGACCTTCAACGATGGTAACTGGCCAAATATTGGTGAGATAGATATCATGGAACACGTGGGCTATGATTTAGGCACCATTCATGCCTCTGCTCACTCAAAAGATTATCAGTGGCAGGCAGGAACGCAGCAAACAGCAACCGTAAAGATTCCTCATGTTGACAGCCTGTTTTACACCTATGCCCTTGAGTGGACAGCTGATTCTTTAAAAGCTTTTGTGGATGACCAGCAGTATTTTGCCTATGCCAATGAAGGATTGGGCGAAGATAAATGGCCATACGAGAAACCGTTCTACTTGTTGTTGAACCTGGCAGTAGGTGGCGCATGGGGAAGTGTTGAAGGTATAGATACACTATCATTCCCTCAAACAATGGAAGTCGATTATGTAAGAATTTACCAGAAATAAATACCCATTAAAACCATGCAAAATGAATAAAACAGCGTCTAAATTATCGTTTAAAGAAAAGCTGGGCTATAGCCTGGGCGATACAGCCTCCCATTTTGTATGGGACATGGTGGGGTTCTGGATCCTCATTTTTTATACCGATACTTTTGGTATCTCCGCAGCAGCGGCTGGTACCATCATGCTTATTGCCCGTGTGTGGGACATGATAAATGATCCGCTGATGGGCATTATCTCCGATCGTACCAATACACGCTGGGGAAAGTTCAGGCCATATATCTTGTATACGGCTGTACCTTATGCTATACTGGCTGTGTTAACCTTTACCACGCCAGACCTGAGTTATACGGGTAAAATTATTTGGGCCGCCGTGACTTATTTCTTACTGATGACGGCATATACAGCCATCAACCTGCCGTATTCATCATTAATGGCAGTCATGACATCCGACTCCAATGAGCGAGCCGGCATTAACACTTATCGTTTCATTAGTGCGTTCTCGGGGCAGCTGATTGTCACTGGTCTGGCCCTGTCAATGGCTATTTATTTTGGTAAAGGCGAGTTTACCACCAAAGTCAATCAGCTTCAAAGCAAGGGCGGGTATGTGGAGGTTATTAATAACGATAGCCTCAAATATCAGCTTAATGCCGGATTTGCAGGAATTGATACCCTGAGATATACCATTGAGGATGCTGATAACAATATTACAGAAGGTGTGGTGTATGTTGTTGTGACACCTTCAGCTGAGGACACGCTTGACTATGGCGATGCAGTAATGGCTTTTGACTCAACTGCCATAAAAGAACAGATCAAAGAGGCAGGTGTTATACCCTACCCTTTAGCACGTGAAGATGTGCATTATATCGATACGCAAAGAAGCGACTCTGTGATTGATGTAAGGGCAAACGATAACCTGGTGGACAAGGCCAAAGGCTATCAATATACGCTTATCGTTCTTGGTTTTCTGAGTGTGATTTTTTTCCTCATCACTTTCTTTTCAACCAAAGAAAGGGTAGCGCCACCCCGTAATCCGAATCAAAGCATCTGGTCCGATATTAAAAACCTTGGGTCGAACAGGCCTTGGGTCGTGCTGGCACTTGTTGGTATCGTATCCTTCATCATGTTTGCTTTGCAGAATTTGTCAATTGCCTATTACTTCAAGTATTACATTGGTACTGAGGAAAATGTGCAGTTGTTTAATGTGGTAAGCAGTGTTGCCCTCATTATTGGCCTGCCAATAGCTAAACCATTGGCACGAAAATTTGGCAACCGCAATGTTTTTATGGCGAGCACCATTCTCTCGGGTATTTTCTTTGCCTTGCTGTATATTCCTGAAGCCGGTGATTACACACTGATATATACTTTTAATGTGCTGGCCAAATTCACCTATGCGCCTGCAGTTGTGCTTTTGTGGACCATGTTGGCTGATACAGCCGATTATACCGAGTGGAAAACAGGGCAGCGTGCTACCGGACTGGTGTTTTCAGCTGCCACCTTTGCGCAAAAGGCCGGATGGGGTATTGGTGGTGCTTTGGCCGGATGGTTGCTCGTACTGTTTAAGTTTGAAGCTAATGCTGTTCAATCAGAGTCAACCATTACCGGTATTAAGCTTATGGTTTCGGTGATACCGGGCATCTTGTACATGTCCTGTGCCGCATTGCTATTCTTCTATACCATCGATAAAAAAACAAGTGAGCAAATGCAGGCCGATCTGGAGGAAAGAAGAAATCAGACAGGTATTGAATAAATCCACAAAATAAACTAAGATATGAGACTTGTAGGTATACTAACATTTGTGTTTATGGCCACATTGTCATTATCAGCTCAGGATAAGGAGTTGGAAGAGAAAGTAAATAACCTAGTGTCTGAACTGACGCTTGAGGAAAAGATTTCCTTATGTTCAGGCCGCGACGACTGGAGTACGCAGCCCATTGAACGACTGGATATCCCTTGGATATGGATGGCCGACGGACCACATGGACTGAGGCGGGCTCCTGCCACTAATAAAGCCGGTTATGGCGATCAGCATCCGGCAACTTGTTTCCCAACGGCCTCAGCTTTGTCCGCAACCTGGGATACGGATTTGATTTACAAAGTGGGACAAGCTTTGGGGGAGGAATGTCAGGCTTTGGGTGTGAATGTATTGCTGGGACCAGGCGTCAATATCAAGCGTTCGGTATTAGGTGGCCGTAACTTCGAATATTTCACTGAAGATCCTGTTCTGTCGGGTGAATTGGGAGCAGCTTACATCAATGGTGTGCAAAGTCAGGGAGTGGGTACTTCGCTCAAGCATTTTGTGGCTAATAATGTTGAAACCATGCGCATGTTTATGAACTCCGATGTGGATATGCGTACATTACATGAAATTTACCTGACACCTTTTGAAATTGCCGTTAAGAAGGCGCAGCCCTGGACGGTGATGGCTTGTTACAACCGGGTGCAGGGTGAATACGGTACACAGAGTCCGTATCTGCTAACCAGCTTACTGAAAGAAGAGTGGGGCTTTAAAGGGATGGTTATATCTGACTGGTTTGCGGTGGTGGATCGTGTAGCGGCTCTGAAAGCGGGCATGCATATCGAAATGCCGCATGTGAGCAGTGTTAATGATGAGATACTGCTTAAGGCAGTTCAGCAGGGCGAATTAGATGAAGCTATTCTTGATAATCTGGTGAAAGAAATATTGATGGTGGTGTTAAAAGCCAAGTCGCTCGACAGAGAAGATGTTGAACAAAAGGTGGGGGAGCATCATCAATTCGCTCGCGAGGTACATGGGCAGGCCATTACATTGCTTAAAAACGATGGAAATGTGTTGCCTTTAAGTAAAGATAAATACAAAAAGATTGCCATCATTGGCGAGTTTGCAGCTAATCCGCGCTACCAGGGTAATGGCAGTTCAGAGGTGAAGCCGACCCAATTGGATAATGTGTTGGATATCATCAAAAAGGAATATGGTAAAGGAGTGAAAATAAGTTATGCCCAGGGTTATAACCTGAAGGATGATAATGATTTCACCATGGTTGAGGAAGCTGTGCAATTGGCAAAAGAGTCCGATGTCGCTTTGGTTTTTGCCGGATTACCGTTGCATTATGAGTCAGAAGGTATTGACCGCAAACACATTGATATGCCGGCTGCACATAATCAGTTGATTGCTGAAGTGGCAAAAGTACAGAATAACACAGTGGCTGTTTTAACCAATGGCAGTGCTGTGGCTATGCCCTGGATTGAGCAAGTACCTGCAGTATTAGAAACCTGGTTGGGTGGACAGGCAGGCGCAGGAGCTGTGGCCGATGTGCTTTTTGGAACCGTCAATCCTTCTGGTAAGCTGGCAGAAACATTCCCTGTTAAACTGGCTGACACGCCTGCTGCCTTTAACTTCCCGGGTGAACAGGGCAATGTGCTCTATGGCGAGCGTATTTTTGTTGGCTATCGCTATTACGATGAGAAGCAAATTGAACCACTGTTTCCTTTTGGTCATGGATTGTCTTACACCACATTTGATTATTCCGATATTCAGTTGTCGGCTAAAAAAATAAGCGATAAGGATGCGTTGGTTGTCACCTTAAAAGTAAAGAATACAGGTGCAATAGCAGGTAAAGAAACAGTGCAGCTTTATGTCAGCGACCTTGAAAGTACCCTGCAACGCCCTGAAAAAGAGCTAAAGCACTTTATTAAAGTTGAGCTGCAACCGGGTGAAACAAAAGAAGTGAGCTTCGAGTTATCCGGTCGCGATTTCTCTTACTATGATGCCAGGCGGGATATGTGGATTGCAGAAAGTGGCAATTTCGAAATAATGGCAGCGGCCTCATCACGCGATATTCGTCTGAAAGCAAATTTTGAGTTGGAATCCACTCAGCAAGTACCCATGATGGTGGATAAATATACCTTTGCCAAGGAGCTATGGGATAACCAAGAAACCCGCGAATTACTGAAGGAATACATGCCTAACTGGATTAATGGTTGGGTGCCGGAAGGCAAAACTATGGACGAAGCCAATATCCCAGGTTTTTTTATGGAGCATCCGATGATTAAGTTTCCCTACATCACCAACCATGAAATTACCCACGAGCAAGTGGATGAATTAATAGAGCGTTGCAAGAACATTACTTATACGCCCAGTTACCGGACGTTTAAGGAGGTGGAGAATGTTTCCTTCTGATAAATTGTATTAGTCAATAAGTAAAAGAGTAAGCCCGTTAATTGTTTTAAAACAGTATTAAACAATAGAATAAAAGAATAATCGCAGATTCAAATTCAGGCGGGCTTACTTTTACCTCACTATTATTTGCCATACTTCCATATTCGGCACCTGGCTTATGTTACTTACTATTGTTAAGTGGTTGACGTATGTTCAAAATGTTCAGATAATATGGTTATTTGATTGATTAGTATTTGTTTAAGTTGTAATTGTTTCTATTTTACATCTTCTAAACTAATCATACAATTGACCAATAAAATGAATAACCCATTTTCTTTGAATACCCTTCAACTGTACGCCATGGTTGGCTTGCGCGTGCTTACCGGATGGTATTTCCTCTATGAAGGAATCATCAAATTACTTCATCCCGGATGGAGTGCCTTTGGTTTTTTAATGAGTACAGAAGGTGTCTTTTCAGGCTTTTTTCATTCACTGGCTGAAAATTCCATTAGCCTTGATGTAGTTAATTTTCTTAATATTTGGGGATTAATTGCCATAGGTATAGGTCTGATAACTGGCACATTGGCGCGCATTGCTTCTTTGGCAGGAGCCTTGCTGGTATTTCTATATTACCTGGCCCACCCACCCACTATTGCAGCACAGCTGATGCCTGGTTCAGAGCAGGCTTTATGGGTAGATAAGAATCTGATATTTACCCTTCTGCTTATAGTACTTTATGCAATTCCCACCAGCCAGGTGAATGGTCTCGATCGCCTGATATTCAACAAAAGCAATACCCATGGACGATAATAAACGAAGCTTCTCTCGCAGAGATATAGTCAAAACTCTGGCGACAGTACCTGTGTTAGGGGCATTTGCATATGCTCTGCTTAAAAAAACTGACTATCAACAACAACACAGCTTCAACATGGCTGATGAACTGGGGCTGAAGTTATATGATGATCCCGAACCGGCTTCAATTTCCAGTGGACAAACCATCAGGCTGGGTATTATTGGAACAGGTGGTCGTGGTCGTTACCTATTGGAAGCAGCAGGTTTTGCGCATCCCAATACGCTAAAGCATTGGCAAGAGCAAGCACAGCTTAACCCATCTGATACCCGTTATGGCGATTTTATAGAGCAGGATGACCTGAATATTGACATACGTGGTGTATGCGACATTTTCGATGTTAATGCCAAAGAAGCTCTCTTGTCGTGCAGCAACCAAGAAAAATCAACGGAGTTAAACGAGGCGGCTTCTAAGGTGAAACACTATACCGATTATCGTGAATTACTGGCAGCACCTGATATTGATGCGGTGATTATTGCTACCCCAGACCATTGGCATGCTCAGATGGGCATTGATGCGGCCAAAGCCGGTAAGCACATTTATATCGAAAAAGGCCTGACCCGCACCATTGAGGAAGCGTTTGCCTTGCGTAAAGCAGTTAAAGAGTCGGGCGTTGTTTTCCAGTTGGGACACCAGGGTCGGCAAACAGCCAGTTTTAAAAAGGCCAAACAGTTAGTTGATAAAAATGTGCTTGGAAAAATATCCCTCATTGAGGTATGTACCAACCGAAACGACCCCAATGGTGCCTGGGTTTATCCGATTCATCCCGCGGCTAGTGAACAAACCATCGACTGGCAACAATTTATTGAGCCAACCAATAATCATCCGTTTAGTGCCGAGCGTTTTTTTCGCTGGCGTTGCTGGTGGGACTATGGTACAGGGCTGGCTGGCGACCTGCTGACTCATGAGTACGATGCCATTAACCAGGTGATGCAGCTGGGGATACCGCATTCGGCAGTGGCATCAGGAGGTATCTATTTTTATAAAGATGGCCGTGAAGTACCTGACGTCTTTCAGGCGGTGTTTGAATACCCGGAGCGTGACCTGACTTTCATGTACAGTGCCTCTCTGGCAAACGATCATTACCGTGGTAAAGTACTGATGGGGCACGATGCCACCATGAAAATGGAAAATGTACTGGAGGTGTATCCCGATAACCGTTCGACACAGTATCGCAAGCAGCTTGATGCCGGCTTGATTTCAGCCGATAAGCCTATGATAACTTACCAGCCTGGTAAAAACAGCCTGGATGGCTACAGCTCAGCCACCGAGCAATATTTTGCCAGCAGAGGTCTGTTATACACCCATGTGCAGGGCAAGCGGGTTAATACGGCGCATCTGCACATAAAAGAATGGCTCAATGGCATACGAAGTAACAAGCAACCCAGTTGCGATATTCATCAGGCCTTTGAAGAGGCTGTTACCGCACACATGGCTACCATCGCTTATCGCGAGAACCGCAAAGTGTATTGGGATGCTGATAAAGAACAACTGATATAATTACCCTTTATAAACTCAGTATTAATCACCTTACATTATCAAACATGAACAAAAAAGAAAAAATCTATGAAATGAACCGGCGCAGGTTTATATCCAATGCAGGACTGGCTGCTGCGGGTTTGACCATGATGCCCTCTGTTGTGGCCATGAACAGTCGCCGGAAATCGAAAAATGACAAACTGAATATTGCCGGAGTTGGTGTTGGAGGAAGAGGCTTTGGTGTGTTGAAGGCCGTCGAAAGTGAAAATATTGTAGCACTGTGCGATGTAGACTGGAAATATGCCAAAGGCTGTTTCGAGTACTTTCCAAAGGCTAAGCGCTACTGGGACTGGCGTAAAATGCTGGACGAAATGGGCAATGATATTGATGCAGTGGTGGTAGCCACAGCCGACCATACGCACGCCATCATTGCGGCTACGGCCATTACTATGGGTAAGCATGTGTATGTTGAGAAGCCGCTGACTCACACCGTATATGAATCACGTTTGCTAACCAAACTGGCAGCTAAATATAAGGTGGCAACGCAGATGGGTAACCAGGGAGCATCGGGCGATGGAGTTGCTACCACTACCGAATGGATTCGCAATGGTGAGATCGGTGAGGTGCGCAAAGTTGAAGCTTTTACCGACCGCCCCATATGGCCACAGGGTCTGAATCGCCCGACAGAAAAGCAGCCCATACCCGAAACCATGAACTGGGATTTATTTGTTGGACCAGCTAAAATGCGTTCGTTTAATGAGATTTACACACCCTGGAATTTCCGCGGTTGGTGGGACTTTGGTACAGGTGCTTTGGGCGATATGGCCTGTCATATTCTGCATCCGGTGTTTAAAGGGCTTAACCTGGGCTATCCCATAAAAGCACAGGGCAGTTCTACACTCTTACTAACCGATGCGGCTCCTGTGGCCCAAAAAGTTCGACTGGTATTTCCTGAACGTAAAAGCCTGCCAAAAGTAAATATGCCCGAAGTAGAAGTACATTGGTACGATGGCGGTTTACAGCCCCTTAAACCAGACGGATGGCCAGCAGGAAAAGATATGAATCATCACGGAGGTGGTGTGCTCTTTCACGGCTCAAAAGATACACTGGTTTGTGGATGCTATGGTCGCGATCCTTGGCTGCTTTCTGGCCGGACACCTGATGTGCCCAAAACATTACCGCGTATTACAACCAGTCATGAGATGGATTGGGTAAGGGCTTGTAAAGAATCACCCGAAACCAGAGTGGAAACCTTATCGCCATTTAGCGAGGCCGGCCCTTTTAATGAAATGGTGGTGATGGGGGTGCTGGCCGTTCGTTTGCAGTCACTCAATAAAGAGCTGGAGTGGGATGGTGAAAATATGCGATTCACAAATATTGGCGATGATGAAACCATCCGGACAGTGATAAGCGATGGGTTTAAAATACACGATGGTCACCCTACTTTTGATAAAGAATGGACCGAGCCAGTTAATGCCAACGCCTTTGCCAATGAACTCATTAAGCACACTTACCGCGATGGCTGGACATTGCCGGAGATGCCAGTGTAATAGGTTGAGTTGTTGAAACAAGGAATTATAAAATCAATATCAAACTAAAGAAAAGCGTGTTCGCCAGATTTGGCCGAAGCGCATAAAAAATCTAATAAAATGAAGAATCTATTTTTAATCAGTTTAGTAGCTATGATACTAAGCTCATGTTGCGATAAGACGCAGGAAGTTAATGCACTAACTAAAGAAGAGAAAGCCGATGGCTGGCAGTTGTTGTTCGATGGAAAAACGACTGATGGCTGGCGCAACTATGGTAAAACCACTTTCCCCGACGGTTGGGAGATTACCGAAGACGGTACGATTCACTGTCCTGGCTCTGGCAGGGGTGAAGCAGGCGGAAAAGACAGAGGTGATATTATTTATGGCGATAAGAAATTCGGTAACTTCCATCTGAAGCTGGAATGGAAAATCTCAGAAGGTGGTAACTCGGGTATTTTTTACCTGGGACAGGAAAGTGACTCATTGGATTACATCTGGAAAACAGCTCCGGAGATGCAGATACTGGATAATGAGAAGCATCCTGATGCGGCAGCCGGGATTGCCGGTAACCGTCAGGCTGGTTCGCTTTATGACCTGTATCCTGCTGTACCTCAGAATGCCAAGCCTGCCGGCGAATGGAATTCGGTAGAGATAAAAGTATACAAGGGTTCGGTTTGGCATATGCAGAATGGTGAAACAGTGGTTGAATACCATCTGTGGACACCTGAATGGAACGAGTTGGTGGCTGGTAGTAAGTTTCCGGCATTGAACCCAACATGGGCCGATGTGGCCAGCGAAGGGTATATCGGGCTTCAGGATCATGGCGACGATGTGTGGTTCCGTAACATTAAAATCAAAGAATTATGATACGCCACCTTGCCATTATGGGCATTGTTTTAATTACTTTGCCGCTTATGAATATAAGTGCTCAAAAAGCAGAAAAAAGCATCGGCATCCAATTGTGGTCGGTGCGCGACGATATGAAAAAGGATGCAGCAGGCACCATTAAGCAGTTGGGTGAGATGGGCTACACCTTTGTGGAGGCAGCCGGTTATGCCGATGGGCAGTTTTATGGTATGTCGCCCGAAGCGTTTAGTAAGCTATTAAATGCCAATGGACTGAGCTTTACGGCCTCGCATTGCGGTCATCCCTTACCCGATAAAGAGCAGTGGGAAGCAACCATGCAATGGTGGGATCAGTGTATTGATGCTCATGCCAGGGCAGGCGCAAAATACATCGTTCAGGCATCGATGGATAAAAAGGGCTATGGTTCTCTGGCCGATTTGAAGCGTTACTGCGATTACTTCAATGCAGTTGGAGAAAAATGCAATGCTGAAGGCATCCGTTTTGGGTACCATAACCACGACAAGGAGTTTGAAGAGGTGGATGGCATGGTGCGATACGATTACATGTTGCAAAATACCGATCCGGACAAAGTGATGTTTCAGCTCGATTTGTACTGGATTATGAAAGGCGGAAAAGAGGCCACCGCTTATTTTGAACAGTATCCGAAACGCTTTGAATTATGGCACGTGAAAGATGAAATGGAGCTGGGGCAGAGTGGAAAGATGGATTTTGAACCCATCTTTAAAAAAGCCGAGTTAGCAGGTATGAAGGACATCATTGTCGAGGTGGAGCGCTACAACTACACTCCACTGGAGAGTGTTGAGCGCAGTCTTTCATTTTTGATGGAAGCACCTTACGTCAAATAGTTTAGTTCATGTTTAAGTTGAGAGGTTGTTCTTCTTTTGGGCAACCTCTTTTATTTTTCTTTTCCAAAACCCTATGATTTGTGAAGGGCCTTGAAAAAGAAAAATTAATGGATGACACAGTTTATTGAACAGACCCTTTTATTGAGAACAGACCCTTTCTCTATACATGAGATAGCTCCTGCAACCTGCAGGACGCATCCTAAGCATCTGTTAACGGCTCCTGCAACTTGCGGGACGTCTCCTCAGCATCTGTTAATGGTCCCTGCAACCTGCAGGACGTCTCCTCAGCATCTGTTAACGGCTCCTGCAACTTGCGGGACGTCTTCCCAGCATCCGTTAATGGCTCCTGCAACCTGCAGGACGTCTTCCCAGCATCTGTTAATGGTCCCTGCAACCTGCAGGACATCTCCTCATCTTCTGTTAACGGCTCCTGCAACCTGCAGGACGTCTCCTCAGCATCTGTTAATGGTCCCTGCAACTTGCAGGACGTCTCCTCAGCATCTGTTAATGGCTCCTGCAACCTGCAGGACGTCTCCTCAGCATCTGTCAATGGCTCCTGCAACCTGCAGGACGTCTCCTCAGCATCTGTTAATGGCTCCTGCAACCTGCAGGACGCATCCTCAGCATCTGTTAATGGTCCCTGCAACCTGCAGGACGTCTCCTCAGCATCTGTCAATGGCTCCTGCAACCTGCGGGACGTCTCCTCAGCATCTGTTAATGGCTCCTGCAACTTGCGTGACTCATCCTCAGCATCTGTTAATGGTTCCTGCAACCTGCAGCAAGGTCTTCATGTAAAGGCGATCTTGATATTATCCACAACTAACCAAATCATACAATTAACAAATCAACATTTTAAAACTATCTTTGCAAAAAAAAAAACAACATATGACAACTCGTAAAGTACGTGTGCGCTTTGCACCGAGTCCAACCGGACCATTGCATATTGGTGGTGTTCGTACCGCATTGTTTAACTACCTGTTCGCCAAAAAGCATGGGGGCGATTTTATACTTCGCATTGAAGATACCGATTCAACACGTTTTGTTAAGGGTGCCGAAGAGTATATCAATGAGAGTATGGAGTGGCTTGGCATGACCATCGATGAAGGTGTTAAGCAAGGTGGAGATTACGGTCCATACAAGCAAAGCGAGCGTCGCGAGATATATAAGAAATACGCCGATCAGCTGGTAGCAACTGACTGGGCTTATTATGCCTTTGATACACCCGAAGAGCTGGATGCTTTACGTGCACAGGCTGAGGCTGAGAAAAAGACCTTTGCTTACGATATGCATACCCGTAAAGGGCTTAAAAACTCATTGAGTTTGTCAGAAAATGAGGTGAAGCAACGCATGGAAGCCGGAGAGCCTTGGGTAATTCGTTTCAAGATGCCTGAAAATACCGAGGTGAAGACCAATGATATGGTGCGCGGTTCGGTTACTTTTAATACCAACACCTTGGATGATAAGGTGCTTTATAAGAGTGCTGATCAACTGCCTACATATCACCTGGCCAATATTGTAGATGACCACATGATGGATATCTCACACGTGATTCGCGGTGAGGAGTGGTTGCCATCAGTCCCGTTGCACATCATGCTGTACCGTGCATTGAATTGGGAAGATACCATGCCGCAGTTTGCTCACCTGCCACTGATTCTGAAACCTACCGGTAAAGGAAAACTATCGAAGCGCGATGGCGATAAAGGTGGTTTCCCAGTATTTCCATTAAACTGGCAGTTGGAGGATGGTATTGCGGCTGGCTATCGCGAAAGCGGTTATTTCCCCGAGGCGGTGGTTAACCTGCTGGCTCTGTTAGGTTGGAACCCCGGTACGGAGCAAGAGCTATTCTCAATGGATGAGCTGATTCAGTTATTCTCCATTGAGCGGGTTAACAAGTCGGGTGCCCGCTTTGACCCGGATAAAGCGAGATGGTTCAACCAGCAGCATCTGGTGCGCAAATCCAACGAAGAGCTGGCAGAACTGTTTCAGGCCGAGCTGAAGGAACGCGGTCATGAACGTGAAAATGGATATGTGTCGGAAGTGGTTGGCCTCATTAAAGAGCGTGTTAACTTCGTGAGTGAGCTGTGGGAGCAGTGCTCATTTTTCTTTGAGGCACCTGTTGAATACGATGCCAAGGTGGTGAAGAAGCGCTGGAAGGGTGATGTGCCGGCATTTATGACGGAGCTAATGCCTGTTCTAGAGCAGCTTGATACGTGGCAGGCCGATGTCATTAAAGCAGCCATTGCCGAGCAGATTGAAGCAAAAGAGCTGGGCTTTGGTTTGGTGATGAATGCCTTCCGTCTGGCTTTAGTAGGTGGTGGCTTTGGTCCTGACCTGATGACGATTGCTGAGATGATTGGCAAGGAAGAAACGATTCAGCGCCTTAAAGCAGCCGTTGAAAATATAGGCTAACGAATTATTCGAACTGAAATCGAATTAGACGAATTGGAATCCCGCATCTCATCAGGTGCGGGATTCTTAGTCTTACAAGGAACGCAGCTTAATAGCACCCATGCCAATAAAGATGCGAACCTTCCAACTTATCATTTTATCAACCACAAATTACACTGATTAACACAAATAAATTTCACCCGTGGATTTCGTGGAATCTGCGTAATTAGTGGTTTTTATCGAATACGCTACTTTGTCAAAGTATGAGTATTACCACATTATTGGGTGTTCTTTCATCAATTCTAGCATAAATTGTGTACATGATGATTAAAAGTTACATGAATTTAGCCACCACAAATTACACGAATTGACACCAATAGTTTTCCGTAGGAAAACAAAATTCTTGATATACCTTGTGTTGTTCAGTATTTGATAATTTTTGGAGATTATTCAATGGGTTTATATAAATAGACTTCGTACGAGTAAAATTCACCTGTGAATTTGTGAAATTTGCGTAATTTGTGGTTAAATGTTTTTTATGAAAGAAGTCTACCCGTTAAAGCATGAGTGTTACAATATTATAGGTTGTTGTATGGAGGTGCATCGAGTGCTGGGATCTGGATTGTTGGAGGCTGTATATCAAGAAGCTTTGTCAATTGAACTTGGAAACAAGAATATACCGTTTGCCCAGGAAGTGGAACTGCAGATTGATTATAAAGGAGAAATTCTTACCAAGAAGTATAAAGCAGATCTTATCTGTTATGATGAGGTTATTGTTGAGCTCAAAGCGGTTAAGGAACTTGATGATGTTCACTATGCGCAGCTTATTAATTATCTCAAGATTGCGAAAAGAAAGATGGGATTGTTGGTTAATTTTGGTGCAGAGTCGCTTGAATTCAAAAGGATTATTAATTAATCCACAAATGAAACCAGAAGGAACACAGCGTACTAGCACCCATGCCGTTAAAGATGCGAGCCTTTTAACTTCCAACCAAAATTTGACCGATTCACACAATTTTTTCTCCGATGTGGAACTGGAAAATCTTATATCTTGGTTCTTGTGTCTTTAGTCTTTTACTATAGCTCTCAATAATTGTGTAATATTGTATGTCAAACAGCTATCTTATGGCAGAGCGAGAAGTGAAAAGGTGGTCAGTTCCTGAGATATTTAATAAGATAAAAAGGCGAACAGGCTATTATAAGCGACAGTATGTCCGTCAACATCCAGGGGTTAAAGATGCAGTGTTTATCTGGATTCCGAAGAATGGCGGAACCAGCATGTTCCAGGTTCTTAAGCCACATGGTATGCAGTACCTTGACAATGAAGCAGCTGTTCGCTTTTATTTCCCCAATAAAGGACTGGTGTCGTTTGGACCGCTTAATTATTCCCATTTACGGGCTAGCAATCTGGTTAATGAATCATTTCATCAATCGGCCTTTAAATTTGCCATTGTTCGCAATCCATACGAACGCGCTGTTTCATCATTCTTTTATTTTAAGCAGCATAAATGGATTCATCCACAGATGAGTTTCAGGGAGTTTACTTATCATATCAGTAAGATTGATTTTGAAAAGGACTGTTCTACATTTAACAGCTACGAAGGCTACCTGTTTCCGCAGTTAAGGTATATCAGTAATCGAGATAGTTTATTGACAGATTTTATTGCCCGGCTGGAGAATATCCATGAGGATGTGGAGGTAATTAAACAACACCTGCAGCTGGAGTTTGAGTTTCCTCGATTGAACACCACCGAGCATGAGCATTATAAGCAATACTATTGCGAAGATAGTCAACAGAACATCCTTAAGGCCTATAGAGAAGACTTCGAAAAACTGAATTATAAAACAGAGCTATAAAAAAAATCCCGCTTTTTCGAAAGCGGGATTTTAGTTTTATATCTGGAATCTTAAGTCTTTAACTACTTCTTCTTAGTCCACGAATCCTTTAATGTCACCGTGCGGTTGAAAACAATAGTCTCCTCTGTCGAATCTTTATCAATACAGAAATAGCCCAGGCGCTGGAATTGGTAGCGCTCAATGCCATCATCAAACTTAGCACCTGCATCCTTGAAATTAGGTTCTATATAGGCCGTGTTAATAACCGAAAGTGAGTTTGGATTCAGAAACTCTAGGAAGTCCTTGTCCTTATGTCCATCCGGTTCTTCATCCATAAACAGGCGATCGTATTGTTTCACCTGAACGGTTTTGGCATGCTCAATGCTTACCCAGTGCAAGGTGCCTTTTACCTTACGGTTACTGCCTTCCATACCGCTCTTGGTATCCGGATCGTATGTACAGTAAATCTCTGTTATCTCACCGTTCTCATCTTTCTTAATGCCCTCACATTTTACAATGTAAGCGTTCTTCAAACGTACCTCGCGGCCAACATCCATGCGGAAGAATTTACGAGGTGCGTTCTCCATAAAGTCATCGCGTTCAATGTAAATCTCGCGGCTAAATGGTAACTGACGTGCGCCCATGCTTTCATCCTCAGGGTTGTTGATGGCTTCCATCCATTCAACTTCACCTTCCGGGTAGTTGGTGATAATCACTTTTACCGGATTCAAGACAGCATAAACGCGCGGCGCTCTTTTGTTTAAGTCCTCACGGATGCAGTGTTCCAACAAGGCCACATCAATCACGTTTTCGCGCTTGGCTACACCAATCTGGTCGGCAAAGCGGCGAATCGATTCAGGCGTGTAGCCTCTGCGACGGTATCCCGAGATAGTAGGCATGCGTGGATCATCCCAGCCAGCCACGTAATTCTCATTCACCAGTTGAAGCAGCTTGCGCTTACTCATTACGGTGTAGTTGAGGTTCAGTCGTGCAAATTCAATCTGACGAGGACGAGCCTGCTCTTGTAACTCAGGTTGAAACGCTAGTATTTGTTCCAGGAACCAGTTGTATAAGGGGCGGTGCACTTCAAATTCCAATGTGCAGATAGAGTGTGTGATGCCCTCTACAAAGTCGCCCTGCCCATGGGCAAAGTCGTACATGGGGTAAATGCACCAGTCATCGCCTGTGCGGTGGTGATGAGCATGTATGATTCGGTACATCAACGGATCGCGCATGTGCATGTTTGGCGAAGCCATATCAATTTTGGCACGCAGTACGCGTTCTCCATTTTTGAACTCCCCTTTACGCATGCGCTCAAACAGGTCCAGGTTTTCTTCAACACTACGATTGCGGTATGGACTTTCCTGGCCAGGCATGGTCGGTGTTCCTTTTTGTGATGCAATCTCTTCGGCACTCTGGTCATCGACATAGGCCTTGTCATTTTTAATGAATAAAACGGCCCATTGGTATAGTTGCTCAAAATAGTCGGAGGTAAACTTAGGCTCATCTTTCCACTGAAAGCCCAGCCAGTTTACGTCTTCCTTAATTGATTCTACATATTCAGTATCTTCCTTGGTAGGGTTGGTATCATCAAAACGCAGGTTGGTACCGCCTTTGTAGTGTTTGCCAAGGCCAAAGTTCAGGCAGATAGATTTTGCGTGCCCGATGTGCAGATAGCCATTGGGCTCTGGCGGGAAACGGGTTAGTACAGCTCCTCCGTTTTTGTTTTCACTTAAATCTTTGTCAATCTCCTGATGAATGAAATTCGTTTTCGGCGTTTCGTTCAATTCCATCTGCTCGTGTATTTTGTCTATTATAGTATTTGCTTTTTGAGATGTGTGAACATCAGGCACAAAAGTAATTGTTTTTCGACTTAAAAATCTGATGATTCGATGATAAAACAGTATTTTCGCCAAAAAAATACAAAACCATGGAAGAGACGCAAATGATTGGTGTGATTGAACTGGAGGAAATGGAGTTTTATGCTTATCATGGCTGTTTTAAAGAAGAGCAGGTGGTGGGAAACCGTTTTCTGGTGAAAGTAACATTGGAGACCGATTGCACCATAGCTGCCCAAACCGATAATATCAACGATGCACTTAACTATGTAACGGTTTATGAGATTGTGCGCGAGCAAATCATGCAAAATTCACATCTGCTCGAACATCTTAATAAGCGCATTATTGATGGTATCTATGAGCGTTTCCCTCAGCTACTAAAAGCAACAGTTAAGGTATCAAAGATGAATCCGCCAATGGGGGGACAGATGAAATGTGTGAGTGCAACATTTAGCAGGTAAAATGAAAGATCCAGGAGTCATTACAAAGGTATGCCCACGCTGTGGTGCTGAGTTTTTTTGTCATGCTGAAGCCGATTCGCCTTGTTGGTGTAACGAATATATTGTGGCGGGTGAAAATCTTAAAGTATTGGGTGAGAAATACAAAGGTTGTTTATGTCCCGATTGCCTGAAATTATATGGGCAAAAGAGGAAATAAAATTTGCTCAGAAAATAATTTATTACTTATTTTGCAACCCGAAACACGACGGTTCCTTGGCCGAGTGGCTAGGCAACGGTCTGCAAAACCGTGTACGGCGGTTCGAATCCGCCAGGAACCTCAAAATAAGCCGAATTTCAGAAATGGAGTTCGGCTTTTTAATTGGGAATAAAAAACAATACAGTAGGGGAAGTTGAAGTAGTTTAATTAGGCATGTTCTAAATAGCTAAAGGGATGACGTGCAGTATCCCAAAGAACACCTGTATTAAGAATTAGTAGAAAATGTCAATTATTATTTTAGAGTAAAAATGGACGGAAGGGAAAGAAAAAACATTAAAAAGGGAACTAAGGTGGCGATTCTTCAGAAGCAAGATGAGCGTTCAGGAAATCTAACTCACGGTGTGGTACAGGAAATTATTGATGAAGTATCTTTTCATCTGAAAGGGATTGAATGTAAACTTAAGACAGGCCAGATTGGTCGTGTGAAGATGATAAAGTTATAAAAGTTACATAAATGAATTGAACCTCCCACTCTCTGCATATGAGTTTGGGAGGTTTTTTTTGATTACTGGTTAATCATTAGTTGTATAGCTCCGAGCACTTCCTCAAGCTCATAATTGCAATGACCATATCTTTCAACAGGAAATGGGATTACATGATTGCCTTCTTGCATAGCCACTTTGGTCATAAATTGCTCAAAATGCCAGAATGGTGTCACATGATCACCCATTGTGTGCATTAATACAACCGGTACATTTGGTGTGCCTTTTGTCTCGTATAGGCGTTCCATATGATGAAAGGCTTGCTTATCGCCCTTGATACGTTGTACCTGCGCATTAAGCTCCTCGTAGTTAAAGGGTATGTCACATTGGTACCAGGTTTCTGTATTTTCAAAAGGGACACCACCCAAACGTTCAATCATATCATTGGTTGCCATAATATTGAAGCGTAGAAGTTCTCTTAGCATCAATAGCATGTATTCTTCATTAGGTATAAAATCAGTAGGAACGCCGGCTAATTGAAACAGTAGAGGTAACTTCCATTCTTCCTGACTGATAACCCAAAGAAGAGGAGCATCTAAAAAGCCATTACTCCAGTAGTCCATGGTTAGAGGAGGTACGCCTTGTGGATTGCCTAAATCGATGGAGCCTCCGGGGTAGTTAAGTAACTCATCGGTATACAGGTAATTAAAAAGTACATGAAAATTACCAAAGTAATTTAACTGCATTCTAAAGTTACCTACAGGTGCACAGCTGATAAGTCCGGCCTCAAAGATCTTCTGATTCCTTTCAAGGGTTTTCATAGCTACCAGTCCACCTTCTGAAACGCCACCAAGGAAGATGTGATGAGGTTTAAAGTGGGCTTTTAATTGATTGCCCAGGTATAAAACATCAATAACTCCTTCCTTCACTGCAAAACCATTTTCAGAATAACTGGTTGAGGCATAACCAAAGTTGGCAGAAGTTATTAATTGCGATAAAGGCATGCCTCCTATAATATCATCAGGAAGATGGATGGGCAAGTTAGGATTTACATAGCCATGGGCATATACTATAAACTGACCATTCCAGACGGGAGGTATGAGTACCTCAATAGAGTCGTTATTGATGATATCGCGATAAACATACCACTGACCATCCTGGTAATCAGGAATGCCATGGAAAGCTTTAAGCCGGATTTCTGGTTCAGCCACTTCCAGAACCGTTTCATCAGAACAATAACAGAGCGTTGCTGCTAGTATAGCACCTGTGATTAAGAGCCAGGCTGTTTTTCTGATTGATAAAGGTACTTGTTTCATAACTGATAGCTTTTATTACCTGGGAAATATAAACTCCAATTGAAATGGTGTCAATGTTCTTTTAAACTTTTATCAATAGATTATAATACGTGTGTAATGACGACTTTGTAGGCTTTGTCAAGAGTGGATTTATCATACTTGTAGATGGATTACAAAGTGCTTAGCAGTGCCCTATGGCATTGTTAGTATATGCCTGAAAATTGGTGTTGTAAGTATAATAATAGGATGCTGTTAATTTGTAATGTAGTATCAGGTTATCGTTCGGTTAATATTTTTTAATGTACATGTTAGGAGGCTGTTGATGGAGGTTGTGATTTGTAAGTGATTTTTAATTTTTTATAAAAAAGACATTGATATCTTAAAATAGATTGCCTAACTTGATTAGCATTCTAATTAAGTTATTTTTATGAACCTCACTTGCACACAACACGATGCTGTTGGCATCATTACTTTTTCGCGACCCAAAGCATTGAATGCTCTCAATAGCGAAGTGCTTAAGGAATTAAATGCCCTTCTGGATAAAATAGAAGCCAGCGAACATATTCGTGTGGTTATTCTTACTGGTGAAGGCAAAGCTTTTATAGCTGGTGCCGACATTGCTGAGATGCAGGGAAAGTCGGAGCAGGAGGCTAAAGCTTTTTCCAGCCTGGGACATGATGTGATGAAGCGCATTGAGCAATCACCAATACCATTTATCGGAGCCCTCAATGGCTTTACTTTGGGAGGAGGTCTAGAAATGGCGTTATCATGCAGCTTTCTGTTGGCTGCCGAAACGGCTAAGTTTAGTGCCCCCGAAGTGAACCTGGGATTGATACCCGGTTTTGGTGGTTCGCAGCGACTGGTGCGTACCATTGGGCTTAATAATGCCCGTTATTACCTGTATACTGCCAATATGTTTGATGCCACCGAGGCACTTCGTATGGGATTGGTTCAGGCTGTTTATTCCAATGAAGAGTTGATGGATAAGGCCATGGAACTGGCCAAACTCATTGCATCCAAAGGGCCATTAGCCACCAGATCTTTAGCGACTGTTGTTAATTGTGGATTAGAGAAGGGCTTTGTGGCTGGATGTGACGCAGAGCAGGACGCATTTGCTTCCTTATTCAACAGCGAAGCTCAGGAAGGGATGAGTGCTTTCCTCGAAAAACGCAAACCTCAGTGGTAAAATAAACCAATTATACAATAAACTATGAGTCACCTGGATAGATTTAAGAACATTAGTGTCATTGGTGCGGCCGGTAAAATGGGCAGTGGCATTCTGCTATTGAATGTTTTACATGCCACTAAGTTGATGCACCATGCACCCTATTTGGGACAAACCTTTGTCATCAATGCCATTGACCAAGACTTTGAGCACTTGCAGGGATTAATGAATTACCTGAAAGAGCAACTGCAGAAGTGGGCTGAAAAAAACATTGTGGAGCTGCGGAAGCTCTACGCCAACCGGGCGCACCTCATTGATAATAAAGACATCATTGAGGCCTTTGTGTTTGAAGCGCTATCGTTAGTGAAGCCATCAATTAATATGGAGGCTGCCTATCATTCTACCCTGATTTTTGAAGCCATTATTGAGGATGAGACAATTAAGTCATCTGTTTTGAAACAAATCAATGACAATAATCCTCACGAACCATTTTTCCTGACTAACACAAGTGCTATTCCCATTGAGGTACTGAATCAGAAAGCACAATTGGATGGACGCATCATTGGCTGTCATTTCTATAATCCGCCGGCTGTACAGAAGCTGATCGAGGTGGTTGAGTTGAAAGGCGGCCATCCTGAGTTGAGTAAAATAGTGGATGGTTTTGCCAGACACATGGATAAACTCATCGTGCCTTCTTTCGATGTGGCAGGTTTTGTTGGCAATGGCTTTTTCATGCGCGAGATATTGTTTGCCGAGAAAATGTATAATGATCTGCGAAAAGAACTGGATGCGCAGCAGGCATTACTGATTACGGATAAGGTCAGTCATGAGCTGATGATGCGCCCCATGGGTATCTTTCAGTTGGTCGACTATGTGGGCATTGATGTCTGTGTGTTGATTATGAAGGTGATGAATACTTACCTCGATGAAGAGATAGTCAGTCCATTGCTAACCGGTCTTTTGGAAAAAGGCGTAAGAGGCGGGCAACATCATGATGGCTCTCAAAAAGAAGGTTTGTTCAAATATGTAAAAGGCCGTCCGGTTGAGTTGTATGATATAGATACCGATAAATATGTGGCCCTTAAAGCACCTGCTTCGAAAGCTGATGAGTACCTGTCAGTGCAAACAAAAGTCTACTCCTGGAATCAGCTGAGTCGCTCTAAATACAGGGAGCAGCATCTGAAAGAAGCCTTTGAACATCTGGCCAATGAGGACAGTCGGGGTGCCCGACTCCTGAAAACCTATATGGCAGCCATGAAAGCTCTGGGCCTTCAACTGAAGGAAGATGGTGTCACCGCATCCACCGATTATGTCAATGCCGTGATGATGAATGGATTCTATCACTTGTACGGACCCGTTAACGATTATAATTTCTAAGCCATGCAAAAACGTGTTTTTATAGTAGCTGGATATAATACGGTCTCGCTGGGGAGCGGACGTTCAGAGTTCAATCCTAAAAAAGAAAACCCGGGACTGGCACATTACATACAGGAAGCCGGACGTAAAGTTTTGGCGCGTATTAACGGGGCAGAACATGTAGACGAAAGCGTTATTGGTAACTTCATTGCTTCCCGTTTCAATAATCAGGCACATTTGGCGGCTTTTATCCCATCTATTGATGAGAAATTGAAGTATAAACCAGCTATAAGGGTTGAAGGAGCCTGTGCTTCCGGAGGGCTGGCTGTGATGACGGGCGTGAAATCAATTCTTGCTGGCACAGCGGATGTGGTACTGATTGTTGGTGTGGAAGTTCAGAATACAGTGAAAGCAATGTATGGTGCCGACTTCCTGGCTCAGGCTGATTATTATCCGAAACGTAAAGACGGACATGCCTACTTCTTTCCGGGAAAATTCAGCGACCGGGCTGGTGCTTATGCCAGTGCCTATGGCGAAGAATACATGCGTAAAGGCCTGGCTCAATGGTATGTCAATTGTGTGGAGAATGCACGTCTGTGTGAAACAGCCCAGGAGTTTGAAAATAAGAGTGATAAACTGATGGAAACGGGATTGCTGCCTCCCGATGGAAGCCGTTTCGTGGATCATCTTAATTATACCGACTGCTCAAAAGTATCCGACGGTGCCTCTGCTATTGCTATTGTTTCTGAGGAAGGATTAAAGCGAACCGGCATTGCGCCAAACAAGGCCATCGAACTGGTCGGTTTTGCCCAGGCGGAGGATAACATCATGGAAGAACCGGTTGATCCCTTGGAATTAAGTACTACCAAAGCTGCCGTAAACAGAGCGTTAAGCATGGCTGGCATTGGAAAAGAACAGCTGGCAACAGTTGAAACGCACGACTGCTTTACCATTGCTGGCGTTTTGGCAACCGAGGCCATTGGTTTTGCAGCAAAGGGACATGGAGCTGCCTATGTGGCCGAAGGCAACACGGCACGTAATGGTACTATCCCATTTAATACCACTGGCGGACTGATTGCCTGGGGACATCCAACCGGAGCTACAGGCGTGCATCAGGTGGTAACCATCTGGGAGCAGCTTACAGGTCAGGCAGGTCAGGCACAAATCAAGGTTCCGGATAATAAACCTTACGGAATGACAGTGAATATGGGCGGCAATGATAAGACGGTGGTCAGCATGGTATTTAAAAAATGTAAATAAAAATCTCCCTAATCAAATAACTAAAGACAAATGAATTTCCAATTAACAGAAGAGCAAATAATGATTCAGCAGGCTGCCCGCGATTATGCGCAGCGCGAGCTGATACAGGATGTGATTGAGCGGGATGAGAAAGCGATTTATCCCACAGAACACATTCGTAACCTGGCTGAACTGGGTTTTCTGGGGATGCTGGTCGATCCCAGATACGATGGTGGTGGCATGGATACGGTGTCTTATGTACTGGCCATGGAAGAGCTTTCCAAAGTAGATTCTTCGGTGGGCGTCATCATATCGGTTAATAACTCACTGGTGTGTTTCGGATTGGAGAAGTACGGTACTGAAGAGCAGAAAGAGAAATTTCTCAAGCCGCTGGCCAGGGGGGAAGTAACAGGTGCATTCTTGTTGTCTGAGCCAGGAGCAGGTTCTGATGCCACGTCGCAGCAAACCAAGGCCATTGATATGGGTGATCATTACCTGGTGAATGGTGTTAAAAACTGGATCACCAATGGCCATACAGCCTCAGTTTATTTGTTGATTGCACAAACAGATCCGGCTAAAGGCCATCATGGCATCAATGCCCTGATAGTAGATCGACACGCCGACGGAATAACGGTTGGCCCACATGAAAACAAAATGGGGATGCGTAGTTCAGATACACATTCGGTGCAGTTTACCGATGTGAAGGTGCCCAAGGAAAATCGTATTGGTGAAGATGGTTTCGGCTTTAAGTTTGCCATGAAAACGCTGGAAGGCGGGCGGATTGGTATTGCATCGCAAGCCTTGGGCATTGCTTCCGGGGCTTACGAGCTGGCGTGTAAATATGCAATGGAACGAAAGACTTTCGGGAAGCCTATTATCAGGCACCAGGCCATTGCTTTTAAGCTGGCCGATATGGCCACCGAGATAGAAGCAGCTAGGTTCCTCTGTATGAAAGCAGCCTGGCTCAAAGATCAGGGGCAACCGTATGGCATTGCCAGTGCCATGGCCAAGCAGTATGCGGCCGATATGGCCATGCGTGTAACCACCGAAGCTGTGCAGATTCATGGTGGATACGGTTATGTGAAAGAGTACCATGTGGAGCGGCTGATGCGCGATGCCAAGCTGACACAGATTTATGAGGGAACTTCCGAGATTCAAAAGATTGTGGTGTCCCGCGCCATTGAAAGTGGCGATGTTTAATCAACTAAAACAAGGACTATGAAAGTATTAGTTTGCATGAGTTATATTCCTGATACAACAACCAAAATACGCTTTAGGGAAGATAACACTCAACTCGATGATACAACCATTCAATGGGTGATTAATCCATGGGACGAACTGGCATTGACACGTGCCGTGGAACTGAAGGAAGATGCAGGTACACCTGTTGATGAGGTGGAGATTGTGATGGTAGGTGGCGTACGGTGCGAACCCATCCTTCGCAAAGGATTGGCCATTGGTGCTGACAAAGCCACCCGGATTGATGTGGAACCGCTGGATGCCTTTCAGACAGCCACTCAGCTGGCAGCTTATCTGCAGGGCAAGGACTGTGGGTTTATTGTTTGCGGCATTGAGTCGGGCGATTACAACGAGGCGGCCGTGGGCGGTATGCTGGCCGAATTGTTGGATTATGCTTCGGTGTCTTCGGTGTCATCTGTTCAGTTCGATGGTGTAACACCAATCTACCAGCGCGATGTGGCCAATGGTAAGGAGCAGGTGAAAGTGGATGGGCCGGCTGTACTCATTGTGCAGAAAGGATTCGCCCGTGTGCCTAAAATCCCTAATATGCGTGGAATTATGACAGCCAGAAGCAAGCCGCTGGATGTGATTCCTGCCATAGAAGTTGATCCGTTGGTAGAATTTGTGATGTATACTGCTCCACCTTCAAAAGGAGGAGTGAAGATGCTTAACACGCCGGAAGAGTTAGTTCGAAGCCTGAGTGACGAGGCAAAACTCATTTAACACACCAAAAGGAAATCGCTAGAAGCAAGCACACCATTATTAACATCTTAAATCAGGACTATGTCGATACTCGTATATATCAGAAATGTTGGGGGGCAACTCAAAAAACAAAGCCTTGAACTAACCGCTTATGCCAAAGCGATGGCTGATACCTTGAACCTGGAAGTAACAGGTTTGGTAATTGGCACCATCGCTGATGATGAATTGAAAAAATTAGGCAATTATGGTATGAGCCGTTTACTTAAAGCTGATGATGAAAAGTACAACCAGCGGGTGAACAGAGTTTATACACGCATTGTGGAGCAGGCGGTTAATGAAGTGGATGCCAAATACATTTTGTTTCCCGATAATGCGCAGGGAAAAGCCATTGCACCTCGGTTGTCGGTACGTTTAAAAGCCGGATTTATTCCACAGGTATTGGATTTGCCTTCGTCCTATGAACCGTTCACTGTTAAAAAGAGAGCCTTCACCGGTAAAGCCATTGCAACAGTCACAGCCCATACCGAGCGGGTTATTCTGACGCCTATGCTCAATAGCTTCGGTTTAAGGGAAAATGCCCGGGATCTGGAAATACAAAGCTTCGAGCCGCATATTGAAGAGCCTAATTCAAGATTGGAGCTGGTTGGCAAACAGTTGAGCGAAGAAGGCCTGCAGTTGGCAGATGCCGATATTGTTGTAAGTGGAGGACGTGGCATGCGCTCATCAGAGAATTTTGCGCTGCTGGAGGAACTGGCTGCCACGCTGGGAGCCGCCACTGCCTGTAGTAGGCCTGTGGCCGATGATGGCTGGCGCCCTGCTGATGAGCATGTGGGACAAACAGGCAAGATTATTGCGCCAAACATCTATTTTGCCATTGGCATATCCGGAGCCATTCAGCATGTGGCCGGGGTGAGTGGTGCCAAATGTATTGTGGGCATTAACTCCGATCCCGAAGCGCCCATTTTTGAGGTGGCCGACTACGGCATGGTGGGAGATGCTTTTCAGATTATTCCGGAGCTGAATGCCTTGTTCAAGAAGCATATCCACGAGAATAAGTAAACTTCTGCCCTCTGCCTGACAACTAATAAACTATGTTTATGAATCAGCTTGTTTTTACAATTATACTCATTGCCGCCATTGCCGTCTTGCTACGTTCATTCTGGCAGATACGAGCAAATTTTGCTCTTACCCGGGATGTGGCGTTTGATGGACAGGTGATGAAACGTCTGCGTTTAACCGCAAAAGTTGCTTTGGGACAAACTAAAATTCTGCGTAAACCGTTCATCGGTCTGATGCATGCGCTTGTGTTCTGGGGCTTTATTGTGATTACCATCGGAAGCCTTGAGATGGTGATTGATGGGGTGTCAGGCTGGCATCGATCACTAAGTATTGTGGGACCTTTATATACCGTGATAGCTGCCAGCGGCGATATTTTTGCCTATGTGGTGCTGGCCGGAATTATTTTGTTCCTGGCTCGTCGTCTGTTGATGCATATCAGGCGGTTCGAAGGTGCTGAGCTGACCAATGCCAATAAAACGGATGCTGCCATTGCTCTTGGTTTTATCATGCTACTGATGCTGTCATTGATTGGGCTTAATATGACCGATTTATATCTGCATGGCAGTGAGTTGCCGGGAGCCTATCCTGTATCGGCCAGTTTGTTGCCCTATTTCGATTTATCAACAGTTAATGCAGAGGTAATGTATAGCTTTTATTGGTGGACGCATATTTTGCTCATCTTTATCTTTGCCAATTATCTGCCTTACTCCAAGCATTTTCATGTGTTCATGTCCTTGCCCAACGTATTTTTCAGTAACCTGAATCCATTGACTTATCTGCCTTCGATGCCTGAAGTACAAAAAGAGGTGGCGCTGATGCTCAGTGGTAATGCTTATGATGCCGCACCACCGGAACAACCCCGGCGTTTTGGCGTGAAGGATGTGGAGGACATCACCTGGAAGAATTACATGGATGCATTGACATGTACCCAATGTGGGCGTTGTACAGAGGTGTGCCCAGCCAATATTACCGGTAAACTATTGTCTCCGCGAAAACTGTTTGTTGATATCCGTGCACGGATGGACGAGAAAAGTAAGAATGGCTCGGGTCATTTCCTGTTGGGCGATTACATTTCTAAAGAAGAGTTATGGGCTTGCACCACTTGTAATGCCTGTGCTCAGGAATGCCCTTTAAACATCAGTCATCCGAATCTCATAATGGATATGCGCCGTTACCTGGTGCTGGAAGAGGGAGATGCACCGGATGAGCTCAACGCCATGTTTGCCAATATCGAAAATAACGGGGCACCCTGGAAGTATTCGGCCGAAGACCGCCTGAAATGGACAGAAGCCTAAAGCATTTTTAATCGTAATTCTCACACATGACAAAGATAGATGTGCCAATAATGGCAGAATTAAGTACACAAGGGCATCAGCCAGAATACCTGTTTTGGGTCGGTTGTGCCGGTGCATTTGATAAACGTTACCAGAAAGTGACGCGCGCCTTTGCGCAAATACTCAATGCCGCTAATATAGATTATGCCGTTTTAGGCACTGAAGAAACCTGTACGGGTGATCCTGCCAAACGGGCTGGTAATGAAATGCTATATCAGATGCAGGCCATGCAGGTCATTGAAACGCTAAATGGCTATGGTGTAAAAAAGGTCATTTGTACTTGTCCTCACTGTTTCAACATCATCAAAAACGAATACCCCGAACTGGGGGGAGACTACGAAGTCATCCATTATTCAGCGTTTATACAACAACTGGTTGACAGTGGTCAGATAAAGGTGAATCAGGAAGGCTTGAAGAATAAACGTATTACCTATCATGATCCTTGCTACCTCGGACGCGGAAATGGTATTTACGAAGCACCTCGTAAGGTGATTAACCATTTTAATATTGATTACCGGGAGATGAAACGTGCAAAGAGCTTTTCGCTTTGCTGCGGGGCTGGCGGGGCGCAAATGTTCAAAGAAGCAGAAAAGGGGCAAAAGGAAGTGTATGAAGAACGTACGGCTGATGTGCTGGAAACAGGTGCCAACATTGTGGCTACGGCCTGTCCGTTTTGCATGACGATGCTTACCGATGGGATCAAATTTGCCAATAAGGATGAGGACGTGATCAATATGGATATTGCTGAGCTTATTGCTCAAAACCTAGTGGATTAAAACAGGATGTGACTATGGAAACCATCTACCAATCAAAAAATATGATCAGGATTGTAACGGCTACCTCTTTATTTGATGGGCACGATGCGGCTATTAACATCATGCGCCGTATCATGCAGGCATCAGGTGCTGAAGTGATTCACCTGGGGCACAATCGTTCTGTTTTAGAGATTGTAGACTTTGCCATACAGGAAGATGCGCAGGCTATCGCAGTAACTTCTTATCAGGGTGGCCATATGGAATTTTTTAAGTATATGTTTGACCTCCTACAAGAGAAAGGAGCCGGACATATCCAACTGTTTGGTGGAGGTGGAGGTGTTATTCTCCCTCACGAGATTGAGGAGCTGCATCAATATGGCATTGCAGGCATCTATTCACCGGATGATGGTCGTTCAATGGGCTTGCAGGGGATGGTGAATCAGTTATTAAAAAAAGCTGATTATAACCTGGCCAAATTGAACTTGATTCATAGGCTGCCAGTCTTTAGAGATACCCTGAGTCTGGCAAGATGCTTTACCCTGCTGGAGATGGGCGATACGTATGCGCAAATTATTCAATCATTACTGTCGGAAGTGACTGATCATACATCCATACCTGTTATTGGTATCACCGGAACAGGCGGCGCCGGTAAATCATCGTTGATTGATGAGCTGGTACGACGCCTGCTCATCGATGCGCCAGCCTTGCAAATAGCCATTGTGTCCATTGACCCAAGCAAACGAAAATCAGGCGGTGCCTTGCTGGGTGACCGTATTCGTATGAATAGCATCCACCACGAGAATGTGTTTATGCGCTCCATGGCAACTCGTCAGACAGGACAGGCCATTGCTGCTCACGTGAAAGAAGGAGTGGAGTTGCTGAAAGCCGCCGGAGCCGATCTGATCATATTAGAAACCTCGGGCATTGGCCAGGGCGATTCGCAGATTATTGATTACAGTAATGTGGCGCTTTATGTGATGACACCCGAGTTTGGGGCACCATCGCAGCTGGAAAAAATTGACATGCTTGATTTCGCTGACCTGGTGGTTATCAATAAATCAGACAAAAAGGGGGCTGATGATGCTTTGCGCGATGTGAAGAAACAGGTGCAACGCAATAAGCAGTTGTGGCATCAACCAGCAGAGGAGATGCCTGTGTATTTGACGAATGCTTCTCATTGTTTTGATGCAGGGGTTAATTGCTTTTACAGGGCTTTAACAGCTCAGCTGGAGAGGGATTTTCCATCCCTGAAAATTAACCAGACAGACTTCGGCAGGAGGGAATCGGGATTGCACACCATTATACCCACCAACCGAGTACGTTACCTGGCTGAGATTAGTGAAACGGTTCGGAATTATAATAAGGAGGCTGAAGAACAGGCTGATGTGGCTGGCAAGCTCTGGGCATTGAAGCAAAGCATTTGTTTAATCAAGCAGGAAAGTGATTCTGTTCAAACCCTGGGTGAGACCATTGATTATTGGGAGAATAAGCTGCATCCTGAAAACAAAGCTTTGATAGAACATTGGGATGAGTTGATAAAGTTATATAAACAGGAGGAATTTGTATTTAAACCACGGGATAAGGAGATACGTATTCAAACGTTTACAAAGTCTCTGTCGCACCTGAAGATACCTAAAATTGCGGTGCCGAAGTATAGCAACTGGGCCGATATCTTAAGATGGCAACTGAAAGAGAACTTTCCCGGATTGTTTCCTTTCGCTGGAGGCGTATTTCCATTCAGACGCGAGTATGAAGACCCAACCCGCATGTTTGCCGGAGAGGGTAGTCCCGAGCGTACTAACAAGCGCTTTCATTACCTGTCGGCTGGTCAGTCTGCCCGACGATTATCTACCGCCTTTGATTCTGTAACACTCTATGGTGAAAATCCCGATGTGCGCCCAGATATCTATGGCAAGGTGGGAAACTCAGGTGTTTCCATTGCCACTTTGGACGATGTGAAAAAGCTCTATTCGGGCTTTGATTTGTGCGCTCCTCTCACATCGGTGAGCATGACCATCAACGGGCCTGCGCCGGTACTAATGGCTTTCTTTTTGAATGCGGCCATTGATCAGCAGTGTGAGCAATACCTGGAAGCACATCAACCAAACTTACTGACAAAACAAAAGGCCTATGCACAATACAATGGAGCCTTGCCGGATGGAAACAATGAACTTGGTTTAAAATTATTGGGAGTATCGGGCGATAAACTGTTGGAGGTATCAGTTTATGAGGAACTTAAAAACAAAGCCCTGTGTGCTGTTCGTGGTACTGTGCAGGCCGATATTTTAAAAGAGGACCAGGCGCAGAATACCTGCATCTATTCTGTTGATTTCTCACTAAAGATGATGGGTGATGTGCAGGAGTACTTCATTAAAAATCAGGTGCGTAATTTCTATTCAGTTTCCATCTCCGGTTATCACATTGCCGAGGCCGGTGCCAACCCGGTAACTCAGCTGGCTTTCACATTGGCTAATGGCTTTACTTATGTGGAGTATTATTTGTCGCGAGGCATGCACATCGATGCTTTTGCACCTAATCTGTCTTTTTTCTTCTCAAATGGCATCGATCCTGAGTTCTCGGTCATTGGACGTGTAGCCCGGTTGATATGGGCCAAAGCCATCAGGTTTAAGTATGGTGGCAATGAAAAGTCGCAAAAGCTGAAGTATCATATACAAACATCGGGTCGCTCATTGCATGCGCAGGAGATTGAGTTCAACGATATCCGCACAACATTACAGGCCTTGTATGCGATTTATGATAACTGCAATTCGTTGCACACCAATGCCTACGACGAAGCCATTACAACGCCAACAGAGGAGTCGGTTCGCCGTGCCATGGCCATACAAATGATTATTAATCACGAGCTGGGCCTTAACAAAAACCAGAATTCATTGCAGGGTGCTTTTTTTATTGAGGAGCTGACTGAATTGGTGGAGGAAGCCGTTTTGCTGGAGTTTGAACGCATTAACGCGCGTGGAGGCGTTTTGGGAGCTATGGAAACCAATTACCAGCGAGGTAAAATCCAGGAAGAGTCGCTGCATTATGAGCGGGTTAAGAACACGGGAGAACTGCCACTGATTGGGGTGAATACCTATTTGTCGAAAAGTGGCTCACCCACCATATTGCCACGTGAAGTAATCAGAAGCAGTGAAGAGGAAAAGCAGCAGCAACTAAAGGCCCTTCATCAGTTTCATCAGCAGCATGCCATGGAGGCAGCCAACTATATCGGTAGACTGAAGGAGGTGGCTTTGGCTGATGGTAATATCTTTGAAGAATTGATGGAAACAGTGAAGCGCTGTTCGCTTGGTCAGATAACGCAAGCTTTGTACGAAGTGGGTGGACAGTATCGACGAAATATGTAAGTGCTCTGCAGCGGCATTTGGCTAAAAAGATTAATTAAATAGCATAAGTGTTGGCAAGGTAATTGCAAAGCTTGTACCTCAAACATATTAAAGAACTGTGCCCAATGCGTAGATTATTGCTGATTACATCCATTTCTTTTGTTTCACTGGTTCAGATTGTTGCGCAAATTAATGTGCCTCAACCAGTGACTCTAAAAAGAGCGCAGATTTCTTACAGCGATATGGATTCCTGGTGGTCCAGACATGTTACAGAATCAAGATTGATAGGCGGAAGTGAAGTCATCTATTTCGAACCGGGACCTGATGATGAGCGTTATCAAAAAATAGAAGGCACCATTGAACATCTTACACCCTGGGCTACTTCAAATGTAAAGGCAGAGGTGGGAGTGAGGGCTGCTAATCAATCAGTTTTTCGCGAGAAGCGAGGAGATGGTTATTGTGCCCGATTGGAAACCAACCTCAAAAAGGTGGTCGTTTTAGGTATCGTCAATGTCAAGGCCATAGCCTCCGGCAGTATATTCACAGGCAGTATGGTTGATCCTATAACCGATCCGAATAATCCCCGCCATAACACCCTGATGGGTATACCTTTTAATGAGGCTCCTTCGGCTTTGTCATTTGATTATAAATTGATTGCCGGGCAGCAGCGTTTGCAGGCCACTGGTGGATTCTCCGTAAAAAAAATAGCTGGAGCCGATAAATCAGAAGTATATATGCTTTTACAAAGCAGAAAGGAAAATCCGGATGGTAGCCTGACGGTTAAGCGCGTAGGTACAGCCTGGCAACGATTTGAACAATCGAAGATGCAATGGATTAATAATTATCAAATACCGGTAGTTTATGGTGATGCCAGTCAGCAACCAGGATTCAAGCCCTACATGAATCTGATCACGGATGCTGATCCCTATTATGCCATCAATAGCAAAGGACAAAAAGTGGGCTATGTTGAGAGTGGGTGGAGTAATAACGCCGATGACATTACGCATATTATTATTGTATTTTCAGCCAGTTATGAAGGCGGTGCATATATTGGATCGCCTGAAAGTAAGTTGTGGATAGATAATATTCAGCTTATTTATGATTGATTAACAATTACTTGGTCTTTCTGTCATGGCAATGGTATGTTATTTGTTTTTTACCTAATCACAATAACATAACATTAAATCATGCTTAAATTAGATTTCAACAAACTGCCCGTAACTCCCTTATTTGGTAGTCGTTATCATAATTTCAAAACGGTCAGTAAAGATCGTGTAATCGATAATGACTATCGTTTAAAGTATGTTCTGAGCAAATCCATTTCTGCGCTGATGAGCTTGACCTACCCACTGGAAAACAGGCGATACAATAAGCGTGTAGCACCATTGTCTGTTGGCGATGATCCGGTATTTATCTTAGGTCACTGGCGCAGTGGTACTACTTTCTTGCATAATGTACTATCCAAGGATAAACAGTTCGGGTACAACACAACATATCAGACCATCTTTAGTAATGCTATGGTTTGGGGGCAACCTTTTTTTAAAAGTATCATGCAAACCATTATGCCCGATCGCCGACCAACTGATAACCTTGAATTAAAACCTGATCAGCCTCAGGAAGAAGAATTTGCATTTAGTAATGTAATGCCCGTCAGCTTCTATAATTTCTGGTTTTTTCCTAAACAAACCATGGAATATTGCGATAAGTATCTGTTATTTAATAGTATTACGCCAGAAGAAAAGACACAATTCAGAGAGGAGTTTATACGCCTGATAAAAACATCTCTTTACAATACCGGAGGAAAACGGTTTTTATCAAAGAATCCGCCACATACAGGACGGGTAAAAGATTTGCTGGAAATATTTCCCAATGCCAGGTTTATCTACCTGGTGCGTAATCCTTATACGGTTTTTGAATCCACAAAAGATTATTTCAGTAATGTGATAAAACCATTGATGCTGCAGGATTTTAGTGATGAAGAGCTGGAGGAAAATATACTGAAGATTTATCAGCTGATGGCTGAAGCTTATGAACGCGATAAGCAGCTAATACCTGCTGGTAACCTCTATGAATTAAGATTTGAAGATTTCGAAAAAGACGCATTTAATTTGACCAATGATATTTATAACAGGCTTGGCCTTGATGGCTTTGAAGAAGCATCAGCGGCAATCAAAGAATACATCGGGGAGAAAAAAGGACATAAAAAAAATAAGTATGCTTACGCCGCATCAACCATTGATAAAGTTAATGAGCATTGGAGGTTCGCTCTTAAGCAATGGAATTATGATGTATTGTAAGTAAAAAAACATAAAAACGGAGCGATGAATAAGCATATTACATTTCATAATCATAAAGTCAATCAGCGAGACAGAAACAAGATGAATGGGCATAAGAGCCTGGTTATTTGGATGTCGGGGCTGAGTGGTTCAGGTAAGTCAACATTGGCGGGCGATGTAGAACAGGCTTTATGGGAAAAGGGCATTAGAACATACATACTGGATGGTGATAATATCCGTTCAGGCTTGAATAATGACCTGGATTTTAGTGATGAGGGCCGACAGGAGAATATCCGGCGCATAAGTGAAGTGGCTTCACTTATGTGCGATGCCGGTATGGTGGTTATCTCGGCATTTATATCTCCATTCAAATCCGACCGCGAAAAGGCCAAAGCTATTATTGGTGATGAGCAATTTGTTGAGGTGTTTGTCAATACGCCACTTGAAGTGTGCGAGCAGCGCGATCCCAAAGGGCTATATAAGAAAGCACGGGCAGGGGTTATTCCTAATTTTACTGGTATCAGTTCTACATTTGAGGCACCTGAAAATGCAGACATTGAAGTAAGGAACCATTTGAATAGCCGCTATTCATCGTGCCAGCAGGTGGTTAATTTCATCGAAGACAGGATTGTAGAAAGCAAAAACTATATAGCACAGCACGGGTAGGCGTACCCGTGTTTTATTGAATTAGGCATTAGCTTTTTTTACCTGGAGTAACTGGTAACCAAAAGGAGAAGCTGGTACCATTGCCCTTTGATGATTCTATGGTAATGTCACCATCCATCAGGCGCATTAGTTTTTTGCATATGGCAAGGCCAAGTCCTGTTCCTCCATAAATGGCATCTTTTCCTTCAACTGCTTTATGAAAAGCTTTGAAAATGCGCTCCTGCTCACTGTCGTCTACACCAATGCCGCTATCGCTAATTTCGAAATGAAGATTTGAAGCATTGGCATAACATTTTAAACTGATAATACCTTCTGCTGTAAATTTGAAGGCGTTCTCTAGTATATTGAAGATGACTTCTTTTATCCTGACATCATCAATCAATAGTGTTTTTTGCATAACATCACTCTGCAAATTCATCAACACTTGCACCTTATCACTCTTTTTTAAATCGCAGTATGCCTCCACTTCTTTAAATAATGGTTGAAGGTGTATTTCCCTTTTATTGATGATTAACTGATCAGCTTCAATTTTCGCTAACTCCAGGATATCATCAATTAGTACTGTTAAGGAATAGCTGTTTTTATTGATCAGATTAAGATAATCTGTTTGTTCTTCATTCGAAAAGCCACCTTGAGTTAATAAATCAGAAAATCCCACAATGGCATTTAGGGGTGTACGAATTTCATGTGACATATTGGCCAAAAAGGCCGTTTTCAAACGATCTGCTTCTTCAGCTTTTTCTTTGGCATCTATTAACTCTATGGTCCGTTCTTCAACAATCTTTTCCAGGTGATCGCGGTGTTTAACGAGCTCTTCGTTTTGTACCGTTATTTCTTCCTTCTTTTCTTCCAATAGCATGTTCACCTTTACCAACTCTTTTGTTCGCATATCAACAGCCTGAACCAATATCTTGTTACGCCGTTTAACGGCATACAATCTGTAAAGGTGAAAGGCTGTAAAACCAATTACTAACAGGGCTACAACAAGCGCCCAAAACCAAAATGTCAGGTAGTAAGGCGGTGGTAAGTGTATCTTTAACTCGGAGGTTACATCTTCAAACCATATTCCATCAGCATTAGTACTTTGCAACTGAAAAGTATAATCTCCATATTCAAGATTTGAATACATCACATGCGATTGCATTGATGAAGCATAAGTCCAGTTGGTATCACGCGGAAGAAGTCTATAACGATATTGTATACTTTGAGGTGATGCGTAATCAAATGCAGAGAAGGATATTTCAATATCTTTCTGTTGATGGTTTAAATTGATCACCTTTCTATCCCAAACGGGCTCAGTATCATCAATATCTGAACCGTTAATCAGTGATTGACCATTCGCCAGGATATTAGTGATCTTAAGTTTAGGTTTATAATTGCTATGTATGATGTTGTCAGGGTGAAAGAAGCTCATGCCATTATTGGTTCCGAAAAACATCTCTCCACTTCCCGATTTAAAATAAGCGTTTACAGCAAATTCGCTGGAAACCAGGCCATCCGCTTCATTGTAATTGGTAAATTGATTGTCTTGCTTATCAAAGCACGACAGGCCATTGTTGGTGCTAATCCACAAACGACCATTTTTATCTTCAAGTATTCCCCATGTAATATCGCCGGCCAGTCCTTGAGCAGTTGTGTAGGTCTCGAAATTCTGCGTCTTATTATTATAAGTGCTTAAACCTCCTCCTTTGGTTGCAAACCATAGCGTTCCATCTTTTGCCAAATGGATGCAATTAACAAAGTCGCTTTTCAATCCATAATTCTCTTCATCAGATATTACAAACGACTGAAATTGCTCTGTTAACCGATTGTACTTAACGATGCCATTTATAGTACCAAACCAAAAGTTACCATCCCTATCTTCAGCAATATCCCATATTCGTTGATTTAATGCATGCTCGGCAATAGAATCGTTGCATTTTAAGCTTCTGATGTTACCATTGTGCAACGAATCTTTATGTACAATATTTAGTCCCTGAAACCCCAACCATAAGTAACCATCTTTATCCTCGTAATAGGCACTAATTAACCATCCGGCTATCCCTCTACCCGTTATATCTTCATTTTGCAGAGCGTATTGATGTTTGACACTCAAGTCACTGTAATTGACCTTATACTTATTTAGTTCAATATCACCAATGATAAGGCCATCTCCATCCTTACGTATCTGATAGATCTTCCGATCTGTTATGTAACCTTTGCTCTTATCCAGGCGTGTTACGACTTTTGCCTGTCTGTTGTATACATTCAGACCTTCATCGGTAGTGCCAATCCATAGGTAGCCTTTCGCATCTTCGTAGATCGATCGTACTTTATTACTTGATAAACTGTTCGCATCATAGGGATGATGTTGTAATACATCAAATTTTTGCTTTTCGGGTTTGAAAAAGTTGACACCTGTTGATAAGCTTGGTATCCACAGTGTCCCGGATTCATCTTCGGTTATTTTCTCATCATGTCTGAAATCAGGGTGTAGTGAATGTTGATTGATTGGATCGTGTTGGTAGATCTGTATTTGCTGGCAAGTGGAATCAACAAGGCCAATAAAGTTATAGCCGATGACCCAGCAGCGGTTTTTACTGTCAATTTTAAAATTTGTTATTCCATTAGTTGGAATTGAATTTGTCTTCGAAAATTTATGGTGGTGAGTATTGGTGTTATTTGCAATATTGTGCATGTAAACTCCACCATTGTGATAACCCACAAGCAGATGTCCATTATATTCAGTTACGCATCGTGGTCTGACGTAATCCAATTCCTTATGTTCATTCAATGAGAAATCTATTTTCTCCAGAACGATATCATTCTGATGCTTATAATTCAAGCGATAAGCTCTTTTATCAGATACAAACCAGGTATTTCCATCTGTAGAAGATGCAATAGTTCTGATGCCTGTGATTCTGCTATTTATGTACTGTTCAATCGAACTGCTGCTTATTGAATGAATATTACCTTTTTCAGCATATTTAAACGAACTTACTAAATCACCATCTTTAGTGTACCCCCATATTGTGCCCTCGCTATCTTCAATGAGCTTATAATAATAGCGCATAACTCCATTAAGGTAATCCTGGGCTGCTAAAAAGCGCCCCTTGCCACTTTTTAAATCAATTAAACTAATGCCAAGGTGCGGATGTGTAATCCACATATTTCCTGAACTATCGATAAAAATTTGTCTGATTTCACGCTCATTTAATATGTTATTTGTCAGCGTATCATCAGTTATGTAAGGCTGAAAAGTTTGCGTGCTGTGCCTGAATACATTTAATCCTTGTCGGGTAGCAATGAGCAAACTGTCACGGCTAAAAGCATAAATATCACTAATGTTATTTGAAGATATGCTCAGCTCATTGTTGCTACTGTGCTTAAATACCAATGTCTCATATCCGTCAAAACGGCACAACCCGTTTTCTGTTCCTATCCAGATAAAACCATTATCATCCTGAGTGATACATGTAGCTGCATTCGAAGGTAATCCTTCGTTAAAGGTGAGGTGATTAAAGTGTATGCTACTTTGCGACCTGCACGTGGTATTGTGCAGTTGTACCCCCAACAGAATAAGTATTAGAACTACTCGAATGTACATAGGCTTGCTTTGCTTAAATATAATAATTTAGCGGTATAATTGTTTCACAATATCTTGAATAAAAGGAGTTTGTTTTTGTAATCTCATTTTATGTCAGTAACCTAAAAAGCAGGTACAGCAAGCCGAGTGACGAAAAGAGGTCTCTTTTATCACAATTATTTAAATAAGTCAATGTTGAAAATTAGCAGCCTATCTTTTGTTTGTCTCGCTCAAGTTATAGAAGCTGTATTAGGAGTTTCTGATGGATTGAACTCTTAATGGATTAGTGCCATTTCCATTATATTGAGGACAGAACCAACGCCGCCTACAAAGAACTCACCATAATAGCTGGATGTGGCCACGATGGCCATGTGCGTCGGGGCTTTGTCAATTTTATTAGCATCATAATTTATGTCGATGGTTGCTTCGCTGCCTGCCGGATATTGACCATTCAGAACCAGCTCTCCTTCGCCAATAACAATCGCGCCAACCGGCAGGTGAGTAACCGGGTCAAATTCGCCTGTATCATCGGCTACGTGCATTATTTTAATCCAGATATGACCATAGTCTTCGTCGCCCTTTTCCATGGAGATGCCTTCAGCAGTCTCCTCATTTATGGCTGGCGAATAATCAAACTGACAGTGTAGTTGTTTTGGTCTTACAACCGCGGGACGTCCAAATTTGGCACTCTCGGCGGGGCTGCTAATATTGGTTACAAAGTCGCCTATAAACATATTACCGGCAGCAATAGGTGTTCCGGCTACACCGCCTAAAAAGCCCATGGAAACGGTTTCGAGCCTGGCACCCTGGTAGTTGCCGCCATTATCAATTGGTACGGTGTTACTGTCACTCAGCGTTACAACGCCTTCGTTGCCGGTGCACCAGTAGCGTGCAGTGCCTGCAGCATAGGGGTTCCATACCTTACCAGCCATATGCCATTGGGTAAACAGGCTGTTTTGTAGTTCAAGTGCAGGATGAGCTCTCACCAGCCAGGTTTTGGTTTTACCCGAGCCGGCTGTCACTATAAATTCTGTAGGAGTGGTTAAATCAACCTGGTCGTTAACCTGCCATTCACAAGTGGCTCCCTCACTCAAGCGGATGTCATTAATGGTCAAAGCAGATAAATCGGTCGCGTTTACGTTGATATCAATAAAACCATTTATCTGATCTACAGTTATGTCAGCAATCTCTGTTTCACTCCCATCAACCTGTTCTGTCAGCAGGAGTGCTTCAATATCCGCATCATCCTGTCCGGGCGTTCCTTCGCCGTGCTCCACCGATAAAGTCCATTCTTCAACGATATCGCGGTAGCTTACTTTAATACTTACCTCAGCAGTAAAGTCTTTGATTGCTGATGGATCGGGCTCATAGGTGGCGTCAGGCGGAGCCAGTTTTAAACCGGTAACGGTAATGTTATTAAGATCACTCCCTTTTACAACAAAGGCCTTGGCAGTGCGCTTTTCTGCATCAATCAGTTGGTTGCCCACTTGGTTGTCAATTCTGAAGTAGCGTTCGATACTTTGGGTTGCTTTGATGGTCCAAACATAGTCCTGGTAGGTGCTAATGGTATATACTGCGCTGTCGCGCAGGTCAATGGCTGTTGTTATCTCCGGGCTGATGGTAGCACCTTCGGTAATACTATAATTCAGAACCTTAACAGCTGCCGGGTCTCCAGTTTCCTCCAGCTCAATATCTACTGTTTGGCTCTGACTGTTGATGACGCTGTTGCCTTTCTGGTGTTCTACCTCAAAAGAGGTAAACTCGCCGAGAATGGTCGGGTAGGGTATGTCGTTTTCAATACAGGCACTCAAGACTGTAATTAGTATGAAGAAGCAATATTTGGTAAGTTTACTGCCTGGCATAATCAATAATTTTTGTGCTTAGATATAAATTGAAACACCGAACTTAATTGAGAATAAATCAATTTTGAAATTGGCACCTGATGTGGTGAGTGAACCTGTATCAATGCGGTTAAATTCCTGATCGATGTTTCTGAAACTGATGCCAACCACATCAACCGAAACTTCAAGTGCTACATTGTTGTTGATAAATGCGCAGAGACCTGGTACAACACCAATTTGCAGCTCGTTAATTGTTTCATAGGTACCATTCAAATCGGCGCCTTTGCCCGAAACAATTTTGCTCTGACCAAAGCCATAGGATAGTTCGGTATCAACGTAAAGCCCAAAACGTCTGCTTTCACCAATGGCCAGGTAGTTTCTCAGAAAGGCAGTTGAGTAAAACATATGACTCACCGATTCGTAATCCTTTAGTGTGAGCGAGGTGTTATCATCTATCTTAATATTAAAAGACTTAATTTTGTTAAACGTTCTTTTGTATGAAAACTTACCGCCAACACCTGTATTCTCTCTGAAAGTATACATAAAATAAGGGGTCACTCGAAAGCTGTAGTTGCTACCCTCCCAATTTTCGATAAAAAGGAACTTAAAATTATTCTGATCATTGGTCTGATATGATAAAGTTCCTCCGGTCATCCATTGACCTTTGGGCATAAACACCGGGTTGGTTATGCCTCTGTCAAACTCCTGTGATTTTGCGGCTATCGTGCAGATTAGTAATAAGAGAGTTATAAAACAAGTTTTAGTTTGCATGGTCAATTTTTTCTCTAAAATACATATTAATACAGGTTTTGTCATCCGTTTGGGCGGCGATGAACATCAAAATCCGTTCCAATCTGGCTGCGTATCTTCCGGTATTGTAAAAGAAAACTGTTTTTTTAGTGTTGGATGATAAAATTCAATATCTCTGGCATGCAACATTAGCCTGGTAGCTTTTTTGCCATAAAGTGGATCGCCAACAATGGCGGTGTTCAGGCCAAGGTGATGGGCGGCATGCACACGCAGTTGATGTGTGCGGCCTGTTATAGGCTTAAAAATAACCTTTGTAAATCCCTCTTGTCTGTGGATGACTTTCCATTTGGTTAATGCCTGTTTTCCATGGTCATAACAAACCATCTGACGCGGTCGATCATTCAAGTCAACCCTTAACGGCAGGTTAATTTCCCCTTCATCACTCTTAAGCACACCATTAAGTATTGCCACGTAGCTTTTCTTGATAAAGTGTGATAAAAATTGCTTTTGCAGGTGTTCGTGCACCTCCTTTGTCTTGGCAATCAGCATTAATCCCGAGGTAGCCATATCGAGGCGGTGAACAATGAGAGGCCCTGTGGTATCTTTAAACAATGCATTGGCCTGGGTTAGTACAGACTCATCCAGTTCCTTGCCCGGCACAGAAAGCAGGCCGGCTGGTTTATTGATAATAGCCAGCGAAGGGTCTTCATAAAGAATGGTAATTGCAGGTGCTTGATGGTTATTTGTTTTTTCAATAGTCAAGCCCTGAAGCATAAAACCAAGTATAGGTTCACATTTACTTTTGCAGGCCGGATAAAAGTGGTTGTGTTTACGCACAGCGTTAAGGGGCGATGGTCCCCACCAAAACTCAGCCATACAAATTGGATGCAGATTATTCATAAAGGCATACTGCAACAGTTTTGGGGCTGCACAATCACCCGCGCCGGCAGGAGGCACTTTAACAGGCGTGGTTTGAAAAATATCAGTTGCGCTTTTTTGTTCACCTTTGGCATTAAAAAACACATAGCTGTCGAACAATTGTTTTTGAACCAGGGCCGACTGTTGCTTTCTCAGTTTTTTTAATCGCTCAACTTCGTCGTCAAAGGCTTTAATGGCTATAGCTATCTGTTGTTCCTCTTCGCGCAGCTTCTTTTTAAGTTTGTTGTAGTTGCTTTTTTGATTTTGACTTTCCCTAATCAGGCCACTTAATGTTTCAGAATTGTTGGTTAAGGACCGCTTTTTAGCCCGTTCTGTTTTAGCTTGTTTAAGTGCTTCTTTGGCCTCAGTAAGTTGCTTCTCGGAGTTTCTCTGGCAATCAATCAGGCGGTCATTTAAGGCCCTTAGCTCAGGCGAAATCAAGAGCTGTTCAATCTGCCTGTTTAGTTTATTCAACTGTTCCTCTTCTTTTCTGAAGAAACCATCAGGATGAGTGATGTCGAATACCTGGGGGACGAAATGCTTTTCAATGGCATTATTTTGTTCATTGCCGGAGTAAGCTGCCAGGTAACCAATTTGGCCTGCCATATTTTTTACCACCAGGATTCCATACATCTTACCTTTAGCCATCGTTTGTGGATTGGGTAAATAATGCTCAAGGTGTTCTTTGGCTGACAAACACAGAGGGTGAACACTGTAATCGAAAGGATTAGTGAATAACTGTGGCAAATGAACGCCAGATGTGTCTTTTAGCTGAATAAAGTGATCCATACTGCCTTGGCTTGTTTGCTCCATTAAATAGCTGGCAAAGTAATTAAAAATATTGATGGCTGGCAATCGTCGTCAACGGCTTAAGATACTGGAAATTTGTTGGTAAAAGGAAGGGGATGTTTTGTTCAATGCTTATGATGCTAAAATAATGTCCATCTTAATGTTAGCTAACTCTTTACTATCAGAGAAAATGTGTTATTTTTGATTGCTTATCGAAATAACCATGCTTAACAAACGACTATTACTCCTGGCCTTAGTATTGTTTTCTGCTGTTTTTACTGCCATTGGCGAAGGTAATGAATCAGATAGGGAACACTGGATTAAGCGTATCAATGTGCTTACCCGAGAAGTCGGTAATAATATTGATAGTATTCAGGAGTTGGCCAATCATCATTTCACTGCCTGCCCCTTAGGTAAAGATGAAGCAGCTGCCTATTACCAGTCTTTTATGGCCGAGGTGTATTATTATATGCAGGATTTGGATAATTCGCTAAAGGCTTATCAGGCATCCTTGAGGTACTTTGGAAGTGTCAATGATTCGTCGCGTTTTGCAGTGTTATACAATAATATCGGCCTTATTCACTATCTACGCGCCAATTATGATAGTGCTTTGGTGGCCTATTCACATTCTCTCGAGCATGAAAAATATGACGGCAACAAGGAGGGGATAGCACAATCGTATCAAAATCTGGGTATTATATATGGCAAGTGGGAACGTTACGATCAGGTATACGAATATTACAATAATGCTTTGCTTATATACGATGAACTGGGCAATCATTCAGCGGCTGCTGATGTCAATAATAATATAGCCGTGATTGCCTTACGCATGCAGGATAGTGAAAAAGCTTTTCATCATTATAAAAAAGCCTATGATGCATTTAGTGCTATTGGCGATGAGCAAAAAATGGCGACTGTGGCCACCAACCTGGGGCGACTTTTTGCTACAGACAGGCAATATAACAGGGCGCAGGAGTATTTTGACGCGGCTTTAAAGGTGTTTACCAGTTTAGATGATAAAATAGGTTTGGTACACACCTACAGTATGCTTGGTGAAATGTATCAGGATAGAGGTATGGTGAATGAAGCCATTGAAGCTTATGAACAAGCTAACTTTTTTAACCGTAAAGTAGGATTGAGGGAAGTGCAGCTAGATAATTTGAATGAATTATATGAGGTGTACAGGCAGTTGGGTAAGTATGAGTTGGCTAACAATGTCTTGGAACAATCTTATGCCCTGAAAGACTCCATATATAACCAGGAGCAGTTGGAGAAATTGATTGCGCTCGAAAAAAGGTATCATGCCGAAAAGGGGCAGAAAGAGCTGGTCATATTGAAGGCCAAAGAAGAACGAACACGTATGTACATGTGGGGAATTTCACTGTTCTTTCTGTTACTAACGGTGATTGTTCTTATATGGGTGTATGTGCTTAAAATAAAGGAAAAGCAGCGTCGTTTGTCCATGGAACAAAAAGTGCTGCGTACACAAATGAATCCACACTTTATCTTTAATTCATTGTCGGCCCTGCAATGCATTATCATGGAAAACAATAAGGAAGATGCCATTGATTTTGTGGCAGATTTCTCGGGCTTAATGCGCCTTGTATTGCAATACGCCAAAGAGGAGCACATTACTTTAAAAAAAGAGAAGGAAATACTGGACCGCTATATGAGCTTGCAAAACAGGCGTTTTGATCATCAGATAAACTATAAGATTGAGTTTGATGAGCACATAGAACTGGAGAATGTATTGGTGCCGCCCATGTTAACCCAGCCCTTTCTTGAAAATGCGATTGAGCATGGTCAGTTAAATGAAAAGAACAGCTACATACATGTGAATCTCCGTCGCAAAGATGATAAGCTGGAATTTTCAGTGGAGGATAATGGTATTGGCATAAAAAGCTCGCTGGCTAAAGGCAAAGGGAAAAAGCACAAGCATAAATCATTGGCAGTTAGCCTGACACACGAACGGTTAAGCTTGTTAAATAATAAAGAGAACCGCAAGGATGTGACGCTTAAGATAGAAGATCTATCGGCCTATGGATTAAAAGGTACACGTGTGGTATTTCAGGTTCCCTTTATGACGCTAAACTAAACTACTTTCGACCGAAATCGGCAGGTATCTCGCCCCAGTTTTTGGTATCCCACTTAAGGATTTTCACCTTTATTGTGTTATTTTTTAGCCAGTCTTCAGCGCGTCTCACCAGCTCAAACAGCTCTTTTGTTTTGGGCATTTCGGCCAGTTTTGATTTACACTGTTTTTTCATGACCCATCCAATGGCAATCTTCGAATCGGAATAAATCGGCAGGTTCAACTTGTTCTTCTGTAAATACGATATGCCATGAACCAGGGCCAGAAACTCACCAATATTATTAGTGCCCAGGTTAAACTTCTGATGAAACAGCTGTCGGCCATCTTTGGTATATACGCCTTGATATTCCATCACGCCGGGGTTGCCGCTGCAGGCAGCGTCAACGGCAATGCTGTTCGAAATAATCTGGCTATGAGATGTAGCAGGTTTGCTTGTTTTGGCTTTAGTGGCAGGTACTATATATTTAGCATATCCTCTGCTAAATGCCGTTTGAGCTTCTTCCAAAGTGGCAAATCCCTTAAACTTGGCCGCTGGATAACCTTTTATTTGCGCCTGGCACTCGGTCCAGCTGTTATAAATACCAGGATTTGCTCCTACCCAAACTACGTAGTACTTGTTTTTTGCCATGAACAGATGCTATTTGCCCACAAATATAACCCGAAATATTATTCAGTCACAACATCCATTTCTTCAATCAGGTTGTGTGCCCCCGCCAATTTGTCGACTATCAGCAGTACATACCTGATGTCAACACAAATACATTTTTGCAGACGTGACTCATAGGCCAGGTCACTTGTCATGGCCTCCCAGTTGCCATCAAAGGCAACACCAATGAGCTGTCCTTTTCCGTTTAACACCGGACTGCCACTATTGCCTCCTGTAATATCATTACTGGTTAGAAAGCAAACTGGCATTTGTCCATCGGTCAACTGATAAGGGCCATAGTCTTTATTTTCAAAGATGATCTTTAGTTGCTGTGGTACCTGAAAATCTGCCAGCTCCTGGTTTTCCTTTTCGATAATACCACTCAGGGTAGTCAGGTATTTATATTTTACGCCATCTTTAGGTTCATAATCGCCTACGGAACCAAATGAAAGACGCATAGTGCTGTTGGCATCCGGATAATAGGCTCTCCCTTTATTCTGCTCCATATATCCCTTAATTAGCTGGCGTTGCGAGTCATCAAACTGAAGGAGTAGCTTGTCATGGATATCCATCATCTGGTAGAGGTAGGAAAGTACCTGGTATGAGAATACAATGGCAGGATCAGCAAAAAGCGCTTCCTCATCAGGATTGCTGAATAGCGCCATCACCTTGTCGGCACTGGTAAAGGCTGTTTGCTTGTATAGGGATTTGACAAAGCCGGAGAGATCATTCACATATTTTTTACCAACCAGCTCTTCCACAGGAGGCCTCAGACTTTCAGGTACTTCTTCCAGATAAAATTGCAGCATGGCCTCAAACACCTGTTGGTCTAGTGTTGCGTCGTAATCCTTATAAAGCGATTGAATTGTGTTAGTTAATTCATCCTTATTCGATGCCGAAGATGCAGCTTCATCTTCATCTGCTTCCATTAACTCCATAAATAAAGAGCTCGTTTCCAGCGCAAAATTAACTAACTCAGCTCCCTGAAGCATGGTTTCATCGGTAATGGTTTCAGCAAGGGTCAGTTTATTACCCAGCATGTAGGAGGCTTCTATTATTGATAAGGTCTTGCCATATTGGTTTAACAGCACAGAATCCTTTTGAATCCAGTTATTAAACGAGGCTTCTGTTTGCTCGCGTTGCTCAATAACCGATAGCTTTTCGAGCGCCTGATTTTGACCGATAGCGTATTTCCAGTAATTGCTCGACTCGGAATACTTAGCGGCATACTTAATATTAATGGCTGGTGAAGATTGCATAGCATCAGCCCATATGGCCTGCTTGATGCCTCTCACTTCAGCCACAATGGGGTTTATGACATCTTGAATTTCCTGAACGCCGTGCGAGGTAAGGTAGCGCTGTGTGTAACCCGGATATCCCATGGTCATGGTAAAGTCACCCTTAGTATAGCCCTGTGTATTTATTTTTAAATGCATTTTAGGCGTAAATGGGATATTTTCAGGCGAATATTCAGCCGGTGAACCATCCGGTGCGCAATATACCCTGAAAAAGCTGAAGTCGCCTGTGTGGCGTGGCCACATCCAGTTATCGGTATCGCCCCCAAATTTGCCAATAGACGATGGAGGTGTGCCAACCAATCTCACATCGGCATAGGTTTCGGTCAAAAATAAGATATAGGTATTGCCGTAGAAAAATGATTTTACGGTGGCTTCTAGTTTGCTTTTTTCAAAGGCCTCTACTTCAACTATTTCGCATATGCTGTCAATGGCCTGCTGGCGTTCAGCTCCCATTAAATTCTTTGCAGCCTCCTGGATGCGCTGAGTAACATCATGTGCTTCAATTAAAAGTGTGGCTGTTTTTCCGGGATTCGGTAATTCCTGCTCCAGTGATTTGGCCCAAAACCCATTTTCAAGGTAGTTGTGTTGCAGTGTGCTGTGCTGTTGTATTTCGTTATAGCCACAATGATGATTGGTTAGTAACAAGCCTTTGTCACTGATAAACTCACCAGTACAGGCGCCATCGTCGAGGGAAACAACTGCATCTTTGAGTGATGGTGCCGAGTGGCTGTAAATACTTTCAAAAGGTATCTCAAGACCTTTTTGTTGCATCATTTCAATTTGTTGATCACTTATCAGGAAGGGGAGCCACATGCCTTCATCTGCTTTAATAGCAGGCGATAGCATTAGTGTAGTTAGAAGGACAAAAATATTTCGCATTGATATAGTTAGCTTTTAATCGGGAGGCACGAAACTACAAGATAATAAGTGGGATTACTATTATTTAAATGTGTTTTTAAACAATTTTAACAAAAAAAAGCTGCCGGAATATTCCGGCAGCCCTTTCTATATCTTATCTGCAGCAGACTACTTAACCAATGTCATTTCATCAATCAGGTTAGTAGCACCGGCATATTTGTCGATGATGAACAGCACATAGCGTATGTCCACATTGATACATTTCTGTAATTCAGTTTCAAAAGCAATGTCACCACTCATAGCCTCCCAGTTGCCGTCAAAAGCCAGTCCAAACAGGTGACCTTCGGCGTTGATAACTGGACTACCACTGTTACCACCGGTAATATCATTGTTTGATGTGAAACAAACAGGCATGTAACCAGCGGCATCGGCATACTGGCCATAGTCTTTGTTTTTCCAAAGCTCTTTTAATTTAGCAGGCACTTCAAACTCGAAGTTGTCAGGATCTTCTTTTTCCATGATACCTTCAATGGTTGTGAAATGCTTGTAAATCACCCCATCCTTAGGTTCGTAGTCGCCTACTTTACCATAAGATAAGCGCATGGTGAAGTTGGCATCCGGATAGAATACTTTATCAGGCTGCATTTCCATCAAACCGGCAATGAACAGACGATTGTTTTTGTCAATAGCAATGGCACTTTCTTTCTCCATGCCTTTAATCTCGCGGTATTTGTTCAGTGATGACATACCAGCTATATAGGCAAGGTCTTTTTGTAGTACTTTCAATGAAGGCTTCTCCAGGAAAGCATTGAAGCGTGCCTCGTCCATGAAAACAGACTTGCTGTAAACATTGTCGGCAAATTTCTGGAAGTCACCCTTGAACTTTTTGTTGACATCAGCATAGAACGAAGGATGGTATTGTGCTTCAATATCATCATTGTAAAGCTTTAACAAAGCAGCAATTACTTTACGGTCTGTTTCAGGATAGTAATCTTTAAAGAAACCTTCGCCGGCTTTTTTCAGACCTTCAACAGCTTTGTTGATTTTTTCCTGGTCTTCTTCTTCCAGGGCTTTTTCCAGTCCTTGAGCATTTAAAGCAAAGTAAAAAACTTCGGCACCACGCAGCTGACATTCAAGTAAGAATGAAGTGGCTGACATAAAAGGCGCGCGGGCTTCATAGGCTTTTTCCAATTCGTTAAGCACATTGCCATACTTTTCTTTGCGCTGTGCATCATCATTTACCCAGTTCGTAAACTCATTCTCAAGTTCACGTTTGCTGCCAAGTACATTTAGTTTCTCTAAGCCGCGGTTCATACCAATACTGTTTTTCCAGTAGTTTGAGCTGCGGGCAAATTTTGAGGCGTACTGAATATTCACTTTCTCGTCGGCACGCATATCTTTTAACCAGATATCTTGCTTAATGCCACGAGGCTTAATGCGAGCATGGTTAATAATGTCCATGCGTTCTGTGATACCCCATGAAGTCAGGTAACGCTCGGTGCTTCCAGGGAAACCGATTGTCATGGCATAATCATCCATTTCCACGCCTTTTAATGAAACAGGCAGGTGATGGGCAGGCTTATATGGTTTATTATCTTTCGAATATTTAGCTGGTTTGCCATCAGGGCCGCAATAAACACGGAACATGCTGAAGTCGCCAGTGTGACGAGGCCACATCCAGTTGTCCGTATCAAAACCAAATTTACCAATTGATGATGGCGGTGCACCAACAAAGCGCACATCCTCGAATGTTTCATACGCAATCAGGAAAAACTGGTTGCCTTCGAAATAATCCTGTACTCTAATTTGGTACTCATTACCTTCTTTGGCTTCTTCAACCAGTTTAGCTGAAACTTCTTTGATTTTTGCGGCACGATCAGCTTCACTCATCTCATTGTTCAGCTCAGCCGTAATTTTTTCGGTTACATCGGTCATGTATTTTAAGAAGGTAACCGTTAAACCAGGAGCTGGCAGTTCTTCTTCCAGACTCTTGGCCCAGAACCCGTCTTTCAGGTAGTTGTGCTCAACCGAACTAAGCTCCTGAATATTGCCATATCCGCAGTGGTGGTTGGTAAGAAGCAGTCCCTGATCAGAAATCATCTCACCGGTACAGCCTCGTCCGAAAATAACGATGGCATCCTTTAAGCTGCTGTTGTTGATGCTGTAAACGTCTTCAGCCGAAAGCTGAAAGCCCATCTCCTGCATCTTTTCAATGTTTAATTTATTAATAAGTGGCAAAAGCCACATCCCCTCATCTGCCTTGGCAAACTGCACAAAACCCAGGCAGCTGATAAGCAATAATGCTGCAATCTTTCTCATAAATGTTGTCCTTTAAGATTTTGAAGTTACTTACAAATTTTAATTGTTATTATTGATTGTAAATGGGACAGTTATCAACAATCAAAGCTCGCTCAACTTTCAAACTCTGTTAATTTATTATCTAATTCTGACGGTCAAAGATATAATTTTCCATTAAATCTGACAGGGTCTTATATCTGGCCATTTTTTAGCGCATTGCTATTAACAATAAACCCCATGATTCTGTTTTTGTTGAAAATTAGATAGAAGTCATTAAACTTAGGACGAAAAGCATGTTTGTGATGATTAATAACACTTTTTTTAATGTTAAAGTAATATTTAGCTTATTTGTTTTACCATATAAAATCATATTTTCGTCGCCAGTTTATATTAACTTAATTAATTAGACATGAAAAAAATTTTAATGATTGTAGCCGTTATGGCATTTGTAGCTTCTGCTTCAGCTCAAACTACTTTTGGTGTTAAAGCTGGTGTAAACTTTGCTTCATTATCTGATGACTTTAGTGATATGGATTCAAAAATGGGTCTGGCTGTAGGTGCTTTTGCTAAATTTGAGTTATCTGAGAAATTTGCTTTCCAACCAGAATTATTGTTTTCTGCTCAAGGAGCAAAGCTTGAAGAAGGCGGTGCTGAAATGAAGATTAAAGCTAACTATTTGAACTTGCCTTTGATGGGTAAATATTACTTAGCAGAAGGTTTTAGTTTACAGGCTGGTCCTCAAATCGGTTTTTTGATGTCGGCTAACGCCGAGCTTACTGGAGCTGGCGAAGAAAACTTTGATGAAGATATTAAAGATGAAATGAAAGGTATTGACTTTGGCTTAAATTTCGGAGCTGGTTATGAATTGGAGAATGGTCTTGGTTTCGACGCTCGTTACAACCTGGGTCTAAGCAATATTATTGATTCAGATGAGGAAACTGCTAAAAATGGTGTATTCCAAATTACTGTAAGCTACGCTTTCTAATTTATAGGATCAAATAACTTATTTAAAACCGGCCTTGTGCCGGTTTTTTTGTGTCTATTGTTTATTAATATAATATCATTAGATTTATATGTACTTACTTATAAATCTAACACCAGACAAAATGAAAAAAATCTTATTAACTGTATTAATTATTGCCGGGATGGCCATTAACTCGTCTGCACAAACCGAAAAAGGTAAAGTGTTTATTATGGGTTCATCTGATCTTAGCCTCACTTCTACAACAATGACTTTGGAGTATGATGGTGAAGAAATGGGAGATGCAGATCTTTCATCGTTTAATTTTACACCTACCATCGGGTATTTTGTTGCAGATGGATTGGCTTTGGGTTTATCTTTCAATATTGAGAATAGTAAACAGGATGATATAACCAGTAACTCTTTGTTAGTTGGCCCAATGGCACGCTATTATATTGGTAGCTCCAATGTGAAGCCATTTGTTCAGGCAGGTTACTACTTTGGTTCACAAACCGAAGAAAATGATGTGGATGAAAGTAAAGCAAAAGCTACAGCCTGGGATATAGGCGGAGGAGCTGCAGTCTTTATTAATGAATTTGCATCAATCGATTTTAGTCTTGGTTATGGAGGAGGTACCGTTACCAGTAAAGAGGATGAAAAGATGAAATTGAAAGTTAAAGGACTGGCTGTTAATGTAGGATTCTCATTATATTTCTAAGAATATAATTTTAAAATATAAAAATGCCGGCTTAGTGCCGGTTTTTTTATGCCCATAGCAGGCTATGCTATTAACAAAATTAATCGGTGTGTATTGGTCAAAATAGGGCTAATTAGCAAACGGTTAGTGTGTAAAAGTCAAGCTGTAGTTGATGAAAGGGCTGTATGAGTTGATGAATGGATGAAAAACATTGATAAAAGATGTATGTGGGTATAGTAAATTATGTAATTTAGCCGCTCGTTATTTAATAACTAACACACATTCGAACATGAAAAAAGTTTTATTATTAGTAGCAGTACTTGTAGCAGGTATTGCTTCAGCAAACGCTCAGAGCGAAAACTACAAAGCCTTTAAAGTAGATGTAGGTACGCTGTATGCTATTCCAGGGGCAGAGGAAATGGCATCAGGTCTTGGTTTCTACATTGAGCCAAAGTACAACATGACAGATAACCTTGCATTAGGTTTAAAAATGGAATGGGCTATTATGGGTGCTGCAGATGAGTATGATGTTGATATTTCTGCATTAGGTACTTATCAACTTACAGGTGATTATTATTTTGGGGACTCAAAAGTTCGCCCATTTGTAGGTTTAGGCGCAGGTATTTACGCAATGGGTAGTGTAACCGCCTCAAATACACAAATGTCTATTGGTGGAGTTACTGTTGATGCTGGTGACTTAATGGTGGATGAAGTTATGCCTGAGTTTGGAACTAAATTTGGTTTTGCACCGCGCGCTGGTCTTCTTCTAGGTCATTTCCGTTTAGGCTTGGAGTATAATATCATAACAGGTATTGATGACGTGTTGCCATCTCGTAACTACTTGTCATTCAAAGTTGGTTTCGAGATTGGTGGTGGTAAGAAGTAATTTTTATCAACTGCATATAAGTATAAAGCCGGCCATGTGCCGGCTTTTTTTATTACTCGCCGCTGGTTGTTAAAAAAGCTTAATGACATACGGGTAAAGTTGTGTTGGCTTGTCAATAAGGCGTAACACTAACTTATACTTATGAGAAAGCTTTTTTTAGCAGCTATGGTGCTGCTATGCTGTTTTATTGGGCAGGCTCAATCAAAACAGTACACACTCAGCGGCTATATTACCGATGCAGGTAGTGGAGAAAAACTGATAAATGCCAATGTATACGAGGCCGAACAGCTTCGGGGAACCGTCAGTAATGTCTATGGCTTCTACAGTTTAACTCTTCCGGCAGGGCAGTATACCATTATTTATTCCTACGTTGGTTTTAAAGCCATCACCAAAACGGTTAATCTCACTTCGGATATGCAGTTAAATGTCAACCTCGATTATGCTGAGGCTATTGAGGAAGTGACTGTTGTAGGTGGAGCCGTTACCCATAAACAAACCGATTCGCAGATGAGTAAGGAGACCCTCAGTATGGAGGCCATTGAGCGCCTGCCTGCATTTATGGGGGAGGCTGATGTGATGAAAACCCTCCAGTTGATGCCGGGTGTGCAGTCGGGCAGTGAAGCATCAAGCGGATTATATGTACGCGGTGGTGGACCTGACCAAAACCTGATGTTGCTTGATGGTGTGCCGGTTTATAATGCCAGCCACCTCTTTGGATTCTTTTCGGTGTTTAACACCGATGCGGTAAAGAATGTATCACTCTACAAGGGTGGTTTTCCAGCTCGTTTTGGTGGGCGTTTGTCGTCGGTAGTCGATATTCGCATGAAAGAAGGGAATGAAAAAGAATTTCATGGCGGAGCACAAATCGGGCTTATTTCATCCCGTTTTTTTGCCGAAGGGCCTATTGTAAAAGACCGTACTGCCTTTCATGTGTCAGCACGTCGAACCTATATCGACCTGATAGCCCGTCCTTTTATGAATCAGGAGGAGACAAATGGCTATTTCTTTTATGACACCAATGTGAAGGTGAATCATAAATTTTCGGATAAGAGCCGTGTGTACCTAAGCGCCTATGCCGGGCGTGATAAGGCCTACAACAAATATGACGATAGCTACAGTTACGAGGGTAGCAGCTCCAAAAGTGAGTACGACAGTAAGCTGTTTTGGGGAAATATTACCACAGCCTTGCGCTGGAACTATATTTTTAATAATAAGTTGTTTGCCAATACCACTCTAACCTTCAGTGATTATCGTTTTAACGTGAGCGACCATTCTAAAAGCTATGAGAATGGCATCAAAGAGCAGGATACCTTTTATGAGTATAGATCGGGTATTGAGGACTGGAGTGCTAAAATAGAGTTTGACTGGTACCCTGCGCCACGCCACCAGATAAAGTTTGGGTCGGCCTATATCTACCATACCTTTAAGCCAGGTATTGAGGTTATAAAGGATAATAGTGAGGGGAGCGATATTGAGCACCGTACCATTGGTAACAACAATACCTACGGACATGAAATGAATGTGTATATCGAAGATGATTTTGAACTTACCGGACGCTTAAAGGCCAACCTTGGGCTGCATGCTTCGGCATTTAATGTGGAAGATACCTGGTACACATCGCTTGAGCCCCGCGCCAGCTTACGTTACCTGGCATCTGATCAGATAACACTTAAAGCGGCCTACTCCAAAATGCAGCAATACCTGCACTTGCTAAGCAACTCAACCATTGGCCTGCCAACCGATCTGTGGTTGCCTGTTACCAAACGTGTGAAGCCTCAGGTATCGCATCAATATGCAATTGGTGCTGTTTACGGTGGCCTGAAAAATATTGATGTTTCGCTCGAAGGATTCTATAAAGAGATGGATAACCTGATTGAGTACAAAGAGGGTGCGTCATTTATTGGCTCATCGCGCGGATGGGAAGAGCAGGTAGAGATTGGGCAGGGTAAGGCCTATGGTGTTGAACTGATGCTGAAGAAGGATGTTGGAAACACTACCGGATGGATTGGTTATACGTGGTCAAAAACGGAACGTCAGTTTGATAACCTGAACTTTGGCGAGTGGTTTCCGGCACGCTATGATCGCCGGCACGATGCCAGTATTGTCCTTAGTCATAAAATAAATGATAAGATAGACATTGGTACCACCTGGGTATTTGGCACTGGTAATGCCATAACCTTACCCACCTACGAGATTGAACGCATTGATGGAGGCAGTGATTATAATCCAACGGTTAAATACTACGAGCACCGTAACAACTATCGCATGCCCAATTATCACCGTATGGATGTGGGGATTAATTTCCATAAGCAGAAGAAGCGTGGTGTGCGCACCTGGAATATCAGTGTATACAATGTGTATAACCGCAAAAATCCTTTCTTTATTTATACCGGGCATAACGATGGTGGCAAAAAGGTGCTGAAGCAGGTGTCCTTATTCCCAATACTTCCATCAATCACCTATTCCTATAAATTCTAATAGTATGAGAGCGATATATATATTACTGGCGACTGCCTTTTTGATGAGCAGTTGCGAAAAGGAAATAGCCTACAAGGGCAAAGAGCTTGAAAATTTTATGGTGGTTAATTCGGTGTTATTGCCCGACTCGCTGCTCAGTTGCCGGGTAACCCGCAGCAATACCATCTTCGATGATGAGACGATAAAGGTAATTGGAGACGCAACTGTTGAAGTGTATCAGGATAAAGAGTTGGTGGAGGTATTGCCTTATTCGCCGGATGGGTACTACCGATCTGCTTCATTGAAAGCAGTGGAGGGGCAAAACTATTCATTTAATATTAGCCATGAAAGCTATGAAACCATCAGTGGTCAAACCAAAGTTCCAACCAGGGCAGATGCAATTATTCAATCGGCTGCTTACAATGAAAATACCTATATGTACGATGTTACACTCGCTATAACCGATCTGCCTGGCGATGATTACTATCGATTGCTGGCTTATGTAGATGATGTCATTTATGATTATGATGGTAATGTAATTCAAGAAGGATATGTAAAGGCATTTATCAATTCGTCTGATCCTGTACTTAATTTTAATAAGGTAAGTGGTGATGAGAGTGATTTTAGCGACTATCCTGATAATAACTACATGGTATTTGACGATGCATTGTTCGATGGGGAAACCTATCAGCTGCGTGTAGGTATCTCGTACTACGCATATGGAGCCCGACCAATGCGTATTATACTACAGCACCTCAATGAAGATTTATTCTTGTACTATAGCTCTGTGCAATCGCATATCTATTACGATGAAGACCCGTTTGCGGAACCAGTGCAAATACATAGTAACGTCAGTAATGGAGCTGGTATATGGAGTAGTGCGGCAGAGACTCTCATGGAAGTTGGTGAAGAGAATCGGTGATATTTTCCGCATCTTGTCTTTGAGAGATACTATAAAAGTACAATAGAGCCGGCCATGAGCCGGCTTTTTGCGTTTACACAAGCGTGGTAATGAATGTTTAAGGTTTAGTAGATGCCCTTTGTAAGCTCAGGTCACGGTTTAATATGCAAGTGTTTTTATATTTTACCCTATACTAAACCTTTGTTTAAGTATATGGTAAAATGTATTTAAGTATATACTTAAAATGAAAAACTAACTTGGAAATCTTCTTGAATACAGTTGTGAATAGCTTCTAAGGATAATGGATTTCAGCCTTACAGCAAGCTCTTTATCCAGGCAGTGCTATAGGCATGTAACAGAAGCCTGGAGGGCTGCCGAAAACCTGTAAGCAGTATTAAAACAAACTCATCTGTTCGTCCAGTAGGCGAAAGGTACGCCGGTGAATGGGGGATATGCCATGTTCTTTAATGGCTGCCCGGTGAGCTTTAGTGGGATAGCCTTTGTTTTTGTTCCAGGCGTAGTGTGGGTGCTGCTCGTGCATGGCCTCCATATACTCGTCGCGGTGCGTTTTTGCCAGCACACTGGCGGCCGCAATCGACAGGTATTTGCCATCGCCTTTAACAATGCAGGTGTGGTCGATGCCTTTGTAGGGGATGAAGCGGTTACCATCAATCAGCAGATGTTGTGGCTTGGTCTTAAGCTGATCAACGCTGCGATGCATGGCCACATATGAGGCTTTCAGAATGTTTATCTCGTCTATTTCCTGGTGATCGACAAAGGAAACGGCCCATGCCAAAGCTTCCTGCTCAATAATGGGGCGCAGCTTCTGACGTTGTTTCTCGGTCAGTTGCTTAGAGTCGTTTAGCAGCTCGTGTTTAAAGTCGGGAGGTAGAATGACTGCTGCCGCCACCACCGGCCCAGCCAGGCAACCGCGCCCGGCTTCGTCACAACCGGCTTCTATCAGGTCTTTATGTAGGTAGGAAAGTAAATTTGCCATGGAATTATTATTAGTCAGTGGTCATTAGATGGAAGTGAGGATATTTTAGGTGTTTTTAGCGCAGAGTACGCAAAGGTCTCAAAGAAAGAATAGTAAAAAGCTTCGTCTTCTTTTAATGAATAAAGTTATAGTGTTTATATGTGTTTTTTGATTTCTCTTTAAACACTGCGGTTATTTGTTTTAGCAAATAAATGTATTGCTTCAAATTATTTACCGCAGAGCACGCAGTGGTCACAGAGAAAAAAGAAGTAAAGATCTCCATCTTTTTTTATTGTTTGTTACAAGTTGATTTAAAGTGTGTTTATTTTCTTCATTTACTCTTTAGTCTCAGCAGTTAATTAATATTGGCAATACATTATTTACCGCGGAGAACGCAAAGATTGCAGAGAATAAAAATCTCCATCTTTTGTTTTGCTTATATACAAGTGTGTGTCTTTTCTCCTTTTGCTCTTTAAACACTGCGGTTATTTATTTTAACAAATTAGTGAATTGCTTCAAATCATTTACCGCAGAGTGCACAAAGGTCGCAGAGAATAAAATGCTCAAACTTCTTGTTTTTCTAATGGTTTTGTTAATCAGTTTTTATGGTAATTATTCACAATCCGCTTTATGCCATCACGCAGCATAGTAACATTGAAGTTAAGTATCAGTCCAATTTGTTTATTGGACATCTTGAGATAAGATAATATCTGAGCAATATGTAAGTTGTTTATCTCATTAACAGCTTTAAGCTCCACAATTATTGTATTATCAACTAATAAATCAATGCGATATCCACATTCCATTTTGACTTCATCATAAATCAATGGCAGTTCTTTTTCTTTCTCAACCTTGTGGCCTTGCTTCTTCAGTTCGTAATACAAGCATTCCTGATAGGCCGATTCTAGCATGCCTGGACCTAGTGCAGAATGGACTTTTAATGCGCATTCAATTATACTTCGTGTTATGTCATTTGGATTGGCCATGGTTAAGTAATCGTCATTTTCATCAAAAATACAAAGTAATCATTTGTTAGCTTTCTCCTTTTACTTCTTAAACTCAGCGGTTAAATATTACATTCAATCTACTTCTCACTATAAACCACCTCAAGCACAGTTTGCCCAACTGCTTTCAGCGTGTTTTTATCAATGTTGTCCATATTATCCTCATGCGTATGCCAGAAGCTACCGAAGCTGGTTGGCGACGATGGGTCGTGCTGGATGATGTCGATGCATGGGATATTCGTCAATTGATAGACGTATACATGGTCATCTGTTATCATGCCGCCTTGGTCGTAGGCAAAATACTGTCCGTAGCCCAGGTCAGAAGCTGTGTTCCATACTCTGTCAACCAGCTCAGGCGCAAATTCCAGTGAATAGAGTTCCTTGTAGAAAAGCGCGTTTTTAGCACCTACCATGTCGAGCAATATGCCGTATCGAGCTGTATAATTGGGCTTATGCGGGTTTTTTCCCCAGTATTGCGAACCCAGGCACCAGGTGTCTTCCTTGTATTGTAAATCAAGATGATTGGGTTGGCCATAATCCTCAGCATCAAAAAAGATGATGTCGATGCCAAGGTGGTGGCCTGCCTGGCCAATCTGACGGGCAATTTCCAATAATACTCCAACGCCACTGCCCCCGTCGTTGGCACCATCAATAGGCGTGTTGTGTTTCGATGCATCCTTGTCATAGTCAGCAAAAGGGCGTGTGTCCCAATGAGCAAATAAAAGGATGCGGTTGTTTTTTTCAGGATTGAACTGTCCGATAATGTTTTTGGCTTTCAGCACGGTGTTGTCAAAAGCCACCACATCAGCTTCCTGAACAATTACATCGGCACCAAAGCGCTTCAGTTCGCCTGCCAGGTAGTTGGCGCAAGCTTCATGCTCAGGTGTATTGGGTACACGAGGGCCAAAAGCCACTTGCCGGGCCACATAGTTGTATGCCGAATCGCCACTAAAAACAGGCGTTGTTATTTGAGTTGCTTTGTTGGTAGAAATGGTTGATGTGTTATCCGATTTCTTTGAGTTACAGCTAAAAAAAAGCAGGCTGGCAACCAGTGCCAAACCTGCTGTTGTATGTTTTAATATCATCTGCATCGTATTATTTTATGCTCCATTCAAAGCCGTCCTTAGTGTCTTTAATCTCAACGCCTAAAGCCTGCAATTCATTGCGAATCTTATCGGCAGTGCCCCAGTCCTTATTGGTCTTGGCATCTATCCGTAAGTTAAGCAGTAAGTTAATGGTTTCGGATAATAACTCATCATTACCTTCCGACGAACCTGAGGTGTTAACTGACAGGCCTAAGATGTCAATCACCATATCGTGCATCAGTTGCTTCAACGTTAGCAAATCTTCAGTAGTCAGCGAAGCTTTACCGGCCAGCATGCTGTTAATGCTTTTTACCGCATCAAACAGGTGAGCAATCAGAATTGGTGTGTTAAGGTCATCGTTAAGCGCTGCATAGCACTTTTCCTTCAGTTCTGCAACGCTGAATGAAGAACTGTCAGACGCCTGCAGTTTTTCCAGATTGGCCGTAGCCTCCAGTAAACGTTCCATGCCTTTTTGAGATGCCTGCAATGCCTCGTTTGAAAAGTCAAGAGTACTGCGGTAATGCGCCTGCATAATAAAGAAGCGAACGGTCATTGGGCTGTAGGCCTGGGCCAGCTTATCGTGTTCCCCTGAGAACATTTGTTCCAAGGTGATGAAGTTACCCAGTGATTTGCCCATTTTCTGGCCATCGATGGTAATCATGTTGTTGTGCATCCAGTAACGGGCCGGTGTGTGACCATTGGCTACAGTGCTCTGTGCAATTTCACACTCGTGGTGCGGAAACAGCAGGTCCATGCCGCCACCGTGTATGTCAAACTCTGTCCCCAGGTACCTGGCACTCATAGCCGAACACTCCAGGTGCCAGCCCGGGAATCCATCGCTGAATCGAGATGGCCAACGCATAATGTGCTCAGGAGCCGCTTTCTTCCATAAAGCAAAATCAAAGCTGTTGCGCTTTTCGGTTTGCCCGTCCAGTTCGCGGGTAGTACTTAGCAAGTCTTCAATGTTACGACCCGATAACGCTCCGTAATGATTGTCTTTGTTGTATTTTTCTACATCGAAATACACCGACCCATTACTCTCGTAGGCCAGACCTTTGCTTAAAATGTCTTCAACTATTTGCAGCTGCTCAATGATATGACCCGATGCGCGCGGCTCAATGCTGGGCTTCTGCACGTTCAGCAGGTCCATATAGTAGTGGTAACGATCGGTATAGTACTGCACCACTTCCATGGGTTCCAGTTCCTCCAGGCGTGCCTTCTTGGCAATCTTATCTTCACCGGCATCAGCATCGTTTTCGAGGTGACCCACGTCGGTAATGTTACGCACATAGCGCACTTTGTAACCGCTGTGCTTCAGGTAACGAAATAAAATATCAAAAGTGATGGCCGGACGTGTGTGACCTAAATGCGGATCGCCATATACCGTTGGCCCGCAAACGTATAATCCAACGTGCTTGGGATTGATAGGCTGAAACTCTTCTTTCTTACGCGAAAGGGTATTGTAAAGGTATAATGTATTCTCCATGCTTGCTGAAACCTAATCGTATTGTTTAAACAAGCCGCTAAATTACAAAAATCTGAGAGAAAGAGGTGCTGAATGCTATTAGTTAATACCTTTTAATATTCTTCGGTTTGCACCACATTGCCATTTTGGTAGTGTACTACCTTTATTATCTGCTTATCGTTATTATAGAAGAAATGTTTGCCAGTAAATACTTTACCATTGACAAAGAATCCCTGTTTTTCAACCAAGCCCTGCAGGTTGTAGACGGTGTGATTACCAGTTCCTTTAAAAGTGCCATGGTCCTTGGCCTGAGCCAGGGTTTGCCGGGGAGCTACTTCGTCGGTGGTGATGGTTTCTGTTATGGCAACGTTTTCCAGGAATTCTCCATCATTATACACGCGCTCTGTCACCAATAATCCTTCTTCGTTGTAGATTTTTAATGTGCCGGTAGCTTTGCCATTTGTCCACTCGCCAGTGTATTTTAGGGTGCCGTTTTCGTGGTAGTATTTTTGAGTACCCGTTCGCTGGCCATTATCGTCGTATTGCCAGTCATAAGCTAATCGTCCGTTTTTATTATAAAACTTATAGTTGCCCTGCCAGTGGTCAATGTGCCAAATGCCTTCTTCTGAGATTAAACCATTATCGTAATAAAACTGAGCCAGTCCAATGGCTTTCCCATTCTTATAAGTGATTTTGTGCTTAATATTGCCATCAGGAAAATACGTAACCCACAAGCCATCTTTTTTGTCAGCCTTGTAATGGCCTTGTTCCAGTAGCTTGTCGCCCGTATTATTAAATTTAATCCACAAACCCTGCTTGCGTTTTTGTAGATCAGTGTAATTGATGGTGTCGCCCTTATAAAGCTCATAGCTTTGAGCTAGTGCTGAGCTGCTTATTATCAGGCATATGATTATAAAAGCGTGTCGCATTTTATTTTGGGTGTCTAGTAGTAGTTAAATGTTTATTTGCAATAGACCTTTTTATACTCAAAAATCACTAAAAGGTTATCATAAACCTAAAAAGATTTGGTAACGGAATTATTTTATACCTTTGGTTACTATACAGACAGGTGAATAATAGATTCCCTTCATCAATGAAACATCCTGTCGTTTCAAAAGTTACTCCCTTAACCTTAAATATTTAATAATGGGAAAGAAGAAAAAGAAGTCATCCAGAAAGACGGAATTAAGACAATTGATACAAGGATTATTTTTCAATAATCCCAAACGAACATTTAATTACAAGCAAGTGTCGGGCTTGCTTGAAGTGAAAAAGAAAACGGGCCGACAGCAGGTTCAGATAATACTAAATGAATTATTCGAGTCGGGCTACCTCACCGAAGTAGCTGCCGGTAAATATAAGTTACTAAGCAGGGGCTCTACTTTAACTGGAGTGGTAGATATGACTGCCACCGGTTCGGCCTATGTGGTGCCTGATGAGGAAAATGAGGGCGGCGATATTTTTATCCCCCGTAATAATATGAATCAGGCTTTGCATGGCGACCATGTAAAAGTGTTTATGCATGCCCGTCGGCGTAATCGACAGCCGGAAGGTGAGATCATTGAGGTACTGAAACGAAAGCGAGAGACATTTGTCGGAGTGATGCAAATATCCAGGGGACTGGCCTTTCTGGTGGTCGATGACCGCGTAATGCCCCACGATATTTTTATCCCGCCAAAGGCGCTTAATGGTGCTAAAGACGGACAAAAAGCCATTGCACGAATTGTTGAGTGGCCCGAACGTGCTAAAAACCCGATTGGAGAAATCATTGATGTGCTTGGTGATGTGGGGGATAATCAGGCCGAGATGCATGCCATACTGGCCGAGTTTAATCTGCCGTATCGCTATCCACAGGAAGTTATTGATGAGGCAGAAACCATTGATGCGGAAATATCGCCGGAAGAGATTAAGAAGCGTCGCGATTTTCGTCAAGTAACAACTTTTACCATTGACCCTGTTGATGCCAAGGATTTTGATGATGCCTTATCCTTACAAAAGCTGGATAATGGTAACTGGGAAGTAGGGGTACATATTGCCGATGTAACACATTATGTGGAACCCAAATCACTCCTCGAAAAAGAGGCTTATGACCGGGCAACTTCCGTTTATCTGGTTGACAGGGTGGTGCCTATGCTGCCAGAGCGCTTGAGTAATTTTATTTGTTCACTGCGTCCGCATGAAGAGAAACTTTGTTTTTCAGCCGTGTTTGAGATGGATGATCAGGCCAATGTTATCAATAGTTGGTTCGGACGAACAGTTATTTATTCCGACAGGCGATTTACCTATGAGGAAGCCCAGGAAATTATTGAAACAGGTAAAGGGGACTTATCCGACGAGATACTGACGCTTGATAAACTGGCAAAAGCCCTGCGTGATAAACGATTCAGTGAAGGTTCTGTAGGGTTCGAAAGAGTAGAGGTAAAGTTCAATATTGATGAAAAAGGGAAGCCGGTAAGCGTATTTTTTAAAGAATCGAAAGATGCCAATAAGCTCATTGAAGAATTTATGTTGCTGGCCAATAAAAAAGTAGCTCAGTTAATTGGCAATAAGGAACTGGATAAAGGCAGTCGCGGTAAACCTAAAACCTTTGTGTATCGTATTCACGATGTACCTAATCCTGATAAATTTGAAAATTTTGCTTCGTTTGTGAGGCGCTTTGGCTACGAAGCTATGCCAAAAGGTGTTGAAACCGTTAGTGCTTCGCTCAACCGTTTACTCGAAGAGGTGAAAGGTAAGGGCGAGCAGAACATGATTGAAACGCTGGCTATTCGCACCATGGCTAAGGCTGTGTATTCAACCCATAACATTGGCCATTATGGCTTGTCGTTTAAGTTTTACTCACACTTTACTTCACCCATCCGTCGCTATCCCGATATGATGGTGCATCGCCTGCTGCAACGCTACCTCGATGGTGGCCGTTCAGTGAATGAAGAAACCTATGAGGAGATGTGCGAGCACAGCTCTGATATGGAGCAACGAGCTGCCGATGCCGAAAGAGCTTCGATTAAATACAAGCAGGTGGAGTTTATGAAAGACCACATAGGGCAGACTTTTGAAGGCGTGATATCGGGTGTTACCGAATGGGGACTATACGTTGAGATTATTGAGAATAAATGCGAGGGCATGATTCCTATTCGTGATTTGGATGATGATTTTTACCATTTCGACGAAGACAACTATTGCCTGGTTGGCCGCAAATATAACAGGAAGTATCAATTGGGCGATCAACTGAAGATTGTGATAGCCAATGCTAACCTTGAAAAGAAACAGCTGGATTTCGCTTTAGCTGATGGTGAGACCGATTCGACTAAATAATTCGACAATGCATAAGTATAAGGTATTCAGATGGATGTATGGCTTGATTTTAGAATCGGCCTGGTGGCAATTTTGAATAGGAAAAAGTATTTATATTTTTGTTGCAATAAAATTCTAAATTCATAGACGGGATGACACTAGGAGTTGCTTATCCATCTGAAACCAGCAGTGATGGAATGCGCGTGGCAATCATTGAAGCAGCCAGGGAGCTGTTTGCCAAATTTGGGTATAAGAAAACCACCATGGAAGACATAGCGCATGCGCTGCGCAAGGGGAAAAGTTCTCTTTACTATTACTTTAAGAACAAGGAGGAAATCTTTCAGGCCGTTATTGAGCAGGAGAAAGACATACTTTTTACCGAGCTTAATAAGGTGGTGGACTCTGATTTATCACCTAAAGATAAGTTTAAAGAGTATGTAATTACCCGGATGAAAACCATTCATATGCTTGAAAACTATATGAAGGTGCTGAAAGATGATGCTTTGGGTGTTTATGATTTCTTTGACAAATTGAGAGGTAAGGGAGAGGCCGAAGAAGCTGCTTTACTAACCAGGATGTTGGAGGAGGGGCAGAAGGATAACAGCTTCCAGGTAAAAAATATACATATGGCAGCCGTCGCTATTGCTATTGCACTGAAAGGATTGGAAGGACCGCTGTTTCAGGCAATGGATAACTTTGATGATTTTAAGATACAGATTGATAATATTCTGAATATTCTGTTCTTTGGAATTGTTAAACGATAGAACAAGCAAAACATTAACCACCACACAACTAATACCACATTATGCCAATTAAAATACCTGACGCATTGCCCGCACGTCATGTGCTGGAGAATGAAAATGTGTTCGTGATTGGTGAAACACGAGCGCTGCATCAAGATATCAGACCTCTAAGGATTCTGATTCTTAATCTGATGCCGCTTAAAATTGCCACCGAAACACACCTATTGAGGGCTCTGTCTAACAGTCCATTACAGGTAGAGGTTGATTTTCTGATGACATCCAGTCATGTTTCGAAGAATACACCCAGAGAGCACCTGTTTGCCTTTTATAAGGTGTTTGATGAGGTGCGTTCCAATAAGTACGATGGCATGATTATTACCGGTGCACCGGTTGAACTGCTGGATTTTGAAGAAGTCAACTATTGGCCCGAGCTGACCGAAATAATGGATTGGAGCAAAACGAATGTTACCAGTACGTTTCATATCTGCTGGGGAGCACAAGCCGGGTTGTTTCATCATTTCGGCATTAAAAAGTATCCGCTTGAGAAAAAGATGTTCGGTATATTCAAGCATACTGTTGAACAGCCCGAAGAACCACTTATGCGTGGATTTAACGATTTGTACCATGCGCCTCATTCGAGGTATACCGAGGTGAAGGAAAATGATATATTGGAGCATCCTGATTTGGTGTTGCTTTCTAAATCGGAAAAGGCAGGTGTATACATGGTGATGTCCAAAGACAGGCGCCAGGTATTTGTAACAGGCCATTCAGAGTATGATGCCTCAACCCTTAAAGAGGAATACGACCGCGATGTAGCCAAAGGCTTGGATATTGCTATTCCGGATAACTATTTCCCGGATGATAATCCCGAAAATGAACCTTTGGTCTTATGGCGCAGTCATGCCAGTTTGCTGTATTCCAATTGGCTAAATTATTACGTATATCAGGCTACTCCTTTTCAACTTGAACAAATACAATAGTTATGAAACGTCTACTGGCGACCGATCTGGATGGAACAATATTGGCTCATAAGGGTGCATTTCATCGCAAAGATATTGAGGTATTGCAGCAACTTGGAGAGGAAGGCTTTGTGAGGGTAGTGGCTACCGGGCGTACCTTGCAGTCAGCTCTAAGTGTTTTAGAACGTGATTTCCCAATTGATTACCTTGTGTTCTCATCTGGTGCGGGTATCTACTGCTGGAAAGAACAAAAGTTGCTGATAACAAAGCATCTTGGTTATGAGAAAACAAAAGAGCTGGTGGCAGTTTTTCAGCAGCATCATGTGGAGTATACCCTGCATCATCCAATACCGGAAAACCACTTGTTTTTTCATCCCGAAGGTGATGATCCGCATCCCGATTTTGAACGATACCTGGAGTTTAACCAGGCACATGCAGAGGTAATAAACGGGAACGTACCACAGTTGGATTATACCCAGACCCTCGCTTTTATGCCAGATGTGGAAATGTTTAAAGCCATTGAGCAAAAGCTGACAGGTGTAAAGGTGGTAAGAGCAACCTCACCGATTGATGGCGTTAGTATCTGGATGGAGTGCTTTCATAATGAGGTGTCAAAAGCCAATGGGATACTGGAGGTATGTGAGATGGAGGGTGTCGAGCAAGCTAATGTGTCAGTAGTGGGCAATGATTATAATGACCTGGATATGCTGGGTGCCTTTAAAAATGCATATGTGGTTGATAATGCCCCTGATGAATTGAAGCAGCAGTTTACCAACTTATGTGCTGTAACGGAAGCTCCCCTTGCCGACTGGCGTAAACGGTTTATTTTGTAATTTCTGCCGTTACCGGATGGCGGGTATTGATGGCATCTACAAAAACTGCTTTCACCGATCCTATTAGTATCTTTGCTTCAACAATGATGGGGATGCGATTGGCATCATCTGTTACCCATACAGTCATATCCTCTCCGCTCTTAAAAATAGTCCCTTCAACCAACAGTGGGGAGAATTTCAGGCACTTGAACCGTCGGCCATCCCTGTTCTTGATGGTTTCTTTACCCAGGTAACGAATGTAAATATCATGTATCTCTCCATCTACCACCATGCTGATGGGAATTTTTTCATTCACCTTATATTTTGAGTAATCAATATTTCGTGCTTTGTATACCATTGTGAGCAAGTCGAAAGAACAATCCTTCCATTGTAAAGTTGTATCGCGTTCAGGAGCCTTTTCTTTCTGTATACTAGCGTTGATCAAGCGTTTATTGTGGTCAAAATGGTACAGGTAATTGGCCTTGTAACTTCCTTCGTTGGTGATCCGCTTAAACTCAAATGGTTCGAGGTGAAGTGTGTCTACCTTTGTTTCAAATGTGTCGCGTACTTTAAACAGAAAATCATAGGATTTATAGGTGGCTCCATGTGCTTTCAGATGATAGCCAGGCTGATTGTTAACCCTGGCAGCATCTACACTAAAGCTAACTTCACCCGCATTGATCCAGATGAAACCCCAGTTGTAATAGGCATGGTATTTCACAAGCTCACCTGCTTTAAAAGCAGTATTTATATCGTTGCATTGCGCCTTTATCTGCAGTGTTATCAGCGTTAAAAGAACCAACGAAACTAATCTTTGCATATCAATAAATTAAAGTCAGGTAGCTAACAAAAACAGTGCCTTTACATGGCTGTTTACTTGTTGACATCACCAATTTTTGCCTCAATGGAAGCTATTTTACTGGTAATACGTTTGTCTTTGTTCTTTTGAGCATCAATATTTATTGAACAATACACCCTGTTGGATACTGGTTCAAGTATATCGTAGCTTTCCTGCACTATCTTAAGGGCTTCTTCCATGGTATTGGTTTCAATAGTTGTGCCCATAGGATTAAGCTTGTAACTGACGCCACTTTCCTTAATATGGTTGATTATCTGGCTGACATATTGGCTCACGCTATCTCCTTTGTCGGTAGGAAACATAGCAAAGTTAAGTAGTACAGACATTATTCTTCTTTTTTCTTTGGTTTGCGGAATTGTTTCGAAAATTCATCGGTATTAAACAGTGCCGGATCCCACGTTTCAGCATCAATCTCCCAGTTTTTGCGCACTGTTATCTTCTGTGGATAATACATCAGTCTTTCGGGTTGTATGCGCTCATAATAATTGCCGCTATCCCACTGGCCATTCATGTTTTTATCCACCACAATCCGAAGCATGTAATCACCCGGGTTTAAATAGCGAAAACCAATCTTACCTGATTTATTTCTGATGTAGGTTTGTTGAACAATCTCCTCCTTACGGTTGAGTATTTGCACTAACCAATTGTCTTGAGGATTAACTATATTAACAAATAGCTTACCATAGCTATCGAGTGGTTTTACCGTAAATTGCAGATTGGTCGAATCATTCATCAGGCCATAAATATCTTGAATAGCTGCTGAGTCAATAATCATTTCGTACTTAACCCCCGGTTCCCAGTCGTTTTTGATGGTGTAATTTAATATAGATTGTTGATTGTGGATAAACTCAAATGTTTCCTCCTCAGGTATAGTATCTTTATGATTATATAGCTTAATGGCATTTGTGTCGAAGGCTACAGCTGGTGCCGGTAGCGAAAAGTGAAACTGCCCAAATACATCCAGCTTGTTTTTGACATTTCTTAATTTAATGGTGGGCACTGGTTCCGGTTCATCATCCTTTTTGCGTTTCTTCTTTTTCTCCTTTACTTCGAAAAAGTACATGGCAATGGTATCTGTTTTGGTGTAAGGATTATCCAGCGAGTCACGCATAATGTAGCTTAACGATATCGACAGGGAGTCCTGATTGTAGTAAGTGCTGTCTCTTAACCAGAACGAGACCGTATCATTTTTCACTGAGCGATCCATTATGAAAACATCCTGCAGCTGGTCTTGGCCGGTGAGTACGAGTTTAGCATCTTCCTCCAGCGGACGATTAAAGTAATAGGTGAGTTTGGCTCTTTCTTTTCGCTCCTCACTCATCAGGTATTGTTTTTTATAATCGTGTTGAAACTTAAACAACTGAAAACTGTCTGGCGTATATACCAGCTCTTCATAGTAATGAATCGAATCTGTTTCGAGTGAATCAATGCGGATGGTATCGGCAAACTCGCGGTATTCAAATCCTGGTTCTACAACTATATCAGACCAGGCCATGGCCTCACCCGGCTGATCAAATAGGTAATTACGATTAGCATCATCCAGCGCATAGATGCGGTACTTGCCCGGGCTCACATTTCTAATGTTGAATCGTCCTTGTTTGTTGGTTTTAGCCATGCGGATGGGTACCAGTTTTTGGATGGCTGTATCGTTCAGGTTATTATGCAGGAAGATTAGAACGCCCTCTGAGGGTGATAAGTCATCGGCATCGTACAAGTTACCAGATACCTGCAGTGAGTCGATGTATTCGCCTGTAGCGAAAGAAAAGGAATAGTTTTCCAGAACATTACCTTCATTGTTATCCACAATGGCATCAGCAAAATCTAATGTGTAAGTGGTGTTTGGTTGCAGGTCTTCTTCAAAAGTCACCATCAGCCGGTTACCTCTGGCCTCTACAATTGGCTGTTTATTTACCGGAGGTGATACAACAAATTTTGAACGGTAGTCTTTAAGTTGAATCAGCTCGTCGAACTCAATATAAATCGTTTTTTTTGTGTAATTAAGGGCATTAGCTTCGGGTGTTGACCTGATTACAACAGGTGGGATCTCATCCTTTGTGCCTCCGGTTGGCATACCAACATTGGCGCAATACCAGAAAAGCTGTGTGAACAGAACAAGTAAGGTTAACTGAAATATCTTTTTCTTCAAAACAGATGCTTTTTATTCGTCACAAATTTATAAAGATTATGCATACATGTGCTATAATAATAATTTCAGAGCCTGTTTTTGACAATGCTTAACACAATGTTTGTTCATTGCAGACCACCTAAAAAATAATAACTTTGTGCCTGGACCTTAAAGAATACTGTTGATTATGGAGAATAATATTGAGAAACCGTCGTCGAACAAGGCTATATACATTATAGGGAGTATTGCCCTGGTAGTGATAGCTGTATTGTTGTATTTGTTTATTTCAAATAAGCAGCAATACCAGGCGGTGGTTGAAGAAATGACAGAGGAAAAGCTGATATTGACAGAAGAATTTCAGGCCTTGGCTTTGGATTATGATTCGTTGCACAGTAATAATGATACACTGAATCTGCAGTTGGAGCAGGAGCGGGAAAAAATTACTCACCTGATAGAAGAGATTAAGACCATTAAAGCCACCAACGCCAGTAAAATAAGGGAATACAAAAAGGAGCTTTCTACCTTGAGAGGGGTGATGCGTAACTTTGTGATTCAGATAGATTCATTAAACCGGCGCAATGAGGAGTTGGTTCAGGAAAATATTCAGTACCGAAAGCAGCACGATAAAATAGCACAATCTTATAAGGAACTGGAAAAGGTAAAAGAAACGCTGGATAAGAAAGTGGAAATTGCCTCGCAACTGGAAACACGTAACATTGAATTGATGGGCTTAAATGCCAAGGGTAACGATACCAAAAAAATCAGAAATGTTGCCAAAATTCGCATGTGCTGTACTATTGAGAAAAATATTACCGCACCTGTTGGAATGAAGACCATCTATATAAGAATCATGCGACCCGATGAGGTGCTGCTGATAAGTTCACGTGACAATGTGTTTGAATATGAAGGGGAAGACATTAACTTTTCAGCTAAACGTGAGTTTGAATATGGTGGCGAAGATGTTGATGTATGCGTCTTTTATTCAGTTGTAGATGGCGAATTGCTCAAAGGTGTTTATGTGGTTGATGTGTTTGTTGACGGATTTAATATTGGCACAAGTTCATTTGAGTTGAAGTAGTAATTTAATCAGATTTGATATATAACAAAACGGGAAGCATTAGCTTCCCGTTTCTCTTTCCTGGCAAGAGGCAATTGTTTTCCGCTTGCTCCCTTTGTTATTAAACTGGCTAAGCCAGTTGTTGCTTCTTGTAGAAGCCCCCATTTGATTCGGATGTGATATATTCTTTACTGGCAGTTGAAATTATCCGTGCTGAACTTTGAGGATAATTTAAAAAGCTCTCGTAAAATTTTACCTGTTCAAAGTAGTTGAGCTTAACTTTCGTAGGGCTCATCAAAAATCGACGAGTCCAGAAATTAACCGGATCGTACATGTTAATTACTTGTAAGCCTTTAATCTTAAGGAAATAATCTAACAGTAAATCGTTGTTGTATTTGTCTTTGGTAATTTTTTGTAATGAGACAAGTGTCGCTTCTTTTTCTGAGGCGCCCTTAGGAAACAGGATTTTCTCCAGTTCTTTGGAAGCATTTTTCTCAGCCAAAAGTGCCAAACCTTTTTTCCAGAACCATAGTCCGAATCCAAGAAGTGCGAATAATATTACGAGTAGCGTTGTCATTTTGTCTTATTAATAATATTTAACCATTAAAGACCTGGGTTAATTATTTTTAGCATCTGTTTGCCGATGCTGATTAGTAATACTCGTATGGACAGGAAAAGTTACGTTTTTGTTGATGAGATATTAAAACTGTGTGATGAAAGGTATAAAATGATGGTTAAAGTGTGTAAAAACGGATTTAAAGCCACATTGGAAGCTTCATGTCGGTTGAGCCATTGAATGGTAGCAGTGTTATTTGTTCGTGTAAAAGACGTTCTAACGCCACTTCCTCTAACTGTTGCTGGTTAATGTAGCTAAAACCCCACAGATCGCTTGCTCTAACAGCCAGGTATTCCTGTTCATACTGGCCTGGTGTCGGAATTAGTAAAGCTGTCCGATGGCAATGTATTAAATCAATCAGGGTTGAATAGCCCGAACGGCAGATGATGTATCTGCTGTTAATTATCAGGCTTTTTAGTTGGCGGGCATGGCAATGGGGAAGTATCTGAACAGAGCCTTCTTTTCGGATGACTCCACCTGGTGTCCCGCTTAAAAGGATAGTCTGAAAATGACTATTCTTAAATCGCCTTATTAAGGTGCGCTCCAGGATGCTTCGCTGGGGTTCAGGACCGGAAAGAATGATTAATACCTCGCAGGTGTCATCGGTAGTACAGTCCACCAGTGACAATCTGGATGGTAATCCGATGTGATGAGTGTTTAATTGCGTGATGGTTCCTGATAATGTGCCCGATAATTTTGTGGGGGACTCTATATCAGGTACCCAGCATTCGTTGAACTTCCTGAGCCAATACCTGCTTAACGCATTCGATAAAGGTTTAAAAAAAGAGAAGTGCTTGCCTGTCGATGGTGTTGTTTGATGAGTAATGATGACAGAATGCACTTCATTTGACCAAAGGCCATAACGGTTATCAGATATAATTAAGTCAATGTTATATTGTTTGATGATGCTTTGGGTGAGTTTGTGTTCCAGTCTGATGGAACTGAAGAAAGAAGGTATTTGCTTCATTAAGCTCAGCCATTGATGCCTGCTGGTGGCCAGCTGCACATTAAATCCGTTTAATTCAACCCACTCGAGCGCGGGAAAGGTTTGGCGCAATACATCCAGAGACGGTGATTGGCCAGCTAGTAACACATAGTGACCTTTCTTGACAAGTGCATCAACAACGGGTATTAAACGAGTAGCATGCCCTAATCCCCAATTCAGTGGGCTAACGAGTATGCGGCGATATGTGTTGGTGGCTGTCACTATACAAATATAGTAACTAACTCTCGCATGTAGTGCTTATCCCGAAATAGATACTGTATGTCCTTGTTCTTCTGCTCTTTGGGCAATCTGCTTTAATTTATCCAGCGGTACTTTTTTCAATGAGTTGTAGGGCGTATCACGTTCGATGGTGTAAATCATGACCTTTTCAGGTTTGATTTTGTCTAAAGCTTGCAGCCAGGCTAAAATATCAGCTTCTGTTGTGTTATCTATGGTTTCATTGTTTGCTTCGCCTTCCACAAACATCGTTTGAATAATCACCTGACCGTTAAAGCCACATAGTTGCTCAATGGTGGTGTTAAGGTCAAACGGGTAGTTCGGTTGATCAAGTTTCAGAATGGTATCCTTTAATCCGGAATCAAGCTTCTGAATATTGTCATCAACCTTTAGCAGTGCTTCTACTACTTCCGGCTTGTGAAGCCTCGATGCATTGGAAAGAACGGCTATTCTGGCCTCCGGACAATATTTGTTGCGCAGTTCAATGGTGTCGTCAATCACTCCTTTGAAATCCGGATGAAGCGTTGGTTCGCCATTGCCGGCAAAGGTGATGACGTCTGGTTTTAAGTTATTGTTAAGCATGCTGGTGAGTTTCTTATCTAAGGATTCTTTCACCATTTGTCTTTCAGGTATCTGTCCATTTTTATCGCCTAATTGTCCATTGAGCCCGCACTCACAGTAAATGCAGTCAAATGAACATATCTTTCGGTTAACAGGCATCAGATTCATACCCAGTGATACGCCGAGACGACGACTGTTTACTGGTCCAAAAACAATTTCATCAAAAAGAAAAACAGACATGCTACAAATTTTCTGCAAATCTAGTTCTTTAATGCTAATGCACATCTTTTTCACTTAATGATTTGGATCATGACAGGCCATTTTGTTAGCTGGATATCCAACGAAAATGGCATTTTTAACAACCAACAAAATTGCTATCTTTGATGACTTGAATTTTAGGCAGCTTAATGAAATTTAAGGAAGTAATAGGGCACGAACGTATTAAGAAACATTTGATTAACATGGTGAAGGAAAATCGTGTTAGTCATGCTCAGTTATTCTGTGGTCCTGAGGGAGTTGGAAAGGTAAACCTGGCGCTGGCTTTCGCCCAGTTTCTTAATTGTCAGAACAGGCAGGACGACGATTCTTGTGGAGAGTGTGCCTCATGTGTTAAATATGGCAAGCTGATTCATCCCGACTTGCACTTTGTATTTCCCGTTGTTAAAAGCCCGAAGTATAAAAATCCGGTGAGTGACTCTTATCTCTCCGAATGGCGTCAGTTTGTATTGTCAAATGCTTATTTTGATATTAACCAGTGGTTTAATAACCTTGATGCCGATAAGCAAGGATTGATTTATAGCCAGGAAAGTCAGGAGATTATTAAAAAATTGAGCCTAAAAACTTTTGAGGCCAAATATAAAGTAATGATCATCTGGCTGCCTGAGAAAATGCATGTTGCAGCTGCCAATAAGTTACTGAAGCTGCTGGAAGAGCCGCCTGAGGGCACTGTGTTTTTGTTGGTGTCCGATAATCCTAATGAGATATTAGGAACCATTCAGAGCCGGGCTCAACGCTTGAATATACCAGCCCTAAGTATTGAGGATATCTCAGGTGCATTGCATAAAGAGTATAGCCTGAGTGCTGAAGAGTGCGAGCGCTACGCTAAATTGTCGGTGGGGAATTATGTGGCTGCCAGGGAAATAATCAATCAAAGCGAGGAGCGTACCTTCTTTTTTGATAAGTTTGTAAGTCTGATGCGTTTAGCTTATGGGCGTAAGCTATTTGAACTGATAGATTGGTGCGATGAAATGAATCGTCAATCCAAAGAGCGTCAGAAAAACTTCTTTGAGTTTGCTTTGCGATTAATTCGCGAAAATTTTATGATGAACATTCAGGAAAAGGATTTATTGTATCTTACACCTGAAGAGGAAAATTTCTCGGTACGTTTTTCACCGTTTATTAACGATGGAAATGTATTGCAACTGAGTGAGGAATTTAGTTTGGCACATTCTCATCTTGAACAAAATGGGAATGCACGTATTATATTAATGGATTTGTGCCTGAAGGTAATTATGCTGTTAAAGCAATAGGCATTGATTCACAAGGTCATTGAGCCTTTTATTTTTATTTTATGGAAGAAATTATTCAAGATACAGAGAAAAAAGGTTGTTCGGGTTGCGCCAGTCGGTGCGGAAAACTCAATGTTTATGATTGGCTGGACGATTTACCTGCCAGTATCAATACAACCGATATTGTAGAAGTTCAGTTTAAAAACACCCGTAAGGGCTATTTCCGAAACAGCAATGGTCTTCGGATTGAAAAAGGGGATGTTGTTGCTGTTGAAGCCTCGCCCGGGCACGATATTGGTACAGTAACACTGACTGGAGAATTGGTGCTGCTACAAATGAAGAAGCATAACATTAACCTGGATACTTTTGAGTTTAAGCGCGTTTACAGGAAAGCAAAGCCCGTTGATATTGAAAAATGGGAAGAAGCAAGAGGGCTTGAGCATGAAACAATGCTGGAGTCGCGCCGAATAGCAGAGCGTCTTAATCTGGATATGAAGATTGGCGATGTGGAGTATCAGGGCGATAAAACAAAGGCTATCTTCTATTACATTGCCGATGAACGGGTGGATTTTCGTCAACTAATTAAAGTGTTGGCCGAAACCTTCAGGGTACGTATTGAAATGCGACAGATTGGTGCCCGCCAGGAAGCTGGTCGAATAGGAGGAATTGGGCCATGTGGCCGCGAGCTTTGTTGCTCTACCTGGATGACCAACTTTGTGTCGGTAACCACCAATGCAGCCCGTTATCAGGAAATATCACTCAATCCGCAAAAGCTGGCAGGCCAGTGTGGTAAACTTAAGTGTTGCCTCAACTACGAGCTGGATGCCTATATTGATGCACAGCAGGATTTCCCTCGTACAAACATTGTGCTGGAAACGGTTGATGGTAACTACTACCATTTTAAAACTGATATCTTCTCGCGTACTATGTGGTATAGCACCGACAAAGATATCCCGGCTGGCATTGTTTCCGTTTCTGTTGACCGTGTGAAGGAGGTTATCCGTTTGAATCGCAGAGGTAAAAAGGTGGATCGCCTGGCAGATGAAGTATTAAAGCCTTTGGTGGCAGAGCCTACCTATGACAACGTGATTGGTCAGGAGAGTTTGACCAGGTTTGATGAACAGAAAAAGAAAAAACGGAGGCCTAGTCGCAGACGTAGCAGTGGAGCTCAAAAAAATGAAGGTAAACAAACTGCTAAACCAGCTGAAAATAAACAAAGCAATCAGCAGCAGTCTGGCGGAGGAAAGAAACCGTATAATAAATCCAAGCGTCGTTACCGACCTAATAATCAACGTAAACAACAAGGGGGCGATGGACAAAATAAAACACAGTAGTCTCATAATTATATTGTTAGGACTCATTGTTGTGAGTTCCTGCGATAGAGGGGTTGTATTTGATCAGTATGTAACCATCCCCAAAGGTGGCTGGCATGTTGATTCGATGGCAGTGTTTAAAGTTGATATAGAAAGCACCGAGCAGCCATACAATGTGATATTAAATGTGCGCAACCGCTCCAATTATCCCAATAGTAACCTATGGCTTTTTGTAGAGGTGGTCAGCCCTTCGGGGCAAACAATGCAAGATAAAGTGGATTGTGTTTTGGCTGATGATGCCGGGCGATGGATAGGCTCAGGTTGGGGCGATTTGTATCATGCAAAGATACCGTATCAATTGGGTGTGAAATTTGCCGAAACAGGGGCATACTCCTTCAGAATAGTGCAGGGTATGCGCGATGAGGATTTGGAAGGAATTCATAATATTGGTCTGAGAGTTGAGCGGGCCAACGTTGCAAAAGAATAAATAGGGTGGGAAAGAATAAGTTGAAGAAGTTTGCCGAAATGGCAACTTATGATCATGTTTTTGAAGCCGATTACAGTGATCTGAAGGGAGAGTCATTCTATCAGAAAGGTAATTGGAATAAGAATTTTTTTAAAAATGATCATCCAATAGTTATAGAGCTTGGTTGTGGTAAAGGTGAGTACACTGTTGGACTGGCCGAATTATTTCCGGACAAAAACTTTATTGGCATCGACATTAAAGGTGCACGTATGCACCGTGGAGCTACCGATGCTAAAAACAAAGGGCTTAAGAATGTTGCTTTTGTGCGCACCCGAATCGAGTTTATCACTGCTTTTTTTGAAGCCAGCGAGGTAGATGAAATCTGGCTGACATTTCCCGATCCGCAGATGAAGAAGGTTAATAAGCGCCTGTCATCCACACGCTTTTTGCAATTGTATAAAAACTTTCTGAAGCCGGGCGGTTTGGTTCATCTTAAAACCGATTCTAACTTTCTCTATACCTACACGGCCGAGATGGTTAAAGAAAACGGCTTTAAGGTTGAGGTGAGCGAAAGTGATTTATATGGTTCAGGTTACGACAATGAAATTTTGTCGATTCAAACCCACTACGAATCCAAATGGCTGAAGCATGGCCTTAGTATTAAGTACCTGCAGTTTCATCTCGAAGACAGGGAGCAATGGATTGAACCCGATATTGAAATAGATTTTGATAACTACCATAGTGCCGGGCGAGGCGTAGTGAAAGTAAAGGAGGCGCTTATTAAGCATGCCGATGCACGTCGAAAGGGTAAGTAATCTCGCAATATGGCCATTGACAATAAAGATTTCTTCGAGCGCGTGTATCAGGTAGCCGAGTTGATTCCCCAAGGGCGCGTAACCTCTTATGGTGCTATTGCCACGTACCTGGGAAGCAGTCGCAGTGCTCGTATGGTTGGCTGGGCTATGAATAAATGCAGCAGCTGGCCCCGTTTTATACCGGCTCATCGCGTGGTTAACCGAAAAGGTTTGTTAACCGGCAAGCACCATTTTCCAGGTGGAGAAACGATGAAAGAACTGTTGGAAAATGAAGGTGTTCAGGTAGAGGATAATCAGATTGTAAATTTTAGTGAAGTGTTTTGGGACCCGTCCAGCGAGTTGTTGTAAAGCATTTATAATACAATAAAGAAGAGAAAGTGCGTTTCTCTTTTTTTTATACCTTTGAGTCTAATTTTAAAAAGGTTTAAATAAAGATAAGATGGAATACTATCCAAATCTCATATTGGATGCATTGAAGCATGTGGTGCATCCGGGCAAAGGAACGGATATTGTGTCGTTGGGTATGGTAGAAGATGATATACGCATTGAAGGGAAGCGTATCAGCTTTAGCCTCCTTTTCGACAGAGCTAACGATCCAATGGTTGGTTCACTTAAAAAAGCTTGTGTACAGGCTATCAAGACCTATGTGGATGAGGCCGCCGAGATTGAAGGGAATATCTATGTGAAAATAAAACCTAAACAAAAGGCGGTAGAGCAGAAATCTTTGCCACATGTGAAGAATGTGGTGGCCGTTGCTTCAGGTAAAGGTGGTGTTGGTAAATCAACCGTTACTTCAAACCTGGCCGTTGCTTTGGCAAAAGCGGGTTATTCAGTTGGTTTATTAGATGCTGATATCTTCGGACCATCGGTGCCTATCATGTTTCAAACGGAAGATGCTCGTCCGGTGTTGGAGAAGATTGACGGTAAAGATAGAATCCTTCCGGTGGAGAAGTATGGTGTTAAAATGTTAAGTATAGGTTATTTCGTGAATCCCGATGATGCCTTGATATGGCGCGGAGCTATGGCAACCAATGCCATACGTCAGCTGATTAATGATGGTAACTGGGGCGAGCTGGATTACTTGTTAATTGACTTACCGCCTGGTACAAGTGATATACACCTGACTATAGTGCAAACAATCAGTATAACAGGTGCAGTGATTGTATCTACCCCTCAGAATGTGGCACTGGCCGATGCTGTGAAAGGGGTGAGTATGTTCCAGAGTAAAAATATACAGGTGCCTGTGCTTGGGCTGGTTGAAAATATGGCCTGGTTTACACCTGCTGAGTTACCCGATAATAAATACTATATTTTTGGTAAAGATGGAGGTAGCCGACTGGCTAATAAAATGGGTATCCCATTGCTGGGGCAAATTCCCTTGGTGCAAAGCATTCGCGAGGGTGGTGATGCTGGTGAACCGGCGGCATTGAACGAGAGCTCAATGACGGGACTGGCATTTGCAGATCTGGCACAAAAAGTGGTTGAAAGGGTGGAATTAAGAAATAAAACCATGCCTGAAACCAAGGTTGTTGAAATGAAGAAATAAATAATAAGTCATGGGAGAGGATAAATTGCAATTGACACAGCAGGTAGAGGCTGCTCTTGAAGAGATTCGCCCTTACCTCAAAGGAGATGGTGGAGACATAAGCCTTGTGGAAATCACAGATGACTATGTTGTAAAAGTGCGTTTGGAAGGTTCGTGTGATGGCTGTCCGCTTAGTATGCAGACCCTTAAAGGCGGCGTGGAGATGGTGGTGAAAAAATCAGTTCCACAAATAGTAGAGGTAATTGCCGTTGACAATTAGAAAATTAAATAAAAGCACCTTCTAGGTGCTTTTATTTTTTACTCATTTAGAAGTTCAGAAATTTTGATCACAGTTTTCCAGTTTCGGCTTGTGGCCTCTACTTTTAAATGTCTTTCAATGGCAGTATTGGATAGTTTACTTTGGTGGTATTTACCATCGCATTTAATATAGATATATTGCCCGTTGAGGTGGTATAAATCCGGGGCAAAATCTTTAGATTTAAAAACTTCCACATCATATTCAGTTGGCAGGTCTTTCAATAGGGTAACATGAAGTTTGTTTATGTCGTGTGAAGAGAAAGGGTTTTCACTGACCATGCGTTTCCATTCGAGATTGCTTAAAACTAATACAGGCACATTATAGCCGAAACGTTCAAGAATTGCCTTTGAAACCCGCTGTTCAATTGAGGAAATTGTTGCTTCATTGGCATTAAAAATCAAATTACCACTTTGGATGTATGAAACTACATTAGTAAAACCGAGCTCTTTATACAGATCCTTCAGCTCTTTCATTAATATTTTTCGCTTGCCTCCAACGTTGATGCCCCGAAGGATGGAAATGTATTTTGGCATATGCTTATTTCTTTTTCTGCTTTTTTACGAGTTCAATAGTATGGCTAAGAAGTTGGGCGTCACCTATTTTTCCATGTCCTGGCACAATTAATTTAGCATCAGGATAGGCATATTGAATTTTCTCTATGGTGGTGTCCCATTCATCAATATTCGCATCAGATAAATTACCAAGGCCTTTCGATTGAGCCGATTTAACCAGGCAGCCGCCAAAAAGGATTTTTTGCTGGGGTAACCACACAGTGATGTTGTCAAATGAATGGCCAGCCCCAAAGAACCGACATTCAATCAGTTCGTTGTTAAACAGGCAGTCGTATTCCTTGTCAAATGCAATTTTAGGAACAGCTACTCCTTCTTCTTCACATTTATCAATGGTCAGCTGGCAGGCTAGTGACCTGGCACCGATAGAATGGAGATACTCCAGCCCGCCGATACAATCATCATGATAATGTCCGGCAATTAAAGCCCGAATTGTCACCTTGAAATGCTCAACCAGGTAATCGCAAAGTTGCTTGGTTTGCTCATTGCTCATCGGCGTATCAATCAATACTGCTTCACTATTTCGTACAATCACCATCCCATTGCATGAGAAGCGACCATAAGTTTCTGAATTGACCCATGAAACATGCAGAAAAACAGAATCCTGCAGATGGATGAGTTCCAAGTCCTCATTTATTTGCATGGATGGATATTGCGCTCTCAAAGGAAGAAAGAGCAATAACAATAGGGATGCACTAACCAAACGACTCATCATTATTTGAGTTTTATCAAATGAGTAATAAAGTTATTAATTTTTAGAAGAGACGTAAAGCTTAGTTAAGATGGCATCATAAAACTATCGCATTCTGTCACTGAGCAAGAGCCTTATGAAAGTGCATCCAATTGTTAAGTTTCCTATCATAGTTGGAGCAGTTCAAAAAAAACTGGATTAATTCACAAAGAACCACATTCATTTCTCCAACTTGTATCAGTTTTTATTCAATGGTTTGTTGCCTGTTTGCGTTAACAAACAGGATGTCACCCATATCATCAAAACCTTCGAAAACTTCAGATCCGGAGTGCTTTGTTTGTTCTTCCCTAAAACCAATAATGGTTAGGCCAGCGTTAGATGATTTATCTTTAATCAAACTTTTTGACGATTTATCTTCCTCCTGAGCAATAATCTCAATATTTGAAAGTGTTATCGGTAAACGCCCGGTTTGAACCAGTTCTTGCAGTTGTTTGCGCGTTGTGGCTACATCTTCTTTGTCGCAGATGCTGAATATTTTTACGAAACCCTTTTTCCAGTCTGGGTGCGATAATATGATAAAGCCAAGTAATATCATTAGGTTGGCGTTCAATATGTCAATGGAACGTATCCAGATATGAATGCCATTTTTAAAATGCGTATTTTTATTGGCATCTGAAAAGACACATACATCGTAATCACCAGCCCTGGTCAGGCTAATATTATCCAAAATGGCCTCAATTGCCTCAGCTTCGTTTCGTCTGTACTCAAACACAATCATATTGTTTTCCATACCACTGATACTTGGGCTCTGAATTGCCTGTGCAATGGCAGTAGTATAGGATGGTGAAATCATACAATCAACATACAGGCTGCTTTCCTGATCGTGGTGTTCATCAATCAGCTTATCTACAATTTGTTTGGCCTCTGTAGTTGTATTCTTAGAGTAATACCCTTTCAGAAAGTGAAAATAGGTACCAAAGCCATGTTTGTATGAAATCCATTTCATCAGATCAAACACCTTACTGTGCTTAAATGAGTTGGATGAGATGCAAATGGCTGATGGTCGCCACTCTTCGTCATCAGTCTCATAGCTGCGGTGTTTTTGCATGTAGAGTTGAATGCGGCGACTCAATTGAAACAGTGCTCCCAGGAAAATCTTTTGCAAGCCGCCTCTTTCCTTATGAATGTAATTCAGGTACAGGTATAAGAGCGTGATAACCACATAGGCCGCTATTGTATAAGCCGCATTGATTTTAAACATTACCCACATTGATAATAAAAAGCCAATGAGTGAAATGGCCCAATGCGATTTAAATTGTGGGCGGTATGATGGTGATGCTCCAAAATGATTCAGGAAGGATATCAGGCATAAAGAGCCATATGTAATCATAAAAAACATGGAGATGATTTGCGCTACAAAATCTACTTCACCCATCAGTACAAAAACCAGAGCGATAGCTATGGTAATAAGGGTTGCATTATAAGGCTCATTGGTTTCGCCTTTGCCTTTGGCCAGCCACCTGTTAAGTGCAACGCTTGGGAAGCTTTTATCCACCGCCAGGGCCTGTATAGTGCGTGGGGCTACCAGCACCGAACCAATGGCTGATGATATGGTTGAAGCACCCAATCCGAGGGGGATAATGATAGCACCCAAAACAGCCACATTAGCCATGGCCAGCTGTGAACTGCTCATTTCTTCAGGTGTTAAAGAAATCGAGAATTTATAGATGATAAAGATGTAGATAAGCATGCCACAAATGGTGCCCCACATAGTACCACGAGGTATTGACTTGGTAGGATTTTTAAGATCGCCACTAAGTCCTACACCAGCAGTCATGCCCGTAAATGCCGGAAAACAGATGGCAAACCACACAAAAAACTGGTTACGATTATTAAACACAAAGTTTTGGCTGTAATCACCGGCTTCAAAAAAATATGTGCGACCAACAAAAAAGAGAGTTAATGAAATAAATAGCACTGCCACTACAACATATAGTGTTTTAACACCCATGTCCGATCCTTTTTGTAATACAATATAGGCTAAAATCAATATAGCAGGCACACTTATGACCTGTCTTGGCAATGCAATGTCAAAAGATGATAGCATCCAATTAAAGAAAGGCTCAAATGCTTCGGTAAATGCAATGACATAAAAAGCTACACTAATGGCTTGAGAGAAATATAGAGCCATGCCAATAGTGGCACCAATATTTAAACCGAATGAACGGGATATTATAAAGTATTCTCCACCTCCTTCAACTCGTTTGTTGGTGGCTATCTCGGATATAGCCAAAGCTGTTGGGATGGTAATCATATGACCCAGAATAATGATGCCTAGTGCTCCGTAGAAACCCAGGTTGCCAACGGCCATTCCAAATCGCAGGAACAGGATAGCACCTAAAATTGTTGAAATAGCAGTAAAAAATACAGGTGCTGTTCCAAAGCCTTTTTTATCAGTTAATGTGCTCATAAATATGTTGTCAATTTCCCAATAAATGTACAAAGTGTGTTGAGCAAATATATTAAATTATGCTCCTTGTTGTTTAAGCAAATATCTAATTAAAGTTAATACAATACAATAGTTGTATTGCTCATCAGTCAATCAGTATTTGGTTTTTGGTGGCAGGTTTGTCATCTGTTTGTAGTAGTAGCTAAGTGATAGATTATAAGTGATAAATTACCTGGTTTGTTGTTTCAGAGAAAAAGGATTGAGTTACGAGGTGAAGTAACTGGAGAATAAATTAGCACCTGGTGGTGCAGGGTTTTTATTCATTATTCATATTGTAGATAATGAAAATTGGTAGCTGAACATCTCGAAATTGATAGGGGCGGACCTATAGAATTGATATTGTTCTTAACAGCATTAACCAGGTATTGTTATTCCAATCTGCTATTGACTGAAATTTAGCTTTTTTGTAAACGTCTTATCTGGTTGTTTAATGACACAAAACGGTACTAAACTAGTATTACTTTTATTGCTTATTCAAGCACTTCAATTATTTTTGCCTCACTAATTATTTGATGCGATGGATACTTTTTACATTGATTCTTTGGATACCATTAATGCTGTTGCTGCAGAGTTTTTATCAAAATATAACAGCGAACGGGTGTTGGCGTTTTATGGTTCTATGGGTGTTGGTAAAACAACGTTTATTAAAGCGCTTTGTGAAGAGCTTAATGTGGAGGACACGGTTAATAGTCCAAGTTTTGCCATTGTAAATGAGTATCACACAGCTCAGGATGATATTGTTTATCATTTCGATTTCTATCGACTGAAGGAGGAGGAAGAAGCCTATGATATGGGTTACGAGGATTACCTGTATTCAGGGCATTATAGTATGATTGAGTGGCCTGAAAAGATTGCATCTCTGCTGCCTGAAGGCCGCCTTGAAGTTACCCTTGAGGAAATGACAGACGGACGCAGAAAGATATCTGTTCAGAAGGTTTAGCTAATTCCTTTATTAGTCTTTTTTTGCTATCTTGATGCCTTGTATTAAAGGTAAACAGATAGAATATGATGGGCGATAAAACTTCCTATTTCCCAATGGGACAAAGCCACCTGCTTCCGCAGGAGGAAATGTTAGAGGTAGGCAGACGGAAGAAAAAACTATCAATAGGTATACCAAAAGAAAGTTCTCATTTTGAAAACCGAGTGGCTTTGACACCGCAGGGTGTCGAGCTATTGGTCGAAAATGGGCATAATGTATTGTTTGAATCTGGAGCGGGTGATAGAGCGCATTATTTTGATCATGATTTTGCTGAATGCGGTGCTCAGATTGTTAAGGAAAAATCGCAAGTACTAAAAGCTGATATCATCCTTAAAGTATCAGCTTTAACCGAAGATGAGATCAATCAGTTAGAACCTAATCAGCTGATTATTTCCCTTGTGAATTTGTATAATCAAACGCGCGAATCTTTGCAGAAGATGCTCGATAGGCGCTTGAATGCCATAGCTTTTGAACTACTAAAGGATGAAAATGGCTGCTATCCGGTTGTACGCAGCATGAGTGAGATAGAAGGAACTACCTCGGTTATGATAGCCAGCGAGTACCTCAGTAAAGCTCATAATGGAAAAGGAGTTTTATTGGGAGGTGTAACAGGTATCTCTCCTGCTGATTTGGTGATACTAGGAGCAGGTACGGCTGGTGAATTTGCCGCCAAAGCTGCTTTGGGTCTAGGTGCTTCGGTCAAAGTGTTTGATAATTCTTATCACAAGCTACGGGAGCTGGAACGTAATGTTGGCCAACGAATTTTCACTTCCGTATTGCATCCGCAGGCGCTGACTAAAGCATTGCAAAGTGCCGATGCAGTGCTGGGAAGCATACGTCATATGCATGCGGGACGCTCTTTTATGGTAACCGAAGAACAGGTCGCTCAGATGAAAAAGGGCTCTATAATCATTGATTTGAGTATGGATCAGGGTGGCTGTTTCGAATCCAGTAAATGTACCGACTTCGATCATCCGGTATTTACAAAGCATGGGGTTATTCATTATTGCGTACCAAATGTAGCATCCCGCGTTTCACGCACATCATCCATTGCGCTAAGTAATATTTTTGCACCTATCATCCTACGATTGGGTGAGGCTGGAGGTGTACATCATCTTATTAAAGAGGATATTGGGCTGAGTAATGGTGTATACCTTTATAAAGGTATACTGACCAATAGTTATATTGGCCGTAGGTTTAATATGCCTTATAAAGATATTGGCTTGTTGATGGCAGCGTTCTGATTGCTACATAAGGCTTGTTTTGGGTATTTCATTGTTAAGTTTATGGGTTTTTTGGAATGGGATAGTAAAACAAAATTTAGCACCTTCTTTATAGGTTTTGTCGAGCCAAATTTCACCCCCTAGTGTGTCGATGTATTTTTGTGAAATGGCCAAGCCTAAGCCGTTGCCGCCAAATTCGCGGTTGTTGGAGGTGGATACCTGTCTGAACATGTCAAAGATGACCTCTTCTTTCCCTTCAGGAATTCCTATGCCGGTATCTTTCACAAAGAACCATAAACGGTCTTCAGCAACAGTGTAGCCAAACTTAACCCAGCCGTCTTTGGTGAATTTTACAGCGTTGTCAAGCAAATGGTTTAACACCTTAAGCAGGCCTTGCTGATCGGTAATAATTTGGTCATTGCTATCTTCCAGTCCCTTTTCCAGGTATAGTTGTAGCGGTTTATGCATTAATTTAACCTCCCGCATGTAATGCTTCAGCATGTTTTCAAGCAGACTATTGAGGTTGAAAAGTTTAGGGCCTTCCTGAATTAAACGGGTTTGTAGTTTGGAAATATCTATCAGGTTATCCATAACCTTGAGCAATTGCAGCCCGTTGAGATTAATAATACCGATATACTCATCTCTCTCTTCGGAACTTAAGGATTCGGTCTTTAGTAATTCTGAAAAACCGAGAATAACGTTCATGGGTGTTCTAATTTCATGACTTAAGTTGGCCAGGAAGGTTGATTTTAGCTGGTCGTTTTCTGCAGATTTTTTCTGTGCCTCATGCAGCTTCTTTAACGAGATATCCAGTTCTGTGTTTTTTCTTTTGAGTTCGAGATGTGTGATTTCAAGCTCTTTATTTCTAAGGTTGAGTTCCTCTTTGGCCTTTATGTGCTCAATTTCACTACTCATACGTGGAGTGAAGAGATAAACAAGTGACTCGATAACTTCAGCCTGTGCAATTGGGTTGCGATAAAGAGCGATGAAAATGCCATTGGGTTGGTAGCCTGAATTAAAAAGCGGAATACCTATATAGCCTTCTATCTTCTTGTCAGCCAAAAAGCTATCTTTGGGGAAACGCTCCCAGGCACCGGATGTAATGCGGCAGGTGTTTTTGCCAATAACGTTGTCGCAGGGCGTATTTTCAAGACTGTAATTGACCTGAGGCATAACTTTAGCGCCATCGGCAAAGGCAATGGATTCAACAGAATTGGTTTGAGCTGAATAACGACCGATAATTACATAATCTGCTTCGATTAGCTGACAAAGCTGAATGGCTGTGGCTTCAAAATACTTCTGACCAATATAACGGTTAACGGGTGTAATAATGTCATAAATGGTCGGTTCAATTTTTTTGAAACGATTTAATACAGATTTCTTATTTGCAAACAGTTTTGTCAAACTCATACTGGTTTCCGATTAAAGAACTTTTAAAATACTCAAAAAGGAATATGCTCTAAACTTTTTTTGACAAATGGTCGACTTTTATAGTTTGAAGGTGAATTATTGCTTATTAAAATGTTAAACACTTGCCTGTTTTATAATTTTATGCTTTAATACCCGGCAGCCATTCCATCTTTCCGTTTTTCTGATGCACCAATGTATACTCCTCTTTTACTGTCGTACCATATAGCCTGATAGCCGCCATAAGAACCTGGCAGGAAGCCTACTGAGTGACCCATTTTTGAGAGTTCTAAAATGGTTTTGTCGCTAAAGCCGGTTTCGATATTTAGCTGACCTTTCCCTTTTACTTTTATACCTGTTGGTTGCGATGAGCCAGTATGACTGAATCGTGGTGCATCTCCTGCTTCCTGCAGATTCATCCCAAAATCAATAATATTCATTAAAACCTGCACATGCCCTTGCGGTTGAAAGTCACCACCCATTACACCAAAGCTCATAACTGGCTGTTGGTTTTTGGTCACAAAGGCTGGTATGATTGTGTGAAAAGGTCTTTTGCCGGGCGCTAAAGCATTGGCATCGTCTGGATTTAGTGAAAATAGCTCCCCGCGGTTTTGCAGCATAAACCCACATTGAGGCGGTACCATACCCGATCCCATTCCTCGGTAGTTGCTCTGTATCAGCGAAACCATATTGCCCCATTGGTCTGCAACGGTTAGGTATATCGTTTCGCCATGGCTAATGGTGCCGGCAACATATTGTCCGGCTTTTTGCATATCAATTAAGTCTCTTCTTTGCTTAGCATATTCTTCTGAAATAAGCTCTTCAACAGGTACGTTCTGCATATCCATATCAGCATAATACTTTGCCCTGTCCTCAAAAGCCAGTTTCTTTGCTTCGGTCACAAGATGCAGATGACGTGCTGTACCAAATTCTTCTTTCTCAAAAGAGTACCCTTTAATAATGTTTAGCATCTGGAGGGCAGTAATGCCTTGTCCGTTAGGTGGTAATTCCCATATGTCGTAACCGCGGTAGTTGACAGAAACAGGTTCAACCCATTGTGAATGGTGGCTTGCCAGGTCTTCCATGCTTAGGAAACCACCCTGTTCTTGAATAAATGCAGTAATGGTTTCGGCCAATGCTCCTTTATAAAAATAGTCTCTGCCTTGTTTAGCCAATTGTCGGTATTTTTCAGCCAGATACGGATTTTTAAATATGTCGCCTTTCAAGGGGATATGTCCATTGCAGGTATAGGTGTCAATTACATTCGGGTATTTTTGGTGAAACTTAACCGAACGCTCCCAATAATAGGCAATTAGTTCACTTAGGGGAAAACCATTGTCGGCGTACGATATGGCTGGCGCTAATATTTCTTCCATAGTAAGTTGGCCAAAGCGCTGGTGTAATTCAAACCAGGCATCTACACAGCCAGGAACGCTCACTGGTAATGGACCGTACGAAGGAATTTTATCAAGATTCTGACTTTTAAAATAGTCGATGCATAGTGATTGAGGAGATCGACCACTGCCATTAAGCCCATATAGTTGTTTTGTATTCGCGTCCCAAATAATGGCGAACAGGTCACCACCAATGCCACAGCCGGTTGGCTCCATCAAGCCCAAGGCGGCGTTGGCAGCAATGGCGGCATCTATAGCATTACCACCTTGTTTTAGTATATCTATTGCAATTTGAGTGGTCAGGGGATGACTGGTGCAGGCTATGCCATTTTGTGCGATCACTTCACTTCGCGAAGCAAAGTTGAAGCCGGTAATTCTGTCCTGAGCGGAAGTTTGAAAAATGATAAGTGACAGAATTAAAATGAGCAGTTGTATATCTTTCATATATAGCACGTTTATGTATATGAAGATACAGAAATCAAAAAGACTGCAAAAGAAATCTCAGTTCAAATTTCTTTTGCAGCTTATGATATGCTTTCTAAATAATTATGCGATGGCAATTCGGCTGGCGGGGTGGCTAAGGTAATCGTAAAAGATACCAACTAAAAGCTGGTGATCCATTTCTGGTGAAATTGGAATAACCAAGTCGGCATAAGTATCTTTAAATACGACCTGAACCTCGTTTTTACGGGGGAACTCAATCCCTGCAACTTTCCTGTGCATACGTATTTCCCCAAGTCCTGTAATCAATTTAATAATCATACTCTTTCCTTTTTAGCTTATTTACAAAACCGTCCGGGTGTGTTGTTTTCAGGTATAAAAGTAGATGCCAGTCCCGTTTCAGCCAAAGGTTTTAAAGGGTATTCCATGAGTGTTTAAATTTCAATGTTGAATGGGTGGTTGGTGCTTATAAAAAAAAAAGCCTTCCATAAACGGACTGTTTTTTTTGACGAAAATTAATTTGAAATCAGTTCTTAAGTTATAAGAGGAAGATAATCAGTGATTTAAAAGTGGAATTGATAGGGGTGAGAAATTGAGGTTGTTATGTAGTGCAGGCTAAGAGTTATTGCGGTATTTTTAATGTATTCTGATGACTTTTTTTACCTTTGCTTCAATTGAATTTTTAGCTTAATGGCAAGAGAAGATAAAGGAAAGAAATTAGTTGATAAACTCCGGCATAAGTATCGTTTAGCGATTTTTAATGAGCAAACCTATGAGGAGGTTTTTGGAATGCGTTTATCCCGACTCAATGTGTTTACCATTGTTGGAGTAAGCCTTTCTGTATTGATAGTGTTGGTTATTTTTTTAATTGCATTTACAGGCCTCCGCGAATATATACCAGGTTACCCGGATGGCCAGCAGCGAAGGTTAATTATACAAAATTCCGAAAGAGTAGATAGCCTTATTATGGAAATTGAAAGGCGCGATAAGTTTTTCAAGGACATAAGAGCGATTGTGGCTGGTGATGTGCCACAGGGTGCCATGCCTGAAGATTTGGAGGATGCCGAGGGACCAGGTACAAACAGCAATGTTGTTTTCAAAAAGTCAGAGGAAGACTCAATTTTCCGCGAGCAGGTTGAGCGTGAGGAAAAATTTAACCTGGCAGTTTTGGGCAACAAAGGCACAAAGTTTGAACTGGAACACAGCTTTTTATTTACCCCACTTAAAGGTGTGGTTGTTAATAAATTTGGCGAAACTCAAGGACACTACGGTGTTGATGTAGTAGCCAATCCAGGGAGTCGTGTTAGTGCTATACTCGATGGAACAGTTGTATTTACAGGATGGACTGTTGAAACAGGTTATGTCATTCAGATTCAGCACTCCAATAATTTAATATCCATATATAAGCACAACGAAAGTTTGCTCAAAACCATGGGCGATAAAGTGCAGGCAGGCGAAGCCATAGCCAATGTTGGTAATTCAGGTGAGCTTACCACCGGCCCGCATTTGCATTTTGAATTGTGGTACAATGGAGTGCCCCTTGATGCTGAGCAATACATGTCATTTGAATAGTGACTTACATACACACAACAGTAAAAATTAATGTCAAAAAGAATAGCGATACTGGGTTCTACTGGTTCAATAGGAACTCAGGCTTTAGAGGTAGTTGATGCCCATCCGGGGCAATTTGAAGTGGAGGTTTTAACTGCTAACAATAACGTTGAATTACTTATTGAGCAGGCCAAAAAATATCATCCCAATACCATTGTAATTGGTAACGAAGATAAATATCAGCAATTAAGCGATGCCCTTAGGGATTGCGATGTTAAGGTGTATGCCGGAAACGACGCAATAGCACAGGTGGTACAAATCAGTTCCATTGATGTTGTGTTAACTGCCATGGTAGGTTTTTCAGGCTTACTGCCAACTATTAATGCCATCAAGGCTGGTAAGCAGATTGCATTGGCCAATAAAGAAACCTTGGTGGTAGCAGGTGATATTATAACTAAGCTGGCATTGGAGAATAAGGTAAGTATTTTGCCGGTTGATTCGGAGCATTCAGCTATTTTTCAGTGTCTGGCAGGTGAGTTTCATAATCCTATTGAGAAGATTATTCTTACAGCTTCGGGTGGCCCTTTTAGGGGAAAGAAGCTTGATTTTCTGCGAAAAGTAACCAGGTGTCAGGCCTTGAATCATCCCAACTGGTCAATGGGCGATAAAATCACCATCGACAGTGCATCCATGATGAATAAAGGCCTGGAGGCCATTGAAGCCAGGTGGCTGTTTAATGTGAAGCCCGATGATATTGAAGTAGTGGTTCACCCACAGTCCATTGTACATTCTCTTGTTCAATTTGAAGATGGTTCCATCAAAGCACAGCTTGGGCTGCCCGATATGCGTTTGCCCATACAGTATGCCATGACATTTCCACAGCGATATAAGTCCGATTTTCCGAGGTTTAACTTTATGGATTATCCTGAGCTAACCTTTGAAAAGGTGGACGTTAAAGTGTTTAAAAACCTCGATCTGGCTTATCAGGCGATGCATAAAGGAGGTAATATGCCATGTATTCTTAATGCGGCCAACGAAGTGGCTGTTGATGGTTTTCTAAAGCAGAGAATCGGTTTTGTTGAAATGTCGGATGTGATTGAGAAAACAATGATGAAGGCATCGCTTGTGAATCATCCATCACTCGACGATTACATACAAAGCAATGCAGAGGCTCGTGCTATTGCTGAAGAAATAATTAATGCCAGATAACGAGCTGCTTCGACCTTTTTGTGGTTTGAGCTGTTTACATACTGGTATAACAATGAAGGCTGCTGTGAAATATCAGCAGGTTATTAATGTGAAAAGAATATATTTGTTGCTTAATTCAGAAAATCAGAATAATTAATGGAGATTTTTATAAAAACAGTGCAGCTATTACTAAGCTTATCAATACTGGTAATACTGCATGAATTCGGACATTTCTTTTTTGCCCGTTTATTTAAAACCAGAGTAGAGAAGTTTTATTTGTTCTTTAATCCCTGGTTTACCCTTTTCAAATATAAAAAAGGCGAAACTGAGTATGGAATTGGTTGGCTGCCACTAGGTGGCTATGTGAAAATATCAGGAATGATTGATGAGTCGATGGATAAAGAAGCAATGGCTCAGCCTCCGCAGCCATGGGAGTTTCGCTCAAAGCCGGCCTGGCAGCGACTGATGATTATGGTTGGTGGTGTTTTGGTGAACTTCATTACCGCCTTTTTTATTTACTGGATGGTGCTATATACCTGGGGAGAGGAATATATACCGGTTCAATCGGCCAAACATGGTTTATATTATCACGAAGTGGCTAAAGAAATAGGCTTGCAGGATGGTGATGTGGTGCTAAAGGTTGATGAACATGAAGTTGAGGAAAGTAGTGATATAGCCCGTTTTATTTTACTTGAAAATGCTAGTCAGCTAACCGTTAAGCGTGGTGAACAAACGCTGATGCTGGCCATTCCTGAAGGCTATGATCAGCGTATGATTTCAGAAGAAGTCAGAACATTTGCGCAAGTGCGTTTTCCTGTTGTTGTTGAAGATTTAATGAAAGGCTCCAGTGCCGATGAAGCAGGTTTACTTGCCGGTGATAGCATTGTGAGTATTAATGGGATGTCAACAGCTTATTTCAATGAATTTACCAAGGCATTAACTGATAATGTAGAGAAAGAAATTGAACTGGGTTTTGTTCGTCAGGATTCATTAATGTCGCTTAATCTGGTTGTTCCTAAATCAGGGAAAATAGGATTTTTCCTTGTGACAGCTGATAACTATGTTGATATTCAAAGTCATGAGTATGGCTTTTGGGAGGCTTGTCCAAAAGGTATTGCCAAAGGTGTTGACATCTTAGTGGGCTATGTGAAACAACTAAGACTTATTTTCACCAAAGAAGGCGCCAAGCAGGTTGGTGGTTTTGGAGCCATGGGCAAATTGTTTCCTTCAACCTGGAACTGGTATGTTTTCTGGTCGAACACAGCATTGATTTCAATGATTCTGGCTTTTATGAACATCTTGCCAATTCCAGCACTGGATGGTGGTCATGTATTGTTTTTAATGTACGAGATTGTAACAGGCCGAAAGCCAGGCGATAAGTTTATGGAGTACGCCCAAATCACCGGCATGATTCTTTTGTTAGGACTGCTGCTATTTGCCAATGGAAATGATATCTTTAAAGCTTTCTTTAAATAAGCGAGTTTATTAAATTTGTATAATAAAACTATTAAGAGATGAACAGTTACGTAATATTATGGGCATTGCCCGGCGGACCAGAGTGGATTCTTATCATACTTGCCTTGTTATTGTTGTTTGGTGGACGTAAAATTCCTGAGTTAATGAAAGGACTCGGACAGGGTATGAAAGAGTTTAAGAAGGCGCGTAACGACGATGATAACAAGTCAGATGGTGACAAAAAGAATGAGGCCATCGACGATTCATCAAAGTAAGCATTAGATCTTATCAATTGTATATTGCGAAGGCCGAACCTCATTGAGGGTTGGCCTTTGGTGTATATCCAGCACCCAAAAATTAAATTCTGAATGCTACGATTGCTGCTAATTTTATCTATCATTTTATCAGGGGCAAATGTATATGCCCGATATGTTGGTACACATGATTACCCGCACTATCCTGCGTGGATGTATGAAAACCGCCTGAAGGAGTTGGATAAATCAACCGTTGTAAAATTGGATTACAATGCTAAAGTTCAAGCCTATATTGATGTATATACGGTTAAAAGACGAGAGCATCTCTCCAATATCATTGGGCGTTCAGAATATTATTTTCCTCTTTTCGAAGAGTATCTGGCCAAATACAATTTGCCGCTCGAATTGAAGTACCTGGCAATAGTCGAATCCGCCTTAGAGCCAACCGCTAAATCCAGTTCCGGGGCAATGGGGCTTTGGCAGTTTCTGTATCATGCCTCACGCATGTTCGATCTTAAGGTTGATAATTATGTAGATGAGCGTTGTGATCCTGTAAAAAGCACAGAGGCCGCCTGTCGATACCTGAAGTACTTATATCATAACCTGAACGACTGGCAATTGGCATTGGCGGCTTATAATGGTGGAATTGGGGTGGTACAAAAAGCCATTGAACGTTCAGGAGGTAAAACCAATTTTTGGGAACTGCAACCTTATCTGCCAAAGGCAGTGCAGAGCTACGTGCCTGCTTTTATTGCGGTTAACTATGTTATGAACAATTATCAGCGGCATGATGTGGTGGCAACGCCAGCTCCTTTAAAGTTTGATGAAGTCGATACGGTTTATATTCATAAGTCGCTCACATTCGAGCAAATTAAGGAGGCTTCTCAAACTTCTATGGAAATTATTGAGTGGTTAAATCCTTCGTATACGCAAAAATACATCCCGGTAAGCAATGGTGCAGTGCCAGTATTTCTGCCTAAAAGCGGTGTGCTTAAGTTTGTGAGAGCCGAGAAATTGCTAAAAGAAGGAGCGGCTCCTGTGGCTGCAGCCTTACCTGTTGGTGATAAAACAGGCAGGCAATTGGCAGTTCATGTTGTTAGTAAAGGGGAGTTCTTTCATAAAATTGCCATCGACAACGAATGTCGCATCAGCGATTTAATATATTGGAACAACTTACCCAACCGGAACCTGTATGTTAATCAGCGCTTGTGGGTGTGGCGGCCTGTTAAGCGGCAAGAATATTTCTTTGTGGCAGATGAAAAGTTAAGCGTTAAGCCCCGACTTAGGGTAGATAATGGTTATGTGGTAGATAATGCTTCATTAAGTAGTCGAAAATACGGAAGTGGCACTTAACCAGTTGCTGATAAGTAAGAAACACCTTAATCAAATAAAATATCATAGTATGAGACACTTTAAATATTTACTGATAGCCATTGTTGTATTGATGGTTGGTTGTAAGGATAAGCAAACCGGCTATAAACCTAATGTTGGCGGTAAAGCTGGCGAAATGCTGGTTGTAATGGATGATAAGATTAAAACGTCTCCTGGTGGCGAAGAGCTGCAGGCTTTACTGACTGAGACTTATCTCGGTCTGCCACAGGAGGAACCTCACTTTAAAATGAGTGTGGCGCCGCATCGTTCATTTGCCAATTTTTTACGGACGATTCGAAATATTGTGATGGTAACCGTTAAACCTGATGTTAAAGAAGAGGCCGTGAAATTTTACCACGATAGATGGGCCAGACCTCAGGCAGTTGTGAGTATTACAGCCAAAGATACGGCCAGTCTGAAGCAATTGGTTGAAGCCAATCAATTAAAAATACTTAGTTTCTTTAATAAAGCTGAACGTGAGCGTTTTATAGGGGAATATAAAAAATTTGCAAGTGATGAACTGATGAAACTGACGGATTCAACGTTTCATGTGCACATGTCCATTCCCAATAGTTTAAGCAATAAAAAGTCAACCAAGTCATTTATTTGGATGAATGAAGCTGCTGATTGGGGATTTCAAGGCATGTTCTTATATGAGGTTCCATATGTGGGTGAAGGCACTTTCTCAAAAGAGTATCTGCTGAATAAACGCGATTCAATACTGCATAAAAATGTTCCCGGGCCATCCGAAGGTTCATTTATGACAACGGAACATTTGTATCCGGTTATATACAAAAAGACGGAAATTAATGGCAATGAGGTGGTTGAGATGCGTGGTTTATGGAAAGTGCAGAACGATATGATGGGCGGACCGTTTGTGTTGCAAGCGCATTACGACAAGAAAAGTAACCGCGTGGTGATTACTGATGGTTTTGTTTATTCTCCCGAGAAGCCTGATAAGCGGGATAAGATTCGTCAGATGGAAGCCCTGATGTATACACTTACTTTTAAATAAATTATGCTGCCACAACTAAATAGTACTGCCTTGCGACAGGCCTGCGGGCGCGAAGATTTGATCAGGAAAGCAGCTGCCCAGATTATTAAGGATTTTGCCGAGTTTGGCTTTGAAGTATCATTCTCAGGCGATGTTGAAGGCTTTTATGAAGAGGTGTTCAGGCAAATGAAGGTGCACATAGAAAGCATCATGGGAGAGCACTATTCGCAGTTTCTCAACTTTTTGTATCGGATAGATGTTACAGAAGGACAAGTGGCCGTTTATCAGCGAGAGATGGGAGATGTCTCATATGAAGATGCCTTAACTGAATTAATTATTCACCGTGAGATGAAGAAAGTGATGATTCGTGAGTATTTCAAGGCACAGAGTCAGTCAAAAGATAGCGGAACGCCACAGCTTTCAGATTAAAAACAATTATTATGCAATTAACGATAAAACATACTGGCGAACGTCCTGATGGCGTTCGCAATGTATTCCTGGTAAAAGATGCCGGAGTGCTAAAGAATTTTGGCTTTAACAATGAAGCGCTGGCATATGTCGATGCTAAAATAGAGGCCAAGGAAACTCTGATTACCATTCAAAACTATAGCATTGTCTACTATGTACGAATTGTTAGCGATGAAGAGCCATCTGACAAATTATACGAGGCACTGCGTAAAGATGGAGCTTCGGTATATGCCAACATGAAAAAGGATAAAAAGGCAGATGTATGTATTTATGATGTTATTGGCGATAAGGCCTTGACATTAGCTTTAACCGAAGGGATAGCTTTGTCGTCATACCGATTTGAAAAATATAAGACCGAACAAAAAGATGAAACAAAGGATGTTTGCATCTGGGTGGCTTCATCGGCTCTTAATCAGGCTGATTTAGATGAGCTACGTCTCCTGAGTAATGCCGTTTTTGTAACACGCAATCTGGTAAATGAACCTGTTTCAACCTTGAATGTGGAAGAGTTGTCAGAAACCATTAGTGAGCTGGGTGCTATTCATGGTTTTGATGTTGAAGTATTTAACAAGACAAAGCTTGAAACACTTAAGTTCGGCGGCCTGCTGGGTGTCAATAAAGGAAGCGTTGATCCTCCGGCTTTTCATATACTTGAATGGAAGCCGGAAGAAACTAAAAATCCCAAGCCCATTGTATTGGTAGGTAAAGGAGTGGTTTATGACACAGGTGGTATTAACCTGAAAACCCCTCCTGGTAGCCTGGATGATATGAAGTCTGATATGGGCGGGGCAGCCTCTGTAGTAGGAACCTTGGTTGCTGTTGCGGCCAATAAGTTGCCTCTGCATGTAATTGGTTTAATACCGGCGACCGATAATCGTCCCGGAGGTAATGCCATTGTACCGGGTGATATTCTTACTATGCACAATGGCAAAACCGTGGAGGTGCTCAATACCGATGCTGAAGGTCGTTTAATATTAGCTGATGCCTTATCGTATTCAGAAAAGTATGAGCCTGAGTTGGTTATTGATTTAGCCACCCTCACAGGTAGTGCAGTCATGGCATTGGGGCAATATGCTACGGTAGGCATGGGAACTGCATCTGATGAGGTTTTTAATGAGCTTGAAAAAGCCGGTAACTGTGTGTACGAGCGCATCGTGCGTTTCCCTTTCTGGGATGAGTATGGCGAGTTGATTAAGTCGGACATAGCAGATATTAAAAATCTTGGCGGACGCGAGGCCGGAGCCATTACAGCCGGTAAGTTCTTAAGCCATTTCGTTAGTAATCCCTGGATTCATTTAGATATTGCCGGACCTGCATTTGTTAAAAAAGAAGACAGTTATCGCGGTTCTGGTGCATCCGGAGTAGGAGTTCGTTTGCTCTATGAGTTTCTGAAGAACAGATGCTAGTTTGCTAAATTATATTAATTTTAGTGCCCAATAGCTGAAACACAAGGTGTGTGGCAGAAAAAATGAAATTATGAGTGATAAAATAAAAGTGGGAATCACCCACGGCGATATTAATGGAATAGGGTATGAAGTCATCTTCAAAACATTGGCTGATGCCCGAGTGTTTGACGCTTTTGTGCCTGTTATTTACGGTTCATCTAAGGTAGCAGCCTACCATCGCAAAGCACTTAATATTCCCAACTTCAGTTTAAACAGTATTAATAGTGTGGATGATGCGCACAATAAGCGCGTAAACATTATTAATTGTTTAGATGATAATATCCGGGTTGAGCTGGGGAAATCAACCACTATAGGAGGCGATGCAGCCTATAAGGCGCTTGAGATGGCGGTAAGTGATTTGAAAGAAGGAAAGATTGATGTCTTGGTGACAGCTCCTATTAATAAGGAGAATATACAATCGGAGTCATTCAAATTTCCTGGGCATACCGAATATTTGCAGCAAGTAGCAGGCGAGGGAGAAGCTTTGATGCTGATGGTTTCGGAACATATGAAGGTAGGCGTGGTTGCTGGTCACGTGCCAATTAAAGAGGTAGCCTCAAAAATAACTGAGGAAAGTATCTTAAGCAAGTTACGTACTTTAAATAAATCCTTGCAACAAGATTTCTCGATACGTCGCCCTCGTATTGCCGTTCTTGGACTCAATCCGCATGCTGGCGATGGTGGTGTAATCGGGAGCGAAGAGCAGGGTATTATTATACCAGCCATTAATAAAGCCAAAGAAGAAGGAATTATGGCATTAGGGCCATACCCTGCTGATGGCTTATTTGGTAGCGAACAGTTTCGTAACTTTGATGCTATTCTGGCCATGTATCACGACCAGGGGCTGGCACCGTTCAAAACACTTACGTTCTCAAAAGGAGTTAACTTTACGGCTGGTCTGCCATTTATTCGTACGTCGCCCGATCATGGAACAGCTTTCGAAATTGCTGGTCAGGATAAGGCAAAAGAAGATTCATTTAGGGAAGCTGTGTACCTGGCGGTAGACGTTTGTCGTAATCGTCAGATGAATATTGAGCTTGGCAAGAATCCATTAAAGACATATGATGTAAATGAGTTAGAGCAAAAAGAATAGATAAAAAACTAAAGCAATTGTAAGGCCTCCTGAATCTCAGGGGCCTTTTTTATTGCAATCGCATTTGTTGTCATTCGTTTCGAAGGTTAATTACGCATCAATATTCATAATCTTTCAAAATAAGTCTTACTGCTTGTTAAAGAAATTGGGGTGAAATGGTATACAAATAGGACATGCCTGAAAGCCTTATTTCTTAAATAATGTTATTTAACTGATGTTTGTCATATGATTGACCAATCATATACCCCGCCTCAAATGGACTAGAGTGTCTTTAAGTAGTTGATAATCAACGTGTAGATTTGGGGATACACATTTACCCACCTTGCTGAACATTTGACCATTGTTGCAGGATACATTTTAATTTACTTTCGAGCCTTGCAAATTCACAGCTAACATTTATTTGCATTTACTAGAAGCGATATGATCCAAGAGAAAAAAATTGCCCAACAGATTCGCGAAGGGAATCTTGAAGCATTCCAGGAGTTTTATAAATCGTATTTCAGGCGTCTGCTTAATTATGCTACTATGTTTATCAACCAGTCTGATGTAGCAGAAGACATAGTGCAGGAGGCGTTCTTTAAACTATGGAATAATCGCGAGGCAATTAATGAGGATCAAACCTTGGTTGGATGGCTGTATCGCGCCATTCGCAATCAATGCATCAATCAGCTAAAGCAGCAAAAGGTACACGAGAAATTTATTGAATTTGCCAGTAATTATGAGGCCATCGATAAGGTGTATAAACATGATTTTGACTTATCCTTGAATGATGCTGATGATTTTTATGTTTGGGCTGAAATAAAGAAGGCCATTGAAAGTCTACCCGAAAAGCGCCGGGAAGTCTATCAGCTGTCAAAAATTGAAGGACATTCACATAACGAAATTGCCAAAGAGTTAGCAATTACTACAAAAGGTGTTGAACGTCATATTACCCTCGCCAACAGGGCACTGCGTTCAAAACTCAAGCATCTGAAAACAGCCATATTTGTATTGGCGCTGTTACCGTAAATTTTTTTTCAAAAAAAAGTGTGGGGTATTGTATTGTAGCTTGTATTAATTGTGTAAGCGCACGAAGATGAATGATAATCTACAAGATATAGAAAAGCTGGTTGGTAAGTATATCGATGGCACTGCATCAATCAAAGAGATAGCAGCCATTCATACCTGGCTTAGTGAGTCGGAAGCCAACAAAGTTGCTTTTACTAAGCTTAAACAAGAGTGTAAGCAGAAACAGCAATCTGTGGCTAATGCCGATTGGTTAAAGTTTGAGCAGAAATATGGCAATGCTGTTAAACCTAGTAAGAAAGGTAAACACTTGCTTGGATTTATTTCAATTGCAGCATCTATTTCTTTGGTAGTTGGTGTTTCTATTCATCTAATGAGCAATATTAAAGACAACTATTCTGCTGTTTTGGCCGAAGCCAGTGCTGCCGAAGTGCCTGAAAAGACAACCATTAACTTATCGGACGGCGAGCAAATAACGCTTGAAACTTCACACTCAGTAGTTGAGATAGATAACCAAGGAAAACAGATTCTGCTGGAAGATGAGCGAGTGGTAGAGGCCAGTGGTGATACAAAAAGCTCTAAACCTGGGATCAATCAGATTATTGTTCCATATGGTAAAACCGCTGAATTATTATTGGCAGATGGGACCAAAGTATGGCTTAATGCGGGTAGCCGCTTTGTATTTCCTGATCACTTCAATAAGCAGCCAAACAGAGAGGTCGTGTTAATAGGCGAGGCATTTTTTGATGTGTCTCATAACGCCGATCAACCTTTTAAAGTCATTACTGATGAGATGGTTTACACAGTACTGGGGACCTCATTTAATATACAATCACTTCCCAATAGTGCATCGGTTAGCGCAGTGCTGGTAGAAGGATCGTTACAGGTTGAAAAGAAGACCCTTTTGAATAAACAAAAGGTGATTCTGAAACCAGGTCAAAAAAGCCAGTTTTTGCCAAAGCAGGATAGGATGCATGTAACCAATGTTAATACCGCTTTTTACACATCATGGAAGGACGGTTACCTGGTGCTGGATAAAAATCGCTTGGGCAAATTAATTAAACAGATTGAACAATTTTATCATAGTGAGTTAGTAATCAGTAATGAACTGATCGATATGCCAACTCAACTGTCAGGTAAGTTATTATTAAATGAAGATCCTGAGCAGGTTTATTCCGCGTTGTGTGATTTAACGGGTATGACTTACAGAATAGTAGCAAATAAAGTAGTATTTGAAAAACAATAAAAGGGTGCGCTCGGTCAAAAACTCACCCTCTTAAATATTTTTTAATCATTTAATTAAACATCAAATTTATGAATTTCACTGGGAAATGGAAATCTTTCTTTCCGGTAAGAACAAAAAATTTGATTAAAGCAGGTTTAATTGCCTGTTTAATCATGGTTTTTGGTTCTAATGATGCGTTTGCATCCAGCCGGTTGAAAGAGCAAAAGGTTAACCTTAAGTTGAAGGGAGTAACACTTCAGGAGTGCTTAAAAGCAATTGAGGCACAAAGTAATATGGTTTTCGTGTATAACGAAGAGCAGGTAGATGTTAATCAAACAGTATCTGTTGAAGCCAGCAACGAAAGCGTAGAGCAGGTACTTAGTGAGGTACTTGACAATGCTACCTTTAGAATGTATGACAACCAGGTTGTAATTATTGCTGATGAGGCAACGCCAGTTGCAAATATTCAGGAAGATAAAGTGAAGGTAAGTGGTACTGTTGTTGACCAGTTCGGAATGGGTATCCCGGGTGTTAACGTGGCTGTAAAAGGTACTACTATTGGTACTATTACCAACCTTGATGGTCAGTTCTCTTTAGAAGTGCCAGCTAACAGTACTATTGTTTATTCATTTATCGGCTTTGCTTCGCAAGAAGTTAGTGTGGCTGCTGGAGCTTCTTATGATGTTACCATGCAGGAAGATGTAATGAATGTAGATGAAGTAGTTGTTACAGCTCTTGGTATTAAGCGTGAGAAGAAAGCCCTTGGTTACTCAGCTGTTGAAGTAGGTGAGGAAGCTTTTGAAAATATGAAAGATGCTAACCCAATGGGAGCACTATCTGGACGTATGGCTGGTGTACAAATCAACACGTCTTCACAGGGTGCTGGTGGTTCATCTTCAGTATTGATTCGTGGAGCTGCAGTGTTATCAGGCTCTAACGAGCCATTGTATGTAGTAGATGGTGTACCAATCTCAAATACACAGTTCTCTAACGCTGATGATAAAGATAATGGTGGTGTTGACTCTGGTAACGGTCTGTCTGGTATTGCAGCTGATGATATTGAAAACATCTCTGTATTAAAGGGACCTGCTGCAACAGCATTATATGGTTCTCGTGCCATCAATGGTGTTGTATTGGTTACTACTAAGTCAGGTAAAGGTGAGCAGGGTACAACTGTTGACTTCAACTCAAACATGACATTTGACAAAGCACGTATCTACTCTAACTGGCAAGAAGTATATGGTCAGGGTACAAACGGTATGGCTCCTCAAACAGCAGAAGCTGGTCGTGAGCAAACCTCTATGTGGGGTTCAAAATATAGCGATGTTGATTCGTATGTAAACTACCGTGGTGAGCAGCGTGACTATAAGTTCCATGATAACGAACGTAACTTCTTTGATACTGGTATGACATGGACTAACTCTGTAGCTGTTAATCACAACACAGAGAAAGCCAACTTACGTTTGTCATACTCAAACACAACCAACAACGGTTTGGTTCCTGGAACTTCATATGACCGTAATACATTTAACGTGTCAGGTGGTACTAAAGCCTTTAATGATCGTTTAGAGATTAATGCTAAGATTGCTTATACGGATGAAGACTCTCAAAATGCAATGATGGGTGCTACACCATTCAACCCTACATCGCAATTATTGGGTGTGCCAAACAACGTTTCATTAAGCGACCTTAGGGATTATAAGGATCCTGTGACAGGTTTACCTGTTGGTTTGGGGGTTAACGGTAACAGCAACATCTACTGGACAACCAATGAGATTGATCACAACTACAGAAAGAAACGTGTTATGTCGTTGGTGAATGCTAAGTTGCACATTACCGACCACTTGAATGCTCAATTAAGAGCAGGTAGCGATATGACATTCTTTGCCAATGAGTCTATTTACCCGATCGGTACTCCTTATTATGAGGATGGACGTGGTAGCATGATGAAAGCTGATGAAGTGGAATCGAACTATGACTTCATCCTTAACTATGACCGTAACTTTACTGATAAGTTTGGTTTAACGGTAAATGCAGGTGCCTCACGAATGGATCGTGAATACGAAGGACTTAGTATCTATTCTATTGGATTCTCAGTGCCAGATTTACAGCGTCCAGGATTTGGTAAAGACAATACACAAGCAGTTGATTATAGCCGCAAGCGTATCAATTCAGTGTATAGTACTGCTCAATTCCGCTATGGAAGTATGTTGTATGTTGATTTATCAGCTCGTAACGACTGGTCATCAACGCTTCCATCAGATAATAACTCATACTTCTACCCATCTGTAAGTTCATCATTCATTGTATCAGAGGTGGTTAATATGCCTAGCTGGATTACTTTTGCCAAAGTACGTGGTTCTTGGGCACAGGTTGGTTCAGATACTGATCCTTACCAACTGGCTTTACAGTATAAGCTGGATGACAATACACATCCAAACTGGGGAGGTGGTAATATTGTTGTTGGAGGTGTTGACGGAAGTACTATTCCTAACGCAACATTGAAGCCTTCTATTATGACATCATACGAAGTGGGTGCTGACATCAAGTTCCTTAATAACCGTCTTGGATTAGATGTAACTTATTATAATTCGGTTGCTGATGATCAGATTATGCCAATTGATGTATCAAATACTTCAGGCTATAACCAAGCGATTGTTAACTCTGGTTCAATTGAAAACAAAGGTTGGGAAGTTGTATTGTATGCAACACCATACCGTAATGCTAACTTCTCATGGAATACATCGGTTAACTTCTCTTATAACATTAACGAAGTGAAAGAGTTAGCTGAAGATGTAACTCAGCTTAACCTGATGACAGGTGCTGGTGTTAACGTAATTGCAGCTGTAGGAGAAGAGTACGGAACAATTATGGGTAGAGAATTCCAGCGCGGTGACGATGGAAAGATCATTATTGGTGATAATGGCTTACCACAGGCAACTAATGAGTATACAAAGCTTGGCGGTGCCTATCACCCTGTGATGCTGGGTTGGAGCAACACTCTTACTTATAAGCAATTTACTCTGAATGTATTGCTTGATTCTAAGTTTGGTGGTGAAGTGTATTCAGCAACAGAAGCTTCTGCTTATGCAAGTGGAAAGCACGAAAAAACGTTAGGAAGAAGTGAGTACGTGGCTGGTGAAGTATGGTATCCAGCAGAGTTAGAAGGTCAGGGAACAACAGCCCGTCCTGAAGAATTATATGGTGCACTGGCATCTGTAGATGAGTTATTTGTTTATGATGCATCTTACGTATCATTACGTGAAATCAGCCTGTCATACCGTCTGCCAAATCAGTTATTTAAAGATGCCAAGTACTTTAAAGGTGCAAGTTTAGGCTTATTCGGTAAAAACCTGGGTTACCTATATCGTTCAACCGATAATATCGATCCTCAGTCAACTTACTCAATTAGTAACGGAGGTCAGGGTATTGAGTACGGTAACATGGCTTTACCGGCAAGCTTTGGTTTCAATGTTAACGTGAAATTTTAATAAAGATGAAGAAGCTAAATATAATATTATTCGCTGCAGTGCTAACAATGTTTAGTGCCTGTACCGATGAATTCGATACGATTAATGATAATCCTAACCGAGTTACGGATTTAGATGCAGGCTTTCAGTTTGGTAAAATCCAGCTGATGTATGCAGGTAATGGACACGAAGAATGGAGAGGTAACCTGATTATGACAGGTCCAATTTCGGGGATTACACAATGTGGCTATCGCACCGGGCAGTCATTTGGACTTTCTGATGGTTTCTCAGAAGCTAAATGGTCGGCTATTTATACCAATGTAGTTAAGGATGCCAGGGATATGCAGCGTACCCTTACTGAAAAGGATGAAGATGGTTCAAATATTGTTAAGTTGGCTCAGACTGATATTGTGCTTCAGTTGGCTGCTCAGCGTTTAACCGATTTATATGGTGATATACCTTATAGTGAAGGTGGTCTTGGATTCAATGAATTGAATTACTATCCAGCTTATGACTCTCAAGAGGATGTTTATAAGGGAATGGTTGAAAAGCTTAGAGCTGCAAGGCAAACTCTGTTATCGGATAATGGTGAGTCTTTTGGAAGCCACGATTTGATTTATGGACATTTGGACAACGATTCAAGACGTAAAAGCTGGGCGAAATTAGCCAACTCATTATTGTTACGCATTGGTATGCGTGCTTCAAATGCCGATCCTGCATGGGCAAAAGAAGTAGTTGAAGAAGCTGCAGCACATTCAGCTGGCTTTATTACTGGAGTAACGGTTGATGAGGGAGCTGCACTATTGAAACACAGTACTAATGGTGGTCCTTGGGGTATTCATGAAAATGGAGCCGGTTCGGCTATCAACGGTAAAGTGGGTGGTTTTGCCTATGCTTATGTTGGTGAAGAATACTTACGTTTAGCACAGCAAAATGAAGATCCACGTCTGTTCTATACAGCTTGTCAGGTTGTTAACCAGGATGGTGAGTTCAGAGCATGGACAGGTCAAACATACTTCAATCCTTTCGAGGAGGCAGCTCGTCCGGGAGAGGCTTGGAAGCCAGTTGTATTCAATCCTGAAAAAGGTGGTGCTGATGAATCATTCTCGGTGAGAGGTTTGATGAAAGTTGAAGGTGTTCAGGTATTTACTGACTATTTTGTATCTGCTGGTAGTCTTGGTGATACAGTTGAGGTTAAGCAGGGTGATAACGTTCTTTATGAATATATTTATAATGCAGATTACGCACAGTATCGCACTCTGTGTGCTGTAAACCCTGAAACAGTTGGTTCACGCACAGCTCCTAGTATTTTCTTCACAGGTGATGAAACTTATTTCATCCTTGCTGAAGCAGCTGCTAAAGGATGGACCGTGCCTGGTGATGCTGCAACAAACTTAGCAAAGGCTGTTGAACTAAACATCAGCAAATATCCAGCTTTGTATAATGAAAGTTCTTCACCTGAAACTTATATGAGCAAATATGCTGCAACAAGCGGTGATACTCGTACCTACGAAGAAATGGCTGCTGATTACATTGCTAACCTTGGAGTAGCAACTGTTGAAACTATTCAGCTGGAGCGTTGGAAGTCATTATTCCTGAATGGCTATGAGGCATTTGCGTTATGGAACCGTACGCTTGTTTCGGTAACACCTGTTGGCATTCCTTACGACAGAAATATTGAGTTGCCAGAATATCAGTGGGATAACATCAAGGACGCTCTTCCTGGTGTTGAACAAACTCCTGACGCATTCTTCTCGACACCATTCCATAATGGTGGTATTACTGGCGGTGTTCGCCCTCGTCGCTTAGATTATCCAGATAGGGAGCGTATGAATAATACAGCTAATATCAATGCGGCTATGGAGCGTCAGTCAGCCTTTGGAAATGATGGTGATAACTTCATTTCAACCAAAATGTGGATTAGTAAATAATTATCACATACAATATACTTTTAAAGGAGCCTTCGGGCTCCTTTTTTGTTTACACAAAGCCTTCCATAGTTACTTTGTTTATATGCAGTCTAAATTAGATAAGTACCAAATTTTATTTCAACTTACAAATCGTAAGTGAAAGATAATAAAAGGTCATCTTTCGGCAATGGCCTGAAATCTGGCATGTGAGTTTAATTAAAAAGGGGCTGGTTGGCTATTAAAATGGTTTTTGAGGTGTTGTACCCCCTAATTTGAAAGTGACGGATGACATGTTTCTGATATGAAAAAACATCAACATTTGTACAACAAACAATTTAAAACCATTAATTATGGCAACACGTATCGAAAGCGATTTAATTGGAGAATTACAAGTTCCCGTTGATGCATATTATGGAGTGCAAACGCAACGTGCCGTCGAAAATTTTAATATATCTACGGCTCGCCTGAGCCATTACCGTCATTTTATATGGGCCCTTGGGGTTGTTAAAATGGCAGCCATCAAGGCCAATCACGAAATGGGCTTGGTTGATGATAAGCTGAAAACTGCCGTCGTGCAGGCCTGTAAAGAAGTGATGGAAGGAAAGTTTGACAAGGAGTTTCCTATTGACATGATACAGGGAGGCGCAGGTACCAGCACCAATATGAATGCCAATGAGGTTATCGCCAACCGGGCATTGGAATTAATGGGTTACGAAAAGGGGCAGTATGAGCATTGCTCACCCAACGATGTGGTGAATCTGTCACAATCGACCAATGATGCCTATCCGACCGCTATTAAGCTATCACTCATCAAAATGAATTACGTTTTGATTGAGCATCTGCAACAGTTGGTTGATGCTTTCAAGAAGAAAGGGAATGAATTTGCACACATCATTAAGATGGGTCGTACACAGCTGCAGGATGCTGTGCCAATGACTTTGGGACAGGAGTTTTGTGCCTATGCCATGACCCTGAGCGAGGAAATTGAGCGGCTTACACAGAATGCCAACCTCTTCCGTGAGGTGAATATGGGAGCTACTGCTATCGGTACCGGTATCAATTCGGTGGAAGGTTACTCTGAGGCCTGTGTAAAGTACCTGTGTGAGATAACCGGATACCCTATTGTTTTGGCATCAGATTTAGTGGAGGCAACGCCTGATACAGGTTCATACGTTATTTACTCATCGGCCCTGAAGCGAATGGCCGTTAAGGTATCAAAAATCTGTAACGATCTGCGTTTGCTATCATCAGGACCACGCGCTGGTTTAAACGAGATTAATCTTCCTCCTATGCAGCCAGGCTCATCTATTATGCCTGGTAAGGTCAATCCGGTTATACCTGAAGTGATGAACCAGATTTGCTTTAAAGTGATAGGTAACGATTTAACAGTGACCTTTGCTGCCGAGGCCGGACAGCTTCAGCTGAACGTGATGGAGCCGGTATTGGCTCATAGCATATTAGAGTCTATCCAGTTTTTAATGCGAGGCATGGATACCTTACGCCTTAAATGCATTGATGGCATTACGGCCAACGAAGATGTATGCGAAAACATGGTGCTAAAGAGCATTGGTATTGTTACAGCCTTAAATCCTCACATTGGGTACAAAAATAGTACACGCATTGCCAAGGAGGCTCTAAAAACGGGTAAAGGTGTTTATGAGATTGTGCTGGAGGAAGGCATTTTATCAGAGGAAGAACTAAAAGAAATATTGAAGCCGGAAAATATGATTGGCCCGGCTAAACGTACATGCCAATAATTATATTGATTAGTTAATTTGAAAAAGCGGATGTTGAAAAGCATCTGCTTTTTTTGTTAGAAGATGGAGATTGCGTTGGAGTATAAAGGTCCTATGTGCGGTAGGAGCGTTACCTGTAGTAAGGTTGTGGCTCGTGATTAGGCGGTATAAAAAAGCCCGCTTAACAAGTTAAGCGAGCCCGAGTTATTTCCATCTCCCAACAGGGAGCTTTTTTAATCCAGTTTCAATACTGCCAGGAAGGCTTTTTGAGGTACTTCCACATTACCTACCTGCTTCATACGCTTTTTACCTTTCTTCTGCTTCTCCAGCAGCTTACGCTTACGCGAGATATCACCACCGTAACATTTGGCAGTTACATCCTTACGAACTGCTTTTACGGTCTCACGAGCAATCACCTTGGCACCAATTGCCGCCTGAATGGCAATGTCAAACTGCTGACGTGGGATAAGCTCTTTCAGCTTTTCACACATACGACGGCCAAATACCTGGGCATTGTCAAAGTGAATCAATGATGATAGCGCATCCACACTTTCACCATTCAAGAGAATATCCAGTCGCACCAGTTTGGCAGCTCTAAATTCTATTGGGTGATAATCAAATGAGGCGTAACCCTTCGATATACTTTTCAGTTTGTCGTAGAAATCAAATACAATTTCGGCCAGCGGCATGTCAAACTCCAGGTCAACGCGGTCGGCTGTCAGATAGTGTTGTTTAATCAGTTCGCCACGTTTACCAAGGCAAAGTGTCATAATACTGCCAATGTACTCACTCTTGGTAATCACCGATGCCCTGATGTAAGGTTCTTCGACTTTTTCCAGCAGGGTTGGCTCAGGAAGCTCTGAAGGCGTATGAATATTCACCACCTCGCCTTTTTTAGTGTGTGCAATATACGGTACGTTAGGCACGGTGGTAATAACCGCCATGTCAAACTCACGGTCCAGTCGTTCCTGAATGATCTCCATGTGCAGCAAGCCCAGGAATCCACATCGGAAACCAAACCCCAAGGCAGCCGATGACTCCGGTTCATAGGTCAGTGAGGCGTCATTCAGCTGTAATTTTTCCATGGCAGCGCGCAAATCCTCATAATCTTCGGCATCGATGGGGTAAACACCCGCAAATACCATGGGTTTCACATCCTCAAAGCCACCAATGGCTTTCTCGCAGCGGTTCTTTACGTGCGTAATGGTATCACCTACTTTTACTTCTTTACTGGTTTTAATGCCTGAAATAATATAACCTACATCACCGGTCTTTAATTCTTTACGGGGCTCCATATCCAGGCGCAGAACGCCTACTTCATCAGCATGATACTCTTTGCCGGTATTGAAGAACTTCACATGGTCGCCCTTCTTAATACTTCCGTTGACCACCTTAAAATAAGCGATGATACCACGGAATGAATTGAATACCGAATCGAAAATCAAACATTGCAAAGGCGCATCCACATCACCTACTGGAGCAGGAACGCGGTGAATCAGGGCACTTAATATTTCATCAACCCCTTCGCCAGTTTTTCCACTGGCCCGGATAATATCTTCCCGATCACAGCCTATTAAATCAATAATCTGGTCTTCTACCTCTTCCGGCATGGCATTGGGCAAATCCATTTTATTCATCACCGGAATGATCTCTAAATTGTGCTCAATGGCCTGGTAGAGGTTGGAGATGGTTTGCGCCTGGATACCTTGCGTAGCATCAACAATAAGCAATGCGCCTTCGCAGGCTGCAATAGAACGCGACACCTCATATGAAAAATCAACGTGTCCCGGCGTGTCAATCAGGTTTAAAACATACTTTTCACCTTCAAACTCATAGTCCATCTGTATGGCATGACTCTTAATGGTAATACCACGTTCGCGTTCCAGATCCATATTGTCCAGTACCTGTGCCTGGAGGTCTTTCTCTGAAACGGTTTTGGTGAATTCCAGCAAGCGGTCGGCCAAAGTACTTTTACCGTGGTCGATATGAGCAATGATGCAAAAATTACGTATATTCTTCATCTATAATTATTTACTTATAACAGACTTATCTATTGACAGATAAGGAATGCAAAGATACTTAATTAATTAAAATCTGACTATAGCTTGAGTAAGGTTCACCTTTTAAAAGTTCATATTACGACAGATTAGTTATAGTATTTGCTATACTGATGAATGCAAAAGACCTTTCACTTGCCATCAGTTGGTTTATGTATTAATTTTGATGAAGCTTGTTCGATTGTTGCATGTGGTTTGATAACTGGTGAGTTTGCTATTGATACCCTGCACAAACTCTTAATACCGCCCTGTTACTCTTTTCCATCCTTTTCTAATCTTTAAAATCAAATCGTTATGAAAGAGCTGATTACTATTGTTATGGCTTGCTTAACTGTGTCTGTTATGGCTCAGGAAAAGCCCGACTATCAGTCCATAGCTGACAAAATTGTTAATCAATCATTAGATGTTAAAACCGGTGAAGTGGTGGTTGTTACAGGTACACCGGCCGAATTGGAGCTCATTGAAGCTCTGGTAGTGGAAATTGCCAAGGCAGGGGGGCATTATTCTGTTGAATTGGACTTGCCAACGGCTAACCATTGTGCTATTATGGAAACACCTATTGAGTATCTGGAAATGGTGAATCCCTATCCATTGCTGAAAGCGCGATTGGTTGATTGCTATATATCAGCCGGCTCGGTGCAGGATCCAACCTTATTTAGCGATGTGCCCGAAGAGAAACTTAAGGCCAGCAGGTCGGCAAACATGGCTTTGCGTGATGCTTTTAACCGGGCAAAATTCAGAGCGGTTTATATTGGTCAGACTGGTGGTATCCCAAGCGAATCGTATGCTAATATGGTGGGCATGAATTATGCTGATATGCTTAATAACTTCTGGAAAGCCATTGATACTAACTATGAGCTAATGCACATTGATAGTGAAGTGCTGAAGAAGTACCTCGCTAAGGGGCGCGAGATGACAGTGTCAAGTGAAGAAGGTACAATGTTAACCTTCAGAATATCAGACACGGGAGTGAGAACTAATTGTGGTGATTGTACCAAGCTTAACAATGATGGCGGCCCAACATCTGCATGGTTACCGGCAGGTGAGGTTTATACATGTGTTGATCCGCAATCAGCAAATGGATTATTGGTCATTCCGCATTATAATTACCGTGGCGATGTGATGACCAACCTCAGGATAAGCTTTGAAAATGGTATAATTACTGATTTAACTGCCGATGGCAATGTTGATAACCTCATGGAGGCTCTCAAATCAAATCCGGACGACAAGAACTGCCTGTCTATATTTGATATAGGTATTAACCGTGACCGGGTTTATACCAAAGGAAGCCGTTACGCATCATGGGAAATGGCAGGTATGCTTACCTTTTACATTGGTGATAATACCTGGGCAGGAGGGACTGTCAGTTCTCAATTCTCAATGGGTGTTCATGCTCCATTCCATACGCTTAAAGCTGGTAAAACAGAAATTATTTCAAAAGGAGAGATTGTTATGCTTGATGATATGGCTGATAAATAGGGGAGCAACAGAAAAAGGGAACCCAGTCAGTTCCCTTTTTTTGTTATGTGAATGCTATATACAAAATTGGGATGGTCAGCCCAATAGCTAATAGCCACACACCACGTTGGCGCAATCCATTCTTCCCTTTGACCATAAACAGGCCAGAAACAGCTAGGAAGATGAGTGAAAAGGCAAAAATGTCGCCCATCAGCGTCCAGCCTTTCACTTTGTTGTAATGCAGCTTATTAATGGCATACACAAATGGCTTCTTGCGATGAAATTCGTAACTCAGCTCACCAGTATGGCTGTTATATACTCCAATACCACCATCGAACAACACTTTATAGAAGCCTTCGCTATGTGGCAGGATGTGCTTCAAATCAGGCATATCCGGTCTGCTTTGTAACTCTACATACAAAGCATCGCTATTAAGTTTACTACTTATCTGGATAGTCTCTTCGGTGGTGTCAAAGGCCGGGTCTTTGCCATCCATGTGGTTGAGCAGGTAGCCTGAAATGCCATATATGACTGTTATGCCTGCCAGCAGGTAGCCTAAATCGCGGTGGATAATACGGAGCCATTTCCTGACTTTAGTCGACCACTTCATAGCTCACTCCGTTAACGTAGAAGATTGAGTAGTAGTTTTTATTGTTCGCTTCCATCCATTGGCGCATGTTGCTGATATTGCTCATTTCGGCGGCGCAGGTTTCGGCTGTGCCGTCTTCTTTGTCTTCTTTCAATTTCACCTTTTCTTCCCACTGCGCAATGTACTCCTCGCTTAAACGGCGCTCTTTCAATACTCCCCTTACAGCAATGGTATTGCCGGTTAACTCGCGGTTGAACCCTTGAATCTGGCCACCTGCCTCAATACGTATACTCAACTCAGGATTTTCGCCCACAATGAAGCAGCGTTTGCCGCTATGCTTGCAGGTGTGTGTTACATGGCCCTGTATCGTAATCTCGGTATCAATCATTGTTTCGGCATTGGCCAATAGCTGCTCAACTGCCATGGCCTTTGTTGTTGCTTCGTTTTTTTCTGCGTTATTGGTTTTCGTCTTTGTCTGGCAGGCAGCACTTAACACTACCAAGGCCATTAATACTAATTTTTGCATATTTGTTGTTTTAATAGTTGTTTTTAGAAGTACAATCTGTACCCAATTAAGTCTTGCAACTTGCATCTTGAGTCTTATATCTAGAGTCTAGAGTCTTGTCTTATTATGTCTCTACTACTTTAATTGAATGACATTTCTTGTTTCCTGCTGTTTCTCGTTAAAAAGCCACAAGGCTATAAGGCCATACAGTCCGGTGCATAGCACCAACATAATCTGCAGCGGTTTGATGCTTTGTTTCCGGCGATAGGACAGGAGCGCCAGCAACACAGCCAACACTGCATTAAGGGCGAGGGCTTTTACTGACCAGCCCAGCAAGCGGGGGTACACAAACTTCGAATACATCGACTTCATCTCGATATAAAACGGAAATACATAGGGGTGAATCTTCTCCCAGGTAGTACTTTCTCTCGTTTCTGTTAGACGATCCACTTCTTCAAGTGTATGATTGTCCAGAGCGTAGGTGATGCGTTGCGCAGGCGTTGTAACAACCACATTCCAGTAAAAAGGATTGGCCATTATTGAGAGACCATCGGTATTGGTATTATAAGCATCGATGGGTAGCTGAACAGGTTCGTAGCTCACGTCACTCAGGTAATATAGCCTACCACTTTTGTCAAACACAAAGGCATACATACGCCGGTTTTGTGTTTCGATGGTTTTCACGAAATCGATATCCAGCTTTTCGCCTGCTTTGGTGTTTTTTACAAAGGGGTTGCCATTCACCATTTTAATATGATACAGCTGGTTGTTGGCATCCAGGGCAAACCATCCTTCATCGTATAGTTTTTTGGTTGAAGGATTACCCGCCACCATCTTAGTCGGGAATTTATAGCCGCGCTTCACCATCGCCTGATGAAATTTGTTGCTTTTATCTGCGAGAACCGAGTTGGTTTCTGCATCGATAAACACCATCTTGTTTTTAATACTAAACAGATCGTCGGGACTTTCGATTTGGACTCTTCCCGACATGGATTCAAACATCGGATTGAGGTCCATCTGTTTATGATGCTTATCACGCGGACTGTATTTGAAATAAAACTGCTCAAGCTGAATGCTTTTGCCGCTAATGGCTTTCCTGTTCAGTGAATCGGGCAAACGTCCATCTTTTAATAGCTGGCGGTAGCTGAGCATGGGCAGCAAGCTATCGTACTCAGCACGGGTATATTCATGGCCGCTCTGATCCATCAGCCTGGTTTCAGTATCTTCTTTTACCACCTGAATAAACTCATTCTTCACACTTGAATAATAGGTGAAAGGATAACGACTGGCTTCGTTGGTGCTTAGTTTTACCAACCAGGGCAGTACCCATGCCAGTAGCGCGGTGGCGACTAATATTAGTAGTGTTCTTATATTGTTCTTTGTCATTGTTAATTATCTAGTTGGTTACTGTTGCACACCTTCTTTAAAGCGGAACACGGAATAAAACGGGAAGCACATACTTAGGAGGATTATGCCTATATATAAAGGCGTAGCGTATTGCAACGAATAGGTGGATGCGCCTTTAAAAAACAGCATGATGAGGGCTATGGCCAGCAGGGTGTTAATGGCTTTTTGTTTCCACACCGGCTCGATGCACACCCACACAGCCAGAAAATAGGCAGCCAAACCGGCCAGGTACCATGGTAATGCAGCCGTAAACCAGGCCCCTATAATTTGCAATGGCAGGTAAATGCTTAATGTAAAATATAATACCAAACCTGTGATGCCGAAGATGGATACCAATGTGCCCGATCCGAATAATAGCATTTTTAAGATAGTCAGCTTCTCGGGATGGGGCAGGTGCAGTGTCAGCTTCAGGCTTTTCTTTTGCATCTCGGGCACAATCTGAGACAGGCCGAATATCAATCCTGCCAATAGCGGAATGTAGGTGAGCTCGCTGATTAAATTCAAATCCTTACCCACAATCACACTCCAAAAGTGAGGCTTGCCTGCAAACCTGAATTTATTGGTGAGGTTAAGGATGAAGTAGGGGATGGAGCCTGCAAAAACAAGGGAGATAGCTAGCAATAGCCATCTGAGTTTAATCCATTCTTTATAAAATATTGCTCTAGTCATTATGTATTTGTCTTAGTATTTTCCTGTTAAACCAATAAAAGCGTCTTCCAGCGTCAAGCTCTCGTACACCAAAGTTTGTGTATCGATGCTTCGGCTTTGTAAAGCCTGCTTCACTTTGTCCATCGGATCGAAAGAGTAAAACTCAGTATGTGTTTTAAAATGCTCCACATTCTGAATCACGTCATCACTATCCAGTTTGAATCGCACATCATCGCTTAGCTTATAGCGTTTAAAATTGTCCAGAATCTCATGCGTTGGCTTATGAAGGAGCAGCTTACCATAGTCCAGTATCATGGTTTCATCAATCAGATGCTCCATATCCTGAATGATATGTGAAGTGAGGAAAACCGTTTTGTTGGTGGCGGTCACATACTCTTTCAGGTAGTCGACAAACAGGCGGCGATAACCCGGATCGAGCCCCATGGAAAAATCATCGAGAATCAGCAGTTCGGGGTCTTGCGCCAGAATCAGACCCAAGGCCACCTGCGAGCGCTGCCCGCACGACATGGTGGATATTTTTTGCTTACGGGTCACTTTCAGCTTATCCATCAAATCCCAATAAGGCTCACTTTTCCAGTCTTTGAAAAATCGTGAATAGAACTTCTCAATCTGCACAATGTTGAAGTAGCTGTGCTGCACATGTCCTTCGAGCAGCAGCCCCACTTTCGATTTTGTTTCGATGCTGAGCGAGCGCATGTCCTCACCCAATAGGCGACACTCGCCCGAATAAGGTTTTAAATAGCCATTTAGTATGTTGATGATGGTGGTTTTGCCGGTGCCGTTTTTGCCCAGCAGACCTAATATTTTACCCCTTTCAACCGAGAAGTTCAGGTCTTTATAAATCAGTCGGTTCCCATAGTAATGGGTGATATTATTACATTCGATTATTGCTGCCACGTGTTTAAAAATTATGGATTAATGAAAGGTTTCCGCCCCAATTTGTCTGGTTGGCGTTGGACATCACCACCACGGCCGGGGCAATGCTCCAGGCGCTTTTCTTAGGAGTGAAAACCGTATAATTAACGCTTAATGTAGATTGGAAGAGGTTTTGCTTTAGTCTGTTGTAGTTCTCTCTTACTCCTTCGCTTAGTGCTGTGCCATCATTGTTTAAAGAGGCATTGGCATTAACCACATATCGTCCGCTTATGTCCTGGCGGATGGTAAGGCTGGATGATTTCCAATAATGATTCCACTGGTATTGAACAAAGGGGTTAAGCGATGAAATATTAGTAAAATAGGACCCGCTATTATCGCCAAGGTGAAAGGCATCGGTGATGGAATAGCTTAATTGCCCAAATACCTCAAAAGTTGTCAAGTTTTCTTTTTGAATGCTCAATAGTGCATTAGCCTTGTAGTTGGTTAGTGTGTGGTTAAAGGGTTTGCTTTCGCTGAGCAATTCAGTGTTGTCGGTGCTGTAGATGCGTTCAGTACCTATTTTTTTGTAGCGTTCCATGCCTATTTTAGCATGGATAGAGGTTTGATAGCCGGCCAGGCGATAGCCCAATTCAGCCTCCAGCTGTTGATTTGTCAATTTAAATGGCACAATACCATTGTTGGTGTTCGACTCTTTTAGGTGAATGTCGTCTGAAGTAAGCAACAGCAGAGCACTAAAGCCCGATGCATCCGGACTAAGCGTCAGTCCACCACCCAGCGTGATGGCGAAGTAGTTATTGTTATAGGATTGGTAAGGGCCTGATATTCTGTTTTGCTGTAGGCCAAATCCCCGTAGCAGGTAGATGTAGTCGTTACGGTTGTCGGCCATTGAGTTCACTTTTAGTTCCTGGCTGTATGAACCGTATTGTGCAAATGCACCCAGTTGATGCCTGGCAATGGCTTTTGATACGCCGGCTTTAATGGTAAGGTCAGACACCGTGTTAAGTGGACGCGGATCGGTATTGCCATTGCTGATGGTTGCGCGGTAATGCGCCTCAATCCCATAGGTGAGGTGTGTTGTCTGCTTCTGAAAACCACCCTTTAAAGTGTACGTTTCCAGCTTGCGATCACCACCAATTGAATCGGCAATGATATAGGGGTAGAGGAACCCAAAATCAGCCACATTATTGAAGCGAACGTCTTCTTGGTATACATTACTGTAGCTCGCCTGTCCCCAAAGAACTGATGAACCCAGTGTTTGATAGCCTTCAAAATGGAGCCCGTAGGTAGTCAACCGGGTGCCCTGTTCAAGAATGCTTAGCTGGTTGGTGTTGAGAAGCTGAGCACCAGCCTGTGAGCTGACAAAGCGGTCGGCAAAGTAGGCGCGACGACCGGCCGGATTATACTGATTGATATTATCATGCTGCCTTTTCAGCGAATTCCATGTATTGAAAGTACGCTTCAGGCTATCGGGCTGACTGGCAGAAGCCGACCATCCGACCATTATCACGATAATAAGAAACAGGTATCTCATGTATAAAATGCTTTTGAGGAACAGCAAGGAAACACTTGCTGATGCTCTGTTTCCTTGCCATGTATGCAGTTTAATTATTCTACTTCACCGGGTTTTAGCTCGGCATTTTTAATAAAGTCATTGTCTGAATTGTTGGTATCCATCAATATGGCTCGGCCATCATCATAGCCCTGCACTTTGCGGCGGATACTCTTTTTACTGAATGTTTCATCGCAATAGGTATAGGTCAGGTCAATTTGTGGTGCCAGGGCTTTGGTTAAGAATTTATCTTTGCGCGATGATTCCACTGCATCTAAAATAATCTCGTTAGGTACCAGGTAACCTTCGATGGTGTTGCCAGCCGTGTTTTCTGTTTCCTTACGTTGCGTATTCATAAATGCTTCCATATCATCAGTACGCCATAATATAAATGAGTTGTAGCCACTTGTATGTAGTAGCCAAAAGCTTTTACTGTAGCTGTAATATTTGGTTAGGTTGGGCACTTCCTGCACATCTACATCCGTAGTCCCTTCATCAAACCATTGCCAATGGGCGCCTTTCAGGTCAATGGAGTTAGCGTTTTCAATGGTGTGGTCGATGGGTTGTGAGGCCAGAATCAGACTTTCGCCTGGTTGTACAGGGTGTTCTGTTCCTGAACCAGGGATGGAGTAGATGGTGCGTACCACCACCCCTTGGCTAAGCCAATCGGCCCACTCGTTAAGTTCACGCGAAGTGTTGTGCTCCGCCTCCGAAATCGTCAGGCCATCGGCATACAGTACTTCCGAACTGTTGTTATATATTTCGATGTATTGGTCTTTGTAGTAAGCTTTATTTTCCGGTGTACGAGAGCCCGCATAGTACACTTCTTTAATGACCCAGCCTTCGCCCGGTGCACCATAGAAAAGAGGTAGCTCAAACGTTGATGAACTGGCGTTAACCACTTCATTTTCCAGTGAGCCTGAAATAGTCACAGTTTGTTCGTTGCCATCTGCTGTAATGGTTTTTTCACCATTGGCCACCATGCTATACACACCTTCTTCAAGCACCAGGCTAACTTTACCATCGGTGTCACTGGTGCTTTTTATTTCCGAACCGCTATTTATATTTACAAATGTCACTGTAATATCATCCAGCTCAATGGCTGTTGACTCGTCTTCGAAGTGCAATACCACTTCCACATCGGTCTTGGCAACAAAGTTTTCATCATCATTGCAGCTAAACAGCAGTACTGTCAAAAGAAGTAATGGAATAATTTGTAGTGTTTTCATTTTATTGTTTTTGATTATATGTTTATGTTTAGTTCCATGCCAAAGTAAGGCTGGTTGATGCGTTGTATTCTTCGGTGATAGTTATTGTAATAGTCGGGGTAGTAGCTAATCAGGTTATTGACATAGAACGACAGATTGTGGCCCTTTTTAAATTGTTTACTCACCCTGATGTTGAGGTTAGTTCCAAAGGGCTCGTTCAGACGATGGAAGTACTCATCGTTTTTGCCTAGGTATAACTGTTCAAGTATCGGATCGTTTTTGTCCTGCTCGTTAAATACTTGCTTGTGCCCGTAAACATCAATATACGCTATCGGCCATCCGTCAGTAGTGTGGTTTTCACTGTTTGAGAACCAGGTGCATTCAATGGTTGAGGTGAAGATGAGCCCCAGTCTGGTTATTTGTGTATCAAACTGAAAATTGGTATTACACTGCTGCAGGGTGCGGTCGCTACCTATGCTTGCATCGTAGATACCCACATAGGGGAATGGTTGATTATTGATTACCCGGTTGGGATGATAGACTTGATAAATATTACTTTGGTAGGTAGTATTAAACCAGGCCCCGTTAACTGTTAGTCGGGTGTTGATGCTGTTAAAACGTGCAAATGTCATCTGGTACTCAAGACCCTCTTTGTGCACGCCGGCCCCGTTGTGTGTTTGGCCGTATGTATTAATTATCTGGGTGTTGGTGTATGGTAAATCACCCACTTGCGGCGGAGCAACAGGATTAAGTCCATCGGTATTATATAAGCGATAACTTTGACTCAGCCACTGGTTCTGTGTCACAAAGCCATTGTCCATTCTTTCGTTGAAATAGGTCATGTAAAAGAGGTGATCATCTACCTTAAGATGCATGCTGAGTTCCCATTTCAGGTTGCTGGCAGGTTGGAGTTCAAAGTTGGTGGGATCTTCCACGATTGTTTTAATATGAAGGCTCCTTAAATCCGGATATTGCGAGTAGTAGTTGAGTTGCACCAAATCGAAAAACAGCTCGTTGGGATGTAGCTGATTGAGTGTGGGGAATTTATAATGCTGACCGATACCACCATGAATACTGAGCTGCACATTTCGCTTGTTGAGCGAAAAATCAGGCAAGGTATATTGCATGTTCAGGCGAGGCTCCAGGTATATTTTGCCACTCATATTATAAGTGTCACTCAGGTTGAGTAGGCTGGTTCCTCTGACACCTAATTGTGCGTCTATCTTGTGTTCTCTAAAAGATGCATTCATATTATCCTCCGCAAAAAACGCCAGTTTTTGAACAGATGGAATAGACGACAAGTCTCTGGGGCGCGTTGATACGGAATAGGAGCCTTTGAAGCTTGGGTACATGGGACGCTCCAGGTCATATATTTCCCCTTGGCCAAGGTTCCTATCGTATCGCCACTCCAAACCTCCCACAATACTGTGTGAGATGGCACCTGTTGCGCTCACCATGCGTGCACTTAGTTGATTAAACACACTCAAAGGCTTGTCTACCATGCGGTAAAAAGCCTCGAAGGTAGCGGGTAGGTAGATGCCATAGCTTTCGCCAGCTGTAGTATTAATTGGCGCTGGCATTGGGCCACCATTGGAAATAAACTTTTGGCGGTAGAGCTCATTGCTGGCATAGCTGGCCCGCGAGCTCAGTTTGACATGCTGAAACCATGAGTAGAAGTTCCATTCGGTATTTAACGTGTAGGATAAGCTATTGTAATTGGTGCGAAACAGATCGTTGGCCTGATCGTCTATCTCGGGGTCGTTGCGGTCTTTATCGGCTGAGCCGGTATAGCTCAGGTTGCCTTTAATATTAACTGAGCTATTGGCCAGCTGCAGATGATTAAAATACCTGCTTGAGAAGGTATAGCGTTGGTAGCCTTCGTACGGATTGCGTGGATCGGAATTGAAGATCAGGTAATCGCCATTAAAATTTATGGTGCCTGCTTTTTGTCCCAGGTCAATGCCTTTACCCAACGAAAACAGTTTGTTGCGTGCATCGGATTTGATGCGTCCCTGCCAGGGTGTGATGCCATGCCGCTGATTAATAATGATAGCGCCACTGCTTAAATCGCCATGCACAACCGAGGGAATACCCTGAATAACTTCAATGGATTCAATCTGATCGGTGGGGATGCTGCGCATATCTGTGCCATTGCTCACATTGGTTCTATTGTCTAGTTTAAGGTCCGATATCGTGCCCCCGGGAGCCAGCATATTGGCCTCATTGGAGATGGGTGCTCCATCCATAATAAATGCGGTGCCCAATGCTGTGTTCACATCGCTGCCAACCTGGCGTAAGCTAATGGAGTTCACTTTTGAAAGATCCGGTTCTTGCGATTTACCACCAGGCACCAACTGCATCACATCGGCAAAGCTGGAGGCCTGTATGTGCTCAATGGCTTTGCGGTTAATTTTAGAGCCTGAACCGGGCCCATCGTTATCAGTTGCTGTAACCACCACTTCGTTGATGTTAATATCATCTGACTGAAGCTTGATAGTAATTGTTGTGTCGGCGGTGAGTGTAACAATAGCAGAAGTAGTATTGTAACCAATGCACGAAACTTGTATTTCATGGTTGCCCTTTCGGAGTTTAACTGGCAAGGTGATGCCATTGTAAGCTGCGTAAGTGCCAACGTTAACTTTAGTGAAGATGATTGCAGCGAAGGGAACGGGTTCGTCACTCTTCTCATCAATAATGTGTGTACTCACGCTTATTTGCTCACTTTGCGCATAAAGTGGAGAAAAACAAATAATGTATATGAAAAGAAGAATGTATCGCTGCATCGTTATACCTAATACTTACTTGGGTTGTGATGTGCAGCAAAATTCGCTAATTATGATTGGCCTTGAAATCCCAATATATGGGTAATTGGCGTGGCGATGGGTCAACATTATTTAAGAATTATCAGAAATGTAATTGATTGATATATTGTATTATGTTGTGGATTATTGAAGGAAAATTTAGAAATGGTGTGTTAATTTTAGTACTTCTTATACCAAAAAAGAGGGATTCGTGCTGAATCCCTCTTTTTATATGAACGAAGATTAAATCTTACATCACACGTGGCATGCCGCCACCCATTCCTGGAGTGCCACCCATTGGCATTGGATTTTCTTCTTTTTCCTCCACCAATACACACTCAGTAGTTAAGAGCATACCTGCGATAGAATTACGATTATATTTTTTTATAATAGCTAAAAAGTAAAAAGTTTGCCTTTATCCATATAATTGGCGATTCAGGATATCTCTTTGTTACTACCACTGTTTTTCTATCATCATATACTTGACCGATGCCTTCAAAAGCCAATAAATTGGTAGCAGAAAGTGTAAGCCGTAATCGTTTTTTGAATAATAAGCGAAATATATCGGCTCTTAAATCATAATATGAGTCTGTTGTAATTGCATAATTAACCACTTTTGAGTTATAGCTTACTTTAGTGTCAAACACAAGCTGTCCGGGCAAATGAGTACGTAACCGAACGCTTCCGTCCCAGTTTGTTGTTTTGATGTATTGCGGTGTGTAAAAACAACTAAGATTATAAGTAAAAGCACTAAAAAGTTTTGTGCGTCCGGTAATGTTCCAGTCCATATTAGTACTTAGTGATACATTAAAGTTTTTATCCGCATTTTTCCAGGTTTGAACAATTAATCCCTCATTATTTCTTTTATAATCAGGTACAATATCGTTTAAACACATGTTGGCATTTAGTTGAATATTATATCCTATCTTTTCAACGTTACTGCCACGACTCATACTACCTTTAGCAAACATGATATAGTTTGTATTTTTTCCGAAACTTAAATAAGCAGTTGTATTTGTCGCTTGTTTTAACTTTGCGTTTCCTTTTTTTAAGGTATAATCATCAATATATATCAGTGGCTGAAACATCTGAATATGTGTAGGTGGCGTTATCTGATTATCTAAGTTAAGCAACAGTACTTTATTGCTTTTTAAGGACAAGCGATACTTAAATGCTTGCTGTGTATAGTAAAAGTCACTTCTTACTATATCATCGTTAACTGACTTATTAGTTTCGTGCCGCACAAAGCCCCTCATTTGAAGCTTAAAATAATGACTTAGTTTCTTTTTGGTGCGAATCAAACGTGAAACCCCAATGTTTACCCTCCCTTCAATACGACTTGTTTTTCTATTATCAGTATAATAGTCAAGCTCGTCCCATACATTTGACAACGCATTATAATACTGTCTGTTTGACTGCTGATTGGTGAAATTAGCATTGATGCTTCCATCTAAATACAACACCAGTTTTTTACCAATAGTATTATGACTTAGCGATAAAGAAGCTGTTTGATTCTTAATATTGTTCAAATTACGGTACTTGTCAGTTTGAACACTTTTTTGTAACTGCTTGCCATTACTATTGTTTATATTATATGATGTTATGGCATTAATTAATAAGTATGAATGTAGTCCTGTATTGAACCGTTGATAATAGGATGTAGAAACATTAAAGGCTTCTTTCGTATTTTCTATAAAATCGTTTGTACTTGTAGTAGAAGAATTGATAATACAACGGTTCTGCTCCGAATTGTTTCTGTTGTATTTAACATTAAGGCTTATATTTTGGTTACGATCGCGTTTGAGCCTAAAGTGAGCAGCTGGACTCAGTTGTTTATCGCGATTGACGCTACTTATTTTCCTGCCAATTTGTGTATTATTAAATTGTCGCTCCTCGATTTGTTCTACGTATGATGAGATATGTTGATAATCAATAACCGGATTAAAGGTGAACTTTTTGTAACGCTTGCTTAAATCGATATTAGCTGAGTATTTATCTTTTGAACCTATACCAGCAGAGGCGTAATAGATATCTCGCAAATCGCCTTTCGGAATAATATTAATAACTGGCGTATAAAACCCAAAACGACCATTAGGCTCGGTAATAATTTCAAGACGTTTAATATTTTTTGCTGCAATGCCGGTCAATACAAAGCCGGGTTTACCACCATAATAACTCCCCATGCGCTGACCATCAATAAGAGTTGTAAAGCTGTTGTAGCCGCTATACAACACATTGCCATCAATATCGATGCTTAGGCCTGGTATGCTGGTAATAATATCGGACAGTGACAACTCTCCTACATTGCCCATTTGATCGATATTCAATGCAATATCACCTTCTTCGTTTTGGTCAATGAGGGGTTTCCAGGTAACGATTACTTCTTGTAAATTGACTGTATCGGGTGCTAATGAAATCGTAAGCTGTTTTGTTGGTTGACTAAAGTCTATAAGCAATTCTTTTTTTTGGTAACCTAAGCTACTAACTGAAAGAATAACTTGATTAACACTTGTTCTATCAATAGAAAAATATCCAGCCTTATCCGTTATGGTACCAGATAAATAATGACGTGATTGGCTATCGCTTATAACAATATTAGCATTAGCAAGCGGGATAGTTGTTAAACTATCCCGCACTGTTCCTTTAAAAACCTGCTCTTGACATTTACTGTGATTACAAAATAAAACTAACGTAATAATCACAAAGAGGACTTCTTTTCTAACCACTAACCTTAAATTAATTATTTTACTGAACAGTTGTTTGTTACAATTATCACTGTCCCTCATTTAATACAAATTATATAATCATTATTTATCTATATTATATATTTATCCCAATGAATTAGAATAGAAGTACTATAAAAATCGCTCTAAGCATTAATATCTGTTATTGCGGATACAGGACATTCTCTTGCACATGCCCAACAACAGTTACATGCCCACCAATATATCTTCCAAGAATTTCCTGAATCAGAGATCTCTATAGCTTCCATAGGACATACCAAGATACACGCTCCACAATTAATACAATCTTCTGTAATTACAGGGTGACAGTCTTGTTTTTGCATACTCATCATACTTTACTTGAATTATTTTTTTAATATTTGCTCATTTAGAAATGCTTTAGCTACATCATAAGATATTGGAAAACGAAGGCTTTGATTAGGTGCAAAAGCAATATTGGGTTTAAGATTCAATATCCGAACAGGTGTTTGATGTTCCTCTAGTAGTTTAGTAACCATTATTTTTCCTTTTTTATCACGAAAAGAAATCATTCTGGTATTCTCAAATGCTTTTTCAAATTCATTAATAGTTCCCCATTTAGTTGGAGGTAATGTTGTTTTGATATAAAGAGGATTTGAACATTTAATCAAAGCGTCATAGTCTTTTAAACCCTCTATTTTATTACCGTGTATAGCTTCTGAAGTTCGTATCTTATAGCTACTTTTCCCAACCTCCATTCCTTGAGGTATTTTACCATTTTTAAGGCTACTTGCATCAAAACCTACTTTTTGACATTGTTCAATTACCTGATCTGCAAAATCAAATATAGAATTCTTACCTGTTACAGGCTCTACTTCAAAGCTATCAGCCACCAATATGACTTGGTTAGGTAAAGGTTCATTGGGGTTAAACAGCTCTCCATTAAAATAGCGATTGATGTATTGCGTTAGAGCGCTTTTTAGCTCGTCGGGTGGAAACTCAACAAGGCCTTTTTGCAATAAGTTGCTATTAGCCATTAAATAGCCAGCACTTGCCATGCCTATAGAGCCAAGCCCCATGGTTTTTAAAAAAAATCGTCTGTTCATTGTTTTTTATTGTGTGTTATTAAGTAATAATAAAAACAACTAAATAAAACAATAAGTTAAATAAGGTGCAATGCCTAAAAGTTGGGGTTTTTTATTGGAGAGATGGGATGAGTGATAATGTAAAAGTTATTGTTAATGAGAGTGTTGGTTTTTTTTTGACTTGTTTTTTACAATACTATATATACCAAAAAAGAGGGATTCAAGATGAACCCCTCTTTTTCTATAATTGATGAATTATTATCTTACATCATGCCTGGCATGCCGCCACCCATTCCTGGAGCGCCTCCCATTGGCATAGCAGGAGCATCTTCTTTCTCCTCAACCAATACACATTCGGTGGTTAAGAACATACCTGCAATTGATGCAGCGTTCTCAAGAGCGATACGTGTTACTTTAGCTGGGTCGATTACACCACTTTCCAACAGGTTTTCGTAACGGTCGAAGCGAGCATTGTAGCCAAAGTCATCTTTACCTTCAGCTACTTTTTGTACTACTACAGCACCTTCCTTACCTGCGTTGAATACAATCTGACGCAATGGCTCTTCGATAGCACGCTTGATGATTTCAATACCAGTTTGCTCATCTTCTGTTTCACCCTTAATTTCATCTAAGGCAGCAATAGAGCGGATGTAGGTAACACCACCACCAGGAACAATACCTTCTTCAACAGCCGCACGTGTTGCACTTAGGGCATCGTCTACACGGTCTTTCTTCTCTTTCATTTCTACTTCAGAAGCAGCACCTACATAAAGTACAGCAACACCACCGGCAATCTTAGCCAAACGCTCTTGTAACTTCTCACGGTCGTAGTCAGAAGTCGTATTTGCAATTTGTGCTTTAATCTGGTTGGCACGGCCTTCGATAGCTTCTTTGGCACCGGCACCATTAACAACCGTTGTATTTTCTTTGTCGATAGTCACCTTTTCGGCTTGACCAAGCATCTCGATAGTTGCGCTTTCCAGCTTCAAACCAGTTTCTTCAGAAATAACAGTACCTCCGGTCAGAACCGCTAAGTCCTGCAGCATTTCTTTACGGCGGTCGCCAAAACCAGGTGCTTTAACAGCAGCCACTTTTAATGAACCACGCAGGCGGTTTACTACCAAAGTAGCTAAAGCTTCGCCATCCACATCTTCAGCAATAATCATCAACGGACGACCTGTTTGTGCAGTTTGCTCAAGCACCGGCAGAAGATCTTTCATGGTTGAAATCTTCTTGTCGTGGATCAGGATAAAAGGATTCTCCAGGTCCGCTTCCATCTTGTCAGTATCGGTCACAAAATATGGAGAGATATAACCTCGGTCGAACTGCATACCTTCAACTACTTCTACAGTTGTTTCAGTACCTTTGGCTTCTTCCACGGTAATAACACCTTCTTTGCTCACTTTCTCCATGGCCTCAGCAATCAGCTTACCAATCTCGCTATCGTTGTTTGCCGAAATGGTAGCCACCTGCTCAATTTTTTCGCTGTGCTCGCCAACTTCCTGAGCTTGAGTTTTGATGTTTTTAACAATGGCAGCAACTGCTTTGTCAATACCTTTTTTCAATTCCATTGGGTTGGCACCGGCAGTTACGTTTTTCAAACCAACATTGATGATTGACTGAGCTAAAACAGTAGCAGTAGTTGTTCCGTCACCAGCATCGTCACCAGTTTTTGAAGCTACTTCTTTTACCATTTGGGCACCCATGTTTTGATAAGGATCAGATAGCTCAACTTCTTTAGCTACCGACACACCATCTTTTGTGATGGATGGAGCACCAAATTTACGGTCAATCACTACGTTACGTCCTTTAGGACCTAATGTTACTTTTACAGCATTCGCCAAAGCATCAACACCTTCTTTCAGCAAATCACGCGCTTCAATATTAAATTTTATTTCTTTAGCCATTTTATGTCTCTTTTAAATATTCAGGATTAAAAATTATTAACTATTGATAGTTACAGGATGTAAAGTACATCAGACTGAGAAATCAGCAAGTAGTCTTCTCCATCAATTGCTAATTCAGTACCACCATACTTACCGTACAATACTACGTCGCCAACTTTTACTTCCATTACTTCGTCTTTTTTAGCTTCACCCACTAAAACGACAGTACCTTGTAATGGTTTTTCTTTGGCTGAATCAGGAATGATAATTCCGCTTGCTGTTGTTGTTTCAGCTGCCTGAGGCTTAACCAAAATTTTACCGGCTAAGATTCTTCCTTTTAATTCTGACATATCTATTAATTTTTGATTTATATAAACAGTTTAAGTTTTAACGATTGCTTCTCACTCACAAAGTATGCCAAAGCAATTTATGACATATTTTTATAAGATTCACTGACTTTTTTGCAGAGGTCTGACAGGAGATCATTTGTCAGAAGTCAAAATTACAGATAAAAAAAGTGTCAGACTGTTGAGCCTGACACTTTCCATATTTTTTTACCTGTTTTGCTTACTCAGCATCTTCGGTACTTGTTTCTTCTGTTGTTGCAGCCTCATCACCTTGTGCAGGAGATGGGAATGCTTGCATCTCTTGTTGCTGCGAAGGAAGCGTGTTGAGTTTCTCATCAATTTCAGCGCCACCCATTTGTGCCTTTGGTAATACCAATACAGCAACAAACGAAAGTACTAACAACACCCCGGCTAAGGTCCAGGTTGCTTTTTCTAAGAAATCAGTAGTTTTACGCACTCCCATCACCTGGTTTTGTGATGAGAAGTTAGATGCTAAACCTCCTCCCTTAGAGTTTTGTACCAAAACAATAAGGATTAAAAAGATACTTACTAAGATTACTAATATCGAAACAAAAGTATACATATCTCGCTCAATTATTTAATTTGTTAATTTTTCTAAGTCGGTAATGCGACGTGCAAAGTAAACATTTTTTTCGGGATATTTCAAACGGAGTTTCTCATATATCCCAATTGCTTTGTCATAGTGTTTTTGCTTGATGTAAATATTAGCCAGCGTCTCTGACATTAGATCATCGGCATTGTCAGTTAGCCCTTTATTTACAGAGCTTATAGATTCTGATTTCGTTGGTTCTTGTTTGAACGATGGAATAATTTTAGGTGAATCAATTTGCAGGAAATTATCAATAATCTGTTGTGATTTTCTCTTAACAGGTTGCTTTTCTGTTTGAACTGGTGCATGTCGCAGCATACTTAGCCAGTCAGAGAAGGAGTGGCTTTCATCTTTCTTCTCCTCAGGGTCGATGGCCTCTTTTAGTTCATATCCCACTAATTCATTGGATTCATAGCCTAGAAAATCAGCACTTGGCAATACCATTGACTGGTTCTGTTTCGTTTCAGGCTTTTTATTTGAAAGCACCGAAAAGTCAATCTGGCTGCCATCAGCTGTTTCAAATGTATCGTCCGTTTGGAAATAGTCGGTAATGGAACTCACCTTTGTTGTGATGCCAATAGTTTTCTTAGGTGTTTTTGTAGCTTCTGCATCACTCACCACCAACTCCTTAACAGCTTCAACTTTTTCCTCGGTATGGGTTTCATGGCTGACAGGTGATGGTATGTTATTACTAGAATGAATGAGTTCAAATAGTTGCTTGCGATCGGCAATAAATGCAGCAGATTGCTTTAATTCACCATTAAACCGTACATGTTCAATTACATGAAGATTTTTAAGCAGTAGCATGCGTGCAGACTGAAACCACGGAAACTCTGCTACAATTTCGGTTAATTCAGGCAGGGTATCCTCATTTAACAAATCAGGCTGTGCTACTAAATCAAAAAAGGCTGTTTTCTTCATATAATAGAATCAACTCTATGCTACCAGTCGGCAAATGCTTTATTAAAAATATTCTCGGTAATTTCTTCAATCATTTCTGTGGTCAGGTCATTTTCCACCGCGTTAATGTTCTGATCCGATGGAAAATCCCGAAAGGCCGAAAAGCTACTTTCCCAGTTGAGTTTAGGGTCTTTATAATTTTTATAACGCACTTTAATGGTCATCGAAAGACGGGTTTCTGCCGAGATTGCATCTGCCTGAATGGCCATTGGTCGAACACTATAGCCAGTGATTTCTCCTGAGAAATCCACATCGCCTGTTCCATTAACCAAATTCAGACGCGACTCGTTTGATATACGGTCTTTCAAACCTTCGGTAAAATTCTGACTTAAAACTGGATTGATTAGAGGTGCCCTGTTGTCGAAATATTGAACAGAGAAACTATTGATGTTCTCAGGTATTGAGGCCCCGCTCATGGTCATATTAATTGAACAGGCGGTTACCATTAATGCCAATACCATGCCTATTATGCTGTATGCTATTTTCATCGTTCTATCTGATATTCTTTAATTTTTCGATACAAAGTTCGTTCTGATATACCTAATTCAACGGCTGCTTGTTTTCGCCTTCCGTTGTATTTATCGAGTGCTTTTTTAATGAGCTCGATTTCTTTATCGGCTAATGACAAGGATTCTTCTACAAATTCTTCGGTATCCTGGATGGATTCATGCTCATCATCATTGACCGATGGTGGATAGGTCATTGGTTGCACATTATTGCCAGTCCTCACAAAGTCCCCATCTTCACTCTGATATAGCTTTTGAATGATTTGTGCATGCTCGCTATGTGAGCTGATATTGCCGTTTTCCATCATATCCAGCACCAGTTTTTTCAGATCATTCATATCCTTTTTCATATCGAATAATACTTTGTAAAGTATTTCGCGTTCTGTGCTGAAATCGGCATCAGGCTTGCTGCTATTGTCAATAATAGCAGGCAAGTTATCGCCCGAATGGTAGGGGAGGTATTTGGAAATGGACTCACTGTCTATTTCCCGCCGCTGTTCAATCACTGATATCTGCTCAGTGATATTTTTAAGTTGCCTGATATTGCCCGGCCAACGGTAACGCATAAGCATTTCCTTGGCATCTTCAGACAGACGTATGGCCGGCATACGATAACGTGTGGCAAAATCATTGGCAAACTTTCTAAACAGGAGGTAAATATCATCGGAGCGGTCGCGCAAGGGCGGAATGGTTATTGGCACACTATTGAGGCGGTAGTATAAGTCCTCTCGGAACTTACCTTCTTTAATCGCCTTTTCCATATTCACATTGGTGGCAGCCACTACCCGCACGTCTGTTTTTAGAACTTTTGATGAACCTACTTTGATAAACTCACCGGCTTCGAGTACGCGTAACAAACGAACCTGGGTATTTAAAGGCAGTTCGCCAATCTCATCCAAAAAGATAGTACCGCCATTGGCCTCTTCAAAATAGCCTTTTCGGTCGGACAGGGCGCCGGTAAAAGCTCCCTTTTCATGGCCAAATAACTCAGAGTCAATAGTTCCTTCTGGTATGGCACCGCAGTTAACGGCTATATAAGAACCATGCTTACGGGCACTCGACTGATGGATAATCTGCGGAAACACCTCTTTACCGGTACCACTTTCACCGGTTATTAACACAGATAAATCGGTAGGGGCTACCTGAACGGCTACATCAATGGCCCGGTTTAACCCAAATGAATTACCAATTATCCCGAATCGTTGCTTGATTTGTTGTAAATCCATTTATTCTACACTTATCTTTCTACCTGATTAATATAAAGCCTGCAATTTTAGCAGGCCACCTGACAAAGTTACAATTCTCATACTTATATAAGGGATTCGCACTAAACAATTTTTGTTAAAAGCACCAGATTACTCATCAACTTTCTCATTATGGAATTGTTTGTACGATGAACTTGATACCTTTGTCAGATAATACGAATGATGTTATGACAGAAAAGAAAATACTCGGAATCATTCCGGCCCGCTATGCTTCCACACGTTTCCCTGGAAAACCTTTGGCCGATATTGGTGGAAAACCAATGATACAGCGCGTTTATGAACAGGCCAGTCTGATTTTAGATGATGTATATGTTGCTACCGATGATGAAAGGATAGAATTGGTTGTTGCTGAATTTGGTGGTAATGTGGTAATGACATCGGTAGACCATCAGAGTGGCACCGATCGCTGTGCAGAAGCTCTTGTGAAAATTTCAGAGATAGAGGATGCTGACTTTTATGCTGTCATTAATATACAAGGTGATGAGCCGTTTATTAGTCCAAAGCAGATTGCTTCAGTTGCGGATTGTTTTGATGATGAAGCGACTCAACTGGCTACTTTGGTTAAACCGGTAACGTCATCTGACGATTTATTTAACCCCAACAAGCCAAAGGTCGTTCTTAGTAAAGACAATCGGGCATTGTATTTTAGTCGTTCGCCAATTCCTTATCTGAGAGGAGAGGAGGAACATCAATGGACCGAAATGCATCAATACTACAATCATGTTGGTTTGTATGGTTATCGTGCTGATGTATTGTTTGAAATTACACAATTGGCTATTGGGCAGCTTGAATCAGCAGAATCATTGGAGCAGTTGCGCTGGCTCGAAAATGGTTATTCAATTAGGGTGGAGCAGACGACAGAAGAGTCACATGGTATTGATACGCCTGAGGATTTGGAAAACTTATTAAAGCTGGGGTTAATTTAGTTTGTAAATAAATAATTGCCAGACAACAAAAAAGCTCATCCAAACGGACGAGCTTTTTTCGTATATCGTGTAAAACTATTTTACAATTTACGGCTTACCTCAACTTCTTCGTAGGCTTCAACAATATCACCCACTTTAATGTCGTTGTACTTTTCGATGTTCAAACCACACTCGTAACCAGCTGCCACTTCCTTCACATCGTCTTTGAAACGTTTCAGAGAACCCAGCTCACCGGTGTACACCACAATACCTTCGCGAATCAGGCGAATCTTATTGGTACGTTTGATTTTTCCTTCTTTCACCATACAACCAGCGATGGTACCCACTTTCGTAATTTTGAATGTTTCACGAATCTCAATAGTAGCGGTAATCTCCTCTTTAATCTCAGGCGATAACATACCTTCCATTGCTGATTTCAACTCTTCAATAGCATCGTAGATAATAGAGTACAAGCGAATGTCGATTTCTTCTTTCTCAGCAATGCGGCGTGCAGCCATTGACGGACGCACCTGGAATCCGATAACAATGGCGTTTGAGGCCGTTGCTAACATGATGTCTGATTCCGAAATCTGACCTACTGCTTTGTGAATTACGTTCACCTGAATCTCTTCAGTAGACAGCTTGATTAACGAGTCAGATAATGCTTCGATAGAACCATCCACATCACCCTTCACAATTACATTTAGCTCCTGGAAGTTACCAATGGCGATACGACGACCAATTTCGTCAAGTGTAATATGCTTCTTGGTACGCATGCCTTGTTCGCGCTGCAACTGCTCACGCTTAGTGGCAATGTCTTTGGCTTCGCGTTCATCTTCCATGATGTTGAAACGTTCACCGGCCTGAGGGGCACCATTTAAACCAAGTACTAATGCTGGTTCCGATGGACCTACTTCATCAACCTTTTGGTTACGCTCGTTAAACATCGCTTTAACGTGACCATAGTGTGAACCGGACAGTATCATGTCACCAACACGCATTGTACCACTTTGTACCAATAGCGTTGTTACATAACCACGTCCTTTATCAAGTGATGATTCAATCACCGAACCAACAGCTCGTTTATTTGGATTCGCTTTCAACTCAAGAAGGTCAGCTTCAAGCAATACTTTTTCAAGCAGCTCTTCGATGTTAACACCATTCTTGGCCGAAATCTCCTGGCACTGGTACTTACCACCCCAGTCTTCCACCAGGTAGTTCATATTGGCCAGTTCTTCTTTAATTCTATCTGGATTGGCACCTGGTTTGTCAATTTTATTGATGGCAAACACAATAGGTACACCTGCTGCAGCCGCGTGGTTGATGGCCTCCACAGTCTGAGGCATCACGTTATCATCAGCTGCTACAATAATAATAGCAATATCGGTTACCTGGGCACCACGAGCACGCATCGCTGTAAAGGCCTCGTGACCCGGTGTATCCAGGAAGGTAATCTGACGGCCATCTTCGCGCGTTACACTGTAAGCACCAATGTGCTGGGTGATACCACCCGCCTCACCGGCAATTACGTTAGCCTGACGAATGTGGTCCAATAAAGATGTTTTACCGTGGTCAACGTGACCCATCACCGTCACAATTGGCGGACGGTCTTGTAAATCTTCCTCTTTATCCTCTTCCTCAATAATGGATTCAACCACATCAGCACTCACAAATTCGATGGTATAACCGAATTCTTCTGCTACTAAGGCCAGTGTTTCAGCATCCAGACGCTGGTTGATAGATACAAACATACCTAAGCTCATACAGGTAGCAATAATCTGGTTTACCTGTACTTCCATCATGTTGGCCAATTCATTGGCGGTTACGAATTCCGTAACTTTCAATATTGACTTTTCCTTGTCTGCCTGCTCCATCTCGGCCTGCTGGCGTTGCGACTGAATCTCACGTTTTTCACGACGGTGCTTGGCGCCTTTGCTCTTACCTTTAGAGGTTAAGCGTGCCAAGGTATCTTTTATTTGCTTTTGTACATCTTCCTCATTAACCTCCGTTTTTACAGGACGTTTCTTAACACGCGCAGGACGTTGTCTCTGCGGGCGATTGTCAGTTCTCTGACCACCACCTTGTCCGCCTTGCTGCTTGTTATCGCCGCCTTGCTGTTGCTTTTGGTTAATGTCAACCTTCTCTTTATCTTTTTTGATGCGCTTACGCTTGCGCTTCTTATTGGCATTTTTATCAGCTGCAGATTTGTTATCTGATTTAGCTGGTGTTTTTGGTAGTTCAATTTTACCAATAACAGTTGGGCCTGATAGTTTTTTAACCTGTGTGGCTCTGAAGGTATCTTCTTCCACTGGCTTCTCTTCCTGCTTGGCAGGTGCTTCGTCTGCAGGCTTGGCTTTTGTTTCGGGAGCTGGTTTTGGAGCCGGTTTTTCTTTTTTAACTTCTGCTTTGGGCTGAGCTTTTTCAGCAGGTTTAACTGGCTTCTTATCCAGGTCAATTTTTCCAACTACCTTCATTTCCTCAGCTGGCTCTACTTTAGTAGGAATGTGCTCAGGTTTTTTAGCTGGTTTCTTTTCCACCTTTTTTTCCACAGGCTTTTCTTCTTTCTGAGGAGCTACCTCTTGCTTAGGAGCTTCCTCTGCCTTTTTCTCGGGCTTAGGTGCCGGAGCAGGAGCTTCTTTTTTCTTGGGCTTTAAAGCGTCTAAATCGACTTTGCCAACTACTTTTGGGCCAGATTCATCCTTGGCAGCCGGTGTCTCAGCCGGTTTTTCATTCTCTTTAGCTGGCTCAATATCATCCCTGATATCAGAAAGTGAAATCGACTCTTTCTTCGACTTCTCCTTTAATTTAGCCAGTTTTTCCGATTCTTTTTTAACATGTGAATCGCCACGATATTCCTGTGCAAGAAGTGAATACATCTCTTCCGAGATCTTTGTATTCGGATTTGTTTCAACTTTGAAACCTTTCTTCTGCAGGAATTCCACAATGGTGTGGTGTCCAACATTGAACTCTCGTGCTACTTTACTAAGTCTTTTTCCAACTGCCATATAAATAGGACTCTTCTTATCGTTTTATTTTGTTCGGATTCAATTCTTTGCGGGCAAATATAGCGATTTATTCAAATTCAGCGCTTAATATTTTCCTAACTTCCTGAATTGTTTCTTCTTCTAAATCAGTTCTCTTAACCAGGTCTTCAACTGACAGATCTAATACCGATTTGGCAGTATCACAGCCAATTGCTTTCAGTTCGTCTAGTACCCAGCTATCAATTTCATCAGAGAATTCATCCAGATTAACATCTTCATCATCCTCGTCAGATTCACGGTAGACATCCAATTCGTATCCTGTAAGTTGTCCGGCTAAGCGAATGTTTAATCCTCCTTTACCAATTGCCAGTGATACTTCTTCAGGACGCAGGTAAACCTCAGCTCTGCCTTGATCCTCAAGGATTTTGATGTTAGTAATCTTAGCTGGATTTAATGCCCTTTGGATAAATAATTGGGTATTGGAAGTGTAGTTGATAACATCGATGTTCTCGTTGCGAAGCTCACGCACAATACCATGTATACGCGAACCTTTCATGCCAACACAAGCTCCAACCGGATCGATGCGTTCATCGTATGATTCAACCGCTACTTTCGCTCTTTCACCAGGTACTCGAACAATCTTTTTAATGGTGATTAAGCCGTCAAAAATTTCAGGTACCTCTAATTCAAACAGTCGCTCAAGGAATACTGGCGAGGTGCGCGAAAGGATAATTAATGGATTGTTGTTGCGAATTTCAACTTTCACCACTACAGCTCTTACGCTATCTCCCTTACGGAAAAAATCTGAAGGAATTTGTTCAGCCTTAGGCAAGATAAGTTCATTGCCTTCATCATCGATTATAAGGATTTCACGCTTCCAAATCTGATATACTTCACCGGTAACAATTTCACCAACACGGTCTTTGTAGTTGTGGTAGATGTTGTCTTTCTCCAACTCCAGAATGCGTGCTGACAGATTCTGACGTAAGCTTAAGATTGCTCTACGGCCAAAATCCAAAAACTTTACTTCGTCGGTAACTTCTTCACCCAACTCATAGTCGTCATCAATTTTTTTAGCTTCCGATAAAGAAATTTGAAGGTTCTCATCTTCTAAATCTTCATCTTTAACCACTTCGCGGTTGCGCCAAATTTCAAAGTCCCCTTTGTCATCATTGATGATAACATCAAAGTTTTCGTCTGTGCCAAAGCGCTTAATCAGAACACTTCGAAATGCGTCTTCTAACACACTGATCATGGTTGCACGATCAATATTCTTGAGTTCTTTAAACTCCGAAAACGTATCTATCAGATTAATATTTTCCATACCCTAAGGAATATTTAAAAAGATATAATGTCTTTTACCTGTTTTACTTCGTCAAAATTACAATTTACCGTTTTTACCTGCAATTCTTTACGCTTCTTGCCTTCTACCTTTACTTTCTCTTCCACTTCAACGCTAAAACCATTTTCTTCCACAGCAATAAGCTTGCCGGTGAATTTTTTACCTGCCAAGGTGAGTACTTCTACTTCACGGCCAATATTTTTCTGATATTGGCGTTTCACCTTGAAAGGCTGACCAATGCCGGCTGATGCTACCTCCAGCTCAAAATCTTCTTCATCACGGTTCAGTCCTTCTTCAATAAATTTACTCAGTTCAATGCAGTAGCTAATTGGCACCCCGTTGTCATTATCAATCATGACACTAATTTTATTGCCGGGTTTAACAACCAACTCCACCAGAAACATTTCGTCTGCTGCTAATTTATCAGTGATGATACCTTCGATTGTAGCTTCTGTAATCATGCCTTTTGTCTAATAAAATAGGGGACTATTTTGTCCCCTAAGTCTTCCACTCGGTAAATCAAGCGCAAAGATAATAATATCAGCACACTTATCCAAATCACATACTTCTTTATATTACGCAGTTATTGGAGTATACCCATAGTACAGATTAAATTGATGAGTCGCTATGTATTTATGAAGTTGGTGATTATGTTAGTAACTGATGCGTTTTTTGTATATTGCCAAACAATCAATTAGCATAAAGTGTGAATAAAAGGAAAATAATTAACGATCCGGTTCATGGCTTTATAAAAGTGCCCAATGAGCTTTTGTACGATCTTACTGAACATCCCTATTTTCAAAGGTTACGACGCATTAAGCAGCTTGGTCTGACTCATCTTGTGTATCCGGGTGCCATGCATACCCGTTTTCAGCATGCTCTGGGTGCTATGCACTTAATGAGTTCTGCCGTTGAGACTTTACTTTCAAAGGGGCATGCTATTTCAGAAGAAGAGTCAACAGCTGTTCATGCTGCTATTTTGTTACATGATATTGGGCATGGACCATTTAGTCATGTGCTTGAGCATTCTTTGGTAGAGGTGTCGCACGAAGCCATTTCTCAGATTATTATGCAAAAACTGAATGTGGAGTTTGGAGGTGTTTTATCAACTGCCATCGATATTTTTAATGATACTTACCCCAAACAGTTCTTACATCAGTTGGTTTCTAGCCAACTGGATATGGATCGACTGGATTACCTGAAACGAGATAGTTTCTTTTCAGGAGTTTCGGAAGGAGTGATTGGCTCAGATCGCATTATTAAGATGCTCAATGTGGTGGATGATAAATTGGTTATTGAATCGAAGGGGATTTACTCTATTGAGAAGTTTTTGGTAGCCCGACGCTTAATGTATTGGCAGGTTTATTTGCACAAAACGGCTCTGGCGGCCGAACAAATGCTGGTACATTTGCTAAAAAGGGCCAGGAAATTGATCGCTAAGGGAGAGGAGTTGTTTGCACCTGCACATCTGCTGTTTTTTATGAAACGTAAGCCTGGTATAGAGGATTTTAATAATGATGAAGAGGTGTTAAATAATTTTGCTTCGCTCGATGATGATGATATCATGTGCTCCATAAAATCCTGGACCCAGCACCAGGATGTTATCTTGTCAACATTAGCAAAAGGGTTTGTTAACCGGCAGTTATGGCGAATCAGAATTAGTGAGAAACCATTTAAAGGGGAAAGCATACAGTTTATAAAGGACGTGACGCAAAAGAAGTTTAACCTAAAGTCTACACAGCAGGCAAACTATTTCGTGTTTACCGATACAATTACGAATAATGCATACAGCATAAAGGACGATAAAATTGAGATATTATATAATAACAATGAACTAAAAGATATTTCTAAGGCCTCTGATATGCTTAACCTTTCGGTACTTGGTAAAACCGTTAGGAAACATTACGTGTGTTATCCTAAAAGTATTGAGCCCGAATTGCAAAGAAATGTTACGCTTTTCTAAAGTAAATATATTTACTAGATTTGCACCAAATTTTTTGACATTTAGCTTGTTAATCAATTAGCTTTACTGCAAATATGTAGTGGTGTGGGTGTGGTTATAAAGAGCTGTCAAACAAATGTTTGTTATAAATGAAATTTACAGCCGGTCAAATTGCCGAATTATTAAACGGTAAGGTAGAAGGAAACGAAGAAGCGATTGTAAGGAATGTGTCTAAAATAGAGGAGGGGAAGCCTGAAACGCTTACTTTTTTAGCAAATCCTAAATACAACCAATACATATATACCACCAAAGCAGATGTGGTGATTGTTAATGATTCTTTTGAAGCCGAAAAGAAAATTAAAGCTACCCTTATCAGGGTGCCTAATGCTTACGAAGCCTTAGCTCAGTTATTGGAAATGTACGAGCAGAGTATACCTCAAAAGACGGGCATTGAACAACCTTCGTTTGTGGATGATAGCGCCAAACTAGGTGATTTTGTGTATGTTGGTGCCTTTGCCTATATCGGCGAAAACGTACGTATCGGGGATAATGTGAAGATTTATCCGCACACCTACATTGGCGATAATGTTAAAATAGATGATAACACTACCATCTATGCCGGTGTAAAGGTTTATAAAAACTGTGTTATTGGTAAGCAATGTACCATTCATGCTGGAGCCGTTATTGGCAGTGATGGTTTTGGATTTGCACCAAATGCCAATAATGAATACAAAAAAGTGGCTCAGATTGGTAATGTAGTTTTAAAAGACTATGTGGAGATAGGAGCTAATACCACCATTGACCGGGCTACAATGGGCTCTACAGTTGTTCAAAAAGGTGTTAAGCTCGATAACCTGATTCAGATTGCTCACAATGTAGAGATTGGTGAAAATACTGTTATTGCGGCACAATCAGGCGTAGCCGGTTCAACAAAAGTGGGGCAGGATTGTATGATTGGTGGTCAGGTTGGTATTGCCGGGCATATAACTATTGCTAATGGCACCAAGGCCGGTGCTCAAACAGGTATCAACAAGTCAATTAAAAAAGAGAACTCAATTCAGTTTGGTTCTCCTACAATGGATATGGGGGAGTTTAATCGCTCGTATGTTGTTTTTAAGCGATTACCTCAGCTGAAATCTCAGTTGGATGAACTGAAAAAGAAATTAGAAGAATAAGCATTCATAATTCGTCGTCGTAATAGTCGAAGAAGATAAGCATATGACTGAAAAGCAAAGAACTATAAAAACATCTGTAAGCCTTAAAGGAACTGGCTTACATACAGGAGTGGATGTGAACCTGACTTTGATGCCAGCTCCTGTTAACCACGGTTATAAATTCAAAAGAATTGATTTAGAAGGGCAACCTGTAATAGATGCGCTAGCTGATAATGTAGGTTTTACGCAGCGTGGAACCGTTTTGGAGAAGGGGGAAGCTAAAGTAAGTACCATTGAGCACTGCCTGGCCGCTTTGGTAGCTATGCGTATTGATAACTGTTTGATTGAAGTTGACGGACCCGAGGCACCAATTCTTGACGGAAGTTCAAAGTTTTTTGTTGAGGCCATCAATAAAGCAGGTATTGAGGAGCAAGATGAAGAACGCCAGTATTTTGTCGTGAAGGAAAAAATGGTGTTTGAGGATAAGGAGCGCGGTATTAAAATAATGGCATTGCCCGACGATGAGTTTAGTGCCGATGTTAAGATATCATTTGATAAGTCTCTTTTGCTTTCTAATCAATATGCTACATTGGATAGCCTCGATGATTTTGAAAATGAGATTTCAGCCTGTCGCACATTTGTGTTTTTGCATGAATTGGAGCCCTTGTTGAAGAATAACCTGATAAAAGGTGGTGATTTAGATAATGCCATCATTATTATAGATAAGGAAATATCTCAGGAAGAGCTGGATAAACTGGCTGATTTATTTAATCAACCACGTGTGGAAGTGCAGCCTACAGGAATACTAAATAACCTCGAGTTGGTGTATCCGAATGAGCCGGCACGTCATAAGTTACTTGATGTAATTGGAGATTTGGCACTATGTGGTATGCCTATTAAAGGTCGTATTATGGCTACTCGTCCAGGGCATATGGCTAATGTTGAATTTGCCAAGTTAATACGTAAAGAAATTAAGAAACGGGCACTTAAACCCGAGGTGCCGCATTATGATCCATGTAAGGAGCCAGTATGCGATATCAATGATATTAAAAAGATGTTGCCCCATCGCCCTCCGTTCTTGTTGATTGATAAGATTATCGAACTCAAGGAACGTTCAATTGTAGGCGTGAAGAATGTGACCATGAATGAGCCATTCTTTGTGGGCCACTTCCCTGATGAGCCGGTAATGCCTGCTGTTCTTCAAATAGAAGCTATGGCACAGGCGGGCGGCATCTTCATATTAAGTCAGCTGGAAGACCCCGGTGCTTACAGTACATATTTCCTGAAGATTGATAATGTGAAGTTGCGTAAGAAAGTGGTGCCGGGCGATACTATTATTTTCAAGTTAGAGCTGCTTACCGAGTTTAGAAGAGGTATGGCCAACATGAAAGGAACGGCTTTTGTAGGCGATACAGTTGTGTCAGAAGGTGAGTTTATGGCACAAGTAGTAAAAAATAAGTAATTACACCAAAAGTATTCTGTTAGCATTAACAGAAGGAATAAAGAACTAAAACAACTTTAGAAATGAAACAACCATTGGCATATATCCATCCGGAGGCAAAGATTGCTCCCAATGTTGTTATTGAACCTTTCGTTTCCATCGACAAAAATGTCGTTATCGAAGAGGGAACAACGATTGCGTCAAATGTGACCATCATGGAAGGTTCCAGAATTGGAAAGAACTGTAAAATTTTCCCTGGTGCTGTAATTGGTGCGGTTCCTCAGGATTTGAAATTTGCAGGAGAAGAAACCACTGCTGAAATTGGAGATAACACGACCATCAGGGAGTGTGTGACTGTCAATAGAGGTACCAAAGCCAAAGGTAAAACAGTGGTTGGTAGCAACTGTTTGTTGATGGCCTATACACATATTGCACACGATGCTATTGTGGGTAATAATGTAATTTTGGCCAATGCTGTTCAGGTAGCCGGAGAAGTTGTGATAGATGACTTTGCTATTATTGGTGGTACTTCGGCCATCCACCAGTTCGTTCATATTGGTGCTCATGTAATGGTAGCAGGCGGAACTTTGATTGGAAAAGATGTTCCTCCATATGTTAAAGCTGGTCGCGAGCGTATATCATACGCAGGTGTGAACTCAATTGGCCTGCGACGCCGTTCATATACCAACGAGCAGATTAGAGATATTCAGAATATTTATCGCTACCTGTTCCAGATGGGCTTGAATAATTCAGATGCAATCGAACGCATTGAAGCTGAAATGCCAGCCTCAAAAGAGCGTGACGAAATTATTCTTTTTGTGCGTAATTCACAGCGTGGAATTATTAAGGGATATTATCCTGATAAAGCATAAACACTTTATAGATGATATAGAAAGACCGGCCAAGTGCCGGTTTTTTTTTATTGCAGATAATCCAGATTTCGCCTAAGTCCGGAGTACTTAGTGCGTTTGACAGCTGATTTACGAAATAATTCCCTGAAAAGGTCTTCATCCATTTGATGCCACCCGTCTTTTGATAGTTTAAGCAGGTCGGGATGTGGCTGAAAGGATTCTTCTTTAGTTGGACGGGCCTTCCAATTCCACGGACAAGCCTCCTGGCATATGTCACAGCCAAAAGCCCAGTTCTCAAATTGCCCTTTTAATTCTACTGGCAACTCATCGCGATGCTCAATGGTGAGGTATGAAATGCACTTATTGGCATCCAATTGATAAGGAGCAAATAATGCTCCGGTCGGACAGGCATCTATGCAGCGTTGACAGCCTCCACAGGCTTCTTTGACTGGTTGACTGCCTTGTATGGGCAGGTTCGTTATCAGTTCGCCAATCAATATGTAGCTGCCCAGCTTTTTATGGATGAGATTCGTGTTTTTGCCAATCCATCCAAGACCGGCTTTTGCGGCCCATGCCCGATCCAGCACTGGGGCAGAGTCGGTAAAGACACGCCCTTCCAGCGATGTGTAGATATGCTCCTTTATAAAAGTAAAGAGTTCGTTCAACTTGTCCTTTATAACGAAATGATAGTCTTTGCCATAGGCATAGCGGGCCAGCTTGGGCGCTTCAGGGTCGGTTTGTAAGCTTTTGGGCGTGTAGTTGATGATAACGGAGATAACGCTTTTAGCCCCATCAACCAGCAACGAAGGATTGACGCGTTTATCGAAGTGATTATTCATATAGGCCATGCCAGCCTGATAGCCCTTATCGAGCCATTCCTGCAGTCGTTTTTCATCATCAGCTATTGGTTCAATCAAAGCAAAGCCAATATCAGAGAAGCCCAATTCCAGGGCTTTGTCCTTAATCTGATCGTGGTATGCCTGACTGATAATGTCCATTAATTGACGGTGATGCCTTTACTTTTGGCAGTTAACGCTATGCGGGTTTTTAACTCGTGTATCGTATCTGAATCTAACATCTGGTATTCAAATTCAAAACTCTTTTCATTAGTAAGTTTGATGCGAATAGCAGTGATATTGAGCTGTATCTCTTTGATGGTGTCCCATTGAGCTTCCATGGACTTTGAAAAGATCGATTTTTTAACTGCAATGCAGTTCTGGTTCACCAGAATAAAGGCTTTACCAAATGTCTTGACCGGATTTATACCTGCCCCTAGAACCGCATAATAGATTCCGGCAGCAAAAAATATGGCTAGATGAAGCAATGAGAAACGTTGTTGATTAGAATAAAAACCAAGGTAGATGGTGGCGCCAATCATCGCTAACCCTGCGATTAGTCGAAGGTAATTGAGCGGTTGTTTTCTAACAAGGTTAATGTAGAGACCTTCCATGTGTAACGAATTAAAAAAAGCTCCCGTAATGAGAGCTTTATGGTGTGATTGATTGTTTTTTTATAAAAGTCCAAGCTCTAACAGTGCTTCCTCAGACAGCATGTCTTTGGTCCAGGGCGGATCAAAGGTCAGGTTCAGATCAACGCTGGTGATACCATCAATCGCTGCTACTTTCTCATGTACTTCTTCAGGAAGCGATTCGGCTACTGGACAGTTTGGCGAAGTTAAAGTCATTACAACACGCGCCTTCCCCTTTTCATCAACATCAATTTCATAAATCAACCCTAAGTCGTAGATATTAACAGGAATTTCAGGGTCAAAAATGGTTTTGATGACCTTGATAATTTCTCCTTCCAATTGTAAAAACTCGTTTGCCATATTTTTATTTTTAGCTGCCAGCCGTCAGCGATTAGCTAATAGCTACCTGCATAATGCTTATATTTTATTTGTCGGACATCTGCTTGCAGACGCCGTTTTGTTTAACCCAGCTTTGCTTTAAAAGCAACAGCGTACAGACGCATTTGTTTCATCATGGCCAGTAAGCCATTTGAGCGGGTAGGTGACAAATGATCTTTCAGGCCAATTTCTTCCACAAAATTAAGTTCTGAATTAAGAATCTCATCCGGAGTTCTGCCTGACAGTACGCGTATTAGCAATGCAATGATGCCTTTGGTGATGATTGCATCACTATCGGCCGAGTAAATGATCTTATCATCCTGTAATTCGGCATGTACCCACACTTTTGACTGACAGCCTTCAATCAGATTCTGTTCAAGGCGCCATTCATCCTTGAAGCCCTCCAAATCGTTACCAATTTCAATCAGGTATGAGTATTTATCCATCCACTCGTCGAAGGCAGCAAACTCCTCAATAATTTCCTCTTGTATTTCGTTTATAGTCATTTTGTTTGTTCGTTGTAATTATTCGTGTGGCAAAATTGATAATTAAAACCGAATCAACCAAAAAGCTGAGCTACACGTTCAGTCGCTTCAGTCAATTTATCTATTTCTTCTTTGGTGTTATAAATGGCAAATGATGCACGTAAGGTGCCTGGTATATTGTAGTACTGCATTAGTGGCTGTGCACAGTGATGACCGGTGCGAATTGCAATACCCATTTTATCGAGCATGGTGCCAATGTCGAAGGGATGAATTTCTCCAATAAGGAATGATATGACACTTGCTTTTTCAGCTGCCGTTCCAAAGAAGCGGATGTTCGGTATGGTCGATAGCCGTTGAGTAGCATAGTTTAGTAATTCGTGTTCATATTGCGCGATGGCATCAATACCAATGTTATTGACATAGTCAATAGCGGCGCCTAAACCAACTGAACCACTAAAGTCAGGCGTTCCTGCTTCAAATTTAAATGGGAGTTCATTAAAGGTTGTACCTTCAAATGAGACCGTTTTAATCATTTCACCACCTCCATGATAAGGTTCGAGCTTATTCAGCCATTCCTCTTTGCCATACAGAATACCAATGCCGGTTGGTGCATATAATTTATGACCGCTGAATACGTAAAAATCGCAGTCCAGCTCCTGCACATCTACTTTGACATGTTGAACAGCCTGCGCACCATCAATCATCACAGGGATGTTTTTGTTGTGTGCGTGGTTAATTATGGTTTTTATTGGATTAACCGTGCCAAGTGCATTGGAGATATGAGCAACTGCTACCAGTTTCGTTTTATTATTAATGAGCTCATCGAGATTATCAAGAATTAATTCGCCAGCCTGGTTAATAGGGATGTATTTTAGTACAACCCCCTTTTTCTTTTCCAGTAATTGCCAGGGAACAATATTGGAATGATGCTCTAGTTGGGACACCAGGATCTCATCGCCGGCATTTAAAAAGGTGTCGGCAAATGACGATGCCAGCAGGTTGATGGATTCGGTGGTTCCTCTTGTGAAAATAACTTCGTGTGAGTGCTGAGCATTGATAAACTGTTGTACTTTAATACGAGCTTCTTCGTGTGCTTGTGTGCATACATTGCTTAAATGATGCACTCCGCGGTGGATATTGCTATTGTATTTCAGGTATACTTCTGAAACAGCGTCAATCACCTGTTGTGGTTTGTGAGTGGTGGCAGCATTATCCAGGTATACCAATGGTTTTCCATACACAGTTTCCTGTAATATTGGGAAGTCAGCTCTTATTTGCTCAATATTAATAGCCATTTGATGAAGTTATTATTGATAACCACAAAGACACGAAGCGCACACAGAATACATTTTATTCCAGGTGATCTTTGTGTCTTTGTGATTTAGGTTATATCTAAGAATCCTATTCTTAAGCCAATATTTCTTTATAAGCAGCTCACACTGGCACCTTGATGGCCGCATACAACGCATGAGTCGCATTTGTCAAATTCGCCTCTGAATCGTTTTTCAACCAGGCTGCGAATATTTTCTTTTAAAGGCTCCACTCTTATTTTTTCAATCACCTCGTAGGCAAATGCAAACATCAGCAGAATTCGTCCTTCATTCTCATTAATACCACGAGCTTTTAAATAAAACATCGCATCATCATCCAGCTGACCAACAGTGGCACCGTGGCTACACTTTACATCATCAGCATATATTTCCAGCTGGGGCTTACTGTTGATTTTCGCATTTTGCGTCAGTAGCAGGTTGTTATTGCTCTGGTAGGCATTGGTTTGCTGAGCATCAGGACGTACTAAAACACGACCCGTGAAAGCTGCAGACGCAGAATCATCCATTACGCCTTTGAAAAGCTCAAAACTCTGGCAATGAGGCTTTGCGTGGTCAATGAATGAATAGTTATCAACATGCTGGTTTTTATCGCTCAGGTACAAGCCATAGACGTGGCTCTCACAATTTTCATCATCCATGGTTACGCGTATGTTGTTTCGTGTAACGCCGGAATGAAGCGTGAGATTATTTGTCAGGATGTTGGAGTATTTTTTCTGATGCACATACATGCCAGACACCTGAGTAGTCAGGTTGTGCTGATTTTGTATGTTATAAACATCAAATACACTATTCTCGTTGGCAAATACCTCTGTCAGGTTGTTTATGACAAACTTTTGTGGTGAGATGGTATGGTCGCACAGCATCACTTTTAGTTGTGCATTATCTTCCACCACAATGAGGTTGCGCTGAAATACCAAGCGGTCGTTTTCGCCAGTCATGATATTAACCAGCTGAATGGGCTTGTTAACTACCACACCTTTGGGGACGTATACAAACGCACCATCCTGAGCAAAGGCTGTATTCATGGCAGCCATGGCGTCATTGTCATCGCCAAGGTTTTGCCCGTAATACTTTTCAAATACCTCAGGGTGCTCAAGGGCTTTTTCTCGTATACTGCCCACAACTACTCCTTCAGGAAGCTGGTGAGCATCCTCCAGATGAGCAAACCAACCATTGATAAGAAAAACGTTGTGTGTATCCAGTTCTGGAACGCTGCAGTGAAACTTATCGGAAGAGCCATTTAGTGCAGCCTCTTTTGAGAAGGCAATATCAAGCGTGCCTTTAAAGTATGGTTGCAGATTGGTATACTTATAAGCCTCAACCTTATTTGAAGGAATGCCTTTCTCAATGAATGTTTCAAAGGCTTTAGCCCGTAATGCATTCATTTTTTCAGGCGCGCCATCTTCAATCATAGAGCGATGCTCCTGATAAAGCTGGCTATATTCTTCTTGCAGATTAACGATTCGGCAAGTTTTATTCATAATGCATCTTTTTGTAGTGAGTAAAGGATATTAACCGGAATTTATAAATGGTATTAATCCTCAAACTCTTTTTTAATCCAATCGTAGCCTTTTTCTTCTAACTCCAATGCCAGTTCCTTGCCGGCCGACTTTACAATTCGTCCTTTGTAAAGCACATGCACATAGTCAGGGACAATGTGGTCCAGCAGACGCTGGTAGTGTGTAATCACGATGGTTGACCTTTCTGGTGACTTGAGCTTATTGACGCCGTTAGCAACAACCCGCAAGGCATCAATATCCAAACCGGAATCGGTCTCATCCAAAATAGCTAGTTTAGGTTCAAGCATAGCCATCTGGAAAATCTCATTTTTCTTCTTTTCACCACCCGAGAATCCTTCGTTAACCGAGCGGTTGGTCAGGTTGGAGTCAATTTCAACCAGCTTCTTCTTTTCGCGCATCAGCTTTAAAAATTCGCTGGCCGAATAAGGTTCTTCTTCGCGGTACTTGCGATGTTCGTTGACAGCTGTACGCATAAAGTTAACCATGCTCACGCCTGGTATCTCAACCGGGTACTGGAAACTTAAAAACAGGCCTTCGCGTGCGCGGTCTTCCGGAGCCAAGTCCAATAAATCTTTGCCGTTGAAACTAACGCTGCCTTCGTTGACTTCAAATTTTTCGTTACCGGCCAATACCGAAGAAAGTGTACTCTTACCTGAACCATTGGGGCCCATGATAGCGTGAACTTCTCCTGGTTTAATTTCAAGGTTAATACCTCTTAATATTTCCTTGTCATCTATTTTGGCGTGTAAATCTTTAATGACTAACATATGTTGCTACTAATATTGTTTCTAAAATGTGTTAATTATTGGTGGCTTAACCCACACTTCCTTCCAGACTGATTTGTAAAAGTTTTTGCGCTTCAACAGCAAATTCCATTGGTAACTGGTTGATCACTTCTTTTACGTAACCATTCACGATTAGTCCAACGGCATCTTCGGTGCTTAGGCCACGTTGGTTACAATAAAAGATCTGATCTTCACCAATTTTGGAAGTGGTGGCTTCGTGCTCTACTTTGGCAGTGTTATTGGCAATTTCAAGATAAGGGAACGTGTGTGCACCACACTTGTCGCCCAATAGTAATGAATCACATTGGCTGAAGTTGCGGGCATTCTCCGCTTTTTTGGAGACTTTGACCAAGCCGCGATAGCTGTTCTGACTCTTACCTGCAGACACCCCTTTTGATACAATCAAACTGCGGGTGTTTTTACCCAGGTGAATCATCTTGGTGCCTGTGTCAGCCTGCTGATAGTTGTTGGTCACAGCCACACTGTAAAACTCACCAACCGAGTGATCGCCCTGTAATACACAGCTTGGGTATTTCCAGGTGATGGCCGAACCAGTTTCAACTTGTGTCCAGGAGATTTTTGAATAATCACCTTTGCAAATTCCCCGTTTAGTTACAAAGTTGTAAATGCCTCCTATACCTTCTTTATCTCCCGGGTACCAGTTTTGTACAGTTGAGTATTTCACTTCGGCACGCTCCATCGCTACTATTTCTACAATAGCTGCATGAAGCTGGTTCTCATCTCGCATAGGCGCTGTACATCCTTCCAGATAGCTTACGTAACTGTCGTCGTCTGCAACAATAAGCGTACGCTCAAACTGTCCCGTATTCATCGCATTGATGCGGAAATAGGTTGACAATTCCATTGGGCAACGAACGCCTTTGGGAATGTAAACAAAAGAACCGTCACTAAAAACAGCTGCATTAAGTGCACCGAAATAGTTATCCTGATGCGGAACTACCGAACCCAGGTATTTTTTTACCAGGTCAGGGTATTCCTGCACTGCCTCACTGATAGAGCAGAAAATAATGCCTTTCTCAGCCAGTGTTTCTTTAAAAGTTGTTTTAACCGATACACTGTCGATAACTGCATCAACCGCCACGCCTGCCAGTACTTTTTGTTCGTCAAGCGGAATACCCAGCTTGTCGAAGGTGGCTTTTAATTCAGGGTCCACATCATCCATGCTTTCAAGCTCGGGCTTCTTTTTAGGCACCGCATAGTAGATGATGTCCTGAAAATCGATTGGCGGAATGTTCAGGTGAGCCCAGTTGGGCTGCTTCATTGTCAGCCAATGACGAAAAGCCTTCAGGCGAAACTCCAGCATAAATTCCGGCTCGTTCTTTTTTGCCGAAATCAGGCGGATAATATCCTCATTCAAACCTTTAGGGAATTCTTCCATTTCAATATCGGTGTAAAACCCATATTTGTATTCCCCACCAGTTACTTCTTCTAATATTTTATCTTGATCTTCAGCCATATTTTACATTAACTCATGTTCGTCAATCTAACAATGAAGCATATTATTGGTTCATTGTAGATTTTAATTCATTAATAAGCAGATTTTGGTTATTGGAAGCGCAAAAATAAGTAATTATTAAGATTAAATAAAAATTTGGTTTGCCGAATTTACGGCCTTATGACATAAGTCAATACTTTAATAACAGGGGGATTAAGCCCTGTTTAAATTAATGCGCTGCTGTTGGTTCGTAGGTCGGCAAGTCAGCTGGTGTAATATAATTAAAGTACTTAATATACTCAATTAATCAGCCAAATTTTAGATCGGTGGCGTTGCCAGGTAAGATATACCCACCAGGTCGCTGATCGAGTATCTTCTTATACATCCCTTTGGCCATGTTTTGTGCTCTCATTTTTGCTTTGTCGGCTATTTCTCCTTCAAAGAGCTTATCGATGGTCTCACTCCATAATTTTACCCAGCGATCAAAATGAGTTGTGGTGATAGAGTGCTTAAAAGCTTTGTCCACTCCATGATGTGCTTTAGCTGGGTTGCCATCAAAACCTTTAATGTCCAGAAGATTTAATGTCCAGAAATCGGTCAGGAGTATGTAGTGCTTTTCCCATTCCTCTTCTGTTTTTATGGTTTGATTGAAAAAAGGTCCCAACAGATCGTCCTTTTGTACTTTAGCGTAAAAAGTACGTACCAATTTCTCTATATTGTCTCGTGTTTGTAATTTTGATTTAGTCATTCGAGTATTTTTGTTACTTATTCTCAAACAGAGGGAGAATGAATTTGTTTATGCTCTTCTGTAATATTCGTTGGTAGCGGTGCTTAATGGCTGGTAAAATTCCGGTTTATGAAAGAAGGTGAATATCCGTTTGAAGATTTGCGTGGAAAAATAAAGGGTAGGCTTGACTTAGATGAAGCAACAAAGATTATTTACAGTACTGATGCTTCAGCCTACTATGAAAAACCCTTAGGTGTTGTAATTCCTCGCGATGCACTCGATATTAAGGAAGTCATACGTTTTGCTGCCAGAAATGATATTTCTTTGATTCCCAGAGCGGCAGGCACTTCTCTAGCAGGTCAGGTTGTAGGCCCGGGCCTGGTGGTTGATATTGGACGTTACCTGAATCGTATATTAGAAGTCAACGAGCAGGAGAAGTGGGTAAGAGTAGAGCCGGGTGTTGTGCTCGATGAACTTAATCAATATCTCGAGCAGTTTGGTTTATTTTTTGGGCCTGAAACATCCACATCCAATCGTTGTATGATTGGCGGGATGGTTGGCAATAACTCATGTGGTGCTCATTCGTTAATATATGGTAGTACGCGTGATCATACGCTGGAATTAAAGGGGTATTTGAGTAATGGTGATGACGTCCATTTCAGGGCGCTGCAGAAGTGGGAGTTTGATCAAAAATGCCGGCTTGAATCCTTCGAAGGTGATATTTATCGCTCAGTAAGAGAAATAATAAGTGATCGCGATAATCGGAAAAACATTCGAAAAGAGTTTCCTCATCCTGAAATTAAACGAAGAAATACTGGCTATGCACTGGACTATCTCGTAGAAAGTTTTCCTATTGATGAAGAAAAGGAGGCCTTTAATTTTTGTAAGCTATTGGCTGGCTCGGAAGGTACGCTCATGTTTACCACCGAAATAAAGCTGAACCTGGTAGAAATACCACCAAAGGAAAAGGGCCTTGTTTGCGTGCATCTCAATTCCATAGAGGAAGCCTTGGAAGCTAATCTGATATGTTTGAAGTATCACCCTGGAGCCATTGAGTTGATGGATAAGGCAATTATGGATCTGACGAAAGGCAACAAGCTTCAGAATAAAAATCGCTTTTTTGTGGAAGGAGATCCTGCCGCCTTATTATTGGTGGAATTTGCAAGGGATATAAAAGCAGAGGTGGAGCAATTGGCTGATGATATGAGCAGTGAATTGGTTGAAAAAGGGTTTGGCTATGCTTATCCGGTTGTATACGGTGGTGATATTAAAAAAGTGTGGGATTTGCGAAAGGCCGGTTTGGGAGTATTAGCTAATATGCCTGGTGACGAACGTCCTGTGCCTGTCATTGAAGATACGGCAGTGCGACCCGAGGATTTGCCCGCTTTTATTGCAGATATTAAAACGATGCTGCACAAATACGGCAAAGAGTGTGTTTACTATGCACATATTGGTACAGGTGAGCTGCATCTGAGGCCGGTACTGAATATGAAACGGGAGGAAGATGTAGAGTTGTTCTATCAGATTGCGAAGGATACAGCGCTCATTGTAAAGAAATACAAGGGTTCGTTAAGTGGAGAGCATGGTGACGGAAGACTAAGGGGGCAGTTTATTCCGATAATGGTTGGTGAATCGAATTATGAGTTGTTTAAGCAGGTGAAGCAAATATTTGATCCCGGCCATGTATTTAACCTTGGTAAAATAACCGAAACGCCTCCAATGAATACCTCCTTGCGATATAAGCAGGCAAATGACAAGGTCGAGGATGGTGTTGTATTTGACTGGTCTTCAACATTGGGTATGGTGCGAGCCGCCGAAAAATGCAGTGGTTCTGGTGATTGTCGAAAGAGTCATTTGATAGGCGGTACCATGTGTCCAAGTTATATGGGCTCAAGAGATGAACGGCAAACGACACGTGCCAGAGCCAATATGTTACGTGAATTTTTTGCTGGTGAAATTCCAGCCACCAAACTGGGCTACGATGAAGTGAAAGGTGTTTTGGATCTATGCTTGTCGTGCAAAGCGTGTAAAACTGAATGTCCGAGTAATGTGGATATGACAAAGCTGAAGGCCGAATTCCTGAATAGTTATCATAGCCGGTTCGGAATACCTGCCCGTTCAAAACTAATTGCTAACCTTCCGGCAATAAACAGGGTGCTTCAGCCATTTTCGTATCTATATAATAAAGGTACTGGTATTGGGTGGATAAATGCCTACTCAGAAAGGCACTTGGGGATTAGCTCCAAAAGGAGGTTGCCAAAACTATGCGGTACAACATTACGAAGATGGCATCAGAAGCGAAGTGTGAGCGTTGAGCAGGCAAGGAAAGTGTATTTATTTGCCGATGAGTTCACTAACTATAATGATGCACATGTAGGAATTTGTGCTGTGATGCTGCTCGAAAAGTTAGGGTACAGTGTGGAACTGGAAAAAAACATGGCCAGCGGGCGGACGTACCTTTCTAAAGGTTTGGTGAAAGAGGCTGCCAGGTTGGCCAATAAAAATGTCAGGTTGTTATCCGGACTGATTGATGAACGTGTGCCGTTGATAGGATTGGAGCCATCAGCTATTCTTACTTTTCGCGATGAGTATATTGAATTGGTAGATGAGGATTTACGTGAAGCTGCTATGGTATTGGCTCAGAATACTTATACTTTCGAAGAGTTTTTGGCGCAGGAGCTCGACAAAGGCTGTATTGATGTAAGCTTGTTTGTTGAAGATGAAAAAAGCTTCCGGTTTCATGCGCACTGCTATCAAAAGTCTTTATCCGATACTGGACTCACTAAAAAAGTACTGGAGATACCCCTAAATTATAAGGCGAATGAAATACCATCAGGCTGCTGTGGTATGGCTGGTTCTTTTGGCTTTGAAAAGGAGCATTATGATTTGTCGATGAAAATAGGAGAGTTGGTGCTCTTCCCTGAAGTGAGGAAATATAAGGCCCAGGAAGGAATTGTTGCCGCAGGGACATCGTGCCGCCACCAAATTAAAGATGGGACAGGTGTTGTTGCTGAGCATCCTGCAAAGGTACTTTTTGAAGCCCTGAAATAATCATTGACCTTGTATTGGCGCCTTTATATATTTGTATACTTTATATATGTAGTATATGTAAATAGTAAGTTCCAACTTTTGGCCAAAAATAAAGGGATAATGCATGTGTTAAAAACATGACAAATTACACTTGCTTACAATTTTTGACTCTTTGGTGCCTGTTGTTTAGGTGATATATGTCATGAAGTGCTAAATAACATGTTAAAGTAATTTGCAAATAGCAGTAAATCAGTGATTAGGGTGTTTTTGAAAAAAAATGAAAATTCCTTACAAATTATAATGGGGTTATCTAAAAATATCTATTTTTGAATCATAATTATTACAAATAACAAGATCCAACATTTAATACCTTTTCAATATGGACGCTAAGATGAAGGAATTCATGGATAGCGTTAGGGTTAAGAACCCTGGCGAAGACGAATTTTTGCAAGCAGTGCAAGAAGTAGTAGAAACCGTATGGGATTTCTACCAGGAAAATCCACACTATAAAAAAGCTAAGATACTTGAGCGCATGACTGAACCGGAAAGAACAATTATCTTCCGTGTGCCTTGGGTTGACGATAGTGGTGAAGTACAGGTTAACCGCGGTTTCCGTGTTGAGTTTAACTCAGCTATCGGGCCTTATAAAGGAGGTTTGCGTTTCCACCCAAGTGTAACTTTGAGCGGTCTTAAGTTCTTAGGATTTGAGCAGACTTTCAAAAACAGCTTAACTACCCTACCTATGGGTGGTGGTAAAGGTGGTTCTGACTTCAATCCAAAAGGTAAGTCTGATAATGAAATTATGCGTTTCTGTCAGGCTTTCATGAGCGAATTGTTCCGTCATATTGGACCTAATACTGACGTGCCTGCTGGTGACATTGGTGTTGGTGGTCGTGAAATCGGTTACCTATATGGTCAGTATAAAAAATTGCGTAACGAATTTACTGGTGTGTTAACTGGTAAAGGACGCGAGTACGGTGGTAGTTTGATTCGTCCTGAAGCAACAGGTTTCGGAGCTATCTATTTCGTTCGTGAAATGTTAGCTACTAAAGGTGAAACGATGGAAGGCAAAACAGTAGCTGTATCTGGTTTCGGTAACGTTGCCTGGGGTGCTGCTCTTAAAGCTGTTGAATATGGTGCTAAAGTAGTCACTATCTCTGGTCCTGATGGATACATCTACGATCCTAATGGTATCTCAGGTGAGAAGATTGAATATATGTTAGAGCTACGTGCTTCTAACCAGGATATCGTTTCTCCTTATGCCGAGCGTTTCGCAGGTTCTGAATTCTTCGCTGGTAAGAAGCCATGGGAGCAGAAAGTAGATATTGCTATCCCTTGTGCAATTCAGAATGAGCTGAATGAAGAGGATGCAAAAACGCTTATTGCTAATGGCTGTCAGATGATTGCTGAAGCTTCAAACATGGGTTGTACTGCAGAAGCAGCCTACTTAGCTACTGATAAAATCATGTTTGCTCCTGGTAAAGCAGTTAACGCTGGTGGTGTAGCCGTTTCAGGATTAGAAATGACGCAAAACAGCATGCGTTTGAACTGGACAGAGAAAGAAGTAGACGAGCGTTTGGATCAAATCATGACCGAAATTCATGCAGCTTGTGTGAAATATGGAACTGAACCAAATGGTAAAGTAAATTACATCAAAGGAGCTAACGTTGGCGGTTTCGTGAAAGTGGCCGATGCAATGATTGCTCAAGGTGTTGTTTAAATTTTTCTGGATGCAACAAATACAGGCCGTCTCCTCCCCGGGACGGCCTTCTTGTAAAAATGCATCTGTACTAAAATCATACTGCTCACAGCTGGAAACTCAATAAACATTGGTATTTTTGTGGCTAAAGAAATGCGAAGCGCGTGATAGATACACATTCACATATTTACCTGTCAGACTTTGATACTGACCGAGAAGAGGTAGTTGAAAAAGCCCGGGTTGCTGGTGTTGAGAAGATATTATTGCCCAATGTGGATATTGAAACAATTGAAGCCATGCACCAGCTTGAAGCAATGTATGAAGGCTATTGTTTGGCCATGATGGGCATACACCCAACGTCAATTGGGGCAGATTATAAGCAGCTCCTTAAGCAAGCCAGAAGCTTTATTGATAGACGCGATTACATAGCTATCGGCGAGATTGGGATTGATCTTTACTGGGATAAAACCTACAAAGTGGAGCAGATGGATGCCTTTGAGCAGCAGATTATCTGGGCAAAGGATAAGGGCTTGCCAATTGTGATTCACTGCAGAGATGCTTTTCCTGAGGTGTTTGAGGTGGTCGAAAAACAACTGGATGAGAGTTTGTTTGGAGTCTTTCATAGTTTTGGTGGTAATGAAGCCGAGGCTGCACGGATACTGGAATACAAAAGCTTTATGCTGGGCATCAATGGTGTGGTGACCTTTAAAAACACCAACCTGCGTGAGGTATTGAAAGGAGTGCCTTTGAATAAGGTTGTGCTTGAAACTGATGCACCTTACCTGGCGCCTGTGCCAAAACGCGGTAAAAGAAATGAGCCTGTATACCTGGAGCGAATTGCAGAAACAATTGCAGGTGTTTATAATGTGAATGCAGATGAGGTGAAGCAGCAAACCACAAGTAATGCAAAAAAGCTGTTTGCCTTGTAAATAAACGGATAAGTATGGAAGAGAGAAAGATATTGATAATTTATACAGGTGGTACTATTGGTATGGTGATCGATCCGGAAACCAACTCATTGGTGCCATTTGATTTTGAAAGTATATCAAAGCACGTGCCTGAGTTACGCCGATTCGATTTTCAGGTAAAGAGTCTTTCTTTTGAGCCGCTCATCGACTCATCCGACATGCATCCAGAAGTATGGATTAAACTGGTTGGTATTATTGAGGAGAACTATTCGTTATACGATGGTTTTGTGATATTGCACGGGACTGATACAATGGCTTACACAGCCAGTGCATTGAGTTTTATGTTGCAAAATCTCAAAAAGCCAGTTGTACTGACTGGAAGTCAATTACCATTAGGAACGATTCGTACAGACGGGAAAGAAAACCTGATAACCGCCCTGGAGATTGCTGCCGCACAAAAAAACCGTCAGGCACTGGTTCCTGAGGTCTGTATCTATTTTAAGGATAAGCTTTTCAGGGGCAACAGGACTACCAAATACAATGCGGAGCATTTTAATGCCTTTCGTTCCGATAATTATCCGCCGCTAGCCGAAGCGGGCATCCACCTGAAATATAATTATCCCTATATTCGGTATACCACGCTTAACGGCACCTTCCGTGTATCTAAAAAAATGGATACCAATGTCGCTTTGTTACGCATATTTCCGGGCATCAATAAGGATGTGGTTAAGGCCGTATTGAATGCCCCAAATATTAAAGCAGTAGTGCTCGAGACTTATGGTTCTGGTAATGCACCAACTACAGAATGGTTCTTAAACGAAATTAAGGAAGCTGTAGAGCGGGGGTTGATTATCCTAAATGTAACGCAGTGCCTTGCAGGTAGCGTAGAAATGTGGCGTTATGAAACCGGTGTGCATATGCTCGAACTGGGAGTTGTAGGTGGTTACGATATGACTACTGAATCTGCAGTGACTAAGTTGATGTACCTGTTAGCTAACTGTTCTTCAGTTGAGGAAGTGAAAAAAGGGTTAAACCGATCGCTTCAGGGAGAAATTCATATCTAAATTAGATAATATCCCTTTTTAATTAATAGGTTTTAATAAGAGGTCTTTTGCATTAATTGATAGTAATTTGTGGGAAAATGCTGAAGGTTTGTCAGCGCTTGAAATTAAGCTTGCTAATCGAAAGCTCATCATTGTGCTACCAATAACGAAAATTAACAGTTAAGAGTTTGTAATTGACTTTTTTTTTGTAATTTGCAACCCTGAAAAATTAAAGGGTTTGAACCTTTTTGTATCTTTAATAAATAAGGGAAAAGGGGACAACATTAAACTATTTTGAGTATTAACAATACTAATACAAATCAAAATTTTTAGCAGACTATGAAAAAGCTATTTGCGTTTTTAGCAGTAATTGGAATGCTGAGTGCCGGTGCCAATGCCGTTTATGCTCAGGAAGAAGAAAATGTAGCTGGCGAAGCTACTGAACAGGTGGCTGAACAAACAGCACCAAGTGAAGAACCCGCAGCAGTTGTTGAGGAAGAAATGGCTGAGGCTCCTAAGGGTATTCACAAGCAGATTAAAGCCAAATTCATCGAAGGTGGTGCAATGTTTATGAGCTTTGTACTTTTAGCTTTGATTTTCGGTTTAGCAATCTGTATCGAAAGAATCATTTACTTGAATCTTGCTTCTACTAACACTAAGAAGTTGTTACAAAACATCGAGAATGCGTTGAATGACGGTGGTGTTGAGGCAGCTAAAGAAGTGTGTCGTAACACAAGAGGTCCTGTAGCTTCTATTTTCTACCAAGGTCTTGATCGTTTCGATGAAGGTATTGAAGTAGTTGAGAAGTCAGTTATCTCTTATGGTTCAGTTCAAATGGGTCTTTTAGAAAAAGGATTAACTTGGATTTCATTGTTTATCTCGCTTGCTCCTATGCTTGGTTTCATGGGTACTGTAATCGGTATGATTGATGCTTTCGACAGCATCCAGGCAATGGGTACTATCTCTGCAACTGCTGTAGCAGGTGGTATTAAAGTAGCGTTGATTACCACTGTATCTGGTTTGATCGTAGCTATCATCCTTCAGGTATTCTACAACTACATCGTTTCTAAAATCGATGGTATTGTAAATACTATGGAAGATGCTTCAATCTCTCTACTGGATATTTTGGTAAAATATAACATGAAAAAATAATTGTCGTTATGACTAAGCTTTCAAAAATTTTAAATATTGTTCTATACCTGCTGTTAGCAATAACCTTGGTATTTGCCGGAATGTTCTTTTTCGGCCCATGGTTAACAGAAGCAGATGGTGTAGCGCATGACACACCAATCTACACAGAGTCTTTCCTTAACTGGGCGAAGTTGTTAATCTATGTAGCTGCTGGTGTATCACTATTATTTGAAGTGTTCCACTTGGTTATGAATCCTAGAAATGCTGTTCGATCGTTAGTTTCGATGGCTATCTTGGGTGTTATTGTATTAGTGGCCTATAGCATGTCTGATGACACGCCGCTTCAACTAATAGGATATCAAGGAGCCGATAACGTTCCAAGCATGTTGACCATGGCTGGTACCATGTTATATGGAACTTATTTATTGTTCGGAATAGTGATTGTTGCTATTCTGTATACAGAATTATCGCGTCTGTTTAAATAATGGCCCGATCCTGTTAAAGGATCATAAAATTAATTGTCTATGTCAAAAAGAGAAGTACAAGAAGTTAATGCAGGGTCAATGGCAGATATTGCTTTCTTGTTGCTTATCTTCTTCCTGGTAACCACTACCATGGATACTGACACCGGATTAGCACGTCTTTTACCTCCACCGGTAGAAGAAGAACCAGAAGATACCCCTCCTATTAAGGAGCGTAACGTATTTACGGTGCTTATCAACAGTCAGAACCAATTGCTGGTAGAAGGCAGACCAATGGAGATAAGGGACCTGACAGAAGCAACTAAAGAGTTTATCTTAAATCCACTGGATGATGAAAAACTTCCAGAGAAAAAGGAGATAGAAGTTGAACTGTTAGGTGTTCAGGAAGTAACCAAAGGAGTAATCTCTCTGCAGAACGACCGTGATACTGAATATCAGACTTATTTGATGGTTCAAAACGAACTTCAAAGAGCTTACAACGAGTTAAGAGATGATTTAGCGAAAAGGAAATTTGGTAAAACTTATGAGGAGCTGGAAAAAGAAGAGCAAAAAGCTGTTCGCTCAGTATTTCCTCAAAAGATTTCCGAGGCAGAACCTAAAAACATAGGAGGTAACTAGTATGGCAAAGTTCAGAAAAAAGAAGAGCGGAGGCCAGCAAGCTATTAACACGGCCTCGTTACCAGATATCGTTTTCATGTTGCTGTTCTTCTTCATGGTATCAACAACTATGAAAGAGGTAGATATGAAAGTGCAGATTAAACCTGCACAAGCAACAGAACTCGCTACATTGGAGAAAAAAGAGTTGGTGACTTTTATTTATGTAGGTGTTCCCGCTAAAAAGTTTCAGGCTCTTTACGGAAGTGAACCACGTATTCAGTTGAATGACCAATTTGCAACTGTGCCGGATATTCAAAGTTATATTGCTCAATCGCGTGACGCTATGCGTGAGAGTGATCAGCCAAAAATGACTGTGTCAATTAAGGCTGACAGAGAATGTCCAATGGGAGTTATTACTGATATCAAGCAAGCCTTGCGTAAAGCAGCTGCCTTGAAGATTAACTACTCAGCAGCCGAAATGGTTAAAAACAGATAATTACTTATCTAGTATATATTAAAAGGGAGTCATACGACTCCCTTTTTTTGTACCAGTATTTCAAGTTCATATCATTAACATTTTGTAACAATTAAAAAATGTTTCTATTTTAGTCCGCTGAAATTCATATTCGTAGTAGTTTCACCTGTAATATATCAAACAATAACTTGGAGAGCGATACCGTCATACATGCCATTAATAGTTATCTCTTAAAGCACGATCTTAGGTCATTTAAGGTTATATATCACCATTTTTATAAAAGTCTGTGCTTTTTTGCCAACGATTATTTATCTGATAGTGATACTGCAGAAGATGTGGTACAGGACGTTTTTACCCAAGTCTGGGATAATATGCCTGAAGTTTCAGAGCCTTCTAAATTACAAGCCTACTTGTATGCCATGGTACGTAATCGTTGTCTCAATCGGATTAGAACGCAACAAAATTTGCAGAAATATCAGACAAATGAAATACAAGAAATAGCCTGGGATGATGATGAGTCTGTTCGTATAGTGAAAGCCGAAGTATTGCGTGAGATAATGGCAAGTATTGAAAAATTACCCGAGCGTGCACAGGAGGTGTTTAAGCTAAGTTACCTTACTCAACTGCGCGAGCAGGAAATTGCCGACCGCCTGAATATTACCGTTAACTCGGTAAAGACACATAAGAAGAGAGCGAAAAGTATTTTAAAAGATGAATTAAGGCATTTATTCAGTCTGATAAGCATTTTTCATTTATAAGCGAATTTTCTTAATACTTGTTTCACCTAATTTTATTTTCTAATTGTCATATGGCAAAAGAGTAAAGGATGGATGTATTTAAGCTATCAGCATTAATTGTAAAATATTTAAGAGGGACCCGTGATGCGCAGGCACAAGCCAAATTGGAGGAGTGGAAAACTATAAATTCAGCCAATAGGAATTTTATTGAAGATATACGTGATCCTAATTTATTGGGTGAGGAACTAAAGGTTTACAATAGCTTTGATAGCAATAAAGCTTGGGACCAGTTCGTAATAACCAACAAACTTAATAGAAATAGTAGCATCTATATGCAACCGTTGTTAAGAGTCGCCTCTATTATTGTTTTATTGATTTCAATTGGTGGCGTCCTTTATTTTCTTAACACAATGCGTGAGCAACCACAACAGTTAACAGAATCAAGTATTCAACCTGGCACATCAAATGCTGTTTTGGTAGTAGATAATCATTCAATTGCCTTAAGCGATACTGTTAACACCGTATTGGAAGATAAATCTGAACTAATCGCCAGTATTAGTAATGGGCAGATAAATTACAATAACGAGGTATCCTCTTTGCTTGAAATGACTGTGAAAGTGCCCATTAAATCCGAGTATCAATTTGTGTTATCGGATGGTACAAAGGTTTGGATGAATGCCGGCAGTACAGTGACATTTGCTCATCCATTTAAGGGAAATACTCGAAGTATTAAAGCTGAAGGTGAAGTATACCTTGAGGTAGCCAAAGATGCTACTCGTCCGTTTGTTGTTGAACTGCCCAATAGCAATAGCATTGAAGTGTTGGGAACACAATTCAATGTTAAAGCATATCCTGATGAGCACCTGCATAAAACCGTGTTAGTGGAAGGTAGCGTCCTTTGGAAATCGAATAATGGCACAGAACGCCTGATGGAACCTGGCCAGCTTTTAACAATGAACAGTTCAGATAATTGGATTGAAGTTAAAAATGTGGATGTTAATCAATATATAGCTTGGAAAGAAGGGCTTTTTGTTTATGAAGGAGAAAGGTTGGAGGATATTATGAGATCATTAGCCCGTTGGTATGGGGTAACAGTTACTTATCAAGATGAAGTTATAAAGGATTTGCATTTTAGTGTGGATGTTAAGCGTTATGAGCATTTAAATGACATTCTGAAGATGCTTGAGGTGACAGAAAAAATCTACTTCACGATCAACGGATCTGAAATAATCGTTAATAAGCATAACTAAAAACAGGAAGTGCTGGAACACTTCCTGTTTGGGCCTAAGAGATTAACTCTTATGGCTTAAGTTTAATCATTCAATTACAAATCTATGAAAAAAAATCGGGAATTACTGTACCCGGATGGGAGGGGTACACCCCAAATTTGGCGAATTATGAAGCTAAGCCTTTTAATGATGTTCGTTATTCTCTGGCATGCATCAGCTAACTCTTACAGCCAGGAAACCAAACTGAAGCTAGATATAAGTAATGCTTCAGTGAAGGAAGTATTTAAAGCCATTAAATCGCAGAGTAGGTTTACCTTCATTTTTAATGAAGAAGATATTGCACAGGTCAAAGCGGTATCACTATCGGTTAATGGCGAAACAGTTGAATCGGTCTTATCAGCATGCCTTCAGGGTACAGGACTAACCTGGCAGGTGATTGACGATGTGGTCATTATAAAACCATCAAAAAGTGTAGCTCAGCAAAATGATTTAGTTATCAAAGGTCAGGTATTGGATGAGAAAGGGCAGCCAGTGCCGGGAGTGAATATTATTGTGCTGGAGTATAACAATGGTACCATCTCAGACTCAGAAGGTCGCTATGAACTTACTGTTCCCGATGAGAATGCTCACCTGGTATTTACATTCATCGGTTTTGAGAAGCAGACGATTGCTATTGACGGACGCTCACAAATAAATGTTACTCTAATAACCGAAGTGAGTGAATTAGGTGATGTGGTGGTAACCGGTTACTACAATCAAACCAAGGAGAGTTTTACAGGAGCAGCCACCACTATTAGCTCTGATAAATTACAGGAAGTTAGTAATACGAATGTACTTCAGGCACTTCAGGTTTTTGACCCCTCATTTAAAATTGTTGATAATAATGATTTTGGTTCGAACCCTAACCGTATGCCCGAAATTGAAGTGAGAGGTAAAGCAAGCTTCCCTGGTTTAAGTGAGAGTGAAATACGTAGTAATCCAAATCAACCAACATTTATATTGGATGGGTTTGAAGTAAATTTGGAGAAAATATATGATTTAGACATCAACCGTATTGCCAGTGTCACTATATTAAAAGATGCCAGTGCAACAGCTATATACGGTTCAAGAGCAGCCAATGGAGTAGTGGTTATTGAAACAAAAGCCCCTGAGAAAGGAAAGCTAAGAGTGAATTACACTTTTGATGGCACTGTTTCTGCACCAGATTTATCTGATTATAACTTGTTAAATGCAACTAATAAACTTGAAGCTGAGCGTTTGGCTGGCTTGTATACATCAAGTCGACCCGCCGGAGATAGCTATACCGAGCAAGTGCGTTTAGACCAGCTTTACAATCAAAACCTTCAAGCGATAAAACAAGGTGTTAATACCGATTGGATTGCACAGCCTGTTGAAAACAGTTTTTCTCACAAACATTCTTTGTTTCTAGAGGGCGGTGATGACGTCATACGTTATGCCCTGGAAGGTAACTTTAATGATGAGAGAGGTGTTATGAAAGGCTCTGGTCGAAAGCGTTACGCCCTTGGAAGCATGTTATCATATCGATTTAAGAATATTACTTTCAAAAATCATCTGACAGTAACACGTGTTGATGCTCCGGATTCGCCATATGGAAGTTTTGCAGACTATGCACGGTTAAATCCTTACTACCGAATGAAGGATGAGAATGGCCGGTTTTATCAGACCTTACGTACAAATGAAGATCCGTTGTCACCTGTTCAATATTCTGGACTATATGATGCCCATTATTTAGCCAATGAAAATGGCAGTAAGTATACCAATGTCACCAATAACTTCTCCATTGATTGGATGCTGCTAGAAGGCCTGCGTTTAAAAGGTAATATGTCTTTTCAGTTACAAAATGATAAAAGTGAAACGTTTAGCTCACCCGAATCTATTGCTTTTATCAATACTCCTGAGGAGGATTTTAATCTGCGTGGCAGCTATTATGTTGGCGATCAGGAGATGTTTTTATTGGATGGAAATTTGGTGTTAAGCTATTTCAAACAGATTGATAAGCATTTCATTAATGCGGTGATTGGTGGTAATATTCAGGAGCAAACCATCGATTTTGAAGACTATACTGCCGAAGGTTTTGCTAATGATCGTTTGAGTCATGTTAGTTTTGGTGCGCAATTTAAAGAAGGCACAACTCCTGGAGGATATGAAGAAACGAGCCGACTGGCAGGTGCATTCTCTAATTTAAACTATAATTTCGATAACCGTTTTCTGGCAGATGCCTCTTTACGTATCGATGGTTCATCTAAATTTGGAAAGAACCAACGTACGGCTCCTTTCTGGTCTGCCGGATTGGGATGGAATATTCACAACGAAAGTTTTTTTAGAGATAATGCCAAGGTTAATGAATTACGCTTAAGAGCTAATGTGGGGGAAACAGGTGGAGATAATTTCTATGCCTATCAAGCCTTAACAACCTACCAGTACATTACTGATCGTCACTATCGATTTAATAATGGAGCGTTTATAAAAGCCATAGGTAATGAGGATTTAAGGTGGCAAACAACCATGAAGCGTAATGTTGGTTTAGATTTGGCACTATTCAATAGTCGTTTAATGTTATCGGGGAACTACTACTACGATACCACCAAAGATTTATTGACTCAGGTTACCATTGCACCATCCATTGGCTTCTCAAGTTTTACTTCAAACATGGGCGATGTATTGAACAAAGGTGTGGAACTGAATGTGAGTGGAACAGTATATAAAAACTCTCAGAAAGGCATATTTGTCAACTTGTTTGCCAATGTTAGGCATAATGTTAATGAGATCCAGAGAATATCAGATGCTTTAAAGGAGTATAATAAGAGTGCTGCTGAAAATCAGAATAAGGAAGTTGAGAATCAGGGCAATGCCAATATTTATCGTCAAGGCGAATCGGCCGATATGATTAGTACTGCGCCCGTCTTACAGTTTAACGAAGGCGAATCCATTTATGCCATCTATGCCGTTCGTTCCTTGGGTATCGATCCTGTATCGGGTAGAGAAGTGTTTTTAGATCGTTTTGGCAATACAACCATGACATGGGATGCACGCGATCAGGTAGTGGTTGGTGAGGCGCAACCAAAGTATGAAGGATTCTTCGGTACCAATACCGATATTGGTAATTTTAGTATCAACTTAAGTTTTAATTACCGTTTGGGCGGTCAGATTTATAACAATACGGTAATCGACAGGGTTGAGAATGCCAACTTGTATAACAATGTTGATCAGCGTGTGCTAGAGCAACGGTGGACACAGGAAGGTGATGTGAAACCATACAAAAGTATTGCCGATCGCTCTATTACACGTGCCTCATCGCGCTTTGTAGAAGATGAGGATATGCTTTCGTTGGCTTCAGCACGTGTTTCTTATAGGTTTAATCCTGTGGCATTGCGGAATATCGGATTACGTCATCTGAAGTTATCCATGTATATGAGTGATATCTTCAGAATATCAACAGTTAAAAGAGAACGTGGACTGACCTACCCATTTGCCCGATCGGTATCATTCTCATTACAAACCAATTTTTAATTAAGCGAACATGAAAAATAAAATATTAATAGTTTTTGCAGCCCTGATTCTTGTTTTGCCTTCATGCGAAGATTGGATGGATGTGCAGCCAAAATCAGAGGTAGATCAGATTGAATTATTTCAATCGGAAGAAGGTTATTTTGATGCATTAAATGGTGTTTATTTAATGCTTGGCGATGCTAATTTGTATGGCGATAAGTTAACTATGAGCTTTATGGACGTGCTGGCTCAAAACTATTTTATTCCAACAGGTCATAATTATATTGATTTGGTGTTTCATAATTACGAAACAGAATTTGGGGAAGGTGCGATAGCTGGTATCTGGAATAAAGCCTACAATACAATTGCTAATTGTAATAACATTATTGAGCATTTAAAGGCTGATGACGCATCAAAATTCGGAAGCAATAACCGCAATTACATTTTAGGTGAATCCTTAGCTATAAGAGCTATGCTACATTTCGATCTTTTACGTTTGTTTAACGCACCCTTCTTAAGTAACCCGGAGTTTATCGGAATTCCTTACGTTGATGAGTTTAAGATTGAAGTAACTGAGCAATCCGCAACCAGCGAAGCACTGAGTTTTGTGGTGAAAGATTTAAAGGAAGCATACGAGCTATTGAAAGATGATGAAGTTAAAAACCTTACAGAAGCCGCGGGTACTTACCGCGAGAATCGCTTAAATTATTATGCGGTAGCTGGTCTTTTGGCTCGTGTCTATTTATATCAGCAAGACTATACAAACGCAGCCATATATGCTGATGAAGTCATAGCATCGGAGCGTTTCCAGTGGATCAACCCTAGTGCTATTTTAGGTGACAAAGATTATGTGTTTTATCCCGAATTGATGATGGGGCTTTACGATACGCGCGTTGGAGAAACTTCACGTAATTATTTTGTTCATGTTGACGGTACGCAACCAAACGAGTTAATTTGTTCTGATCGCAGCGCCACTTGGTACGAGGGAGATGACATCCGCTTTAAGAACTGGTTTGAAGTAGTATCAACCATGGATGGCGATAAGCGCTTTATGAAAAAATTCAATCGCCCTAAAGAAGAGGAGCAGGCACAGTATTATCAAGACCCGGTATTGCCGCTCGTTAAATTATCAGAAATGTATTTGATTCTTGCTGAATGCAAGGCTAAAAACAGTTTGCCTGAAGGTATTCAGATTTTAAATCAGATGAAGACCGAGAGACGAACATCCCTACTTGATGAGGCCATTGATGAGGCTACTTTTATGACTGAATTATCGAAAGAATACGAACGTGAGTTTTATGGCGAAGGACAATTGTTTTTCTACTATAAGCGAATGAATATGTCAATTATAATAGGAGCTGACGGCAGCAACATGGCAATGGATGATGCCAGGTATACCTTGCCGTTGCCAGCTGATGAAGTACAGTTTGGAGGTCGTGTAACCAATTAAATAATGAGAAAAATGAAATTCTATAAATACATATTAGCCTTAAGCTTTGCTTTGGTCATTTTGTCTTGTGAAGAGAATGAGCCAATGCTGTATGATACCAACTATAATGCACTAAATTTTAAGGTTGCTGATAGCCTTTATGTCAATTATATGTTTTTTCCAGATGATGCTACTTCTGCTGTTGTGAAAGTTAACTTAAAGTTGATGGGACAAGCATCGCCTACAGAGCGATATTACAAAATTGGCGAGGTGGCCGACGAAACTACAGCAGAACAAGGTGTGCATTACGAAACCCTTAAAGAACAATACGCTTTCCCTGCCAATACTACAGAGGTTGATTTTGAGCTACAGCTGAAAAGAGACGAAAGCTTGCGCGAGAATACCTATCGCTTAATGCTACATTTAATACCTGGTGATGATTTTAAACAAGGTATCCTGGATGAACAATATTTCATTATTAATATAACAGATAACTTGCTTGTACCTCCGCCATTTTGGGAGAGAAATTATCTACATTACTACGCTGGTCCCTATCATTGGAAAAAGTGTAAAAAGTACATTGAGATTGCTGGTGTTGATGCACCTAACTGGTATCCGGATCCATACGCAGCTGGAGATGTGTACATTAAACAAACGCGAAAATGGTTCGAAGAGAACCCAACCTACGATGAAGATGGCAACCGCCTGTATTTTGAAAATAGATAATTAAAAGCAGATAACATGAAAACATATATATTATTGCTGGCTCTTGTGCTAATGGTCCTGGGAGGCTGTTTAAAAGATGAGGGCAACTACGATTATATCGATTTGAATGAGGTAGAGGAAATTACCGGTATTGAAGAGTTTTATAGCATTACCAAGTTTGAGGATGTGTTGCTGATCAATCCTGAAATAAGTTACAAACTGGGCGATGATGATGCTTATGAGTATGAGTGGAGTCTGAGTCATTGGGAATATGATGATGAATTGGGTGAAAGAGTTAATTATGAAATAATTATCTCGCAAGAGAAAAACCTGGAGTTTGTCGCCGATCATACGATTCCTTACAAAGATTTATTTGGTCAGTTTAAGGTTAATAATACAACTACCGGTGTTACTTATACTACCAATTTTGAGTTACGTGTACAAAATGCCTATCAGTATGGGTATTTCTTCCTGTGTGAGAAGGATATGAACAGTGAAATGTTTCTGATACGTGATAATGGTAAGACCATTGAAAACCTCTATCAAACATTAACGGGCATGCCATTGGTGGGCAAACCCTATTGTATGGAAAGCATTAGAAGTGGAATTTATAATGACCTGGTTATTTTCACAAGTGACGGACCCGATTATGGTGCTGTCATGAATTTTGATAATATGGATTATAAATGGCCGGCTGTTAAATGTTTCCATGAGGAAAACGTCGGATCAGAACCAATGGTTGTAAATGTCTGTAGTCAGCCAGATAGAGATATTTTCACCATTGTTAATGGGAAGTACTATTTTACTGGGGGTATGGCTTTTGGCGACTATAAGCCTTACATCGGGATTGATGTACCTGCAGTAGAAGAAAATTGTGATTATGTAGATGAAATGGGTATGGCACTGGCTTATTTGCATACAACTGATGAAGGTGACCTCTATGCACTTGGCTCATGGGGTGCCATTAATAAAGTTGAAATTGGGGGAGAAACAGTGCAGTTACCCGGAACGTGTCATTTTATGGCACCCGAACCAGGAGGCCATATGTATCAGGGTGGTGTTAACACCCATTTTATTTATACCGATAACGATGGTACGGTTAATGAAATGGTATTGCACGCGAAACTGGATTTCTCGACCTGGTCCAATGCCTATACATTGGCACGCACCAATGTATTTCCGGCTCCTGCTTTAATTAATGCTGAAACAAAGTTTGTTAACTCTTACTCCGAGCGCTATTTCTACTTTTCATCAGAGAATAAAATCTATCGATACAACTATGATGCACCGGAAGATGCTCCTGCTTTAATAGTTGAATTGCCTGAAGGACAAATGATTTCGTATTTATACCTGGATTACATACAAGAAGGTTGGTCGAAGTACGATGATAAGTTTGTTGTTGGAACTTATGACAATTCAGGAACTAATAATGGATCTGTTTATTTTGTCAACCTGGATGGCACCATCGATACCAAACATGAGCATGTGTGTGGTAAAATTATCGACTTGGAGGTTAAAAAATAATTAGATGAGCTGATAGCAGTCTGCTATCAGCTCTTTTCACATAGCTAAATTTTAAAACGTAACTGTATGAAATTCATCACAGCTGTGGCTTTGTTGGCTCTAATGCTAACCTCATGTGCCACTAAAAACACAGAATTTGCAATTATAAAAGGCCAGTTTACTGGCGAAAAAGAAGGACGGGAAATCCATTTATGCAAGGTGGAGCATGGCAAAACCAATAAAGTGGCAGTTACCACATTGGGTAACGACGGCCGTTTTGGATTTGCTTATGCCATTCAGGAACCCGGATTATATGTACTGAATGTGGTGTGGGACCAAGCCCTCAAAACCGTAAAACAAGATCATAATCTGAAGCGCGTTTATCTTGAAAATGGTGTTGAGCTGGATGTGAAGATCAGCGATGGCACCTATGAGCTAATGGCTTCCAACAGCTCACAAAATGATTGCCTGGCCCAATGGAATGCCAAGGTAGATACTGTTTTTTCTTATTCGCATGGCTTTTCATACAATGTGCTGGATTACACCAACTTTTTCCCTGTGTTACCTGAGTTTGTTAATGCAGCAGATGCGTTTAAAGCCACAATAAATACGGGTGATAAGCATTTTGACGACTTGATGGCACTGATGGTTAATACAGATATGCAGCTGTCAGCTTTACAATTTATTTACACGCCCCGTATCAAGCATCCTGAAAGAAAAGATTATCCTGAGTATTATGATTTCATATTGAATGAGGGAGCACCGAAAGATGAACAACTGCTAGAGCTGGCCAATGGCGCTGATTACCTGAGATTATATACCATGTATGCAGTTATGTCGATGCCCGAGAAGCCAGCTCGTGACGAGTGGGATTTGGTTTGTTTGAATTTGATTCAGAATGATTTGTTGAAAGGCTATTTTGCCATCAGCCTTCTTAATAAGTTTCGTAGCTACGACTCAGAATATCTCAGCTTTAGAGAGCAAGTGGAGCCATATATGCAAAATACCTACCTATCAGAAGAGTTAAAAACCTTTGAAATGGGTATCCGTCAATTTGAGAAAGGGGCTGAAGCATTTGATTTTGCCGGAAAGGATGTGAATGGAAAAGAGCATAAGCTAACCGACTACAAAGGTAAGCTGGTGTATGTTGATGTGTGGGCTACATGGTGCGGACCTTGTAAAGCACAGATACCAGCCCTGAAAGAGTTGGAGAAGCAATTTCATGGCCAGCCGGTTGAGTTTTTAAGTATTTCAGTGGATAAGCCAAAGGATAAGCAGAAGTGGATGGACTTTGTAAAGGAAAATGAACTGAAGGGCGTTCAGTTGATGGCCGACAAAGCCTTTGATTCAGATGTGGCGAAAGCTTATGGAATCAATGCTATTCCTCGTTTTATGCTATTTGATAAGGATGGAAAGATAGTAACCATCGATGCGCCACGTCCATCGGATGATAAAATCAACGAATTCCTAAAACAGTATTTATAAAATAAATCTAGCCATCGTCTATGTCCTGATAGGCGATGGATTAACCTGTCGTTTATGTATTTAAAAAGAGGATTAGTTCTACTGAGTGTTCTTTTGGGCATTATCAATATCCAGGCACAGATAAGAATTAATGGAAAGCTGAATGCTTATAAAGGAAGCGAAGTAGCCCTGTTTGTTGTGCAGGAGGGTACATTAAAACTATATGATAGTCAGCAACTGGAAGCTGATAGTATCTTTTCATTTTCCATTGCCGATGCACCATCAGGCTTCTATTACCTGGGGGCTTCAGAAAATCCTAAATCGGTGTTTGATAATCTGTATCTGAAAGCAGGACAGCATGCCAAACTGACCATTGAGAACCAAACAATCGTTTCTGCTTCATTGCCTAATCAGGAAGCTTTTACTTATCAGCAAAACTGGGAGATGCTCAAAGATGAGGCTTTAGATGGCGCCTGGACAAAAGCGCGTGAGTTGGAGCATGTTGAGAGTATACTAGCAAAGCATCACAATGCGTTAGTCGACTTTATTGCATCCTTGAAATCAAAAGACCAGACTTTAAACCTCCTGATGAAGCTGGTGGCACAAGCAGATTTTGATATGTTCTGGATACGCAACTTCTCAATGGTTCAGCCCGAGGTGAAAGAGCTGCTTAAACAGAACACGATTATGCAGGAGATTTATAATCGAAAGCTGACATCAGCAGATATATTAAAGATTAAGGATGGTGCCATGGCTGCAAGTCTGTTTCCTTCTTTTAAGGCTTATTGGCAAATGCTTAAGGTGGATGACTATTTGAGCTATAGCATCAGTGTATTTGATAATGATACGCTAAAAGGTCGATACCTGACAGACCATATTATCCAGCGTAAAATCTCAGGAAGCTACTTTGATAAACTAATTGCTGAATATGGAAATTTATTGGTAACTGATGTACAGAGAAACGAGTTGAAAGCTTACCAATCTAAAATAATGAAGTTCGCCAGAGGGGCCGAAGCCTTTGATTTTGCCTATCCCGATTCAGAAGGAAAAATGCATGCTTTGTCTGACTATAAAGGCAAAGTTGTGTTGGTAGATGTATGGGCCACTTGGTGTGCACCCTGCAAAGCAGAAATACCGCACCTGGAGAAGCTCATAGAGCACTATCGTGATAATCCGAATGTTGTTTTTATAGGCGTGTCTATCGACAAACGAAAAGACAAAGCCAAGTGGGAAAAATTCACTAAAGATCATGACATGAAAGGGATTCAGTTATTAGCCGATTATGCTTTTGAGTCTGACATCATATATGATTATGAAATTAACGGGGTGCCACGGTTTATGTTATTTGATAAGGCAGGTAAAATAGTAAGTGTTAACGCGCCGCGTCCATCCAATCCACAACTAAAAAAAATGATAGATGAGTATTTATAAAATTACCAAATATACATTGGTGGGTGTAAGCTTGTTACTGGCTGCCAGTGCCTGTGAATCGAGACAAAATGGTATTGATACGCAGGAGACCTCACCACCATCTGAACCGGAAGCAGCCATCAACGATGCCGACAGGCTGAAGAATTTTGAACAGCAGGCATCAGCTTATTATAATGAGCATGGAGGTGTAGATGCAGATACCTATAAGCAACAACTTACTAATAAATCTTGCGAAGTATCTGGTTTACCAGCTGCCCGTCAGCCATATCAGGGCGCTGCCTTTTATAAACGATTTCGAAAGGGAGTATTGAAAATGGGAAAGATGTATAAATGCGGTCATTGCCCCGAAGATCACATCAGTACGGCTTCTGCCTTTGTTATTTCGGCTGATGGTGTTTGCGTTACCAATTACCATGTGTTTAAGTCTTACGATCCTTCAAGGCCTAATGAGTACATCACCTTTTTTGCCATGGATATGGAGCAAAATATCTATCCTGTAACAGAGGTGCTGGCTGCCAGTAAGCACGATGACCTGGCTGTTTTTAAGATAGACACCCAAGGTCAACAATTATCGCCTTTATGCATGGGGCAGGAGCAACCTGTGGGAGAGCCCATTCACCTGATATCGCACCCCGAGCACCGCTTTTATACCTACACGCAAGGACACATCGATCGCAAATACATCAAACCGGGTACCACCAAGATTCGGCAATCCATATCTGCCGAATTTGCTAAAGGCTCAAGCGGGGCACCCATTATGGACGATTGTGGTAATGTAGTTGGCGTTGTGGCCGGCACCCAAAACATCTACTACGACCAGGAAGGGAAAATCTATCAAAGCACCATCAAGGAGATTATTCCGGTGAGTCGATTGAAAGAGCTAATTAAGTAATATGTGATTTAAAACGAAATATAACTTTTAAAATAAAAAGATGAGATATTTAGTGGTTGGTTTACTGTAGAAGCTGATGGTATATATAATACGCCAAAGATAACTTATAGTTCTGTTAATGCTGAAATAAGAGTAGAAGGTAAGTTTCTGGATGATATACAATGTAGTTTGTTTAACGAGACTGTTAAATTAATTGAAGGTGGCTCAAATCCATTACCAAAAGAGTTGATATACACATTTAATAATTGATTATGAAATTTAAGTTCACCGTTATACTTTTCTTAGTAATACTGAAATGGAGTTATTGCCAATCACGTAATTTACCAATTGAGTCAATACCTCATATATCTATAGATTCAATATTTTTATACGATGATCCTTATATTATTACAAATGGAGTCATCGAAGATTACAGTTATTCACCTGTATGGTTGGAAGCTTTTTGTGCAATTACAATTCCAACTTACTTTAATCGTAACGTTGAAGGAGCAATACCTTATTTGCATTCAAGTTTAGAAGTTACAAAATCTGCTCTTCAAAAGCATTATTCAAATTGGCATCCAAGTAATGGACTAGTGATTTATATATTAGGTGATATTTATTTTCATGATATTGTTACTAATGATAAGTACATCAAAACACCAATATGGGTGACAGATTTTAATCACCCAGTATGTTTAAGTTTGTTAGATACGGCAAAATTAGGACAGCCTAGAAATAGTACTGAGATTGATAGTTGCGATGCTTACTCTCAATTTTATCAAAATGATCATGGTGCATTTTTCTTCTATAAATATGAATCTCACAAATATAAGAAATGTCGAGAACGTTATTTATATGAAGTTTTAAAATGGGATATTAATGCACCAGGAGGTATGTATAAATCCTTAAAGGGTTTTATAGAATTAATCGAAAAGCAAGACACTTTCACACGCAGTCGTGTCGTCAATGATAAGCGCATTTTCGAAACAGTAAACAACACCCCTGATGGGCCTGTGGTTGTTAAACCGAATGATGAAAAGAAAGAAACCAATAGTAAAATGTTAATTGATTACTGGTGGGCATTACTTTTTGGTGCTGTTCTGGTAATATTAGTGGTATTGTTAATGCGTAAGCGCAAATAGCTTTAGATATTAAGTCGAGGTGTATATTAAACTTGGTTTCTTTATTGTTTTTTAGATTACGGGCAAGAGTTTATTAGAAAAAAGATTGTTACATACGTTTAAATAAAAAGAAATGACTTTAAGAATAACACTTTTGTTTTATTTAATAATCAATTCAATTTCTTATGCCAGAGAATATAACCATGCAATAGACTCATTATCACATATAAGAATTGATTCTATAATATTATTTGATGATCCATATATTATTTGTAATGCTGAACATGAAAAAAAAGGCTTTGTACCAGTCTGGAGAAAAGCATATGATGCAACTAGCGTACCCACACCATTTAATAGAAATGCAGATGAAGGTATTAAATTCTTGCATTCAAGTTTAAATGTTGATATAAGTGAATTACAGGACTTTTATAATACTTGGGTTCCTAAACCTGATCCAAATATTGATTTAACCTGGTATGTTTTAGGAGATATTTATTTTTACGATGAAATTACAGAAAAGAACTATATTTTTTCTCCAGCATGGGGAGGTAGTTATCACCTTCCAGTGCGCTTAAGTCAATTAGATATTAATCAATTAGGTTTAGTTCATAAGAGTAAACTTGATACTTGTGATTATTATTATCCATTTTATCGAGACGATCATGGCACATATTCTTTTTATATAGAAGAGGGGAAGGTTGTAAGGAAGTGTGATGCATTATTACTTTATGAAATTTGTAGATGGAAGCCTGAAGGAGTAGGTGGCTCATTTAGCTCTTTTAAGGGGTTTTTAGAATTAATAAGAAGACAAGATTTTTATATTCGAAGTCGAGTGGAAAACGGAAAGCGCATTTTCGAAACAGTAAACAACCCCCCCTGATGGACCTGTGGTTGTTAAACCGAATCATGAAAAGAAAGAAACCAATAGTAAAATATTAATTGATTACTGGTGGGCATTACTTTTTGGTGCTGTTCTGGTAATATTAGTGGTATTGTTAATGCGTAAGCGCAAATAGCTTTAGATATCAAGTCGAGGTGTATATTAAACTTGGTTTCTTTATTGTTTTTTAGATTACGGGCAAGAGTTACACACTCGCACCAACAGTTGAAAGAATAACCTGAATAAGTATAATTATAGACGAATATTGATTTATAAAAATGAAAGATGTAATGAGCCATAAGTGACAAGTTTGACGAACGTTAATGGCTGATTGACGAGTTACATTTAACCATTATGAAATAAAAATTAAAGACGTATGAAATATTTAATGATTGCTGTATTGTTGTTTTTAAGTTTGGAAATATGTACTGCACAAGACAAAGAAGGCGTTAGATTCCTGGAAATAGGTTTTGAACAAGCCTTTGAACAAGCCAGACAAGAAGGAAAACAAGTGTTTGTAAACTATTCAACCAAAGGCTGTGCTCCTTGTAAAATGATGGATATGTCTGTATATACTAATACAGGTATTGCAGAGAAAATGAATGAGAAGTTGATCTGTATAAAATTGGATCCAATTAAAAATAAAAGTCTGGAGAAATTAGCTAGGGAAGTACATCAAATTAAAGGTTTTCCGACAATGCTATTTTTTGAATCAAATGGCGAATTAATGTCTAAAGCTGTTGGAGGAAAGAGTGTTGAAGAATTCAACCTGATTCTAGATGAAGTATTAAAAAAACAATTGTGAAGATTGAAAAGGACAAGTAAAGCTAAATAGGTTTGAGTGTAGGATGTGAAAGCCTGAACAACAACTGCTGTTCGGGCTTTATTTTGTTACTGTTGCTCCTCCCAATGCGGCTGAAAGCGGTCAATCATAAAATGGTGCCACACGCTTTCAATCACTTTGGGCCACTCTTCTTTAAATTCTCCGGCTCCATGCACTTCTACCTTCAGCAGGGTGGAGTCATTAACGGCAGACAGGTGATAGGTGCTTACCAGCGTGAGGGCATGACCGGCTAAGCCCAGCGGTCCTTCCATGCGTAAAAGTTTACCACGGTGGGCGGCTGTTACAACGGCATGGCGCACGCCATCGCCCGATTCATCAAAGATTTCGTAAAAGCCACCACCCGGTTTTGCTTCTATATATAATTGGTGCGGGTTCTCAGAGAAGGTATGATCCCACCAGGGACTGATGTCACCTGTTAATTGGTCGTACACTGCTTCGGGTGTTCCAATAAGCCGGGTTTCAATACTGAAGGAAAAGGCGTGCGGAGTGGCCGTATCAACCGGTTGGTTTGTTTGACAGGCGGATACTATCATGGCAAGGATAAAAGGAAAATATTTCATAGCAACTATTCATTAATCTACTGTAATGCTGTGGGGCAAGTTAATTAATTCAATCTTGCATCTTTTGTCTTTAATCTGACAATCTGTTCAAGTACATTAACACCCGACAAGCCTCCTTGGTTTATCGGGTGTTAATTACCTGAACAGATTGCAGGTTTCCCTATACAGCTCCCTGTGCCATCATGGCATCGGCAACTTTCACAAAACCTCCTATGTTTGCTCCATCAACATAGTTGATAAAGCCATTATCTTTAGTGCCATACTGGCAGCATGTTTTATGGATGCTGTGCATGATAAGCTGCAAACGTTTATCCACTTCTTCACGGGTCCAGTTCAGGCGCATGCTGTTTTGTGCCATTTCTAGCCCCGATACTGCTACACCACCTGCATTGGCAGCTTTGCCCGGTCCAAATAAAATACCCTTGTCAATAAATATTTCTATGGCTTCGGGTGTTGATGGCATGTTAGCGCCTTCCGATACGCACTTACAACCGTTACCAACCAGTGTGATGGCTTCAGTTTCGTTAATTTCGTTTTGGGTAGCACTTGGCAGGGCAATGTCACCTTTTTCGCCCCAGGGCCGTTGGCCTTCAATGTACTTAACACCATACTTATCAGCATATTCCTTAATACGTCCCCGCTTATTGTTTTTGAGGAACATCACGTATTTTAGTTTTTCCGGCGATATGCCATCCGGATCATAGATGTAACCACTCGAATCGGAGAGTGTCACCACCTTGCCACCCAGGTCATTTACTTTCTCAACGGTAAACTGTGCTACATTACCTGAACCAGATACCAATACTGTTTTGCCGTTAAAGCTCTCGCCCAGGGTGTTGAGCATTTCCTGAGCAAAGTATACATTGCCATAGCCGGTGGCTTCCGGACGAATTAAACTGCCGCCCCAGTTGAGGCCCTTGCCGGTTAATACGCCGGTAAACTCATTAACAATGCGCTTGTACTGTCCGTATAAGAAGCCAATCTCGCGGCCTCCCACGCCAATGTCGCCGGCAGGCACATCGGTATTTGGACCAATATGGCGATACAATTCAGTCATAAAGCTCTGGCAGAAGCGCATCACCTCATTGTCTGATTTGCCCTTAGGGTCAAAATCGCTGCCGCCTTTGCCACCTCCCATGGGCAGGGTGGTCAGGCTGTTTTTAAATACCTGTTCAAAAGCCAAAAACTTAAGGATACCCAGGTTAACAGTTGGGTGAAAGCGCAGGCCGCCTTTGTAAGGGCCAATGGCGCTGTTCATTTCAATGCGGTAACCGCGGTTAACACGCATCTCTCCTTTGTCGTTCACCCAGGGTACGCGAAACATAATAACGCGCTCGGGTTCGGTAATACGCTCCAGAATGCGAGCGTGTTTGTACTTGGGATTTTCATCCAGAAAATGGTCGAGGGATTCAACCACTTCATGAACGGCCTGGTGAAATTCAGGTTCGGCCGGATTCTTCGCCATCAGCTCAGCCATAAAGGCCGAGGTGTTCAATGATGAAGTGTGTGACATAGTAGTTGCATTTAAAGGGTTATTAAAATAGAATTGCTATGTTCTTTTTTATTGTTATGCATGGTGCTACTCCCCTTTAGCATACCTTCTGTCAATAAATCAGGATTGGGTTGTGATCATCTTTCTTTTCAGTAAAAAAAGTTAAGAAATATATTTTCCATATGCGATAATTATTTGGGGTTAATGTTTAAAAATTCAATGGATTATCCTTGTTTACTGGAGGTAATGGGGCTGAAGGTATCGTTTACTTGGGAGTATAAACATTGGTATTTTAATTTTGGAATCAATCTGAATAGCCAAATCAAAAGAAGCTACCCAATTGCAATGCCTTTCACTAATGCGATATTTAATAGGATGGATGCCCATTGAAAAGTGAGTTTTGGGATGATTGCCTTTGTGTTAATGAATTTTTATAACGAAGAATATTGACTTTAGTATATACTAAACCTATCTTTAAGTATATACCTAAATAGAATAAAGTATATGGTAAAATATTATTATTTACCTTTATTTTTTAATAAATACACTTACCAATGGCCGTAAAGTATAAGGTGGTTAAGCAAGGAGTCAATAGACTATCCAACACAGACAGGAACTATTATTTCGCACATGCCTGCGGAAGAAGTAAAATAGGTTTGGAAAAACTGGCCGAACGCATCTCACGCCGTTGCACCTTGTCGAGAGGCGATATATATGCTACACTGGTTGAACTGACTGATATTATTCCCGAGTTTTTATTGGAGAACCAGTCGGTGCAGTTAGGTGATATGGGAACTTTCAGTCTCAGCTTGTCCAGCAGCAGCGAAGCTAAAGCTGAGGATGTGAGCTGGCGCTCTATTAAGGAGGTGAAGGTGCAGTTCAGGGCTGGCAAGGAGATGAAAGAGCAACTGAAAGATGTGACGTTTAAAAAGGTGAATGATTGATTACGCTGAATGACATATGTAAACAGGCACTTCTTATCCTTTTTATGTAACTTATAGCATCTAAGATACCTTATTATGTCATCTATGCCTCATCCATTAAAGCTTCCGGCTACGGGTTCTCAGCGCGTGCTCGATATCTTAAACCAGGTTTTGGAAATTATTCAGCAGGAAAACCCGGTTGATGAAACCATTGAAGAAGTGATAGAAATAGTGGGTAAAGGCTTTACCTACCCTGATATATGTGTGCGTATTCGCTATAAGCAGATTGAGTTTTCGACCAGCGGGTTTATGGAGACCTTGAACGGGCTCACTGAGCGCTTTTCAACCATTGATGGCGAGAAAGGCGTTATTGATGCCTTTTATATAGAGGAACACCCGCCAAAAGACGAAGGCGTGTTTTCGCGCGATGAGCGCTCACTGCTCAACCAGCTGGCCCGTATGCTAACAGGTTTTATTAACCGCATTGTGGCCGAGCGTAGTCATTCCGAATCGGTTGAGCGCCTCAAAGAATTATCAACCATTAACCGCACTACACGCATTATCAATGAGGGGAAGTCAATAGATGATGTGCTGCAGCAAGTAGCATTTATTATGCCCCTTGGCTGGCAATACCCCGAGTTCACAGTAGCGCGCATCAGCTATGGCGGGCGCGAGTACAAAAGCGAACATTTTATGGAATCGGAGTGGGTGCAAACACAACGCTTACATACCAGCGACGGGCAATCAGGTTCCATAGATGTGTTTTATGTCAAGGAATTTCCATCGCTTAATGGTGATCCTTTTTTGGCCGAAGAGCGTGATTTATTAATCAACCTGTCGCGACTGATAACCGATTTTCTGAATAGCCAGCTGGCCGCCAAAGATAAGTTTGAGCGGCAAGAGCGGGTGAAAGAGCTGCAAACCATTAATGAAACGGCTCGTATTATTGCACTTCAAATGCCCATTGCTTATACCTTAAGTCACATTGTTGACCGCATGCCGGCGGGTATGCAGCACCCCGATTATTCGGTAGCCCGCATAACACTGGAAGGGCAAGAATACTTAAGTCCTGGTTTTGTTGAAACACCCTGGTTGCTGCGCCACTCCTTTGAAACCATCAATGGCAAAAAAGGAACTGTTGAGATATACTATTTGAAAGAACTGGCCAAAACACAGGAAGAGCTCTTTCTGAATGAAGAGAATGACCTGATACTGAATCTGAGTCATCTGATAGTGGGCTACCTCAACAGCATGGAGGCTCGCAACCTGATGGAGAAGGTGGGGCATCCACACCAGATTAGAACCGTTAGTCGTGAGTCAGATGTTGTGACCGAATCAACCGGTAATAGCAAGCACCTGTTACAGAATTTTATGCACCGTAACAATGCGGCGCGGGATATTTACCACGATTTAATGCCCTTCAAAGTCAAGGAAATACTGCTTGTAGCCACTTTGTATGATGCTTATGCCATTGAAAATGAAGGACGATTCACCGAGCAGGTGATGGGTGGGTTTTACCAGTTGCACCTGTCGCTATTGCCACGTGTTACAGGGGTTACCACCTATGAGGAAGCCATGGCCAAACTCAGCGAAAAGCACTACGACCTTATTATTGTGATGGTGGGCGTTGAAAAACAGTCGCCCATGGCACTCAGCCAGATGGTGAAAAAGGAATATCCCTACATTCCTATTTTCATGCTGCTCAATAACGATGGAGATATTCCATATTTTCAAGCTCGCCAGCGCGAGTTAGGTGTGCTCGATGAGATTTTTGTGTGGAATGGCGATCCTAAGGTGTTTTCATCCATGGTTTACCACCTTGAGGACAAGGTGAATGTGGAGAATGATACAGAGATAGGGCTGGCTCGCGTTATTCTGTTGGTAGAGGACTCGGTGCGCTATTACTCCAAGTATTTGCCACTGCTGTATGCCAGTGTGCTGGAACAAACCAAGCGCCTGATAGATGATGTTAAAGAGGATGAGCTGTATGCTGTGCTTAGGCACAAGGCGCGACCTAAAATACTACTGGCCCGCACCTACGAAGAAGCCCAGGAGATATTTGAAAAGTACCGCGATTATCTGTTGTGTCTTATCTCTGATGTGGAGTTTTCTAAAAACGGGCAACTGAATGCCAATGCCGGCTTTGAGCTGGTCAACTACGTTAAGTCACACATCAAAGATTTGCCAGTCATACTGCAGTCATCCAAAATAGAGTATTCGCAGGATGCCTATGAGTTAAAGACTGTGTTTATCAACAAATATTCCGAAAGCCTGATTCAGGATATCAAAACCTTTATCAGCCATTATCTGGGCTTTGGTAATTTTGCCTATAAAGATGCCAATGGTCGCACCATTGCAGTAGCCCGAAATCTGAAGGAGTTTGAACGCACCATGCGCAAAGTGCCGGCTGAATCAATCGTCTACCATGCCCGTAAAAATCACTTCTCTTTATGGCTGATGGCACGTGGCGAAATTAAAATTGCCCGTAAGATAGCCCCGTACCGTATTACTGATTTTGAGGGAGCAGAAGAGATACGTTCATATCTGTTAGAGGTGATTAAGCGGCACCGCGAGGAAAAGAACCAGGGCAAGGTCATTGATTTTGATGAGGTGGAAACCATTGACGACACCAATATTGTCAGTCTCTCGGGCGGTTCGCTGGGAGGTAAGGGGCGGGGCCTGTCTTTTATCAACACCCTCTTGTTTAATTTTGATTTTGAAACACATGTACCAGGTATTAATATTCGTACACCACGCACAACAGTGGTGGGAGCCGATGAGTTTGAGTTATTTATGGAGCGTAACAGTTTCAGAGAACTCATCTTTCGTAACCTCAACTATCACCAGATAAAAAAACTCTTTCTGGGTGGGGAACTGTCTTTATCGCTGGTACAGCGCCTGAAACGCCTGCTGACCATATTTACAGGTCCTATTGCGGTGCGTTCATCCGGCTTGCTGGAAGATAGCCAGAAGCAGCCATTCTCCGGTGTGTTTGAAACCTACCTCTTGCCTAATAATGCCGATACTCAGCAGGAACGGCTTAAAGAGTTGTGCAACGCCATCAAACTGGTGTTTGCTTCCGTATTTAGTGATTCTGCCAGGGCTTTTACCGAGGCGGTCGATTTTAAAATTGAGGAGGAGAAAATGGCCGTTGTGATACAGGAAGCAGTGGGGCATACGCACGACAATGTATTTTACCCGCATATAAGTGGCGTTGCTCAATCGTACAACTATTACTCATTTGGCCACATGAATCCTGAGGATGGCTTCGCAGTGATGGCCCTTGGTTTTGGGAAGTATGTGGTAGATGGTGAAAAAGCCTTGCGCTTTTGTCCGGTTTATCCGGACCTGGATAATAACTCGCCCAAAGACCAGCTGAAGAATAGCCAGACAGAGTTTTATGCCATTGATTTAAGAAAGAAAAATCTGAACCTGCTGGAGGGGGAGACGGCAGGACTGGTGCGCCTCGATGTTGATGAGGCTGAAATGCATGGGACGCTCAGTCACCTGGCCTCGGTTTATAATCCCGATAATAATACCATACAGGCCGGACTGGATGCCAGTGGGCCGCGAGTGTTAAACTTTGCCGATATACTCAAGTATAAATATATTCCTTTGTCGAGGGCACTGGAAGTAGTGCTGGATGTGGTGAAGGAATCCATGGGTGCACCGGTGGAAATAGAGTTTGCTGTAGATTTGAAAAAAGACAAGGATGGACGGGCTACCTTCTACCTTTTACAGATTAAGCCTTTACTGGGTGGTGCACAAAACTACAGCATCAACATGGAGCGCATTAATACCGATGAAATAATCCTGCAATCGGAGCAAAGTATGGGTAATGGCAAGAACAAAACCATCACTGACATCATTTATATAGATAGTGCCAGATTTGACAAGGCCAAAACAAGGGATATGGCCAGCGAAATTGAGCGCTTAAATGCAAAGATGAAACAAGAAAACAGGCATTATATATTAATGGGGCCGGGTAGATGGGGCACGCGCGATCCGTGGATTGGCATACCCGTCAACTGGACCCAGATATCTAATGCCAAGATGATTGTAGAAACCGACTTGGATGATTTTCCTTTGGAGGCTTCCTGTGGTTCGCATTTCTTTCATAATGTTACCACCATGCAGGTGGGCTATTGCTCAGTGGTAAAGAGCGAGCTCGCATCGTTTATCAAGTGGGATGTGCTGAAAGGTGCCAGAGAAATTGAGCAGACCACCTATTTCAGACATATTCGTTTTGATAAGCCCTTGGTGATGCGCATGGATGGTAAAAAACGGAAAGCAATCATTACCTTGTAGGCACATAAACCAGTAATCAGCGTAACTATTATTTTAATGACAAACCCACAAAATATACAGCAGACCGGCTATTTCTCTGAAACGCCTTTTGGACACCTGATGCAAAAGCGCATTCATAAAGTTCTGCTAATCTGCAGTGGCTACGATGCCTTTATGTTGGATGAGGACGGGCGTATTGATGAGCAGATTTTCAATGAATATGTTTCGCTCAACCTGCGTTATCCACCTCATTTTATTCATGTTGAAACTTCTGAGGAAGCATTGGAGGTGCTGGGCACTGAGCAAATCGACCTGGTTATTACCATGTTGAGTATTGGCGGAATGGACCCTTTCTCTATGGCCAAAAAGGTGAAAGAATCGTATGAGAAGATTCCGATTGTGGTGCTCACTCCGTTCTCCCGCGAAGTATCAGTAAGGATGCGCCGTGAAGATACGAGTGCCATTGATTATATCTTCTGCTGGCTGGGCAATGCCGACATTATGCTGGCCATTATCAAGCTGATTGAAGACGAGATGAATGTGCAGCATGATGTGGAAGAGGTGGGGGTGCAAGCCATCTTGCTGGTGGAGGATTCGGTCAGGTTTTATTCGAGCTATCTGCCGCTTATCTATCGCATCATACTTACGCAGGCCAAAAAGTTTATGGATGAAGGGCTGAATGAACACCAGAAAATGATGCGCATGCGCGGACGCCCTAAAATTATGCTGGCACGCACCTATGAAGAAGCCATCGCTATTTATGAGAAATATGAAGATAATCTGCTGGGAATCATTTCTGATGTATCCTATGCAAAGGGAGGTGTGAAAGATACTGAGGCTGGTATTAAGCTGGCCAGGCACGTCAAAGAACGGAATAAGTACATGCCGTTTTTGTTGCAATCGTCTAATCGCAGCCTCGAAAAGGTAGCCAAGGATTTAAAAGTCGCTTTCTTATATAAGCACTCTTCATCGCTGTTAAGGCGCCTCAAGCATTTTATTAATAAGTACCTGGCGTTTGGTGATTTCGTTTTTGTTGACCCTTCCAACGGGCAGGAGGTGGGACGGGTAAGTAGCCTGAAGGAGTTGCAGGAAAAATTATTTCAAATTCCGGATGAGTCGTTGTTTTACCATTTTCAGCGCGACCATGTTTCAAAATGGCTCAATGCCAGGGCTTTGTTTTCTATTGCTGAGGTGATTAAATACCTTAAGGTGGAAGATTTTGCCAATCTGGATGCTACCAAACGCTTTTTGTTCGACACCATTGCCAATTTCAGATACAGTAAGTCGCGTGGGGTTATTGCCAAGTTTTACCGCGAACGCTTTGATGAATACCTTACATTTACCAGAATTGGAGATGGCACTATCGGTGGTAAAGCTCGTGGGTTGGCATTTCTTAACCTGTTGATAAAGAAGTATGATGCTATCCATGCCTTCGACAATGTATTGGTTACTATTCCGCGAACCGTCGTGCTCAGTACCGATGTGTTTGACGAATTTATGGAGGTGAATGAATTGTATCCGATAGCCTTGTCAGAGGCTGGTGACGAGGAGATACTGAAAGCCTTTGTAAAAGCGCATTTACCAGAGCGGATTCATGGTGACTTGTATAAATTTATTTCCATCGTTAATAAGCCCATTGCCGTGCGTTCATCAAGTGTGTTAGAAGATAGCCATTACCAACCTTTTGCTGGTATTTATTCAACCTACATGATTGCCAATAATGATGAGGAAAATATTGTGCTGGAGCAGTTGTGTAATGCCATTAAGTGCGTTTATGCCTCTGCATTCTACAACTCCAGCAAGCGTTACATGGAAGCCACTATGAATGTAATAGATGAGGAACGCATGGGTATCGTGTTGCAGGAGGTGGTTGGCCAGCGCCATGGCGATGTGTTTTATCCAACCTTTTCAGGTGTAGGGCGCTCTGTTAACTTTTACCCTATTGAACCGGAGAAAGCCGAGGATGGAACTGTTAATGTAGCCATGGGATTAGGTAAACACATTGTGGAAGGCAGTGCCTCCTTACGATTCTCTCCCAAATATCCGCAGAAAATACTGCAGTTGTCCAGCACCGACATGGCCGTTCGCGAAACACAAAAGAACTTCTTTGCACTTGATCTTAAGTCATCCAGTTTTCATCCTTCGGTTAATGACTCGGTAAACATTGTGAAGCTCGACCTGAAAACAGCTGAGGAACATGGTACCTTGCGCTGGCTGGGATCGGTATACGATTATAATAACCACATGATTAGGGATGGCTTAATGGCCAAAGGCTTGCGGCTGGTTACCTTTGCCAATGTGCTTAAGTACGATGCTTTTCCGTTGGCCCCAATTATTCAGAAGGTAATGGAGATTGGTCAGAAGGAAATGAATCAGCCGGTTGAGGTGGAGTTTGCAGTGGATTTGCAGGTGCCTCAAGGGCAACCACCTGTGTTTTACCTTTTGCAAATCAGGCCTATTGTTGACTCCAAAGAGTCCATTACAGAGAAGCTGGAAGAGCTTGAACCGTCAGATACTTTGGTACATTCAACATCGGCTCTTGGAAATGGAATTATTGATGATATACAGGATGTTATATATATTAGGCCAGAATCATTTAACCCGGCCAATAACACTAAGCTGGTGCCCATCATTGAGCAATTAAATGCTCCGTTTCATCGAAACCATAAGTCATATATTCTGATTGGTCCGGGGCGTTGGGGATCGCAGGATTCCTGGCTGGGAGTGCCGGTTAAATGGACCCAGATTTCGGCGGCCCGCCTTATTGTGGAAACAGGCCTTGAGAATTACCGGGTTGATCCATCGCAGGGCACACATTTCTTTCAGAATCTGACCAGCCTGCGTGTTGGTTATTTTACGGTGACCCCTTCCATTGGCGATGGTTTTGTAGACACAAGCTACCTCGACAGTTTACCTGCAGAATATGAGGATGAGTATCTGAGGCATGTGCGCTTGCCATCGGCCTGCACAGTGAAGATTGATGGTCAGAAGGGGATAGGAGTGGTATTGCCTCCTGGATATAATACTGCCAAAAATGAAGAATTTCCTTTGGAATATAGTATCGAATAAAAACTTCAATTATGAGTTTGGATAGGTTTCTGTATCAGCTACAGCTTAATAATCCCAATGAACCCGAGTTTATTCAGGGTGTCAGGGTCTTTCTTAGCACAGTTGAAGATCGTATCAGAGACGACTTCAGGCTGAGCAACGCAGCTGTGTTAGAGCGTTTGACTGAACCGGACAGGGTGCTGCAGTTTAAAGTGCCCTGGCTAAATGATGAGGGTCGGGTAATTGTGAATCGTGGCTATCGGGTGCAGTATAATAATGCTTTGGGACCTTATAGCGGAGGAGTGCGCTTTCATCCCGCATTAACATTAGGTACGGTCAAGATGCTGGCTTTTGAGCAGGTATTTAAAAATAGCCTTTCTTCGCTGCCATTAGGAGGAGCCATGGGAGGAGCTAATTTTGATCCTAAGGGTAAATCAGAAGCTGAGATTATGCGATTCTGCCAGAGTTATATACTGCAACTATGGGACGCTGTAGGTGCTGATATTGATATCTTGGGCGGTGATATAGGAGTTGGCAGCCGGGAAGTTGGATACCTCTTTGGCATGTACAAAAAACTGACACATCAGCACAGTGGTGCTTTTACCGGTAAATCACCCGATTGGGGCGGTACCGGTTTACGAGCCGAATCCAATGGCTATGGCGTTGTTTACCTTTTAAAGTCCTTACTCAAGCGGCATAATGATTCATTGGGCGGTAAAACAATAGCCGTGTCTGGTTTTGGTAATATGGCGCATGGCGTCATCAAAAAAGCCAATGCCATGGGGGCAAAGGTGGTGACCATTTCAGGGCCTGATGGCTATGTGTATGATCCGGGCGGCATTGATAGCACAAAACTCGAGTATTTGATTGAGTTAAGAGCTACATCACAGGATTTAGTGCGCCCATATTCCATAGAGTTTCCGGGGACTATTTACGTAGAGGGTAAAAAGCCATGGGAGGTGGAGTGTGACGTTGCCATACCTTGTGCCATTCAAAATGAGATTGATGTTGTGGAAGCGGGCATGCTGCAGGTTAATAAATGCCGGTACCTAATAGAGGCCGCCGATCAGTCATGTACCGAAGAGGCCATCCAGTTTTTGATGGATAACTCAATAACATATGTGCCCAGCAAAGCCGCTAATGTTGGAAGCGTAGCTATTTCGGCGCTTGAATTGGCACAAAACACCATGAAGGTTGCCTGGTCTGATTCGGAAATTGAAAACCGTCTGCAGGATATTATGGAGCGAACATATAATTTATGCCGGCAATATGGTAGTCAGAATAAAGAAAGTGTGAACTATCTGAGAGGAGCTAATGTAGCTGCATTTCAAAGGGTAGCTGAAGCAATGATTGACCAGGGAGCTGTGTAAAAATAAAAAGCCCGGAATAATCCGGGCTTTAGAGCAATAATTATGTATGCTTTTAGTTCTTCTCAGGAATAATAATTGGCAAACTTTCAATGATGGTAGCATTAATGTGTGTATAGATATACCCATCTATCTGATAAAACTGAGCAGCTACCTTCATGCCGAGTTCTTTTTTAAACTTTTTATAGAATTTCATACGCAGGTTTTGACGGGCCTTCTGTGCTTTATCGAGTGCAATAATTTTTTTGTCAAGCTCATCTTCAGATAGTGCACCTTCTTTGGCAATAATTTCTTTAAGTAATTCAACCCGCTGGTTGCTGATGGGTTTTAAAGCGGCTTCATATTCATCATAAATCGCCCAAAAAGCTTCACTTTCTGATGTTGACAACTTAATGTTTTGTGCATAGAAAACTTTTATTTCAGACTTTAGTATAGAGCCAATCAGGCCTAATTCCTGTTCTGTTTTCTGCGCATTAATCCCTGATATTCCCGCAGCTAAGATGTAAATGATAAGTAGTAATTTTTTCATAGAATAATACTATTATGGTTCATTGAACTGTAAAAATAAACCAAAATGGTGATATATTTGTTCTTTTGTTTGAATCAAAAAATGTAACTGCTTGCAAAATTTTCCTTAAAATTGTTACTGAGCGCAACTATTAACACGTAAATTTATCTAACCTTAAAGTAGCTTTAAGTATGAAAACACATTTTAATTTTTTGTTAGCCATCGGGCTGTTATTTTCAGTTTATGCCTGTTATCCGGGAGGGGCTGAATATGTTGATGAATTAGATACCTCCATTTCAAAATACGATCCTGCATATGATTGGGATGCATTAGATGGTAAAACTTACTCATTACCTGAAGAGATTTTGTATGTGAAGGATGGTGAAGAGGTTGAAAGACCAAACAGGGTGCATGATGAGAACATTCTGAAGCAGATGCGCGAAGAGCTAGGTAAGCTAGGTATGAATGAGGCAGATGCTGATACATCACTGGCCATTGCTATTGTTATTATAGAGCAGAATAATTCCGGTGCAGCCTGGGTTCCTGGCGGTGGCTGGTGGGGCGGCTGGTACCCTGGTTATCCCGGTTGGGGATGGGGTGGCTGGTATCCATGGTATCCAGTTTATTATAACTATAAAACCGGATCTATAATTATAGAAATGGCTGATTACGAAAGTCGTGATGTGGAGAAGAAAACAGCACCGCTCGTTTATACTGGTGCCCTTGATGGTCTAATGCAGGGTAGCCAAAGTTATACTGCCAGTCGTATCGAAAGAGGCATTGACGAATTATTTAATCAGGCTCCTTTTTAACCGTTTATTACCTCAACCTTTTAATTACAATCAATATGAAATTAGTAAAATACATATTCATTTTTGTCCTTACAATCATTAGTTTAGAGGTAAGTGCACAAACAAAAACGAACGTATACTATGGTATGGCATTGCCAATGGGCGATACCAAAGACTATATTAATCCGGCCAGTTTCAGGGGAGCCAACATCGAATTCGAGAAGTTTGTGAATCCAAGCGTCGGAGTAGGTCTGTTGGTTGGCTGGAACACTTTCTATGAGGCCAAAGACCGGGCAACACAACCATTACCAAGTGGGAATGGTGAAATTACCAGTAATGAATACCGCTATTTAAATGCTATACCTATTCAGGCAACAGGTAAATATTATTTTGCCGATGACGATGCAGTTGTAAGGCCATTTGTAGGAATTGCAGCTGGTACCTATTATATGGAGCAACGGCGTGATAATGGACTGTTCTCGACAAGTGATAAAGGCTGGACCTGGTCAGTGGCGCCCAAAGCAGGGTTGTTAGTGCCTGTTAACTACCGAACCAGTCTGGCAATAAGTGTTGATTACAGCACTTCATTTAAATCCTCGGATGTGCCTCAACAGAATTGGTTAGGCATTAATATTGGGTTTAGCTGGGATTATTGATTATTAAAGAATCATATAATATTATTAAAAAAGCGAGTTGGTGATTGCCGACTCGCTTTTTTATTTCCTCCAAAAAAGAGGTTGCACTAGGCAACCTCTATACACACAGGAATTGTTGGGAGGAAAATAACTCTCATAACGCCCCAAAGGTCTTCTTTTAGCACATGCCTGTAGTTACCTCTCTGTTATTTATACTTTAAATAAAGATTACCAGTACTAATTTGGGTAGTGAGTCAATATGGCATCTTTTAATCTAAAATTAAGTCATATTGGCATGTTTAAATTGTAATAGTCTGTAATAGTGGCAGATAAACTATAATGGCATTATCATTGAAATAACATGACCAAACAGAAAACAATTAAAAATTTAAATAATAGGAGATTTTATTATGAGACTAGTGAAATTTAACAACAGGTATCCACAATCAGGTAATTTGTTAAATCATTTCTTTGGCGATGAATTGTTAAGTGCAGCTGATACTTTAAAAGGAGGACAGTGTTTTGATACGCCTAAAGTGAATATTCAGGAAAATGATGATGCTTTTGCTATTGAAGTAGCCGCACCGGGTTATGAAAAGAAAGATTTTAATGTAACGGTTGATAACAATGTATTAACCATTGAGGTTGTAAAGGAGGAAGAGGCCGAGAATAAAAAATATTCGCACTATGAGTTTACTTATGGAAGCTTTAAGCGTTCATTTTCCTTACCAAAGGATAAAGTGAATGACGCTAAAATATCTGCCACATACAACAATGGTATACTGAATGTATTACTGCCAAAGAAAGAAGAAGCAAAGGCCCAGCCAAAGCGACTGATTGATATTTTTTAATTAATTTTTCAGACGATACTTTTTCATAATCAACGTGATTTTTAGGGCTGCCGGAAGGCAGCCTTTTTTTGTATTGCATAAAGTCAGGATGTGGATTATTAACCATGTGATGTTAAATAAAGTAAAATAATTAAGTGTATTCCATAAGCTGGCTGTCATTAGCATAAACCAGTAAACCTAATTCTATGAAAGTTAAAGGCTTTTTATGTGTTGCATTGGCTCTCCTTTTATGTTCTTCTTGCGAATACCTGTTAGATGAGGTGATAGATGATATGCTTTACAATGCTCGCTGCGAAGTGGTAAGGCAAACAGAACTTACACTTGTTAAACCGGGTAAGGCAGTTATGGAAGTAAAGGTGAAGAACAAAGGTTCTTTGGATGCGTGTGATGTATGGGTGTCAGTTTGTTTAATGAATGGCGACTTACTGGTTGAAAAACAGCAAGCATATATTCCTTATTTAAGTGCCAAATCATCGACCACAGTCAGACTAACATTTACTCAGCTTATTTATGGTTCAGAATATTCCAGGGTTGATGTTTCATTAGCTTGGACGGAGGTTGAGCGCGAAGATTATTATGACTATGAGGATGACTGGTAGTTGTTATTGCTAATTAAAACAGGTCAATATAATCGCCTCTTCTTGCGTGTGTACTTACCGCCCTTACTGCTCAACGGATTGGCTGATTCACTGCAAGGAACAGCGGGTCTTTTACCCCCCAGTCGTAAGCCGCCTCGCTGATTAAATTCAAAAATGAGCGATAATTCATGTGCCCCGGCTGTTGACCACCCAAGACCTGAAATGGTAATGTCGTAGCTGTAACCAATTCTGAGAGGCCCCAAGTCATAAGCCAATAATGCGACTATTGCATCCTGATTAAGGCTTTTGCTGTTCGATTGATTAAACACTGGTATGCCACGGTACCACATACCAAGCTCAATAGGCGAATTATGCCAGTAAACACCTACATCGAGCTGGTTGAACTGCCCCTGATGCTGATACCTGAAACTGGTTGAAAAGGCTCTTTGCATTCCTGTTCGCCGGCGCTGTTCTGTCCAAATGTTCATTCCTCCAAAGACTACATATTTGTAATCAAATTTTGATTCCTCGTTCAGGAATGTGTAGTTGGGTCTTGATAAATGGTCAATAGTAACTCCCATCCAGTATTTGGAGCTGTAAACAAACACAGATGCAGCCATATCAATATAGTGTATCTGTTCGTTATTGAGGCGATCGTATGAACCGGAGGCACCTACTCCACCTGGTGGTTGATCGGGGAATATTATTTTACTGAAATCGACTGATTTATTACCATAGGCAAACTGGATGGCAGGTACAACTTGCCACTCCTTCGATATCATCAGATTGTATGAATATTGGAAGGCGGCATGTGTACTCGTAAGCCCAACACTACCAGCTTTATCCTGAAGCAGGTAAAAGCCTATTCCGCTGTTAAACTGGGGAAAGAAGTTATCGAACGAAATGGCATATGTTGAAAAGGCCTTGGAAATTTCGGGCCATTGGTTGCGATAGTTCATAATCAGACGGCCTCCATCGGTGGCGCCAGCTAATGATGGGCTTAGGTACAGCGGATTAGCATAAAACTGAGAAAAGTGATAATCCTGTGCCCAGCCTGGGTGATTAAGGCCACAAAAAGTAAGCAATATGATTAGCAGTTTCCTCATTATCTGAATAATGTTACATCTCCGGTTAATGTTTCAGTCAAACCATTTGAATAGCGGCAATATACCTTCCAGATATAAACTCCTCCAGGGCATAATTTTCCTCGGAAATAACCATCCCAGCCAATATTTATATCTGTACTTTCAAATAGAATCTCTCCCCATCTTGAATAGACTCTAAACTCGTATTCTACAACTCCTTCTGTTACAAATGGGTAGAATACATGGTTTTCGGGCGAGCCGGGTACATACACTCCACCATTGGAACCGTTAGGATTGGGGGTAAACGAATTAGGAAATTCAATTCGTCCTGCTTCTTTTGCCGTAACAGCATTTCTGATAGTTAAAGAGTCTTTACACCCTTTGTCGTTAATTGCAATGAGTGTTACATCGTAACTGCCAGGATCCTGGTAGGCATATTGGATGGAATGTTCGGTGGATGTGTTACCATCGCCAAAATCCCACAGGTAATTGATGGCACCTTCTGATTTGTTAATAAATGAAACTGTTTCTGGCAGTTTAACAACAGTTGGTCTCACCTCAAAGTTGGCGAATGGCTTGTCGTAAACATGGATGACCACATCATTGCTTTCAGCAATACCACCTGGGCCTTCTATCAACAGTGTGACATTATATTTGCCGGGTGTATAGTAAGTATGTTTTGGTGCTTTCTCGGAAGACACATTTCCGTCGCCAAAATCCCAGAAGTAGGTGTGGGCATCAATAGAGTTGTTGTAAAACTGAACTTCCAAAGGTGGGCAGCCTTCGCTATCAGGACCGTAATCCAGAATTGGCAGGTTGGGATGTATCAACACCCGCTGCATCAGAGAATCATTGCAATATTCGGCATCCACTTTCAGCCATATTTCATATTCGCCAGATGCATTGTAAGTATAATTGCCAGGCTGCTGTTCTGATGATGTATTGCCATCACCAAAGCGCCAGAAGTACTCAAGGTTGTTGCCTGCAGTCAGGTTGTTGATATTAACGGTGGACTCCGGCATCTGGAGCTCCTGTGGTGTAACAGTATATTCAGGAATTGGTCTGCGGTAGGCCGTAACCTGTGTATAGGCTGTGTCGCTGCATGCAAACATAGAAGTTGCAATCATTGTTACATCGTAAGTTTGATTGCTGGTTGTATTGTTGATGTATGTATGGTGACCATTAAAGCTGTCAGATGTATTTCCATCGCCAAAGTCCCAGAAATAGCTGCTGGCCCCTTCAGTATTGTTTTGAATGCTCTCAAAGTAAGGTGTACAGCCAGCTCCGCCATCTGTAATGGATGCTTTTACTTGCGGAAAGACACTCAGTGATACTTCACTTGAGTCTTTACAGCCATAAGTGTTTTCAACAATTAGCTTGGGTAGCCAATAATTTGTAGATGTGGTAGTATTGATATAGGTGTGTGAAGCAGAAGCATTCCCTCCTCCATTTTCTGTGTATCCATCGCCAAATATCCATCGGCTTGATTGTGCATTAAGTGAGTTATTTTCAAACTCAACTAGCAGAGGGGAACAACCTTCAGTAACATCAGGAGTGAAACTGCTGACAGGAGATGGATTGACCGTAATAGTAGTTTTGCTGGTGTCCAGGCAGCCGAATGCTGAGCTGGTGTATACTTCTACCTCAACTGTTTTTGGTGTACTTTCAGTATTTTCAAAAACGTTCATCATGGCGTTGGCTCCGTCGGTTATATTGCCATCGCCAAAATCCCATTTATACCACATTGCACCAGGCTCTGTCAATAAATCAACTTTTAGGGGATGGCACCCTTCCGTTGGCGAAGCGGTGATGGTGTAGTCATACTTAGGGTATACAGTAATGTATGTATCGGCTGTGTCGCTGCAAGCGTAGCTGTTGTTGGCTATCAGTTCAACATGATAGGCTTGCACATACTGTTCGTTGTTAAAAAACGTGTGAATTGGGTTTTCTCCAGTTTCAGATGGAGAGCCGTCGCCAAAGTGCCATTCATATGAGCTGGCTCCTTCCGATTGATTTGTAAAAACTATTTCAAGTGGGCTGCAGCCTGGGTTATCGCTATTGGCAAAGTTAGCTCTGGCATTGGGTAGTACACTCATATCATAAATACTCGTGTCGGCGCACCCAAAATCATTTTTAGCGATAAGCGAAATCTCATAATCAATGATGTCAAATGTGAAGTTGGTAAATGAATGCCATGGGTTTTCATCCTCTGAAATAGCTCCATCGCCAAAATCCCAGTTATATGTATTGGCATTGGTTGAAATATTCTCAAATTGGACTTCTGCCGGGCTGCATTGCTCATTGTCAAATGGCTGTACTTGTGCAACTGGTATGGGGAAGAAACTGACATTTACATCAGTGCTGCCAATACAACCGCTATTGTTTTCTGTCCATCTGAAGCTGTAGTCTCCCGGTGTTGTAACAGTAACGCCTGTAATATCTGCTGAGGCATCTTCAAAAGTTACAGTGCCAGGACCTGATAATAGCGTCCATTGGCCAAGTCCAACATCTGGTGTTACTTTTATTTGGTAGATGAGTCCGCAAGTGTCTGCATCCGCCATTGCAATAGGAGTAGGTATCTTTGCAAATGTAATAGTCACCTGATCGCTGGAAATACATGAGTTATTGTCTTCTGACCACTGGAAGGTGTAGTCGCCATAGGTATCTACACTAATATCGGTGGCAGGTGAGTTAACATCTGAAAAAGTAACATCTCCTGTTCCTGAAATAAGTGTCCAGGTACCAATTCCGATAGATGGAACGGCCCCCAGTTGAGTTGCCATGCCACAGGCAATGGCATCATCCCCGGCATTGCTAACCGGTTGTTGCTGCACCACTATTGTAACAGTTGTAAAGTCGGAGCAGCCATAACTGTCCGTTACAGTGTATGTATAGGTGTAAGTGCCGGGTGTCAGGCCTGTAAAATCGGGGTTTTGTATGTTGGTAGTCGATAGTAAAGCTGTGTTGGTGCCTGTCCATAAATGCTCCACAAACACTTCGGAGCCTCCTGTTGGCATAGGATCAATATTAACAGGAACGTCTGTGCAGGCCACGAAATCGTTATTGGTGAATTTGATACTTATTGTATCGGTAATTATTTGAATTGCATCTTCATCAAAACAGCCATTGGGTGATGTTACACGATAATTCAGGTTGAAAATTCCTTCGATATTGGCCTGAAATACCGGATCTGGTATGGCAGTATTGCTGAGGTAGGCAATGTCACCTGTCCAGATATGGGTATAAGGTGTGGTGCCCCCGCTTGGGTTTCCATCCAACTCAATTATGATACCCGGGCAGGCACTGGCTGGTGAGGACGGGGTTATTGCAGCAGTGGGCGTAGGTTTAACTTCTATCAATACATCGTCAGTACCAACACATCCTGCGGCACTAAATACGGTATACTCAATCAGGTGAATGCCTTCACCAGCCACCGAAGGATCAAATTCACCCGTGGAGGCATCGATTATGCCATTGCCGGTCCATACACCACCTCCTGTAGCAGCGGTCAGGAAGATTGGTGCATCATTTTCGCAAAGCGGGGCTGGCTGAGTAATGGTTGCATCAGGATTGTCAACAATGACAATACGCGCTCTTGTTATAACCGGATCGTGCGTTGGATAAGGATTGCAATAGTTCCAGTTGCGAAGCTCAATTTCAAACTCATCGCCCACAGCTCTTTGATCATTTACCTGAATTGGCATTGCTTCACTAATGGGCGGGGTTGGGCCGAGTATTGGCTCTGTTGTTTCCTCAACCGGAGCTTCGAAGGGATAAGCTCTAAGTGTGCCATCTACCAATGCATCATCAATGAAGTTGCCTGCTCCGGAGTTGGTGCCATATACCCATTGTACCCATCTTTTTCGATCATTGGGTACGTCTTCTTCATCAGGTGGTGTACAGTTCCATTGGCTGTTGTCAATAAAATTGGCTGTGCCTCCATTGCCAACACAAATTGGATATTCAACAGGGTTGATGTTCATTTCGCCGCCGTTCATATCATCGGTGTCCCAAACAGTAACAGTTTGTTCCTGAACTGAACTGGTGCACTCTATGCCATCCACCACCAATGTTACTCTAGGGTGATAATTACATTGGTCGCCACCTATTGGATATATATGGTTGTTGCTGGTTTCCCATTCGCCAGTTGCAGCATCAATAAGCGTTGCATTAATTATCTCTATTGGAGAACCATCATCCCAGTCGTAACGCATTTGTACATTACCGGTACCGCCATCGTCCACGCCACGATACACCACATCCCAGATAACCGAGACTGGTGCACACAACTTGTCGGGTTCAATATTATTAGCTCGTGAGGTTATATTGCAGGATTGCGAATAACCACGCGTACTAATAACTACCAACAACGCTATTAAAACTGCTTTTATTTTACCGTCCATAAGCATTTTAAGAGGTCGTTCTGTTATCTCTTCTAATAGTGAAGAGTATATTTTATTATCGTCAAATTACGATTTTTTCCTATTTATGTCATTTATCATTTAAAATTTCACTCATTGTTTGAATAACGTGAGTTTCGTCATTTTTTATCTACCAAAGTGTTCCAAAATTTACAATCCTGAATTCAAGAATTACTCCCTGGGAAACAAAATATTGCTATTGACATTTTGTCGGTATTACGCAGCTATTGTCTGTTTGTTCCGATAAAGGCAATTTTTTTTATAACTAACTAAAAGGAAATCTACGATGATGAATAAATTAATTGCAAGAACGCTTCCGTATTTCCCGAAGAAATTTGTGTGGATTTTTTCGCGAAAATATATTGCGGGAGAGACGATCGATGAAGCTATTCTGGCTTCCAGGCAATTGAATGAAAAGGGCATGCTGGTTACTGTTGACCTTCTGGGAGAGTTTATCACAAATTTGGAGCAGGCAAAAAGTAATAAAGACGAATATTTAGCAATCATAGAGCGCTTCGAAGCTGAAAAAATCAAGGGAAACTACTCCTTGAAGCCAACCAGTTTCGGTCTGTTACTAGATGCAGAGGTGTGTTATGAATACGTTAGGGAGATTGTTGCAAAGGCGGCTGAATACAACAATTTTGTGCGCATCGATATGGAAGATTCAAAGTGTGTGGATCTGGAGATTGATATGTTTCGTCGCATAAAGGCTGAATTTCCAAAGCATGTGGGATTGGTATTTCAGGCTTATTTAAAGCGTACGATGCCTGACCTGGAGGCCTTAATGGATATTCATAGCGAAGAGAATCCGATTAATTACCGTTTGTGTAAAGGTATTTATGTAGAACCTAAAGAGATAGCCTACAAAGACTATCATGAGGTTAACGAACATTATCTAAAGGACCTGGAATACCTGTTAAAAAACAAGGTATATGTAGGGATTGCTACTCATGATAGAAAACTGGTAGAGGGCGCGATTAAAATCATTGAAGAAAATAATATTCCTGGAGAACATTTTGAGTTTCAGATGCTTTATGGCGTAACACCTGAATTGCGTAAAGAGATATTAAGTAAAGGTTATAAGATGCGTGTATATGTGCCTTATGGCAAAGATTGGTTTGGCTATAGTACCCGCCGCTTGAAAGAAAATCCTAAAATGGCCTCACATATTATTAAGTCTTTATTTATTAAAGGCTAAGCGTGCAATTTAATTATTTGAGTGTGGCATTTCATCAATATGGTGAGATGCCATTTTTTTAATAGCACAATGGGGTTATTGCCTGAATATGCTTAGATGCTTATAAAAAAGGGTTTGAAATAATCCACGGCTTAGCATAAACGCATTCATTGATAGCCAGAGGGCATGGTTGCCGATTGATTCCTTCAACACGGTAAAAAGCAGGAAGAACATAACTGTTGCTAATAGCATAGTGTTACGCATGAGGCGTGAAGCCGTAGCACCAATATAAATACCATCCCAGATGAATGATGAAAATCCGGTTAAGGGCAACAGCATTAGCCAAGGCAGATAATCAGATGCCGTGGAAATAACTTCTTGCTGATTGGTAAACAGCAGTAGCAGATAATGACCGCCTAAAGCGTATAGTAACAAAAAGATAAAGGCAAAGGCAAAGCCCCAACCAAAGAGGTAACGCACAGCTTGCTTTACTTCAGTTATGCTGCGTCCTCCTGTAAACTTACCGACAAGAGCCTCCGCTGCGTAGGCAAAACCATCAAGAAAATAGGAGAACAAAAATAGAAATTGAAGCAAGGCACTGTTGGCAGCCAATATAAGGTCACCATTTCCGGCCGATTTGGAAGTGAAAAAGGTAAAAACAATAATGATACAAAGGGTGCGCAGGAATATGTCACCGCTAACATTTAAGAACCCAGACATGCCTTTTTTATCTATTAATTCATGCCAGTCAAATTCCTTAAGGATATAGGTGTATTTTTTTAAGAACAGGATGATGGACAGTATAAAACCAACCACATTGGCTACTACAGAGCCCAGGGCCACGCCCTCCACTTTCATGTTCAGTACTTTTACAAAGAAAAAGGATGAGGCAATGTTGACAACATTAATGGTGATGGAGATAATCATTGGGTAAATGGCGTTTTGCATACCTAAAAACCATCCGTTAATCACCATTAAGGAGATAGCAAGCGGAGCAGCCCAAATGCGCACATAAAAATAGTCACTGGCCAATTGCTTAACTTCACCACTGCCCTCCAGTATTTTCAGGCTGATGCCGACAACTCCTTTCTGAAGCAAGAGTAACAGCACGCCTGCCGAAAGTGAGAGCAATAATCCTCTGAAGAGCATCATGGCCATTTCGCGTTTATTATTTCTGCCGAAAGCTTGTGCTGCCATGCCGCTTAAGCTCATGCGCAGGAATGCAAAGCCCCAATATACAAAGTTGAATATGACACCGCCGAGTGCTACAGCTCCCATAAAAACCGATGAATCCTGGTAGCCCATCAAATGCATGTCAACCATGCCCAATAGGGGGACAGTCAGATTCGTCAGAATGTTGGGGATGGCGAGCTTCAGTATGTCTTTATTCATAATGTGTGATATTGGCCTACGAAGATAACTTTATTTGAATAACTGACCGAATGTTCTGTAAGTTGCTAGTAAACAAGGATTAGGTGGTTGTCTTTGAAATAAAAGATAAAATAGTCTTTATTTTATTTGGACTAATTCCAAATAGTTTTTAGTTTTGAATCGTTATTCTAATTTTAAACCTAATAATAACAACAATATGGCTTTTGAATTACCAAAACTAGAATATGCCTACGATGCATTAGAACCACATATTGATGCACGTACAATGGAAATACACCACACAAAGCACCATGCTGCGTATACTAACAACCTGAATGGAGCGGTGGCAGGAACTGAACTGGAAGGACAGTCAATTGAAGATTTGCTGGCCAACATTTCAAAGCATTCAGTAGCTGTGCGCAATAATGGAGGCGGATTTTTTAATCACAATTTATTCTGGACTGTAATGTCGCCCAATGGCGGTGGCGAACCAACTGGTGAGTTGGCTGCGGCTATCACCAAAGACTTTGGCTCAATTGATGCCTTTAAAGAGGCTTTCAATAAAGCTGCAGCTACACGTTTTGGCTCAGGCTGGGCATGGTTGGTTAAGCAGGCCGATGGTAAGCTGGTGGTGAGTTCAACCGCTAATCAGGATAATCCATTAATGGATATTGCTGATGTTAAAGGTACACCAATCCTTGGATTGGATGTGTGGGAGCATGCTTATTACTTACACTATCAAAATAGACGTCCTGATTATATTGGTGCGTTCTGGAACGTTATCAATTGGGACGAAGTAACGAGACGTTTTAAAGTTTAGTTTGTTCATTTTGTCTGGGAAAAAGGGAATTCAAACGTGAATTCCCTTTTTATTTTTTTAAGGTTTTTGAAAACATAAAAAATGTAAGTTTGTTTAATCCCAAGACAAATATCTAAAACGAACAAATATGAACTTTGAATTACCAAAATTACCGTATGCGCTGGATGCGCTAGAGCCAGTTATCTCAAAGCAAACCATGGAATTTCACTATGGTAAGCACCACCAGGCTTATGTCAATAACCTGAATAACCTGGTTAAAGGCACTGAATTTGAAAATGCCGATCTGGAAACCATTGTTAAAAAGTCGGAAGGTGGCATCTTTAACAACGGTGCACAGGTTTGGAACCACACTTTCTATTTTATGTCGTTTAAACCTAATGGAGGCGGAGCGCCAAGTGGGGCTTTAGCTGAAGCCATCAATGCTTCATTCGGTTCTTTCGATAAGTTTAAAGAAGAGTTTTCGGCTGCTGCAGCTACTCTGTTTGGATCGGGTTGGGCCTGGTTAGTTAAAAAGGCAGATGGCTCATTGGCAATCGTAAAAGAGAGCAATGCCGGTAATCCAATGCGCGATGGACTAACGCCCATTTTAACTTGCGATGTATGGGAGCATGCCTATTACCTTGATAAGCAAAACCTGCGTCCAAAATACATCGAGGAGTTCTTTAGTATATTGGATTGGGACGTTATTTCAGCCAGGTATTAGTATTAGGAAATTATCTTACTTTTTAGCGAGACTTGATAACATTTTTTGTATATTAAGTCTCGCTTTTTTTACCCGTAAACAATAACTAAAAAACGTTTTTATGCTGAAAGATTTAATTCTTAAAAACCGCAGTTACAGGCGCTTTTATCAGGATGAACCAGTGGAGGTGGAAACCTTGCGTGAGCTGGTTGATCTGGCTCGTTTATCGCCATCGGCCCGTAATGCACAGCCCTTAAAATATTTCTTAGCCAATTCACCGGAAATAAACGATAAAATATTTCCACACCTGTCATGGGCAGGCTATTTGAAAGATTGGGCAGGACCCGAGAAGGGCGAACAGCCTTCGGCCTACATTGTGGTGTTAAACGATACTGATATTTCGGCCAACTACTTTTGTGATGATGGCATTGCTACCCAAAGCATTTTGTTGGGAGCTGTAGAAAAAGGATTGGGTGGTTGTATAGTGGGTTCGTTAAACCGATTACAATTGCACAGAGAGCTTCGCTTGTCGGATAATCTTAAAATTGTGCACATCATTGCCTTGGGTAAGCCAAAAGAAGAAGTAAAGATAGAAGCCATGAAAGAGGAAAGTATCAAGTATTGGCGTGATGTGCAGCAGGTGCACCATGTACCTAAGCGCGAATTGAAAGACATTATTGTTTAAACTGTTTAGTGTATTATCAGAGGCCCGATGTTAAACCACATCGGGCCTCTTTATTTGTGTTTTGTCCAACCAAATGGCAGCTGGATTGTTACAATTAGTGAACATCTGTTTAAACCATAACTATTAAACTATGAAAGTTGGAACACTAATCACTCTACTCATTTTAATATCCAGCGGCCTTTGTGGACAAGTAACAAACAAGGATTCTATCCGGGTTACGGGCGTAGTACTTGAGAAAGATAGTCTGACAGTTTTGCCATACTCCCGTTTTAACCGGCAAACTATGGATTATGCATCAGATGAGAAAGGGCAGTTTTCGTTTTGGGCCCAGCAGGGTGATGTAGTCCGATTTTCTCACATGGGATTTAAGGATACCTACATTCAGATCAACGATTCATTAAATCAAAAAAATTACCTGTTAGGTGTATTTCTCTCGCGAGATACTATTGAGATTAGTGAGGTTATAGTTATGCCACGTTACGAGCGTCTGGCCCTGGAAGCCAAAACAATGCCGTTGGTAATAACACCAGATATGGCTCGTGCAACAAATAACGTGAGGAACTCTACAAGGCAGGCACTGACACAAACACCAATACGCATGGATGCCGAGATGAATCAAGAAATGGTGTTGCAGGAGAGGACCTGGAGTACTATCTATAAAACGCAGATACCACCTAGTCAAACAATAGGTGTTACTTCTGATAACATGGCATTGATGCGATTCTTTGAGCCTAAGAATAAACAGAAATTGATGGAAACTGTTCCAGCGGCTTTGTCGCGAAACGAGTTGGAATTAATATTACGGATCTATGAACAACGGACTCAAAAGGGCTTACCAGTTCCTTAAAGAAAAGGGTTAAAGATATAAATCAGATAAATATCAGTTATAAATTAAAAGAAAATAGGCACTTTTGCAGCTTGCAAAATTTGTTCTGTCAAAAAAAGCACAATGGAATTTACTTTAAACGGAGATAAGGGATATTCAAAGGTGGAGTCATACAACGATGAAACAACCAATGAATTATCGAATCACTATCATAAAATACTTGAATCGTTAGGTGAGGACCCTTCGCGTGAGGGGCTGGAGAAAACACCATTAAGGGTGGCCAAAGCCATGCAGTTTTTAACGCAGGGCTACCATATGGATCCAGAGGAAATAATTAAATCAGCCATGTTTCGCGAAGATTATCAGCAGATGGTTGTGGTGAAAGATATTGAGCTGTATTCGATGTGCGAACACCATATGTTGCCATTTTTCGGTAAAGCGCATGTGGCCTATATTCCACGACACCATATTACCGGATTAAGTAAACTGGCCCGTGTAGTAGAAGCTTTTGCCCGTCGACTGCAGGTGCAGGAACGATTGACAACGCAAATTAAGGAGTGTATTCAGAATACGCTTAATCCGCTTGGTGTGGCTGTTGTAATAGAAGCCCAGCACATGTGCATGCAAATGCGTGGGGTACAGAAGCAGCACTCGGTAACTACGACATCTGATTTCACGGGTGCTTTTCAGAAAAACCTGGCTACACGCGAGGAGTTTATGAAGATAATTAGTTCGAATTTACACTAGGAGTAATAATACAGAAAAGAAGCCCCGCTAACCTAATTAGCGGGGCTTTTGTTTTATTGTTAGTTTATTAAAAGAATAGTACAGCTCCAAGCTGTAAATATTCTGATTTTAGATCTGCTTCTGTTTGATTGACTAATCCCCAGGTATAGCGTGCTTCAACACCGAGCATTAAGAACTTAAATCCGACTCCAAGGTGAGCGCCTGCATCAAGGGTAGAAAAATCACCGACATCCGCACCAAACTCAGCAAAATCTGATGAGCCACCTAGCTTAACAGCGCCATTTACACCACCAAGGGCATACACTGGCCCAATCTTTAATTTTAGCGATAATGGCACGCTTAAATAATGAAGTTTCAGTTCAGCATCACCTGTTTTACCACCAACCTGAAAATATTCAATACCCGAATCCCATTTGAGCATGGGCACAATGTTGCTGCTGTTAAAATAGCCTACATAGAAGTTGTTGTATGGATCATCAAATGCTTCGTCACCATCTATTTTAAAGAAGCTGTTTTGGTAACCGGCCCGTATTCCTCTTCCGTCGGGTCCTTCTTCCGCCTTTACATTTGAACCAAGGCTTAGCATACCAATGGCCAGGAAAATAATAAGTATTCGTTTCATAGTTTATTAATTAAGTTGATTTGTTGTGCCACACAAATTACTTAATACAAACCAAAAAGTAAAGTTGAGTGGGGTTATGAGCTGATACCAATTACTAATAAAAATGCGGCTTTAAAAGTGAAGCGCATTAAAGCCGCTTTGATTATATATCGGCATTTACCAGTGTAATTCCTAAAAGTACACTAAAAACACATTCTAAAATACAATTGGTATAATAAGTGAATGAATGTATTGGAGATAATACAAACAAAAAAAGCCGGCCTTTAAAAAAGAACCGACTCTTATTATAGATTTAGGTATATTTTATGTGTATGGAACAGGGCTCTATATTCCGAATAGTTTAAAGCCAACGGCAAATGTTAAGACATCTGTCTTTTGACCAATTTTTAATTGTGCTAAATCAGAAATATCTGATAAGCCCCACTCATAGCGGACATCAGCTGTTAATCGCCAGAACTCAACACCACCTCCCGCTTGGAAAGTCCAGTTCGTGCTCTTAAATTCATCCCATTCCGGAAGATCGGTTGATGAACTTGCTATGAAAGAAGCAACTGGGCCAGCTACTCCATATATCTTGACGACTTTTAAATCAATTAGTTGCAGATTTGCTAAGATTGGAATATCCCAGGTGTGTAATGTATTTTCGCTGTCTGGGTATCTCACATCACCCTCTGCAATTGACATAGTGGATGATTTCTTTGCATAATACATTTCTGGTTGAAGAGAAAAGGATTCTGTCAATCGAAGTTTTCCATATGCACCAAATAAGAAACCATTATTGGCTTCATTTTTAATCTCTACATTCTCCGGAATATCACTCAGCTTAATTTTTGTCGTGTTAAAACCGGTTTTCAATCCAATTGCAAATCGATCTTGTGCTGATGCCATGCCCACTATAGCTAGCAGAGTAAGCATTAATACTGCCTTTTTCATTCTATTAGGTTTTAATGATTTTTAGTTAGTGTCAAGTATATGACACCTGCCATGGCAAATACACTTATAAAAAATCTTTGTAAGGATTTGGATGTTGCTTCGTCTAAGTGTGTAAATAGTCTTTAATCAAATATTTATACCATGAAGAAAGGTATTGCATTATTTTTATTTTTTATTGGAAGTATCAATTGGATGACAGCTCAGGAGGGCATTCGGATTCATGAAGCAGCTCCCATGTTTAAGGCCATCGATCAGCATGGTGATACCATTGATTTAGCCGAAGAGCTGGCTGAAAATAAGGTGGTATTGCTGTTTTATAGAGGGCAGTGGTGTCCGTATTGCAACAGGCATATGTCTGCATTGCAAGATTCTATCCATTTGATTAATGCAAAAGGAGCCAGGGTAATAGCAGTAACACCTGAAAACCAGGAAGCCATTGAGGAGACCATGACAAAAACAGGTGCCAAATTTTCGATTATTTACGATAAGCATCATCAAATAATGGACGCCTGGGATGTGACATTTAATTTGAGCAAAAGTAAGCATGTCGCTTACCAGGCAGCTGGCATAAATATTAACCATGCAAGCGGCAATAACGACCGGGCTTTGCCAGTGCCAGCCACCTATATAATTTCAAGCGAAGGCATTGTAACTCACCGTCACTTCGATAAAAATTATAAACAGCGAATGAGTATTCAGGAGATACTGGATAATCTATAATGCATCAATCTGGTTGATAGGCTTTTTTATGTGTTTCTAGCACCAGGTAGTTGTTGTCATTAATCAAAAGGACAAGTGGATTGTTTTCACCTCCCTCATATCGGGTAGCTTTACGTATTAATGTAAGCACGTATAGCTCCCAGCTCGATTCGCAGCAGTGCGATGAGCAGTTGCTTTGTTTTATACTGAATGAACCCTCGATATTAGCATCATACTTTCCTTCGCATTGGCTGTTGCCAAAATAAAGCCTGAACTCACCTTGTTTAGGGAAATCAATAGAAATGGTTTGTTGCTCTTTGGGTCCCTTGAATGGGTAATCGGGTGCATTAATTGCTTCCAGCTGGTATTCCTTGTTAAAATAGTGTTTTTCGGTAATGTAGGTCGTTGGATCGCAATTACTCAATAGAATTATGCCGCAAATTGCAGCAAGGAATTGGGTTAATTTGGTTGGCATACTGGCTTTTTTATAGGTTAGGACAAAGGTAGTTAGATTGCTTGTTTTAAAAAAAATATATAGAATCTATTTGGGTTGAAATTGTAGCTTTATTTTGACTGTATCTTCCACCGGAAAACCTTTGTCGGTGGCAGGCAGCCATTTTGAAGCATTGCGTATTACACGAATAGTTTCAATACTGTAAGATTCACCCGGACTGCGTTTGATTTCAATATTTTTAATGTCGCCTCTTTGGTTGATGGTGATAAGCGCCACAACCTGTTCTTTTTTTCCAGTGCCATTAGCAGGGTAGCGCAGGTTCTTCTCCAGTTCAATGATGTATTCATCCAGACCTTTCTCGGGCCGGGCATCTATCTTTTCATCAATCTGACGTTTTTTATCTGCTCCATATGATAGTGTTACCACCTCACTTAAGGCATAATTTTGTTCTTCCAGTACAAAGTTAAGTGAGTCATTAACCAATAGGTCCGACTCTTGTGGGACAAAGCCTATGAAGTCAACCCGGATAGATTTGCTTGTGTCTTCGGCTGGGATAGCCATTTCATAACTGCCGTCGGTTTTGGCCACCGTTGCCAGGCTGGTGCCTTTAATATTGACACTGGCTCCCGGAACTGGTTGCTGGCTGCGATCAATAATCCGACCTCTCACAATCAACATATCACCACTGCTGCCACTGTCACTCAGGCCTTGCAGGCTGTTGCCTTCCAAGGTGCCGTAGTCAACGCTCATCACCTCTTTTTCTATCCGGCCAGCCTGTGATTTGCGCTTGGGTACTTCAATTTTAATGTCTTCTGCATCGGCCAGTTGAAATTCAGAGTGTGACTTAAGTGGTTCAGCAGGTTTGGCCGCCTTTGCTGCTGCAGCAACCGACACTTCCTCATCAGGTAGAGATTCTTCCGCATCGTCTTGCACCTCAATCATTGCTATTGGTTCGGCTGCTTGTTCGCTCGAAGTTATTTCAACCTCTGCTTCAGGTTTTAATAATTCAACAGACTCAGCTTTGGCCGCAACTGGGGCTTTGGGTAGCTCCATATGATCCGATACCCTTGGCAGTTGTTCGGGTTGGAGTAGCCATAAAACAGAAAGAAGGCCAATGGTAATCGCAATTGATGCCGCTGCATAAAAAGCAGGTTGTTGCCAGATGAATTTCCGTTTGGTAATTTTTGATTGAAGAGAACTTATGTCCTGACCGGCAGCTTCAGCACCAATGGATGATAAGCCTTCGAGTGCTTCATTTTCGAATGGGTCGTTGAGTAGCCGGCGCTCAAATTCGTGCGCTTCGCCGGGTTGCATTTCATTGTTCATGTAGCGTTGAAATGCATCCGCATCTGTGGTTGTATGTATCTTTCGTTTATTCACTGTATGACTCTATACACAACTTTAAATTTCGCTTCCCATTCTGGATGTAGCTCTTCACCTTTTTAATATCAATGTTTAAATTATCACTTATTTCCTGGTAGCACAACTCCTTAAAGTAGAACAGCTCAATACAGGCGCGCTGATGCTCCCTTAGCTTATTCAAACACGCTTGCAGACGTTTGTCCATTTCTTCGGGCTCCCAGTTATCACCATTAGGATGCATTAAAGCATCTGATTCCATAAAAGGAAGTTCACTTTTTTCAAAATCTTTTTGTTTGCGCAGCTGTGTTTGCTGACTTCGCAATTGCATCAGGCAATGGTTTTTAGTCACCACATACAGCCAGGGTTTAAAATTGTTAACCTCTTTGCTAAGCAGTTCTTTGCCCAGTTTTTCGTATAACTCCATCACAGCATCCTGCGCATCCTCCCTGTTCTTAAGGTATTTCAGGCACACGCCATAAACCAGGTGCATATAGCGCTCAAACAGCAATCCAAGTATATCAATATTACCGGTTTGCTGAAACTCGCTCAATAGCTGTTCATCGCTTTTCTCCTTGTTTTTAAACCACTTAATCGCCATATGTTACTCTGGTGAATTTAAAAGTAGAAAAAATATCAAAAACTTTTATGGAATCCATCGTAAAGCTGCATCCTAATGGCAAAACGTTTCATGTAAAACCTTAAGATTATGAAAAAGAAAGTTTTGTTTTTAGTCGCATTAGTAGCCATGCTAGGCATAGGCATACAAGCGCAAACACGAATGGTTACTGGTTTAATTACCGATGAAGCTGGAAGTCCATTGCCCGGCGTTTCGGTGGTGAGTAAAACTACATCAGAAGGGACAGTCTCCGATACGTATGGTAAATACGCGATTAAAGTATCAGGTGAGAAGGATATTCTTCGTTTTAATTTTATTGGCATGGTGCCGCAGGATATCAAGGTAGGGAAGCAAACCGTTATAAACGTTGTACTCAAAGCCGATGTATGTGAAGTGGAAGAAGTGATGGTGGTTGCTTATGGCTCAAGTCAGAAAAGGTCCTTAACAGGTGCAATAAGTGGCATCAAAATTAGAGGTGCAGGTCGAAAAGGTAAGCGACAGAAAGCCTTGCAATCGCAGCAGGCTTATTTTGTTATGAATGATTACGAAGCTGATTTTAATACCGAGAATTATGCCTCTATTAATGAGAACGGCTATAAGCAGGTGACACAGCAACCATTGTCAACTTTTTCGGTGGATGTCGACAGGGCCGCTTATACCAACGTACGACGTTTCTTAAACAGCGGGCAGATGCCGCCTCATGATGCGGTGCGTATTGAAGAGATGATCAACTATTTCGATTATGAGTATGAAGCTCCTGCAGATGATCAACCTTTTGCGGTTAAATCAGAACTGGCTGTTTGTCCCTGGAACACCGGGCATCATTTGCTGAAGATTGGTTTGAAAGGGCGTGAGATTGAAAAGGATAACCTGCCACCGTCCAACCTGGTGTTTCTAATCGATGTGTCGGGATCAATGAGTAGTAACAATAAGCTGCCACTGCTTAAGTCGTCGTTCCGCTTACTGGTGAATGAGCTAAGACCCGAAGACCATGTGGCCATTGTGGTGTATGCCGGAGCAGCCGGTGTGGTACTGGAGCCAGCATCGGGCAGGGATAAGAAAACGATTCTGGCTGCCCTTGATAAGCTGGAAGCAGGTGGATCAACAGCTGGTGGTGCCGGACTAAAACTGGCCTATAAGCTGGCGAAGGAGCATTACCAGGAACATGCCAATAACCGCATCATCCTGGCTACCGATGGCGATTTTAATGTGGGCGTTAGTTCCAATGCGGCCATGGAAGAGCTGGTGGAGAAGGAGCGTGACAGTGGCATCTTTATGACTGTATTGGGCTTTGGTATGGGTAACTATAAAGACGACCGCATGGAGATTATAGCCGATAAGGGAAATGGTAATTACGCCTATATCGACAATCTGCAGGAAGCACAAAAAACGCTGGTGAGTGAGTTCGGTGGCACCTTGTTTACCATTGCCAAAGATGTGAAGTTTCAGATAGAATTTAACCCGGCTAAGGTACTGGCCTATCGTTTGATTGGCTATGAGAACAGGCTGTTGAATGATGAGGATTTTAACGACGATACCAAGGATGCAGGTGAGATAGGAGCTGGACATACGGTTACTGCTTTGTATGAAATCATTCCCGTAGGGGCAAAGGATAGCAAAGAGTGGATTAAATCAGTGGATAAGCTGAAGTACCAAAAGCAGAAGGAGCCTGTAGTGACGGCTTCGGATGAGTGGTTAACTCTTAAACTGCGCTATAAGCAACCCAATGGAAGTAAAAGTCAGCTGATGGAACGACCAGTTAGCGGACCGGTTAAGCGCTTTGAAAAGGCGAGTGACGATTTTCGTTTTGCGGCAGCCGTGGCCGGTTTTGGTATGTTGCTTAGCGACTCGCAGTACAAAGGTGATTTAGACTACGAAACCATCAGGGCGATGGCGAAAGCGGCCCGGGGTGAAGATGAGCAGGGCTTTAAGGCAGAAATGATACGATTGGTAAAAACCGCCGAATCATTGGATGCCAACCTGGTTTATGCCGAATAGGATTCCAAAAGGAAGGTTCGCATTTTAATAAGAAGATAGGGCGAACCTTCTGTTTCATTTTATCTCAATAGCCTTCGTTAAAATTACTGACAGATGCAAATTCTCTACTTATGGCATTGTTTTCGTCATGGACATGGTATTGTCTTGTAGTAAATCAAGTCTGTTCAAATCTCAATCTGTTTAGAGGAGTCTCTGAATGATTGGTTTTAACCGGCAAATGAGTACTCTTCAAAGTCAATAGAGTTATCGCTACTTGCAGATGATTTCGTTACCATGTAGATGCGGTTCCGGCAAGTGTTAATAGAGTGTTCTTAAATGTCAGATGAGTAATATCGACTGTAGGATCAGTGTTTTCCAGTGCAAATAGGAATTGTTCAAATGTAAGCTGCCATTGCTTCAAAGTAGCTGTTGATTTATTAACTGTCAGCTGCAATTGTTTTACTGTAGATGTTGATTGTTGCAATGTAAGATGGCAATGCTTCAGTTCAGATATTGAATTCCCCACTGTAAGCTACAACTGTTTAACTATAGATAGTGATTGCTTAACTGTATGATGGTAATGATTCAGTTCAGCTGTTTATTTCCAGGCTAACAGACTCGCTTTTTTCAATGAACGTATGAAATTATACGCAATGACTCCATATTTCACAGTCTGACAATATACCTTAAGGGGTACTAACGCGTCTGAATAATCGCTATCGGCCATCAGCCAACAGCGATTAGCTTTTTATCCTTCTATAAAACTGATACCTGCCAAGGCAATGTCATCCCAGTAGTTGGGGTACGACTTGGTGACCACCATCGGATCGTTAATCACCAGGTTGACATACTTAAACGCAGCCGGAGCAAAGGCCATCGCCATGCGGTGATCCTTGTACGTGTCAATGGTAACAGCAGCTTCCTGTTCGATGGCTGCGCGTTCGCCATCCCACTTTAAATCATCAATATCGTTGCTGCTCAGCTGGTAGCCCAGCTTCTTTAGCTCATTAATCAGTGCGTTGATACGGTCGGTTTCTTTAATCTTCAGTGTTTGCAGGCCGGTAAAGTGGAAGGGGATATCCATCAGGCAGCAGGTCACCGCCAGTGTCTGGGCCAAATCGGGCTCATTGATAAAGTTGTAGTTAAAGCGCCCGGGCTTCTTACCGGTGTTCGTCAGTGTGGTGCCTTTCTGTGAGAATTTGGTTTTCACACCCAGCTTATCAAACATATGCTGCACCTGTGAATCACCTTGCAGGCTTATCTTTTTCAGTCCTTTAAGTGTGACTTCAATTGACGGATTAAGCGCCACCATCTCATACCAGTAGCTGGCGGCACTCCAGTCCGATTCTGCCGTCACTACCTTGGGCTGATAGGGTGCTTCAGGTACTGTGATGACATTGCCTTTCCAGTGGGAAGTAACACCAAAATCTTTCATCAGTGCCAGCGTCATCTCCAGATAGGGGCGCGAGATAATCTCGCCTGTCAGCGTCAGTTTAAGGCCATTTTCGATGGTTGGCGCAATCATTAACAGCGCCGAAATGTACTGACTACTCACATTGCCTGGCAACTCCAGTTCACCACCTTCCAGGTTGCTGCCAAAGATGCGCAATGGCGGGTAGCCCTCTTTCTCCATATACTCAATCTTAGCGCCCAGCTTGTTCAAAGCATCCACCAGCGTTTTAATGGGGCGTTGCTTCATGCGCTCTGAACCCGTCAGTGTCCATTCGCCCACTATCTTCGATAAAAAAGCCGTCAGAAATCGCATAGACGTACCGGCTGCTCCCACATCAAAGGTATTGGTATTGGAGTTGAGTACACCCAGCATCGCTTTAGTATCGTCACTGTCCGATAGGTTTTTGATTTCATACGGACTGTAACTTAAAGCATTGAGCAGCAACAGTCGGTTACTAATGCTTTTTGACGATGGTAACTGTACCTGGATGTTATCTGATGAAGTGGTAGTAGTAAGTTGATAGTGCATGGTAAAATGTGATTCTGAAGTTGGACAATGATTGGAGCAATAAAACTAGCTGATGTTGGTGTAAAAATGAAGGGCATCAAACACTTCATCTTTCGTTGCCTGACAGTTTATCTGAATCTTACCGATAGCTTCCAGCAAGGTGAAGTTAATCTGGTTCGATTCATTCTTCTTGTCGTGCGTCATCAACTGGTAGAGCTCTTCAAAATGTGCTTTGTCAAATTCAAAATGGCCAAATATCGCTTCCAGATGATTGGCAATTTCCATGACCAGTGGCATCGGAAAGCCCAATCGGATGTGCGAAAGGTATAGTTCACAAATCATTCCAAAGGCCACCGCATAGCCGTGCAGCACAGGTCGGTTTTCGTGCATCGCCAGGCTTTCAAAGGCATGCCCAAAGGTATGACCAAAATTCAGTGCCTTACGGATGTGATTCTCTAATGGGTCGTTCTGTACAAAATGGTCCTTAATACGTATCGAATCGGCTACCAACTCTTTCAGCAGCTTGTAGTCCGGGCTCTTAATGTCGTAGTTTTTCAGCTGCTCCCATTTGTCAGCCGAATAAATAAAGGCATGCTTCAGCATCTCGGCAAAGCCCGAGATAATATTCTCACCGTCCAGCGTGTCCAGAAAACTGGTTTCGATCAAAACGGCAGTGGCCTGATTAAAAACACCTACTTCGTTTTTAAACCCTTCAAAGTTAATGCCTGTTTTGCCACCAATAGAAGCATCTACCTGTGCCAGCAATGTGGTAGGGATGTTAATGAACTGAATGCCCCGCTTGAAGGTTGAAGCAGCAAATCCACCCAAGTCGCACGGCATGCCGCCTCCCAGAGTAATCAGCAAGGATTTACGGTCGGCGCCTCCATGGCTCAGCAGGTGCCATACTTTAGACAGTGATTCAATGCCTTTATTATGGTCGCCCGATGGGATAATCACTGTTCTGTCAGCCGACAGCCCTATGGCATCTTTTATCTTGGGATAGCACAATTCATAGGCTGTTTCATCTGATAATAAAAAGACTTTATCGTGCTGAAAGTTGTTGATGAAATACTCGATGTCCTTCTTCAGATCTTCAACAATAAATACATTCGACTCTTTCGATAATAGCGGATACATTTTTTATGTAATAACGATGAAACAAGCTAACTATACATCATGCCAAAGGACCGCATCAAATTGCTTAGCAGCTATTGCCATGATGCCTGCAAAAATAGTTATTTTTAGCAATTGGATTAATGTTTTTACTTTTCTTTGGGAAAAAGTAACGGTTTGTAATATTTAAAACCTGATAAATATCACATTGAAAGCATTTGGCCCAATGAATCATTTTAATCGCGATATATGACCATCAAATTTGACAATAAAGACAGAGCTAAGAAAGTCAGTAATGTTTTACGCATTATTGTGATGCTGGCCATTGTGCCCATAGGTATTAACTATCTGTGGATTGAAACCACCGATAAGATGGTGGAAATGTTTATGTGGCTGTTTCTGATCGTTATAATAGCCTTGTATTATACAGGCGGCTTCTGTTATGTTGAGGTAGATGCATCACCTGCTAAACTGGATGTAAAGTATTACAACCTGTTTCCGTTTTGGCGTGAATATAAGCGCATTGTTATTCCGGTGGAGCGTATCAAGTATGTTAAAGTCAGAAAGGGATTAGGCAGATTCGGCGCTGGTTTGTTAATTTGCGGTCGAATAAAGGGACGATTGGCCATGTTTCCATCCGTTGGATTAAGTGCCTGTAGTCAAAAGCAAATAGAGGAATTGAAAGTGTATGCAGCATCGTTTTCGAATAAATAGCTATTGGGATATTAAGGGGAGAGCCATTGTGTTATCAGTGGTTTTACTCACTGTTGCGCAAGGTCTAATGGGGCAGTTCAGTAATAAGGACTGGTACATCAGCCCTAAAATATCATTTGCCGATTATAGCAACCGACATGATTGGGACGGTTATAGTATTCAAAAGGTGCCGCCCATCTCATTAGCCGTCGAGAAAGGTCTGACCGATTACCTGAGTGCTGGCGCACTGATGGGCTTTAGCCGCGATAAGTATAAAAACGATACATTAGCCACCAATGTGCATCGCTACTCCGAATTTGCTTTTGGAGGTGTGGCCAACGTGCATTTTGCCGGTTGGATAGAGAAATGGACTAACTATAAAGTATTTTTGGGTGATTGGGATTTTTATGCCGGCCTTAGTTTGTTAATGAAGTGGAATAATGCCCGGGAAGATGATGTCTGGAATGAAGAGACTCAGCAGTTGGTGAGTTCTAAAACAGCAAACTTTAATTTTAGTGTTAGTCCATTAGTTGGTGTTCGATACTTTGTTAATGATAACTTTTGTATGCTGCTCGAGGTAGGTCCGGGTAATATGGGCTTTGTTACCACCGGTATTACCTTTCGTATTCCTTCTCAATACTATTGAGTTAGCTAGTGCCAGGTGCATAGTGCCTGGTGCGCAGTACTCATTGCTTACCGCTCACCTCTTTATCTTATGTCTTAAATCAAGATACTTCTGAATAGGCTTTCTCATAGATAGTTGCAGGTGGTTGAAAGCTTTAATTGAACGGCATCGAATATGTTCAACAATAGCTCCTGAAAGCTTGACAATAGAACAGTGCGGTCGTATTATTACGCCAAACTATTTTGTTATGAAAAGGATACTATTTACCGGATTTGCACTGTTGATTGTATTAGGTATAACAGCGCAGGAGCCATTTAAGGTTCATAAGCCATTTATTGAACAGAAGCTTGGTAATATGATTGGGCAATGGGAATATATGGCCATCGTTTCTATCAGTTATGCCAAAGCTGAAGGAAAAACCGCCAATGAGTTTGGGCATTATGTTGGCGAACAGTTTAAGACCTCCTGGGATAAAGAAAAGGGATTTAAAGGATTAGTAAATGGAATGCTCTGGAATTTATCTTGTTTCTCACTGGAACCTGAAATGGAAATAGTTAGCCAGACAGCAGATAAAGTAGAAATGAAGTGTAAGAAGTTCGCTCCATATCTGGAGAAGAATCAACCTGTTTTTGATGTTAGCTACCAGGAGTTTATGGATTTTATGGATGCTTTGATGGCACCAATTGCTGAGTATTTAGGGTGTTCTCATGAATTAAGGACTGATGAAAAGTGGGTGTATATTATTGTACAAAAGAATTAGGGCAATGAACGCTTCTGCTTAAGTTATAGCACTGTTTGATAAATCTGGCAGTGCTTTCTTATTTTAATTGGCTATTAATGAGGACTAAACACAATACACACATTATTAGTTTTAATGCTTTAAGCGCATACCTCTCGTCACTAGCTTCTCATCTCTTATATCTTTTATCAGATGTTATTCGTCTTTTGTCTAAAGACACGAACGTACGCAAAACATAATTTATTAAAGTTAAGGCTTGTTTCAATCAAAATAATTTCTACTTTAGTAGTTGATAATCAAACCTTAATTTGTCAGAGCGCTTAAAATATCAACTTGGCATTAGTCTGATCAAGGGCATCGGTCCTAAACTGGCCCGTAACCTTATCGCCTATATTGGCGACGAGCAAGCCGTTTTCTCCCAAAGTTTAAGAGCATTGACTGCTATACCTGGCATAGGTTCAGGGCTGGCACAGGCCATTAAATCTGCTGATGTGCTGCCGCGGGCTGAGCAGGAGCTGGAGTTTATTCATAAGCACAATATCAAAGTGCTTTATTTCACAGATGATGATTATCCAGCACGCCTTTCTCATTGTGATGATGCACCAATAGCGTTATATAGCAAAGGGGTTACCCAGTTGAACCAACAGAAAATGATTGGAATAGTTGGAACCCGCATGGCCTCTGATGATGGCCGGGTGAATTGTGAGCGTTTGGTGGAGGAGCTGGCGCAGCGACATCCGGGTACTGTTATTGTAAGCGGCTTAGCCTATGGGATTGATGTTTGCGCGCATAAAGCAGCCCTTAAGTATGGTTTACCTACATATGGCGTTTTGGCGCATGGTCTTGATCGCATTTATCCATCGGTGCACCGCAATGTGGCCAGGCAAATGTTGGAAGAAGGTGGTTTGATAACCGAATTTATGTCAGATACAAAACCTGACAGACCTAATTTTGTGAGACGAAACCGCATTGTGGCAGGAATGGTGGATGCATTGGTAATGGTGGAGTCGGCCATAAAGGGAGGTGCTATAATTACGGCGCGTATTGCACAGTCATACAATCGTGATGTATTGGCTTTTCCTGGCAAACCTGGAGATGAATTGGCCAAGGGTGGCAATTACCTGATTAAAAAAAATATTGCTGCATTAATTGAGAATGTTGAAGATTTGGAATATGCGCTTGGGTGGGAAGGTGCTGAAGGAAGTCAGTCCGTTCAAGCTTCACTTTTTCAGTCATTTAATACCAAAGAAGAGGAACAGTTGTACCATGTATTATTGGAGAATAAAGAACTGACAGCTAACGAGCTGTGTGTGAAAAGTGGACTACCTGTAAGTAAAGTCAGTGCTTCGATGTTATCATTGGAGTTTGCAGGGCTTGTAAAATGCTTACCAGGAAATGCATTTAGGCTATTTAAGTAAATTAAGCAATCTAATTACTAAAACTATTGAAACATTTCGCGCAAAAAGTCAGCGTTTCAACAAACAAAAATGACTATTTTGCGTACAGTTTTTTTAAGACTAGAAGTATAAGAAACTAAAAAGGGGGTTATGGGCGTAAATACCCAAGCGTTAATCGGTTACCGATTAAAAAAGAGGATGGCATCTTCGATGTTAATCCTTGTGTTGTTATTATTATCCGGAATTAAGGCCGTTGGCCAAATCTATCAGTACGACAATAAATGTACCGGAGGGGTCATTTATGCGTCAGAAGTATTGGCAAATGCTATTGGTGCAGGAGCCAATATCCCGCTGGCCGATCAAACCGGAGGTGTATTCGTAACCAGTGATCCTGATTTGATACTGGCAGGTAATGACGAAAATGCCATTATCTATGGAACCAAAGATGTGGGAGGTGGCCAGCGATTAGATTGGATTGTTAATGGAATAACCTACCGCATAAATATTAAAAAACTGCTTGGGAGTGCAGGAGCACCTATCGTTATAGATTTTTATACCAACACTCCTGATGTTTGTATAATCCCTTATAATGCAATCGTTTATGTGACCATTCAAGGAGGTAGTTCTTACTATGATATAACCATTACTGATGAGACAAATGCAGTTATTACAGAGCTGTTTAATGTCAGTACGAATATTACCAATTACCCTATTAATTTAGGTAATTTTTCAACCGATAAAATATTTACTATTAAAGCTGTTTCGGACGGGGGAGCCTGTGTTGCCGATGTTTCAGCTGTTATGCCAGTCTCTTTTACAGCTTCAAATATTCCACAGACTTATCAGTTGCAGGATATTAATGGTAACACATATGCAACTGGCTGTTCAAGCACTGGTGTTGACTTATATCTATCAAATAGCGAAGATCAGGTTACCTATAACGTTTATAGTGGTGGAACACATGTGTTAGGGCCTATAAATGGAAATAATACAGGTAATAAACTGTTTTTGGGTACTGTTAATACCATTGGTATAACTTCTTATTATTTAGAGGCTACACATAATGGCTCAGGTTGTCAAACAACTATGGGTAATATGACTGTCAATCTGGCAAGTGCCCCGGTTGCCAGTATTGCTCCAGGAACCATATTTGAAAAATGTTTCGGTGCTCCGGATCAGTTTGATATCACGCTCAATATTTCCCCAATTGATCAGGGACCATGGAACGTTGTGATTACCGACGGTACCAATGATTATGCATTTGTGGCTAATACCTATGATGATGCCTGGCGTACGCCAAATATACAAGCTACAACAACTTTTACCATCAAGTCTATTGTTGATAAGAACGGATGTGTTAATACCGTCAATAATGGCTCTGCGCAAATAACGGTTAATCCTAAACCTGCGGTTACGTTAGTAGGACCCGACAGGGTTTGTATGGGTAATTCAATCAACCTGGGGACTTCTGTGGCACCGGTTGGAATAGTTATAGTTGATTATGATTGGAGCACAGGAGCTAAGGGACCTGGACTTGATAATATTAATGTAACGCCTAGTATTCAGCCTATCCATACTTATGATGTTACGGTAACATCAGATAAAGGTTGTGTAGGTTCAGCTGTCAAAAATATTACCGTTAATTCGCTGCCTGCCGTTTCGTTTACTTCTCCTAAGTATACTTTCTGTCAGGATGATCCATCGGTGACACTATCCAGTGTGCCTGCCGCGGGAGGTAGTTACAATATTGGTTCAGCAGTATTTGATCCATCGATTATGCCAGTTGGAAGCCAGAGTGTAACTTATACATACACCGATGTAACGACGGGCTGTACCAATAGCGATACCAAGTTATTTACTGTTAATCCTGTGCCAAATGTTTCTATTACAGGGCTTAATGCTTCTTATTGCGCTGACGCAGGTGTTTTGACCATGCAAGGTAACCCGCCCGGTGGTGGAGCCGTTCCGTTTGGCAGTTTCACTTGTTTTCCTAATGGAGGCTTCTTTAATGATAATGGTGACGGTACAGCTGATTTTAATACTGTTCAGGCAGTAGCAGACCAAGGGCCTGGTGATTATTACTTCTCCTATACTGCTGTTAACTCATTGGGTTGTGATGCCACTGCTACCGAAAGAGTAACAATTAATGCAGATCTGAATGCAACCGTTAATTATACCGGTCTGGCTAATTTCTATTGTGGCGATAATCCTGCACAGGATGTCACCTTAACAGGCAATGTGCCAGGCGATGGCATTTTTACCATTCTACCAGCCTGGGCTGCAACAGGAGCCGATCCTGCTTTTGTAGACAATGGCAACGGAACTGCGACTTTCAATCCTTATAAAGCTGGTGGTGGTACCTTTGATATTACCTATGAATATACTGATGCTACCGGTTGTACAGGACGCAGAACCTATTCAACCACAGTGGGAGCCACACTGGTGTTTAATCTGGATGGCCAAACGTTTTGTCAGGGTGATCCAGTTCAGACACTAACGGCTACTCCTGCAGGAGGCTACTTCTCAATTCAAGCACCTAATGGCACGGTTCATTCGCCAATTGCCAATGGCAACAGCACCTGGTTTGATCCGTCTACACGGATGGATGGTATTTATCAGATAACATATCTTTATGACAATGGTACTGGTTGTTTGACCTCTCAAACATACCCTGTTGAGATAAAAAAAGCACCATATCCGGATTTCAGTATTGAAGGAACTGGTAAGTACTGTGAACAGCAGGGACCAGTTAAACTGACCAAGGTAACATCTAATCCGGGTGTATTTACCGGAACAGGCGTTACAGAAGTAAGTAATGTCTACTATTTCAATCCGGATATTGCCGGAGAGGGAATTCATACAATTACTTTTACCACCGATAGCTTGGGTTGTCGCTCGGTAAAAACCATGGATGTGGAAGTGGTTACATCACCTGTGCTTGATATTCAGGTAGACCCATCACTTACCTATTGTGATAATGAACCTGGTGTGGTGATTGAAGGATTGGTTGATGGTACAGCCTCATTAACAGGTAACTTTACCAGTGCTACTAACCCAGGTGGTGATTATCTGGTGCTCAATGAATATGCAGCTGAGGGCATTGCCCTCAATGATGGCAAAGGTTGGTTAAATCCGGGAGTGGGGCCTGGTAATTATGCTGTTACATACATTTATGAGAACCCGGGTAATGGCTGTATTTATCAGCATACCGAAAATATTCAGATACTGCAATCCGACGGTGCCAACTTTAATGGTATCAGTGACGGTGCTGTGCTGTGTCAGGGAACTGGCATTGTCAACTTATACGGATTACTACCCAATGGTGGCACAGGACGATTCCCAACTCAGAATCCAGCCGATCCAACGCCAGATCCAACAGCCGATCCGGATAAAAACACAGGTGTCATTAATTCAGGAGCGCTGGATGGGGAAGCTTATTTTGATACACGATTATTATCTCCAGGGAATTATACTTTATTATATGAATATACCAATGCTGCAGGATGCACTAATTACAGCGAAAAGAACTTCACCATTGTTGAAGGACCTGTAGATGTTTACCAGGTGACTGGTGGTGGTGCCTACTGTGTGGACGATCCTGTTGCTACTAAGGGTGTTTTTATTGGTATTGACGGTTCTACCGCGGGGGTAACTTATGAGTTACGATTAGGTGGTACACCCGTTCAAACCAAGACCGGACCAGTTGGTGGAGGCCCAATGAATTTTGATAACCGCGTGACAGCTGTTGGTACCTACTCCGTGTGGGCAAGGCTTGGAGGTTGCGAAGCACCAATGTCAGGTAATGTAAATGTTGAGTTGTATGACTTGTTGCTTCAACTTGATGGTGTCAATGCAGTGAAGCATGTCACTTGTTTTGGTGCTAACGATGGGGAGGTAAAATTAATAGCTTCCGGCGGAAGTGGTAACTATACATTTGAGTATAGTTTGAATGGTGGTGCATGGACTGTGAATCCGAATACTACACCAGACCACTTTATTAATCTGGTACCTGGAGATTATCAGTTCAGAATTACCGATCAGTCAGGTACAGCATGTGCCTTACCAGCTGGAAGAGAGGTGAATGTAACCATCAATTCTGCTGCTGCAGCTTTGAATGTTGTTTATACTCAGCTAAGTAAAAACGGTTGTGATTGTGCAGCCAGCCCTGCAGACTGTGATGGTGCTGCACTGTTAACCATTTCAGGAGGAACGAAATTTACCGACCTGGTAACTTATCCAAGTGGTTACCTGGTTGAGTGGCCGGCAACGGTGACTAACCTGAGTGCCGACCTGTTAACAGCGACGCAGTTGTCAGAAGGAACTTATACCGTAAATGTGACTGATGCCAATGGTTGTACTTCTTCGGTTATTGTAACAATTGAGAAAGAAGCCGACTTGACATTAGTACTTAATAGTCAGGATGATAATCAGTGTTTTGGGGTTAATGCGGCTAAGGCGAGAATAACAGCCACAGGTGGTTCAGGTCAGTATCGGTATTCATACGATGGAGGAACAAACTGGACATTACCTACAGCTTCAACTACTTATGAAACTGGTACTTTATCAACAGGCAACCATACCATATTAGTTAGAGACAGCGAACATCCGCATTGTACGGCCGGTTTTACAGTTACCATTGTTGGCCCAGCCAGTGGTTTAACCGTTGGTGTAACCCCAACGGGCGAAACATGTGTTGGCGATGCTGACGGATATATTACCTTGAATATCACCGGAGGTACAGCACCTTATCGCTACCAGATGGATGGTGCAGGGGCCATTTTGGCTGTGCCGCCTACCTTCGAAATTCATGGAATTACCAATGGTGCTCACACAATTACTATTTTAGATGGCAATGACTGCTCTGTTAATGAGGTGTTTACCATAGAAAAAGCACCGGTAATCGATTTAAGTGGTGACGTTACAAATGCAACATGTGATAGTAATAATGATGGTAAGGTGGTGCTTACAGCGAATCCTGCCAATGTTAATTATGTTTACTCAAGAGATGCAGGTGCCAACTGGCAATCGTCACCAGTTTTCGATTTTCTTTCGGCTGGTACGTATAATTTTATCGTACAGGATAATGTAAAAGGTTGTACCGCAGCTCTTAATAATATAACTGTTGCCGATGACCCGGCAATAGCAATTAATCCGGCTGCGGCTATTCAGCATGTTGTTTGTTTTGGTGAAGCCAACGGAGCATTTACAGCCTTGGCAACTGGTGGTCAGCCAACTGGCTCATTTGAATATGCAATTGCTACCGACGCAGGTGGAAATCCTATTTACCAGGATTCACCGATATTTAGTGGTTTACCGGCAGGTACTTACGATTTGTGGGTGCGCAATAAAGGTACACTATGTGAGGTGTATCAGTCAGACTATGTAGTTATCAACAATCCGGCCGCTCCACTTTCGGTATCCTTGAATAGCAAAAGCGATATTGAGTGTGTAGGCGGAAACACCGGTGAGATTGATATTGATGTAAATGACGGTTGGCCAGGTTATACATACCAGTGGCGCAACAAAGCGACCAACGAAAATTTCGGAACCACACAGGATCTGAATCAGGCAAATGCAGGTAAGCGAATTGCCGGAGCAACCTATGAAGTGGTGGTAACAGATCTGAGAGGTTGTACCTTTACTTTTGAAGAAACGGTTACTGAACCTTTGGCCTGGAACGCTACAGTGACGACGACACCAAACACGATCACCAATGCAGCGACCGATCCCTCCATTATTGGAAATGGAACAGCAGCATTATCACCAGTTAGTGGCGGTAGCGATCCGGCTACGTATACATATGAGTGGTTTACCAGTACCAACACTTCGATTGCAATAGGTGTTACGTCAATTGCTAATTTGGATCCGGGAAATTACTACGTTATCATTACTGGTAGTGTAGTGGGTTGTGATCACCGGGTAGATTTTGTGATTGGTGATACAACAGTTCCTTTGGCTTTCGACCTGGCAAAAGTTGATGCAGCCTGTAATGGTGAAAATGGAAAATTGCTCATCTCGATTACTGGCGGAACACCTGACTATACAATTCAATATCAGCGAAATGCTGATCCGGTTCAATCAATTTCCGGAACATCAGCCAATTACCATGAAATAGCTGGGGCAGCCGGAACCTACACGGTAACTGTGCTCGATAACAGTGGTGGAACTGTAACGCAAACTATTACAATTACACAGCCTGTCGCCTTTACTGTTAATGGAATTGAAAACTACGATAATTGCGAAGCGGAGATTGATGTAACTATATCTGAAACGGACAATTACCGTGTTACCTGGGTGGTGCCAGCTGGTGCACCTGCCATTGCTGTACGAAATATTAATTCAGGTAATTCGTTTACTGAGAGTGGATTAACTTACGCTGGCGATTACATTGTAACCGTAGAGAATATTGCTTCAGGTTGTATTCAATCTGACATAATTACGTTACGTGAACCAAAATTAACTGTCGTTGAGGATCTTACACAGCATAAGGATTTACTGTGTAATGCGGCCGATAATGGTTACCTGGCAGTCAGCATGACTGGAAGAGAGCCTGGACACGTCTTTAATTATGTTTGGCAGAACCTGACCACAGGAGCACCGTCTATTGATACCGGCTCAACGCCTTCCATCGGATCAGCTCATGCAGTTGATGCCGGAGTATGGCAAGTAACTGTTACTTCATCTGATAATTGTGTGGCTGTGCTAGGTGGTATGATCATCACACAACCAGCTGCTCTCACTTTATCAGATCCACTTGTTAAAAATATCACAACCTGTTCTTCACATGATAATGGTCAGGTTGAAGTTTCTGTGAGTGGGGGAACAGCGCCATATACCGTAACTGTTACCAATGGAACTATTACTAGAACAGAAACGTTATCTGTATCTGCATTTACATTTACAGATCTGCCGGCCGGAAGCACTTATACCGTTAGTGTTACTGATGATAATGCTTGTGCACCAGTTACTAAGCCATTTGTTATTACAGCTCCTCAAGCTGTAAGTCTTACAAATGTGACTGGTACCATTTCGTGCTTTGGACCAAACGATGGTGTAATTTCATTTGATATCACCGGCGGTGTTCAGGATGCAGGTAATAATCATAATGTATACGATTTGGTGATTACAGGCGACAATGGTTTTAACCTCGGTACGCAAATCGATGTTCTCGCGATTCCATCGTATACCTTTAGTTTACCAAGCTTAGCACCAGGAACTTATACTATTAGAGTATGGGATAACCTGGCAACAGTGGATCCAACAAGCGCGTGTCCCGATCCGGCTTATGAAACCAGTGTGACATTATCACATCTGGAGGTGACAGAATCAATTATTAATAAAACCTGTCCAGGTGGCGTTGATAATGGGTCTATAGAGTTAACTATTATTGGTTCAGGTAATTATACGTGGGTATGGACGTATCCGAATGGAACAACTGTAAACTCGCCGGGTATCATTAGTCAGTATAATTTAGGAGCTGGCACCTACATCCTATCACTTACAGATGTTGATCGCGGATGTACATTACCTCCTTTAACGTATACTGTAGATTACGATCGCCAGGTCGAAATTACCAATTGGGATTTAAAAGATGTAGACTGTTATAATCAGGCCAATGGTTCGATTACTAACATTATTCATACGGCCAGTGTGCCACCGGTTTATACATGGACAGGAGTAGCAGCTGGTAATGAGAATCTAACAGAGCAGACGAATCTGGATGTTGGATTTTACCAACTGGAGATTAGGGAACCTGGAACAGGGTGTTCGGCCATTGAAACATTTGAGATCAAACAACCTGAAAATCTACATTTTAATTTGTTAAATGCCTTAAGTTGTTCACCATTCAATCAACGAATATATGTAGATGGATTAGTTGGGGGCAATGGTGTAATTGCTAATTATACTTACAGATGGATAGGACCGGATGGTAACTTGTTACCTGATGTGACTGATAATATTGATGTTACACAAGAGGGTTTGTACACGGTTACAGTAACAGATGAATTAGCCAAGTGTAGCCTGACTAAATCAATAAGCATCGAAGGTGAGATGTCTGTTGTGATTACCAAACAACAGAATGTCAGTTGTTTTGGTCTTGCTGATGGTGCAATCGAAGTGAGCATTCTGGGAGGCCCATCAGACAGGCAGTTTGTGTATAACTGGGAAGTATTTGATGGTACGAACTGGGTAAATACCGGGGCGCCAACAGCTAATGCTTCTCTTACAAATATTACGAAAGGAACTTATCGCGTTGTTGTAAGTGCAGTTGACGCCATAAACTATCCATGTTCTGTTACTTCATCTGATATCGTTATAACAGAACCGCTTGAAATCCAATATGTAAATATTAATCCGATTAATATTACTACGTGTTCGAGCGCAGCAACAGGCGCAATTGAATTAGCTGTTACTGGAGGAAGTGGTGTTTATTATTTAGATTATACAGGTGATAATGTGACTGATTTGGTATCTAATGACGGCTTGTTCAGGGTTGATAACCTGACAGCCGGACTCTACCAGTTAAGATTAAGTGACTCAAATGGTTGCGTAACAAATCCTGTGATTAAAGATGTAACTATTAATGCTCCTGATCCACTGGTATTAACATTGGATAATACAGCCACAACAATTGCTTGTGATACGGAAGGAACCGGAGCGATAGTATTTGATATTCATGGCGGTAACAAAGATGCTGGTGGTAATCCTCATTACGAAATAACTGTAACTGGCGAAACAACTCGAAATGTTATAACTGAAGGGACTGTAACTTATACTGGCTTGAATTCAGGAATCTATGTTATTAAGGTAGTAGATATGCTGGCTTCAACACAGTCGGCCTGTACTCAGCTTGAAGAAACTGTTAATCTGGAGCTATTGACGGTTGATGGTTTAGTCATAGATAATACCTGTGCTTCAACTACCAATAATGTGGGAGCTATCCGAAATATTACCATCAGCGGTGCAACTGATTACGATTGGGATTGGGATGAAGTTAATGGCAACGTAGTGAGTGATAACAACTCACTAAACCAGGAGAATTTAGCGGCAGGTACCTATATATTGAATGTGACTGATAATGACCGAGCTTGTACCATCTCCAAAGAGTTCATTGTTGGGGAAGATATTACTTTGAATATTACCGGAGTAGCTGTGCCTTTAACATGCTATGGGGCTAATGATGGTAAAATATCTGGTGTAAATATTACAGGTACAGTTGATTATACCTTCAATTGGTCAGGACCTGGTCCGGTTGATAATACCCGCATTGATGGTCAGGAGAATCTGGAACCTGGCTCGTACTTGCTGGAAGTTATTGACAATACTAATGGTTGCCGCGTTAATCAGACCTGGTTGATAGAAGAGTCTCCAGAAATTACTTATGATCTGGAATTTGTCGTAGAAAGTTGTGATCCTTATGAGCGTGGTATTAATGTACTTAATCCGACTGGAGGTAATACCAGCTCGCCTGCTGATTTTAGTTATACATGGCGAGGCCCTGGTAACGTGGTTTATAATGGCCAGAACCTTACTGGATTAACAGTAGGCGGCACCTATACGGTGACTGTTGCGGATAATAATTGCGCAGTAACAAAGTCAATTGATGTGCCTAAAGAGTTGGTGATTACACCCACTATTACAGAATTAAATTGTAATGGTAATGTCAATGGTGCCATCGCCATCAGTATAACAGGAGGATCGGGTAACTTCAGTTATCAGTGGACAAGAAATGGAGTAGCCTATAGTAATAACCTCGATATTAGTGGGCTTGATGCCGCAACATATGAATTAACCGTTACAGATAATACAGAAACAGACGGAAGTAATTGTACTTATATCTGGTCCTACGATCTAAATTCGCCAGCTCCTATAATAGTGACTGGCACAGCAACGGATATCATTTGTAATGGTGATGCCAATGGACAGATAGCCATTAATGTAAGTGGTGGTTCAGGTATTTATACATATACCTGGACAAGCGTTGATGGTAGTGGTCTGGTGGCAGCAGACCAAAATCAAACCGGCCTGTCGGGAGGTACCTATACGGTTGTTGTTGAAGATGCTAATGGTTGTGTATCTGCACCATTTGATTTTACGGTTAATGAATTTGAGGCCATTGACTTTACATTTATACCAACAGATGCCGATTGCGACGGAGCTAACGGAGCTATTGATGTAACGCCTTCAGGTGGAAGTGGGACCTATGCCTACCACTGGAGTGCCAGCGATGGTGGCGTGGTAAGTGCCGCCGATAAAGATCAGGAAGACTTAAGTGGTTTGGTAAGTGGTACGTATACGCTTAAAGTGTGGGATGCCGATCCATTGGAAAACAGAACAAGTTGTTTTATTGAAAAAACGATACAACTAACCAAGCCAATTACAATTGAACCAACGGTGAAGAACCAGACATGTGCAGGTACTGAAAATGGTGAAATCGGTATTATTGTAAATGGTGGTACTGCCCCCTATTCATTTGTTTGGTCAACGGCCGATGGCAACGCGGCCAAATTGGATGTCAATGCTCAAAATCAGAGTGAACTTTCAGCGGGTACTTATACGGTTGAAATAACTGATTCACGTACAGTTGCTTGTGTGAAATCCTTTGACATTGTGGTGGGTGTTGACTCTAATATCGAAATAATCAGTAATGTGTCACCGGTAAATTGTAACGGTGGAACCGATGGCAGTATCGCCTTAGTGCAGGTATCAGGTGGGCTGGCTGGTAACTATAGTTACAACTGGACGGGTTCAGGTACAGGGATTATACAGGGGCAACGTAACCAAAGTGGCCTGAGCGCCGGTAACTATGTTGTTACTGTAACAGATGATGACACTGGTTGTAATATTCAGGAAGCATTTACAGTGAACGAACCATCTGTATTATCAGTAAGTGTTGATAATCTGGTTGATGTACTATGTAAAGGTGATTTAAGCGGTGAGATAAGTGTTGTGGCAAGCGGGGGTACACCATTCATTAACGGAGCTGGAAATCCTTACTATGAATACGTATGGATTGGGCCATCTGCTAATCTTATTCAGGATTCAGATACGCAAACCGGCCTTGTAGCCGGTGACTATACGGTAACAGTTAAAGATGCCAATGGCTGTAGCTCTGCCACACTTGATATTGAAATCCAGGAACCAGCAACAGCTTTATCTGCAACATTGGATAATGTGATAGATGTAAGTGCCACAGGTGGTAACGATGGACAAATATTCATTACTGTAAGTGGTGGAACTGGTGGAAAAAATATCGCCTGGACAGGTATTGATCTGTTGGGTAACCCAATAGCTGGTATTACGCAAAATACGGTTAATCCGCGCGACTTGGTGGCTGGTAGTTATAAAGTTGTCGTTACAGATGATAATGGCTGCGATGTAACCATTGATGGTATTGTTGTGGAAGAGCCCAATATGCCACTGACCATGACTGTATTGATCGATAACATACGACCATGTCATGGTGATGGAAACGGGGCTATTTCTGTAACAGCTAACGGAGGTACCGCTCCATATACCATTACACTTTACGACTCAGGTAATAATGTGATTCAAACCGTTAATGCTGACGCCTTGAGTCAAAACAACCTGGCAGCAGCTGTCTATCGTGTTGAGATAAGCGACAACGGAGGTAATACCATCAGTCGAAATGATTTGGCGATTACTGAGCCTGCACCATTAGTAATTACAGCTGCTATAACGCAAGACGTTGATTGCTATAATGCCTCAACCGGTGCCATGAATTTCCGTGTTGAAGGTGGTGTACCTGATGCTTCAGGCTACTACAAAGTAACCGTTACAGGGCCACAAGGTTATCGTAGTGAATTAGATAATATCGAAGAGGGAATTGATTATCCATTAAATAATCTGCCGGCAGGAGGCTATTGGCTGTCTGTTATTGACGATAGCAATGGTGATGGAGCCTTTGTGTTAAGCGATAATTGTTCGGCACAAATAACAGCTACTATCAATCAATTGAGCGCCATTGTGGATGTGGATAATGATGCGACTATATGCGTGGGTCAAACGGCCAGCTTACAATTGACCGTTAGTAATTATCCGGTGAGCGCAGCCAACCCATTGGATGTTACTTTAAGCGATGGAACAACAGCTACTCTTACTGGCATTAGTACTGTGGTGGATGTTACGCCGATTGTAAGCACTGTATATTCGGTGGTTGATATCGAAGATGGCAGTGGATGTCCGAAAGGGCCTGGTAATAATGGCAGCAGTGCTACGGTAGTAGTAAATGAGCAACCAATCGCTCAATTGTCGTTGGTAGGTGATGGTGAGATTTGTGAAGGCGAAACGGCATCATTGCGTATACGTTTAGTGGAAGGCGTATCGCCATGGTCGGTGACCTATACCGATGGTGTAACATCTACCACGCTGAATAATATTAATACGGCAGATCGAAGCACGATTGTCAATGTATCACCTGTGAGCAATACAACCTATAGCCTGGTGTCGGTAACCGATGACAATGGCTGTTCAGGATTAGTGGCAGGAATAGTGGATATTATAGTTAATGAGTCTCCATCTGTGACAATGGCTGTATCAGGCAGCACGACGGTTTGTCAGGGCACAGCTTCAGCTTTAGAATTTACATTCCCAACAGGTTCGCCAGATTACAGTGTCACCATCAGTGAAAATGGGGTTAATCGCACCTTTAATGCTACACCTTTAACAGGTAATACATACGAATTACCAATTTCACCATCTGTAACAACTAATTACCAGTTGGTGGCAGTGGCCGATTCAAAAGGGTGTAGTGTGCCAATTAACGGAGGTACAACTTTGACCATTAATGTGGAAAATAATCCGGCTGCTGCCGGCGTTATTACCGGTGATATGGTGGCTTGCCAGGGAAGTACAGGTACCTATTCGGTAGGTGCTATTGCAGATGCCGATACTTACTTGTGGACTGTTCCGGCAGCTATGGGAACTATCATTACTGGCAATGGTACAAATACCATCACCGTTGAGTTCTTGAATTCATTTACAGGTAGCGGCTTAATCACAGTGAGCGGCGTAAATAGTTGTACTACTGGGGCTAATTCATCGATTGGTGTAACAGCCAGCTTGCTGCCGGCTAAACCTAATATACCAGCGGGTCCCGTAAATATTTGTGAAACAGAAACGGGGCTCAGGTACCGCATTGATCCGGTTATTAATGCCAGCTCTTATAGCTGGTCTATCCCTGAAGGTCTTGAATTTATTGGTGATAATACAGGTACTGAAGTTGAGCTTCAGGTGAAACCTGCCTATAATAATTTTGTTGGTGAGGTAAAAGTGACGGCTACCAATGCTTGTGGTGATGGACCTGAGTCTGATCCTTTATTAGTAACTGTTTCGCCATTACCTGTGGCCAACGCAGGAACCGATGAGTATGGTGTTTGTGCTTCTACACATCAGCTGAATGCGGTTGATCCTGGTGTAGGTTTCACGGGGCAATGGACAGTTGCAGCAGGAACAGCCCGTATAGTAGCTGGCGAAGAGAACCTCTTTAATGCTAATGTTACAGGTATTTCCCATGGTGAGAATACCTTCGTTTGGACGGTGACCAATACAGCAACAGGCTGTTCATCATCCGACGAGGTTAGCATCTTTAACGATCAGGTGGTCATAAGTGCTTCCGCTGATAATAACACAGTGTGTGACGGTGAAGTAACAGTTACTGGTACGCCTGTTTATACAGATGCCAGTCATGGTTATTGGACCGTCATAGTGGGGAGTGGAAATATAGAAACGCCTTCTGCATCAATAACGCGTATCACTAATTTAGGTGATGGCCTGAATACCATTGAATGGACTATTGTTAAGAATGGCTGTGAAAGTAAAGCGACTGTCGATGTGTTTAATAATCAGCCAACTGTGCCGGTCATCTACGATAAGGATGGTAATCCGGCCACTGTAATTGATTTGGTATGTGGTGAGAACTTTACTGATATATCTGCCACAGCACCTGTGCTTGCAGGTGAAGTTGGTACATGGCGGGTAGTTTCCGGTTCGGCCAATATTGGTGCTAACCCCAATGCTGCCAATATCAATGTGACTGATGTGGCCCTTGGCGAGACAACCATTACGTACACCATGCAGAACGGTTCATGTATTGAAGTTGCTACTGTAGTGCTTCGCAATAATAAACTGAATGTGTTTGCAGGCGATGATGTTACTCAATGTGATGATGTGTATACCCTTGGTGCTACTGTGCCAGGTGCTGGAGTAACTGGCCAGTGGTCTATTCCTGCGGGAATGGGATCGGGCATATTCAACAATGGTAATAGTCCTGTGGCCACCATAAGTGATTTGGGCAGGGGGGCTAATACTCTTCGCTGGACATTGAACAAGAACGGATGTGAAAGTTCCGACGAGGTTGTGATAACCAATAATTCATCTACAACTGCTTCGGTAGGAGCCGCGCAAACCATTTGTGCCTACGAAGCTGTGCTAACAGGTAATACGCCATTAGCAGCCATGGGCGAAAAAGGCTTCTGGTCGGTTATTAAAGGTTCAGGTAGCTTTGATGATGTCAGTGCACCTGATACGAAGGTGAATGGTTTGTCTCATGGTGAGAATATTTTCCGTTGGACGATTGTTCATAATGGCTGTTCTTCATCTGCCGATCTGATTGTCAATAACCTGCATGTGGATGTATATGCTGGCAAAGACACAATTATTTGTGGAAAAACAGTGACATTGAACGCCAATACACCGTTACCAGGTCATACAGGTGAATGGTCGTTAATTGCAGGTGAAGGTGGTGGTACTTTCAAACCAGAAGATATTAATAATCCAAGCATCTTAATCGGAGGATTGGATTACGGCCGTAATGGTTTTGTATGGACCATTAATAATGCAGGATGTACATCATCTGATAGCATATTTGTGACCAATAACAATCCTTATTACCTCGATTCAAATGGGGATAAACGAGAAATTTCAGCCGGTGACCCCATTTACGTGAATAGTCCTAACGCCGTAATGGTAGCAGATACACCGGAAAGTCCGGGAACTGGTATCTGGTCATTGGTATTAGGCGGCGGTGATATTGATGATCCTACTAATCCTGGTACATTAATTACAAACTTGAGACAAGGAGAAAGTATATTCCGCTGGACGGTGACTAACGGAACCTGTAGTTATTTCTCTGATGTAACCATTACCAATGGAGCTGTTGAGCAGGCAAATGCCGGTCAACGCGATACTACTTGTACGGGTGAAATCAAACTGAACGCGAATGAGCCTATCAATGCTTTAGGAGAATGGAGCGTACTGGTTGGTAATGGTAATTTTGAGGATAAAACTAAGTTTAACACCGTTGTTACAAACTTGGATAAAGGCGAAAACCATTTTGTATGGACACTATACAATGGTAGTACACAATCGAAAGATACAGTGGTGATTGTTAACAACATTGTGGCACAAGCTTATGCAGGCTTAGACAAGGCTATCTGTAATACTGATACCTTTGAGTTAAGTGCTATCGCACCGGAGCCAGGCCGTGGCGTCGTGCAGTGGTCAGTAGTTAGCGGAGGCGGTTTGTTCGACGATGTGGCATCTCCATCAACCATTGTGAGAGACTTAGGTCAAGGAGCTAATGTGTTGAAGTACCGCATATCTTTAGGTAGGTGTTATTCTGAAGCATATATCACAATTTCAAACAATACACCAACGACACCAGATGCTGGTGAAGATCAAGTGATTTGTACAGATTCGATACAGTTATTACCTAATACACCTGCGTTTGGAACCGGTAAATGGAGTGTAGCAAGTGGTTATGCCGAACCGGATCCATTACTTAGGGATTGGGCCAAAAAACTGGCGCCAGGTGAAAACCTACTGGTGTGGACCATTGATAATGAGAACTGTAAGCTTTCTGACACCATTAAGGTGCAGAATAATCAACCGTCAGTAGCTTTTGCAGGCCACGATAGAGAAGTTTGTGAAAGTGAGGTTGTGCTTTCAGCTAATAATCCTGAGCAAGGTGTTGGCCGCTGGGAGTTGGTAGCTGGTTCGGGTACTATTACTGATGTAACTGACCGCAACACCCTTGTAACTGGTTTAGGTAATGGTGTCAATCGATTCCGATGGATTATCGACAATAATGGATGTATCTCAACTGATGAAGTGGATATCCACTTCAACCTGATTGAGGCCTTTGCCGGATACGATGATGTAATTTGTGAAGATTATAAAGTGCTTTCTGCCAATGCTGCTTTTCCGGGTACAGGAACCTGGGGTGTTGAAGCAGGTGCCGGAACGGCTATATTTGACGATCCAAGCGATCCATATACTACTGTAAGAGGATTGCAGCCAGGGCCAAATGAGCTGCTTTGGACAATTAATTATGGTGGCTGTTCATCAACTAGTAAAGTGATTATTACGAATGATAGTCCATCACCAGCTTTTGCAGGCGATAATCAGTCATTGTGTGTGAGTAATTCAACAGTGCTCTCTGCTAATGATCCGGCCAGGGGTGAAGGTGAGTGGACTATATTGAATGGCTCAGCCTCATTTAGTAGTATGATTGAGCATAATCCAACTGTCACAGATTTAGCCTTTGGTGATAATATCTTCCGCTGGACAGTTACGCATAATAGTTGTGTTTCAGAGGCAGATGTAATGGTAAGCTTTAATCGAATTGATGCTTTCGCAGGTGATAATCAGGAGCTGTGTTCTGATGAAGTGCAACTGGCTGCCAATACAGCTAACCCAGGCATGGGAACATGGACCATAGTAGGTGGTACCAGTCAGGCTGTCTTTGAAGATATTAATAATCCTAATACAAAGGTTAGTAATCTTGCTAAAGGTGCCAATGTACTGCGATGGACCATTAATTATCGTGGTTGCGAAACCAAGTCAGAAGTGGTTATGACCAATAATTCACCAAGTACAGCTTATGCAGGTAACCTGCAGGAATTGTGCGTAGATAACACTACACTAGATGCGACTATTCCGATGCCAGGTGTTGGAGCATGGGATGTGTTAATGGGATCAGGTACTATTGCCGAAGTGAACAATGCTAAAACGGCCGTTACTGGTTTGTCAAAAGGCGATAATGTGTTCAGATGGACCGTCACCAATGGTGTTTGTACTTCTACCGATGAAGTGCGCATCATCAATAACGAACCATCGGTACCTTATGCAGGAAAGGATGAGGAGAGTTGTCAGAACTTTATGAGCTTGAAAGCAGAAGCACCATCCTTTGGTAGTGGTTTGTGGAGTATTGAGCAAGGCGGAGGTAATTTTGACGATCCAACCAGCCCAACAGCTACAATATCGAACCTTAATCCGGGCGCCAATATTCTAAGATGGACCATTACACAGGGACAATGTGAACTGAGCCATTCAATTACTGTAACTAATAATGCTGCAGCTGTAGCTAATGCAGGTCCCGATGTTCAGGATTGTAAAGACTGGTCAGCGCTTGATGCTAATATTCCACCGACTGGTTTGGGTATCGGCGAGTGGTCACTGGTATCTGGTAAAGGTGAATTCGATGATATTTCGGGTGCCAAAACTACTATCCGTAACCTGGGATTTGGCGAGAATATTCTGATGTGGACCATTACCAATGGGGCATGTTTCTCATCTGATCAGGTGACTATCTTTAATAAAACACCAGACCAGGCAGCTGCAGGCGATGACCGCACTACCTGTGAAGATTATATTGTTCTTAATGCCAATATACCGGTTGATGGAGTTGGAGAATGGACAGTAGTAAGTGGTAGTGGTGCGTTTGATGATGCCACCAAGTACAATACCATGGTAACGGGAGTTGGCTATGGTGAAAATATCTATAAGTGGACGATTGCTTATGGTGATTGTGTTACAGAAGATGTGGTGGTTATTACCAGTAACAAAGCCTATCCGTTTGCCGGTGAAGATGATGTTACTTACGAGCCTGAATATGCCATGCAGGCGCAAAATCCTGGTACATTCAATGGTGTATGGTCTGTTGTAGCCGGAGGCGGTACTTTTGATGATCCAAACTTCTTTAATACAACTGTTCGTAACCTGCCGGCCGGAAAGAGTACCTTCCGCTGGACCATTACAACTGATGGGTGTGAGGCATATGACGATGTAATAATTGAATATAAAGAGGTGCCGGAAGCTGGCTTTACGGTTAATAACGAAGCTGGCTGCTTCCCATTGGAAGTGAAGTTTACCAACTATTCGGTAGGAGGTAGCGCGTTTACATGGGAGTTTGGTGATGGAGCCACCACAACTGAAAGAGGCCCTGTTTATACCTATCAGAATCCGGGAACATATACAGCTGTATTAACAGTGGAGGGGCCTGACGGTAATGATGCCATTTACACTCAGCAAATAATTGTTCATGATCATCCGGTAGCTGATTTCAATGTAGGACCTGAAATTGTGTACCTGCCGCAGGATGAAATCAGGTGTTATGATATGTCGGTTGATGCGGCCAGTTGGTTCTGGGAGTTTGGTGATGGCCAGACCTCTGCTGAGCAGAATCCATCATATACATACGCCAAAGAAGGAGTTTATTCCATCAGCCTGACTGTGCAGAATGAGTTTGGTTGCGAAAACAGGTATACGCAATCAGATGCTGTAACAGCGTTGTTGAGTGGCTTTATAGAGTTTCCTAATGCCTTTAAGCCACGTCCTGGAGGTGCAGGTAATTCGGGTACAATTGGCGAGCGAAATGACGCTATATTTAAACCTAAACACCGCGATGTTGAAGTTTACCACATTCAGATATTCAACCGTTGGGGACAGCTTATTTTTGAGTCGCACGATGTGGAAGAAGGATGGGATGGCAACTATAAAGGCCAACTGGCACCTCAGGCTGTATACGTTTATAAGGTAGCAGGTAAGTTTACCAATGGACGCGAGTTCAGCAAAGCAGGTAGTATATTATTAGTGAGATAAAAACCATGATAAACAATATGCACACATTTGAAAGAATACTTAGTTATCTTATAAAGAGCACTTTCGTCTTATTCTGTTTGCTGTCAATCAGTGTCAGGGCGCAAGATGTATCCTTTTCTCAAATGTATGCTACACCTATGTACCTGAGCCCTTCTTTTACAGGGCTCACACAAGGTACTCGAATGAGTTTAACGTATCGCGATCAATGGCCAGGTATTGCCAAAGCCTATCGTTCATATGCTTTGGCAGCCGACCATTTTTTTGATCAGTACAGCAGTGGTCTTGGCATTATGGTTTTGCGCGATGATAGTGGTAATGGTTTATTGGTAAGGCAGGATATTAGTGCGCTTTATGCCTATGAAATTGAAATTGCCCGGGATATATATGTCAGACCGGGTATTGAATTCATCTATAAAGAGCGTAACCTGAGTTTGCTGGATGCCATTTTTCCCTCTGACCAGGGAGATGGAGGTGTTGCCTTGCCCAGTGCCGGAAGTGGAAATAGCGAGTATAATCACAAGCAGTTTGATGCTGCTGCATCAGCCATGATTTATAACGATAACTTCTGGTTTGGTTTTGCCATGCATAATCTGGTAAAAAGCAATGTAGGCGTCACCGATATTGAAACCTATAATCCGTTTAAAACATCAGTGTATGGCGGCTATAAATACCGCTATAAAGATAAAGCCAGGCGTAACGATGAACAAAGTATTACACTTGCATTTAACTATCGTTTGCAACAAAACTTCAATCAATTGGATATCGGCACCTACTGGTATATTAATCCCATGGAATTGGGGTTGTGGTACCGCGGAATTCCGTTTGCTTCAAATGGAGGACTCATTAACAACGATGGCTTGATATTTATTCTCGGCATCAATGTGGGACCAGCGCGATTGGCATATAGCTATGACTGGACATTGTCAGAATTAAGTGGTTATAGCAATGGTGCCAATGAGTTGAGCGTAATCTATCGCTTTAACCAGTCGGTTAAGAAGCATAAATCGAGGGGCGCTATACCATGTAGTGCGCCTGGCTATAGTGGTTCAGGGTCGAAGTACCGAAGAAAAACACGTTCATTCTTCTAATCTTTGAGCTTGTTTAATCATTCCTAATAGCTTAGTCTGTTTTTGCTGATGTATCAAGAATAGCAGATAGTCAAATCACCTGCACTGTTCATTAAAAAAAAGGAGCAAATATTTTTATATGATGGGTAATCAGTTATATTTGTTCTCCGTTAAATTAAAGGTTAAATTTCACTAGGGAGAGTATGAAACAATTATCAACAGTGCTGAATGGCGTTTTATTAATTGCTGTTATTATATTATTTGTATTACATTTTAAAAGCACCGGAACTGACAATAATGCAACGGCTGCAGACGGACAAAGTGCAGGCGGAGAGTTTTTTCCTGTAGCCTATATTAATACAGATTCTTTACTTCTGCATTACTCATTTGCCAAGGAAGTTAACGAGCAACTGATGAGCAAAGAAGAAGCGTCAAGAGCTGATTTTAACGAAAAAGCCAGGGTGTTTCAGCAAGATGCTGTTGAGTTTCAGCGTAAAGTACAAAACAACGGTTTCTTGAGTATGGAACGTGCTCAAAAAGAGCAGCAGCGTTTGGCCAAAGCGGAGCAGGATTTAGCTCAGTTAAATCAAACACTAACCAATGAGTTGATGAGAGAGCAGGAAAAACTTAATCGTCAGTTGCGCGATACTTTAATCAACTATTTGGAAGAGTATAATAAGCAAAAGCCATACAAGGTGATTTTAAGCAATACACTTGGAGATAATGTGCTTTATGGCGCTGCAGGTGTTGATATTACCAACGAAATTGTTGAAGTATTAAATGCACGTCATGCTGCATCAAAAAAATAATTAATCTATTAATGATTGAAAGGCAGAGTTCGTCAGACCTCTGCCTTTTTTGGTTTTTATGGATATTCTTTTTCAAAAATATTTTGCTAAGCATCCGGTTCAACAGCAGTCAGTTGTCGAGAGTGCAATTAAAGTGGTGGTGCCTGTTTATCTAGAAGAAGATGATCTGCCTGTGTTGCTGGATAGTTTGAGTAATGCACAGTCAAAATCACGGCTTGAGGTTGAACTGATACTGGTATTCAATTATTCAGAACAGGCCAGTGAGACGGTGAAGGTCAGGCAGCATAACTTGTATAGTAATATAGATGCTCTATGTGAAAACTTACCTGTATCGCTGCGTGTAACCAAGCTCGAAGATTACAATGTGCCTAAAAAGCATGCAGGTGTTGGCCATGCACGCAAGGTTGGGATGGATTATGCAGCCTGGAGCTATGCCCAACATGGTATAAGCAATGGGCTTATAATATCACTGGACGCCGATTGTACAGTGGCCGAAAACTACTTCGAGCAAATAAACGAACATACCCATTCAAATGCATTAACAGGAGGTACCATCTATTTCGAGCATCCCTTAAATGGTGCATTACCTGACGATGTATACGAAGCCATTGCTGAATACGAATTGCATTTGAGGTATTATGTGAAGGCATTAAGATATGCTGGTTTTCCTTACGCTTTTCATACAGTTGGCTCATGTTTTTTTGTCACAGCCGAAGCTTATATAAAGGCAGGAGGGATGCCCCGCAAACAGGCAGGAGAAGACTTCTATTTCTTACAAAAAGTGATTCCTCAGGGCCATTTTAGTGAAGTCAACGTGACTGAGGTTTATCCTTCAGCCAGACCGTCCGACAGGGTGCCTTTTGGCACAGGGCCTTCCATTAACGAACAATTGCATTCAGGTATGGAATACCAAACCTACAACCTACAGGCTTTTATCGACCTGAAAGAGTTTCTGGATATTAAGGATGACCTTTATAAGCTGAGCCAGGACGACATCGATGAATTTACGCATCGACTACGCGGGCGTATGAGAAGTTATCTGGTGAATTCTGATTTTTTTACAGCTCTTAAGCCGATTAATGATAACTGTGCATCACTGGATGTATTCAGGAAGCGTTTTTACGAGGTTTTTAACGCATTTCGCGTGGTGAAGTACCTCAATTACACCCATACGCACTTTTTGGAAAAAATGCCTGTTTTCGACGCTGCTTTAAACCTATTGGAGCAAGGCTTTGAACAGTCTGCTGATGTATTTGAAACAAAGGAATTGCTGCAAGAATATCGCCTGATGGAACAAAAGCAGACTTATTCAATTTAATAAATAACTGATTTACTGCTTCAAATTTTATCGCAATAGTTCACTATTCCTCTAAAATTATTCATTGTAAATCAGCTCTTTATTTTAATCTGA